>CACXAT010000009.1 GCA_902765725.1 uncultured Lachnospiraceae bacterium | reverse complement strand
CTATATATAGATTATCTATATAATAATTCCTCTTTTTCTCCTTGTCAATATAAAAACAGGGTCTGCCTGAACAGTTGTTATTCAAGCAGGCCCTGCCGCATTATGTGATTCAAATCAGGAGACATGCTGGCATTGATCAGAAGCTCACTTTTTCAGAGTAAACACACCTCTCATCCAACAGCTGTTTAAATGTCTTTTCCTTAGCCTTCTCCTCATAGTCGGAAGAATAATAGTATCCTTTCAACTCGTCCATATACTCCATATAATCGCATACATAAACTGTCACTTCCGATACATCATGCCCCGTGATTGGATGTTCATCTGTGGAACCGCCCTGATGACCGAAGCCCATCAGTTCTCCGTCCGCATCCAGCACCGCTACGAAATAATCGTGCTCTGCTGCTTTGTTGTAATCATAATACAGAGCTAATTCAAACGGAGTTTTTGTTACCTCGATTTCTCCGATATCGCAGTTTCCTTCCCGATTTGCTTTGACCGAAATGGTCTCGCTGTGATCTACAGTCACGTCAAAATCAAATTCCCAGGGGCCATCCACCCACCAGTTTTCATATTGATTGGGATACTCGTCCGCATCCGGATATCTCTGAACATACTGATTCCACATCCGGTTAGATAGTTCCCCCTCGATTTCCTGTTCTTCTTCCGAGAATGAGGCATACGCATCATCCGTCGTGCCAAGTCCGGCCTCCGCCATTGCATCTTCATATTCCTTTCTGATATCTCCGGCAGCGTAATTGTCTCATAAGTGATCTGTCCGTCTGTTTCTGGTTTCTCTCCTTCCGAAACGTTATCAGCAATCACTGGCCTGCGCAGTGTCTCATCTAAGTTGACCCGCAGCACACCGGCATAGGTATGATCATCAACCATTGCTCCATCCAGATAAGCATCGGGATGGATCGGATCCGGATTGTAGTTAAATCTCATTGAGCTTCCAAGCAGGTCAATAACCGGCTGTCCATTCTGATCCAACATGGTATCCGGGAAAGCATCCTCCGTCTTCAGGATCATACTCAGATACAGTGCTGTTTCATTACAGTACTGCTCAGACAGGGTAACTGTCATACCATTCACTGTTTGGGTATATGGGCTATCTGACGTAGTATTCTCCAAGATCCGGATTGAATCGGGCTCCGTTTCCCCTACGGGCACCGCATATTTCTCAAAATCACCCTGGAAACCAAGGGAGTATGATCTTTTTTACCTTTTCCTTTTTTATGATCTGTTTTATATTCCAAAGGATTCTCCGCATCGGGTGACCCGAGCCGATTTGCCCGTTCGGGAACACCCGTCACGGAGGTGCCGTATCCGGTTTCCCGTTCCGGTAAAGCCGCAATGGTTCTTCTCTCTGCAAATACTTCTATCTCCGTTACGAATTTCCCCGAGGAATCTCTATGCGTGCTCCTGATCAGGTATCCAAGCTGTTCAAGCCGGTTTAAGGAGTTTGTAATAGATTCTTTGCCGTCAGGTACGATTGCACATAAACCGGCAATACTGAAGTTCCATTTATCCGGGAGCGAACAGAGTGTACAGAGCAGCCCCCGATCTTTCAGACATAACTCTTTATCCCGCAAAATATTGTTGCTGATCATTGTAAAATTCTTCTGTGTCTTGTTTACCAATACCGGCATCTAACCACCTCCTGCCTGTAGTTTTCTCCTAATGATCTTCAGCAGCCTGTTCCGGTCTTCAGGCATGCTTCTTCATACCAGATCCGGTTGACCTTGCCTGCCACAACAATCGCTCTGGGATACTGCTCCTTCATTTCTTTATTCAGCTGTTTGATCACGTCATATGCCTTTGCCCTCGAAACACCGAGGTCTGATATGACGGTATCTACGCCGACAAATAAAGGTAATTTCTTTTCTGCCATATCGCCCCTCCTGTCTTTATAAATGTCTTTTACTTCTATTATTAGGCATATATATATGTCTGTTTTCTGCATTATACGACCTGTTTTACTGTATGTCAATAGCGAAAGACATATTTTTATATCTGTATAATGAGTTCTTGTTCCATTTTTATGACTATCATGTTATGATATAGACATCATTTCTTTCATCTACATAGACAAAGGTATAAATATCGTCTTGCTAATTGCTGGTATGGTATTTCCCGTTAACTGAATAAATGGAGGCAGGATATGACACTTGGAGAAAAGATACGTAAATACCGGATCATGAATGATCTGACGCAGAAAGATCTCGGGATAATGGCCGGATTTTCCGCTGCCACGGCTGATTCCAGGATACGTAAATATGAAAGGGATCTGATGGCCCCGAAGGATGATATACGCAAAAAACTGGCGGAAGCGCTTGATGTGGATCTGTCCGCTCTCTCCGATATCGATATAAAAAGCCTTGAAGATGTGATGCAGGTGCTGTTCCTGTTTGAAGAAGAATTCGGCATGACAGTCGAACGGACTGAGGAAAGAACATGTTTATGCTTTGATAACAAAAACAAAGACCAAGCTTTACTGCTCAGCTATTTATACACATGGTTCAGTAAAAGAAAAAGCACTTTCAATCCTGACGGAAGCGTCGACGAAGAGTCTTTAAAACAGTACGAGCGCTGGAAGGCACGCTTCCCCAGAGACAACAGGCAGTACTGGGATGAACAGCTCAGTTCTCTGAATGCTTTTTACAATCCGTTTGTTCAAAAAGCTGCCAGTAATGAGAAACCGGTTGTCTTTCTGTCTGAATTTGTTGAGTTGCTACGACACATGATCCATTGTGGTATTCACTTTGACGTTTCAACCATGCTCTTCGGCGTTGGAGACAGCGCACTTGTATTAACCTTCCTGGTCGCACAGCTGATGTCTGCAGAAAACAATGAAATATACCAGGCGTTCGCCGGTTTTCTTTATCAGCTGCAAATTCTGGAATCATATGGAATGCCTGTAACCACCTCGCTGCTGACCAATGAAAAAGGGACACAGCTCTCCTATTGTCTGAGGCTGTCTCCCCTTTCCGGAATCTATTCAACTATTGTAAAACTGCAGAATTATGAAGCTGACAAACGCAAAAATGACTGGGATATTCAGATGTTTGAAACGCAGTATGAAGCGGATTTGAAAACCTATGAGATAGATCTGAAGGAAGAGATTGCCTTCAGAAAATGATGTGCGGGAAATCCAAATTCTGGATTATTGTTGACATTTTAGTGACATGAAAATCGGGAGGCCGCTTATTTAGCGGCCTCCCGGGCTTTTCAGATTATTCGTACTCAACCGTTGCGGGCGGCTTCGGGGTGAAGTCATACAGGACTCTGTTGATTCCCGGTACCTCTGCAATGATGCGATTCACAAGGTGATCCATCAGTTCATTCGGAAGGTGTTCTACCGTGACTTCCATGACGTCGGTCGTGTTGATCGCACGGATGATGCAGGGCCAGTCGAAGGTTCTCTTACCGTCCTTGACGCCGGTGGACTTGAAGTCCGGAACAACAGTGAAGTACTGCCATACCTTGCCCTCCAGGCCGTTCTTCGCGAATTCCTCGCGAAGGATCGCGTCAGATTCACGGACTGCTTCCAGACGGTCACGGGTGATCGCGCCGGGGCATCTCACGCCAAGGCCCGGGCCCGGGAACGGCTGACGGAATACCATGTTGTCCGGAAGGCCCAGTTCCTTGCCTACCATGCGGACCTCGTCCTTGAAGAGGATCTTGACCGGCTCTACCAGCTCGAAGCGCTCCGCGATATCAGCGGGAAGTCCGCCTGCATTGTGATGCGCCTTGACACCGGCTTCACTCTCGAGGATATCCGGCCAGATGGTTCCCTGTGCCAGGAACTTCACGCCGTCCAGCTTTCTGGCTTCTTCTGCAAACACGTCAATGAACTCTTCACCGATGATATGTCTCTTCTGCTCCGGATCGCTGACGCCCGCCAGCTTGTCCAGGAAACGGTCCACTGCGTCCACATAGATCAGATTCGCATCCATCTCATCGCGGAACACCTTGATAACCTGCTCCGGTTCTCCCTTGCGAAGCAGGCCGTGATTCACATGAACGGAGATCAGCTGCTTTCCGACCGCCTTGATCAGGAGTGCCGCAACCACTGAAGAGTCAACGCCTCCGGACAGGGCCAGCAGTACCTTGTTGTCTCCGATCTGAGCGCGGAGTTCTTTAACCTGTTCTTCAATAAATGCCTGCGCAAGAGCAGGGGTGGTGATCCTTTCCATATTGTCAGGTCTTCTCTCAGTCATTGCTTATTCTCCTTAGATGAACTTCAAGACGGGATGCGTATCCCATGAAATCAATTGCTTTCTTTATTATAACTGTCCGTACTGCCTGCACACAACGCATGATTGTTCCAAAATACACAGACAGATTGCCGCCATTTCCGTTATTTTCCTACAGCATGTCAGCGGCCTGCCGTACAGATCGGATGATTCTCTTTGAACTTCCGTATCATATCCCAGGTAAGAGACATGCCGCTGTCCTCCAGCACCAGCTCGTCCCGCGATACCCAGACACCTTCTGCCAGTTCATCCTGACCATCTGTATTCAGATGGACCGTCGGATCTCCGTCTACATCCGCGAAGAATCCTGCGATCAGGGATGAGGAGAATGGCCATGGCTGTGACTCGCAGTAGCGGATATTTTTGACCTGCAGGCCTACTTCCTCCATGACCTCTCTTCTGACCGCATCCTCCAGCGTCTCTCCGATCTCAACAAATCCGGCAACCAGAGAATGTCTCCGGTAGCCGCCGCGGCTGTAGCGGGTCAGCAGTATCCTATCCGAGTCTACAATGGCTATGATCACCACAGGGGAGATTCTGGGGTAATAAGTATGACCGCATTCAGGGCAGATGATCGCGCGCTCCTTCCCGGAATGCACCGTCTTTGTTCCGCAGCGCCCGCAG
The DNA here is from genome assembly GCA_902765725.1 of uncultured Lachnospiraceae bacterium. Taxonomy (GTDB): domain Bacteria; phylum Bacillota; class Clostridia; order Lachnospirales; family Lachnospiraceae; genus Porcincola. The sequence goes on along the minus strand of CACXAT010000009.1, from coordinate 64,525 downwards.
AATCTGTGAAGGTCATACCAGCTTGCAAGCTGCCAGCTCACAGAACCGCCGAATCCCATATAACCCGGATCCATATCCCGCAGACCCATAACACTGGAATAGACAAGACCATCCGCCTCCGGAACCTGGACATCCGTACAGAAAAAATGCTTCTGATCAATGCTCAGAAGATACCAGGCCTGCTGCGCTGCCTGCGGACATACGGCTCTGACCTGCGATACCGCAGGAAGCGTCCGCTCACTGCCCTCCTGGCTTACCAGTATATCCCGTCCCTTCTGGACGATCAGAATATCGTCATCCTCAGGCTGCGGGCTGCCGTATTCATTGTGAAAGACATAGGGTGCAATGTCCTGGAACATGTCAGTGATTATCCTTTCTATCTCGTGTAACTGTCCTGCTTCAGTGCATACATCATATGCATGCCTGCAGACCGTGTCAATCCGGACAGAAGTGTACAAGACAGATTATGTATAGCATACCCTGATGACATACTTTTGAAATAATGCTAAACTCTCTGCATATCGTACGTCACATGAAAGGATTGCCTATGAATACAATACAACAGGAGAAAGTGATCGTTATCGATTTCGGCGGTCAGTATAACCAGCTGGTTGCCAGGCGGGTAAGGGAATGCCAGGTCTACTGCGAGATCTGGTCCTACAAGACTCCGCTGGACAAGATCCGTGAAATGAATCCAAAAGGCATTATTCTCACCGGAGGTCCGAACAGTGTCTATCTGGAAGGCGCTGCCAGCGCGCCGAAGGAACTTTTTGAAATGGGGATTCCGGTCCTTGGTCTGTGCTATGGAGCCCAGCTCATGATGCATGTACTGGGGGGCAAAGTCGAGCGCGCGCCGGAGCGCGAGTACGGCAGGACAAAAGTCATCCTGGATCCGGTCCCCTCACCGCTCTATGAGAGATTCCCCTCTACCATGACCTGCTGGATGAGTCACAATGACTATATCTCCCAGCTTGCTCCCGGTTTTGAGGTTACTGCCCATACCGATAACTGCCCGGTGGCATCTGCCCAGTGCGTGGAGAAGAATCTGTACGCGATCCAGTACCATCCGGAAGTCCTGCACACAGAATTCGGAAAACAGATCCTCAGTCATTTTGTACTGGATGTATGCGAATGCGCCGGTGACTGGAGAATGGATGACTTCGCCGAGCAGCAGATCGAGGCGATCCGCAGCAAAGTAGGCAGCGGCAAGGTACTCTGTGCACTTTCAGGCGGAGTGGATTCATCCGTGGCAGCCGTTCTTCTCTCGAGAGCTGTCGGCAAAAACCTGACCTGCGTGTTCGTAGACCACGGCCTGCTGCGCAAGGATGAAGGCGATCTGGTGGAGAGTGTATTTGGCAATGACGGTCCCTATGACCTGAACTTCATCAGGATCAACGCCCAGGACCGGTTCTACGTCCGCCTTGCCGGTGTGACTGAGCCGGAGAGAAAGCGCCGGATCATCGGTGAAGAATTCATACGGGTATTCGAAGAGGTGGCTCATCAGATCGGAGCTGTCGATTATTTGGTCCAGGGAACGATCTACCCGGACGTAGTCGAGTCCGGACTGGGCGGAGAATCCGCCGTGATCAAGTCCCACCATAACGTGGGCGGCCTGCCTGACCTTGTTGATTTCAAGGAGATCATAGAGCCGCTCCGCGACCTGTTCAAGGACGAGGTCCGCAAGGTCGGCCTGCACCTCGGGATTCCTGAGGATCTGGTACTCCGCCAGCCCTTCCCCGGCCCCGGCCTGGGTATCCGTATCATCGGAGACATCACTGCTGAGAAGGTGAAGATGGTACAGAACGCGGATGCGATCTTCCGTGAAGAAATGAAAGAAGCCGGGCTTGAGCGCGGCGCTGACCAGTACTTCGCCGCCCTGACCAATGTCCGTTCCGTAGGCGTCATGGGGGATGAGCGGACCTACGATTATGCCATCGCACTGCGCTCGGTGAACACCGTAGACTTCATGACTGCGGATGTGACGGAGATTCCCTACAGCGTCCTGAAGAAGGTGATGACAAGGATCGTCAACGAGGTCGATCATGTCAACCGCGTCTTCTACGATATCACGTCCAAGCCGCCGGGAACGATCGAGTACGAATGATCCGAGGCACTGGATCTTCAGCACAGGATCTGCAACACAGAATCAACAGATGGACCGGTTTACAAAAACCGGTCCATCTGCATTTTTTTTATGGCCTCTGCTCTCTCAATGATCTTTTCTGCCCAGTCATCCTCCTGGGCATCCTGCTGGATATACTCATTCTGCCGTATACTCTTTTTCACCATAGAGCCCTCTCCGTAAATAAAAAATCCGGCGGGAACTTTGCGTCCCTCGCCGGACTGTAGGTGGAAATCACGCTTAATAATTGCTGCACCCCTACAACAGATTCCAGAATTACATCCCGTCACCTTCCACGATTTATATCCCACCCTGTTACATTATATCAACAGAATAGGAATTTTCAACCAAATTCTACGCATAAAATATGACGAAAATGTGATTTTTATCTATCCGCGCAGCAGCGCCCTTACACGATTCCCGTCAAATTCCACTTCCCGGACTCCCTGCGTCTCAATCTCATACAGGGCGTGCCCGGCAAGATGCTCTGCGGACTGTTCCAGGTCACGGCAGCCGGGCCTGTCTCTGTACAGATCGATGACAGCCTCCACGCCGTCCGGTGTGATCCGGCACTCCTCCGGCCGCATCCCCATCCTGCGCAGAACCTTCGGCAGAGAATAATCCCGGAAGATGATCTTCTTCTCTTCCGGCGTGTAATCCGGTATATCAATGACAGCGAACCTGGTGATCAGCGGATCAGAGATCTGATCCTTATTGTTGGCTGTCGCGATCGGATAGACGCCGCCCGTCGGAATCTGGCATTCCATATAGTTATCTGTAAAGCCCAGGTTATCCAGCAACGTCAGCAGAGTATCGGCAGGATTGCCGTTCTGCCCCTCATGGTTCGCCTTGTCCAGCTCATTGATGACAAAGACGATATTGGAGCTTCCGGTCAGCGAGAATGCCTCCATGATCCTTCCGGGGCGCGCGTTGGTGTAAATGCGCGGCGTTCCGGTAAGTGCCTCCGGGTCTCTGACCGTACTCATATCGAATACCGCGGACGGGATCTTCAGGATCCGCGCCACCGCATAGGCGATCTGGCTCTTTCCGGTTCCGGCAGGACCCGCCAGGAGCAGGCCGTAGCTTGGAAGCGTGTGCGTACGGTTGATCTGGATGATGGTCTCTATGACACGCTGCTTGACCTTCTCCAGGCCGTACAGCTCCTCATCGAGGATGCGTCTTGCCTCTACAGGATCGATGGGATCGAAATAAGAGCTCCGCCAGCGCACCTGCAGCATCATGGACAGGGCGCGCTTTGCATGTCTCTTCTCATCGGCATTTCCGCCGTCCATGCCGGCCGTCATAATGTTCTTCCTTGCCCACTGGCGGATATTGGCAGGAAGCGTATCGGCACAGCACGCCATGAAGTTGATTATGTCAGGCAGATCACTCATCGACATCTGCTCGGGGATCTCTTCCTCCGGAGCCTGCAGGATCGAGGTCCGGATCCGGTCGATCATATACTGGAGCAGGTTGTCCTCCATCGGCTGAAGGCTCCCCCCGTCCATGGGCGGTTCCACCGCCTTGATGCGGTATACGAGAAATGAATTCCCTTCCGTGATCCCGCTCAGCCGGACGGATATGTGATGCTCTCCCAGCCAGGAGAACATCTTGCGGAAGCGGATATCGGCACCGCTCATGTCAAGTCTTGACATATGGTGCCTCTCGCCTCCGTCATAGTATTCAAAGGCGAGTCTTCTCTCCGGATTGGTAAACCCGCCCGCGATCCTGTGAGGAACCTCTGTTCCCTCAGGGATATCCAGGATCAGGAACACCGTATGCCCAAGGTCTGTCCTGCTCTGGACCGGGAAGATGCGGTACACCTCATCCGGATCCGGCTTATTGTCACTGCTGACTGCCTCTCCTTCGTCTCCGGTAAACATCATCGGGCCGCAGCCCGCGATCCCCGGGCCTGAGACTTTTGAGATCTCTCTGGCTTTCTTCGAGGCTCTCCTGGCGGCAAGATCCGCCGCCTTCTCATCCTGGATGATCTTGCGCATCTTCAGGATCTCCGGATCCGGCGTCACACTGCTCTTTCTGGACTTCTCCCGCTCGATGTTCTCCTTGTGGACCGGTATGGCAAGCCCCATATTCTTAAGCACCTTCAGGTACTCATCGATCTGGGCATCCGTCACCTCTCCCCCGCTCTCTCTGCAGGCCTCGTTCCATATATTCTCCAGCTCAGCCATATAGTGTTCTTCCATATTCGGAGCAAAGGCTAAAGCGTTCTCCCTCAGGATCTGTTCGATTGTTTTGGCTTTTGCCATTCTGTAATTCCTCTTACTGTGATCATAGCATCGGGTGTCAGCTGTACGGAGGCACTCCGCACCGGCCTATTCTACTCCAGTTTCAGGAGCAGTTCCAGTACGCGGCGGGCGTTTCGCGCGATCTCTTCACGGCTGATCAGCCCCTTCTCATATGCCTCTTTGACCCGGCCCGGATAGCCGGCGGCCATCTTGATGTCATTTCCCGCCTTCAGTTCCAGATAGTGCTCCGCGGTATTCCACCAGTCTGTCGACACCACCCCGTCAAAGCCCCACTCATCACGCAGGATGCCTGTAAGCAGCTCCCGGTTTTCCGAGGTGTGGATCCCGTTGAGCAGGTTGTAGGAAGACATGACTGCCCAGGGCCGCTCTCTCTTTACGATCAGTTCAAATGCCCTCAAATAGATCTCCCTGAGTGCTCTCTCACTGACTCTGGAATCACTGTTCCTCCGGTTGGTCTCTTTATTGTTTACGCAGAAGTGCTTGATGCAGGCTCCGATCTTCTGACTCTGGACTCCATGCACCACAGCCCCGGCGCACAGCCCGGCAAGAAGCGGATCTTCGGAATAATACTCAAAGTTACGTCCGCACAATGGATTTCTGTGAATGTTGATGGCGGGGGCAAGCCACACGCACAGGTTATTTTCCTTAACTTCCTTCGCAGCCGCCGCGCCGATCCGCTCAAGCAGATCCTTATCCCAGGTGCAGGCAAGAAGCGTTGCGCAGGGCCAGGCAGTTGCCTTCACCCCGGTCTGCGGCTCGACCCGCAGTCCCGCGCCTCCGTCTGCGGTCATGGCGTTCGGAACCCCGTATCTGTGGAGATTCCCCCATCCGAAGGTGTTGGCCACTCCGGTATTGGGCTGTCCGCCTGTCAGAGAGATCAGTTCATCCACAGTCAGCTGGTCCATGAATTCTTCCAGCGTATGCGTGCCGTCCGCGACCTCGTCAAAGGCGATTCCTGTTTTCTTCACTCCGGGAGCCCAGGATACCTGTTCGCCGCAGATCGCGGCAGTCTCCGGCAGAGGGTAGTCATTCTCCAGGTCAGGCAGCGGCTCAAGGCCCACAGTGCGCTTCGCGTATTCGCTCTCTGGAAGATCCTCGTATGTCCCGTCTGCCAGAAGCCTCTTTGAAAGTTTATGCGGGGCGCATCTCTCCTCCAGCTGCTCCACCACGATGTCTTCATCAACCTTCCAGGTATAGAGGACTTTCGTCAGATTCCGGACGCTGTCCCCCACATAGAATTCATAATCGCCCTTTTCAATGACCCAGGAGGATCTGCAGACTTTCCCCAGATCGTCATAGGAGGCCAGCATACGGACCGGGAAGGACATATCGATGGACTGGGACACGCCGCAGCCCAGCATGCCTGTCTTTGCGAAGGATACCAGGGTCAGCGCCGGTTTCCCGAGTTTTCCCTGCGGCAGCTTCGCGTAGACCTGTACCACCTCTTTGCCCGGCATCTCGGACAGGTTCGTGACCTTGACGCTCATGACAACGTCGCTGCCGGCCTGGGTGCAGTACACCGGATTGATCAGAAACTCCGAGTAGGACAGACCGTGCCCGAAGGGATACACCACCTTGTCCCGGGCACCGGGGATCGTCTCAAAGTACCGGTATCCGACATAGATATCCTCTGTATAATTCACATAGTCCTCTGACTCGCAGAATGAACTTGCAGAGGGATAATCCTCCAGAGACCGCGCGAAGGTATCCGACAGATGTCCGGACGGATTCACGTCTCCTGTCAGGATGTCCGCCGCGGCAAGGCCGCCTTCCACGCCGCCCTGATACGCGAGCAGAGCCCCGCTGATCCTGCTGTCATCCCGGATCCATCCGGTCTCCATAACGCTGCCGATATTCAGGACAACGATCACCCTGGCAAAATTCTCCGTGACAATCCCGATCAGGCTGCGCTCCGCATCCGTAAGGCAGTAATCCTCCGCCTTCCTGTCATCTCCTTCTCCCGAGAACCTGCAGATCGACAGGACTGCGGTATCGGTAAAGGCCCTGGCCTCCTCCAGAAGCTCCGGGGGAATCTCCGGCTCGGCCGCCTTTCCCTTCTCCACGCCCAGGGCATACTGCTCCTGCACATTTTTCTCATAAAACTCTGTCAGCGATGCCAGAAGCTCGACCTTTCCCTCTTTCTGCTTGATGCCAAGTCCCTGGATCAGGCTGCGCTCATAGGGGACGGTCACGTCACCGCTCCCGCCGCCTCCTTTTACATAATCCGCAGCTGCCTTGCCGAACAGCACGACTTTTGCGCCCTTTGCGAGGGGAAGCACATGGTTTTCATTTTTCAGAAGCACCATCCCCTCACTTGCGGCTGCCCGCGACAGCTCCAGATGCTCTTTTGACGCAGTGACCAGTCTGCCGTCCCGGCCAAGGGGAAGCACAGGCGTATAACGAAGTCTGCTCCAGCGGTTCTTCATACTAATTACCTCCATGAAGTATCCGTAGTGTTTCTTTGGATAAACCAGATTGCAGTCATTGTATCATATTTTGGTATCCCGTCCACCAAATAAAGACCCGGCTGACAGAACAGACAGAACCTGTCCCGCAGCCGGGTCTCCCGCGCGCGCGTTAACAACCATATGGTGCCGCGCTTAAAAGCCTCCCACCCTTTATTGTCCTGTGAAGGCGTACGAAGCCGCCTCCACAGAACTTTGGGTGGGAGAATAATGGGGGCAGCCAGCGCTGCCCCCAGAAAGTCATAGTAACACACAGATTAGACGGATCCCACCGACCCGTTATCGTCTTATGAATGGCTTCCCGTACAACCACCTTAGCTGTATTATAGCGCCATTCGTCTGATATTTCAATGTATGTAATATGAAATATCATATAATTTCAATTATTTTGTGCAATGTGACTAAAAGTACTCTGTTAATATTTCCATATACCGCATAAATTGTTTGAATTGTTCAAACAAATCAGTCTTTTTCGCGTTCTTATTCCTCTTCTGATTCCTCCACGAGGCTGTACTGCTTCTTGATGGTGATCGTCTCCTCGTATCCGGAGAAGATATCGTCTACTCTCGAAGTATCCTGCTTCGGTGTTACCAGCGAGACCACCGGTACGATCACCAGACCGATCAGCATGGTGAATGCCCCGGCGTTGATCGGGCTCTTGATAAAGTGGAAGATCATGTTGGCAAGCGTGATGCCGACTCCGGCCGCAAAGCATGCCCATACCGATGCCTTGGTCGTCTTCTTCCAGTACAGGCCGTACAGGAACGGAGCAAGGAAGGAGCCTGCCAGAGCGCCCCATGAATAGCCCATCAGCTGGGCGATGAATGTCGGCGGATTCAGAGCCAGTACGACAGAGAGGATGATGAAGAATACCAGCAGCACTCTCATGGTGACCAGCTTCTTCTTCTCTCCCATCTTCGTATTGAAATGAGCGATCAGATCGAGGGTAACGGAGGAGGACGATGTCAGTACCAGCGAAGAAAGCGTGGACATGGATGCTGACAGGACCAGCACGACCACGATTCCGATCAGGATATCGGGAAGTCCGGACAGCATAGTCGGAACGATGGCGTCGTAAGCGACAGATCCGTCCGCGTTGTAGATCGCGGGGTTCTCGCTGTAGAGACGTCCGAAGCCGCCCAGGAAATAGCATCCGCCGGCGACCACGATCGCAAAGAAGGTCGAGATGATCGTTCCTGCCTTGATCGCCTTCTCATCCTTGATCGCATAGAACTTGCCGACCATCTGGGGAAGGCCCCAGGTTCCAAGAGAGGTAAGGACCACGACTCCGAGCAGATTCAGCGGGTCCGGTCCGAAGAAGGATACAAATGCTCCCTTCATGCCCTCTGTAACTGCCAGATCACTCTCATAGGCGGACAGCGTGGTCAGCGCCTGGATGAAACCGCCGTTGCTGTTGATCACTGCCAGTATGGCGGCGCAGATGCCAAACAGCATGATGATACCCTGAACGAAGTCATTTACCACCGTTGCCATGTAGCCGCCGAGAACGACATAGACGCAGGTCAGAGCCGCCATCACGATGACGCAGGTCGTATAGGGGATGTTGAATGCCATACGGAACAGTCTGGACAGACCATTGTAGACAGAGGATGTATAGGGGATCAGGAAGACAAATGAGATCAGCGCGGCAGCTACCTTCAGGCTGCTGCTGTCGAAACGCTTGCCGAAGAAGTCCGGCATGGTACGGGAATCAAGATGTTTTGTCATGACTCTTGTACGGCGTCCCAGGACGATCCATGCGAGCAGGGATCCCAGCACCGCGTTGCCGATACCGGCCCAGGTCGCCGAGATTCCGTATTTATATCCGAACTGCCCGGCATATCCGACAAACACGACCGCAGAAAAATAGGACGTGCCGTAGCCGAATGCCGTGAGCCAGGGACCTGCGGATCTGCCGCCGAGTACGAAGCCGTCAACGCTGTTTGCCTTTCTCCGTGTCATGATGCCGATCATGATCATAACCACGAAGAAAATGATGAGAAACACAATCTTGATTGCCATGGTTCATTCTCCCTCTTTGCTGTTGCTAATTACTTTTGTGCATGAACGCATTCATGTATAGACGCTTTAAACCATTAAAGCGCGCATGTGAATATATTATCACACTGTGATAAAAATGCAAGCAAAAAATCCCCCATACGGGGGATTTTTATCCGGATCCTGTCTGGATCCTATCTGAATCCTATATTCTCCAGTACCACGCCGGCTCCCTTTTTCCAGTTTCCCGACTCACGCTTGATCAGGATCTGGATCTTCGTGATCCCGGAACTGTACTTCCAGCCCTGAAGGTCGGTCACAAGATACTGTTTTTTACTTCCGCGGATCTGCGCAGATGCCTCATAGACGTTCCTGCTGCCGGCAAAGACCCGCACCAGCAGCTCTGTCTTTCCACTGGTGAGCCGACCGCCGCGCACGGTCAGAAAGAGGCGCGGACAGGACGAGACATTCATTGCTTTGAAGGTCTTCTGAATCCCCCAGTACACATTGCTGTTTCTGGAGGGGTCCCTCCTGAGTGTGATGCTTCCTCCGGACCGGCTGAGAGAGCTGACTGCGCCCAGGCTCTTCCATCCCTTTGCCAGCTTCTTCTTCAGTTTATAGCGTCCGCAGGATGTCAGCGTTCCCTGCATCATCGTCCGGGTCGCGGACACCTGCTTCCCGGTCATACTCTGCGCCGTTCTGCGGGCCTGATCCAGGACCAGGCTGCTCAGGTCCGTATCCATGTACTTGAACACAGACCAGGATGGTTTTCTGGAGGTCGCTTTATCACTCTTTGACACGTTCCATAGCCCGTAGCTTGAGCCTGCCTTCTTCAGAAAGGTCTGATCCAGATGGGAGTAGTAGACAAATGAATCCACCATGGGATCTGCCAGCGCCAGGTAGTAGGACAGAGCGACAGCGTCACTCTGCAGTCCGGTCTCACTGCGTCCCATATAGGTGGAGGAATACCCCTGCTCGCTCAGTATGATGCGTGTGCCTGTCCCGTATCTGCTCCGGATATACTCTGTCAGTACGCCGAGGTTCTTCATCGTGATGATCGGCGTATCCAGGGTATCTGTTGTGCCGTACTTCTGCGCTGCCGTAATCGAGGGCTGGTTCATATCCCCGTTGTAGGCATGATAGGCCAGGTTCCATCTGTAACCGTCGCGCTGCATACGTGCAGCAAAGGCCTCCAGACATTCTCTTCCCCTGTAGGTCTCGCTCCCGCCAAAGCTGATATTCCAGAAATGATCCAGCGGAATGTACAGCCTTGCATTCGAATAGACGCCGTGGATGATATCGGAGCTTCTCTCGAACATCCGGGCATAGGCATCCATATACTGCGAAAAGCTGACATTTCCCGCCCGGTTCCAGGCAGAAGCGCTGTTGATCTCATTGCCGACGACCCAGCCGGTCACCCTGCCGTATTTACTGTTCGTATACCGTTTTGCGAGAAACCTGATCGCGGCTTCGATCTGCCGCTGGTTCTTTTTCCCGTCCATATTCCACATATAATAGCCGGCCTTCTTATTTCTCGCGGACGGATAGATCAGATTCTTCAGGTCAGAGCGCTTGTCGACCAGAAGGATACCTGTGACAATGATGTTGTTCTTCTTCAGCTGCTTCAGCACTGCGTCCCAGGCGTGGATATGCTCCTTCCTGAACCAGTATCTCTTTCCTTTATACTTGATCGAATAGGAGCTTGACGAATTGCGTTCAGACTTGTAAGCGATCATGTGCGTGATCGGGAAATTAAATGTGGCGTGGTTGATATTCAGTTCCAGAACATCCTCCACCATCCCGTCGCCGGCCATCAGCCCCTTCTTATTCTCGGCCGAAGGGTAGGGGAAATTATAGATGGCAGCGCATGTCGGTGCTGCCATCATCCCGGTCATGATCAGTGTGAATAACACCAGTATGATCCCGCACGCACGCATGCGCTGCCATCTCTTCATTCTGTATTCCTCCCTGCCAGCCTTACGCTGCTCTGCCGCACACTCCTCCTGTCAGGACTGGTTTTCCTTCGCTACCAGATTCTCTACACCGTAGCGCTTTCTGAGAGCAGGCTTCTCGATCTTGCCCGTAGCATTTCTCGGGACATCCGCGAAGATGATCTGCTTCGGTCTCTTATAGCGCGGAAGCGCCGCGCAGAAACGGTTGATCTCATCCTCAGTGCATTTCATGCCTTCTTTGAGCTCGATGATCGCTCCTGTGATCTCGCCCAGGCGCTTATCCGGCATACCGATGACTGCCACATCCTTGATCTTCGGATGCTCCTCGAGGAAATTCTCGATCTCGACCGGATAGATATTCTCTCCGCCCGATACGATAACATCCTTCTTGCGGTCGACCAGGAAGATAAATCCATCGCTGTCCTGCATCGCCATATCGCCGGTATACAGCCACCCATCCTTCAGCACTTCCGCAGTCGCCTCGGGGTTGTTGAAATACTCGGTCATGACGCCGGGGCCCCTGACGCAGAGTTCGCCGACCTCGCCCTGCTTCACCGCATTGCCGTTCTCGTCAGCGATCATGCACTCCCAGCGGTATCCGGGAACGCCGATGGCACCGACTTTGTGGATGTTGTCAAGGCCAAGGTGCACACAGCCGGGACCTGTGGATTCGGACAGGCCATAGTTGGTATCGTACAGATGATCCGGGAAGTATTCTTTCCAGTGACGGATCAGTGACGGCGGAACCGGCTGGGCTCCGATATGCATCAGTCTCCACTGATCGAGCTTATAGTCGGAGAGTTTGATATCACCGCGGTCGAGGGCATCCAGGATATCCTGTGCCCACGGGACCAGCAGCCACACGATCGTGCACTGCTCATCCGACGCGGCCTTCAGGATCACATCCGGCTTGGTTCCCTTCAGAAGGACTGCCTTCGAGCAGGTCCACAGAGACCCCATCCAGTGGAACTTCGCGCCTGTATGGTACAGAGGCGGTATGCACAGGAAGCAGTCATCCTTCGTCGTACGGTGATGGACAGCCTCCATCTCGGCAGCCTGGTACAGAGACAGATGCTTGTGAAGGATCGCCTTCGGGAAGCCAGTGGTCCCCGATGAGAAATAGATCGCTCCGAAGTCATCGTTGGTCAGCGGAACCTGCGGATCCGTACTCGGATAATCCGCTGCCAGCTCGCGGTAGCTCTCCGCGAATTCCGGGCATCCGTCTCCCACATAGAACAGCAGCCTGCCCTCGCCGATCGCGTCGGAGTTGGTCTGAATCCTGTTGATGAATTCCGGCCCGAAGAACAGGACTTCCACCTCAGCCAGGCTCAGGCAGTAGGAGATCTCATTGGCCGTATATCTGAAATTGAAGGGAACTGCGACCGCACCGGATTTCAGGATACCGAAATAGATCGGCAGCCATTCAAGGCAGTTGAACATAAGGATCGCGACCTTGTCCCCCTTTTTCACGCCCCGGTCGATCAGCATATTGGCGACACGGTTCGCCTTCTCATCAAATACCTGCCAGGTAATCTCGCGGCGGTACGGATGAGCGACCGTCTGCTGAACCAGGTCGTATTCCTTGAAGGAGAGCTTCCGGGGATCCTCCATGCTGGGATTCAGTTCCACCAGGGCGATCTCATCCCCGTGTTCACGTGCGTTTCTGACTAGTAATTCGGTTACAGGCATATCATATTCCTCCACATCAATATTCTCTTACTTGTAAAACGCGGCAAGCTTCGCAAATGCATCCAGCGAACGTTCAGCACGCTGTGTCGGAACACAGTAGCTGATCCGGCAGTGTCCGGGGCAGCCGAATCCGGCTCCGGGGACAATGAGAAGGTTGAAGTCTTTTGCCTTCTCGCAGAACGCTACGTCATCCGGGATCAGTGTCTGCGGGAACATGTAGAAGGTGCCTTCCGGCTCCACGCAGGTAAAGCCCAGATCCCTGAGACCCTTCACGAGGATATTCCTGTTGGTCTCGTAGACGGTAATATCGCTGGTGTCATCCACACACTCAGCGCAGACTCTCTGGAACAGGCTCGGGGCACTGACATAGCCCAGAGCGCGGGAAGCTCCCGCAACGGCCGCGTAGACCTCATCGTGGTCTTCCATCTCTTCAGAGACGGCCACATATCCCAGACGCTCTCCGGGAAGGGACAGTGCCTTGGACCAGGAATAGCAGACCAGTGTGTTGCGGTAATAAGACGGGACCCAGGGGACTTTGACCCCTTCAAAGGCGATCGCCCGGTAGGGCTCGTCCGAGATCAGGTAGATCGGGCTTCCGGTCTCTTTGCTCTTGTCCTCCAGAATCTGTGCCAGGCGGCGGATCGTCTCCTCGGAATAGACCGCGCCGGAGGGATTGTTCGGAGAATTGATCAGGACAGCCTTCGTATTGCTGCCAAGCGCTTCTTCAAATCGCTCGAAATCGATCTGAAAATGCTCGGTGTCCGCCGGGATCAGCCGCATCCTGCCACCGGCCTTTTCGATGAATACCTTGTATTCAGGGAAATAAGGCGCGAATACGACCACCTCTTCTCCCGGGTTCAGCAGGCCGTTCAGGCAGCCGCACAGTCCGCCGGCAGCTCCCGTGCAGATGTAGAGACTGTCCGGGCTGATCTTATAATCAAAGCTGCGGAAGATCGAATCCGCGATCTTCTTTCGAACGTCCGCGTCTCCCTGGGCGCTTGTATAGCCGTGAAGGACCACCGGATCCATCTCCTTCAGCAGTCTGATGGCGGTCTCATTTACGCAGTCCGGTGCCGGGACCGAAGGGTTGCCGATGGAGAAATCGAATACATTTTCAGCGCCGACCTCTGCGATCCTCTTTTTGCCGAACTCAAACAGCTCACGGATCACCGAACGCTGTGTTCCCAGTGCCAGTGCGGCTTTGTTCACATTTGACATAGTGCTGTCCTTTCTCAGTATTACTGTTGTTATATCTTAAAGCCCTGCAGGTCTTTTAAGTGCAGGGCCTTTAAGGCCGTTTACTCGCCTCTGCCCAGGTCAAATGCCTTCAGGTTCAGCTCTCTGAACTTCTCCGGAACACTTTCCTCTATGGCTTTTCTCCAGGTCTGCGCCGGGATATCAAAATACTTTGACAGGCGGCCCATCAGAACAATATTGACGGCCTTCACGGAGCCGGCCTGCTCGGCAAGAGTCAGGCAGTCCATGGCATCCACCAGAGCTCCCTTCTCCTCCATCTTAGAGATCAGGTCCTCCGGATAGGAAGCCGCCCCTGTGATGACCGGCATGGGATCGATCTTCTGCGTATTGGTTACGATCCTTCCGCCCTTCTTCAGATATGGCAGATACCGCGCAGCCTCCAGCTGCTCGAAGGAGACGATGAAGTCCGCCTCTCCTGCGTCAATGATCGGAGAATAGACCCGGTCGCCGAAACGCACATAGGTGACCACCGATCCTCCTCTCTGGCTCATGCCATGCACTTCCGATACCTTGACGTCAAAGCCCTGGGTGAGAAGAAGGTGTCCCAGGAGCTTGGAAGCGAGGAGCGAGCCCTGTCCGCCAACACCCACGATCATGATATTTTTAGTCTCCACGGTCAGCCCTCCTTTCTTCTCTTCAGCTCTTCTGGGGTGACAAGCGCGTCCGCCCTGCACATCTGTCTGCAGATCCCGCAGCCGATGCACTGGGTGCGGTCTATGACAGCCTTCTTATTCTTCATGCTGATCGCAGGACATCCGATCTTCATGCAGGCTTTGCAGCCGATACATTTCTCCGGGTCATTGACCAGCGGCTTCTGGTGGACGACTGGCTTTCGGTCCACCGTCTTGAGCAGCGCGCAGGGTCTCCTGGAGATGATCACCGACGGCGCATCCGCCGCCAGCTCTTCCTTCACCGCCGCATCGCACTGTGCCAGGTCGTAGGGATCCACGACACGTACACGCTGTATGCCCATGGCACGGATCAGGGACTCCAGGTCGATCTTCCCGCAGGGATCCCCGTGGATATCCAGTCCGGTCGAGGGATTCTGCTGGTGTCCGGTCATTCCCGTGATGGAATTATCCAGGATGATGACTGTGGAATTGCTCAGGTTATATGCGATGTCTGCAAGGCTTGTCATGCCGGAATGCAGGAAGGTCGAGTCTCCGATGACTGCAACCGTATTGTTTTCCGACTCCTCTTTGCAGACCTTGTTGAATCCGTGCAGCATACTGACGGAAGCGCCCATGCACAGGTTGTTGTCCATGGCAAAGAGCGGCGCCGCTCCGCCCAGGGTATAACATCCGATGTCCCCCATGACGCGGACCTTATGTCTGCTCAGGGTATAGAACAGACCCCTGTGAGGACATCCCGCGCACATGACAGGAGGACGGACCGGGATCGTCTCCTCCAGCTTCTCAGAAGCCGGGACTTCCATGCCTGCCGTATCCATGCCTTCCAGCAGCGGGACCATCTTCTGTCTGAGAAGATTCTGACTGTACTCCCACTCCAGCGGAAGCACGTCCTTTCCGTGGACCGTAAGGCCCAGCGCCTTGCAGTGATTCTCGATGACCGGATCCAGTTCCTCAACGACCCACAGCGACTTCACAGTCTTCGCGAAATCCAGGATCAGCGTAGTCGGAAGCGGATTGACCAGGCCGATCTTCAGGATGCTGACCCTGTCACCGAACACTTCCTTCACATACTGATAGCAGGTGGAGTCACAGATGATACCTGTCTCTGAATCATTTTTCTCGACCCGGTTCAGTTCAACGCCCCTGTAGGAACAGGCATTGCCAAGCTCCGTCAGTCTTCTGGTGCGCTCCTCCACGATGGGGTGTCTGCGGATCGCATTGGCCGGCGTCATCAGGTATTTCTGCGGATTCTTCTCATAGGGCTTCTGCTCTTTTTCGACACGCTCTCCCGTTTCCACCACACTCTGGGAATGGGCGATGCGGGTGCACATCTTGATGATGACCGGCGTGTCATATTCCTCAGAGAGCTCGTAGGCCGCTTTTGCAAATGCCAGTGCCTCGGCCGAATCACTGGGCTCGAGCATCGGCAGCTTGGACGCAATGGCATGATGCCTTGAATCCTGTTCATTCTGAGAGGAATGCATCCCCGGGTCATCGGCGACAACGATCACCATGCCTGCGTTCACGCCGGTGTAGGAGGCCGTGTACATGGGATCCGCCGCCACATTCATGCCTACATGCTTCATCGCGCACATACTGCGCTTTCCGGCCAGTGCAGCGCCGAAAGCCACCTCCATGGCAACCTTCTCATTGGGAGCCCATTCACTGTAGATCTCCCTCAGCAGAGCTATCTCCTCTGTAACCTCTGTGCTCGGAGTCCCCGGATAGCTGGATGCGACACAGCATCCGCCTTCATACAGACCGCGGGCAAGTGCTTTATTGCCCAGCATCAGTTCTCTCATTGCCGCTCACTCCTTCTCCTGAGACTCTTTGATCATCCTGTCCATACAGCCGGTTCCGTCCGAAAACACTCGTTTTACCCGGCTGATGGTCGCCGAACTGGCGCCTGTCTCCTTCATGATGTCCATATACACCTTGCCCTGCGCAAGCATCCGGGCAACCTCGAACCGCTGTTCCAGAGCCTCAAGCTCTTTCCCGGTACACAGATCATCGAAGAAATCACAGCACTCTTCGTAGGAACTCAGCTTCAATATCGTGTCATACATCGCGCGTCTGCGCTTTCTGTCTTTTCCTGCCATCCCTTTTCCTCTCTTCCATGTTTCCGTCTTCTGCACCATCGGTCTGCCATACCCGCAGGATATACGCTGCAGACCCTGCCACACATATGTGACATCATAGCACTTTCGCCATGTAAAGTAAACACTTTAAACCATGAAAGAAGCGCCGCATGTTACAGTTCACAGGTCAGCCAGAATCATTTGCATAGAGTTCTGTGGGCACAGATGAAAACCATAGGCAGCCGACTGAGCTTTGCAAGTTGCTGCAGCCGCGAAAGCGACCACGCTTCTATAGGAGCTGGGAGCGGCTGCAATGCAACCGCCGCAAAGCGAAGGTAGGCAACGTGTTTTCATTGTGCCCACAAACTCGAAGCAATGCTGGCTGACCTGTGAACTGTAACCATCGCATGACTCTGTCTGAAATAAAAAAAAGCCGCGGCTCCTGCCCTGCGGCAGAAGTCACGGCATTCCAGTTATTCATTTTCGTCCGCAGGCTCTGGGATCTTCTCAATATTCTCAAGAAATTCCCGGACGATCTTCGTGTAGGCCTCCTCCCCGAGGACCTTGCGCGACTTGGCATGGGTCGCTCCGTCGATCAGATGCAGCTCACAGTAGCCCGCAGTTGCTTTCGCCAGCTCCTCACTGTTGGAAGGATCGATAAACTTGTCTTCTTTTCCATGGATCAGGCAGATCGGAACCTGGTTCCCCTTCAGCGCGTCCCTGGGTGATGTGTCCTTCAGGTCAAAATGATAGACTCTTCTGAGCGTCGCATTCACCGGCTCGAGCATGAAGCCGATATGCATGTTCCGGTATCCTTCCCGGATCAGCTCATACAGGTTCGTGAAGCCGCAGTCGGCGACCACGAACCTCACCTTCGGGCGGTACTTCAGGACTCCAAGAGAGGTTGCCGATCCCATGGATTCCCCGTGCAGTCCGAGTTCTATATCCTCCCCGTATCTGCTGTAGGTGTCTTCGATCACCCTGAGCAGATCCTGTGCTTCGAAGTTTCCGATGGAGCAGGCCGTCTCTTCATTTGCGCCGTGATCCCTGCAGTCATAGATGATGCAGTTGTATCCCAGTTTCTGGTATGTGGGGATGTACTTCACCGTTCCATACCGGTTCGATGTATATCCATGGGTCAGGATCACATATTTCCGGCTCTGCGGGTCTGTCAGGACTCTCTCGCAGTGAAGCAGATAGCCGTCCATCCCTGAGATGATATAAGACTCCCGCTGGGTCAGATCAAAATCTCCCCACAGGTCATTTTCGATCTCCCAGTCTCTCTCCTGGGCCAGTGTCTTTCCCTTTGGTTTCGCAATCTGGCGGGCAAGATACATGCTCCCGCCTCCTGCTGCCGCGGCTGCCGCGGATAATCCCCCCAGAAGCATTGCCCTTGCGGCATAACTCGTTGTACCCATCTTACAGAGCCCTCTTTCCGGTAAACAGTGTGCCCGCCGGGATCCCATGTATGATGTCATGCAGTGCTTCCGGCCTCTTTCCGTTGCAGATCGTCACGTCAATTCCCTGGCGGGTCGCCAGCTCGGCCGCCTGCAGCTTCGTCTTCATGCCTCCGGTCCCGCGCCTGGATCCTGCGCCTCCCGCCAGCTGATACAGCGATTCATCGATCTGCTCGATCCTGCGGATCAGCTTTGCCTGGGGATTGAACCTCGGGTCTGCCTCATAGAGCCCGTCGATGTCTGAGAAGATTACAAGCCTCTCTGCCCTCACCAGCACGGAAACCACCGCAGAGAGCATGTCATTGTCTCCGAACAGCCGGTCTTTGGACTCGATCTCCGTATAGCTGACAGAGTCGTTCTCATTTACAATGGGAATGATCCCGTTTTCCAGAAGAGCCTCGAAGGTATTCGTCAGATTCTCCTTCTTCTCTTCCTGCTCGATATCCGCCGCGTTCAGGAGAATCTGCGCGATCGTATGACCATATTCTCCGAAGAACTTGTCATACAGGAACATGTTCTGGCACTGGCCGACGGCGGCGGCCGCCTGCTTCATGCGCATCGATTCCGGCTTCTTCTTCAGACCCATCTTGCTTGAGCCCACTGCGATCGCACCGGAGGAGACCAGGATGACCTGATATCCCATGTTTGCGATATCGCTCAGTACGAGCGCAAGCTTATCGAAGGCGCGCAGGTTCGTGTTGCCGATATCATTGGTCAGGCTGGATGTGCCGACCTTCACTACGATTCTGTTCTGTACCAGAGACATGATGTCTGTTCCTCTCTTCAATATCTTCAGCATCAATGAAATAAGCTTCGTATTTCCGCCGTTCATTTTAACTGATAGTCTCCATGAGCGCAACCACATGCCATAAATGCGGTATTCAGAATCGAGGGGACCGCCGCACCTTCGTGCGCCGGCCCCCTCGTTATACCGATGCTGCTGTCATCCGCTGCAGATCAGCTGTGTTTATTTTTTCGCCTTCACCTTCTTGACCGCGCTCCATTTGGAGACTTTGAGCGGTCCTTCGATGTACCTGACCCGGAAGTAATACGTTGTCTTTGCCTTCAGTTTCTTAACGACCAGTTTTGTCTTGCTCTTGCCGACCTTCTTGCTGACCACATCTGTGCTGAAGGTCTTGTCTGTACTGTACTGGATCTCGACCTGTTTCACCTTCTTCCAGATTGCCTTGGTCTTCTTGGTCTGCTTGAACTTCTTCCAAGTTACAGTAGCTTTGCCCTTCTTCGAAGCTGCTGCCTTCACGCCTGACGGAGCTTTGGAGATCGTGATCTCCTCCCGGACCGCCTGCGCTGCCGCCTCTGCCGCTGCTCTGGCCGCCGCCTCCTCCGCTGCTCTCTGTGCTGCCTCCGCAGCCGCTCTTGCCGCTGCCTCCTCCGCTGCTCTTGCCGCTGCCTCTGCCGCTTCTCTGGCAGCCTGCACGGATGCTTCTGCGCTAGTCAGTCTGTTCAGGGCATCCGGGCTCACATATCTCTTCTGGTCTTCCGTGAGACTGTCATAGGCCCTGCGGGCTGCCTCCACAGTCGCCTGGTCCGCCAGGCCGGCATTCGGATTCAGTGCGTTGAGCTGATCACTGACAGCATCTGCCTTCGCATGATCCACCTGATCCTTTGCGGTATTGACAACTGCCGCAATAGCTTCGACGGCGTCTTCTCCGCCAAGATATACTGTCTGGGCATCGTTCAGGCTGTTCAGGATCTCCAGGGCTCTGTTTACGGACGCTTCATCCGCGGTACCTGCTGTAAATGGGAGACTGTTAATGATTGCCTTGAGTTCCTCAAGTGCAGCTTCCTCCTCTTCCTCAATCCACGGGTCACGGATCTTCAACTCAACAGGCTCGCCGTTATTTGCATCGCAGCCCTGATAGCCCTTCTCGCCCAGCACATATAAGTACAGGCGATAATCACCAGGGGATAATACTTCCATCGGAAGTTCAAAACTCTCCAGTTCTTCTACATTTATTTTTGTCTCTGCCTGATCCTCATAGTACCATCCTGCCTCCTGATGGTCATTATCCGCTTCATACCATTTCTCACACTGCAGCCAATACTCAGCAGCATTAGTAACACTCTCTACAGTTCCCTTCACCGTTTCATCCGGGCTTACTCTGGTCTTATCCAGTGTGAAGACAGGCGACTCCACATCTCCCTGGCTGGTCACATTGATCTTGACGGTTTCCGTCGTATACCAGATACGTGTATCCTCTCCGCTGTCATTTCGTGGATCAAAAGTAACAAGTGCAAATACTGAATAGGTTCCCGGGGCGTTATACCTCGGGTTAGCTACGAAGCTGCCATCCTCGAACCAGTCTTCCTCATCCCGAGCAATCTCATCTTCACCGGAAAAATACCTTCTGCCGGTCCAGAGCCGGACTGCCTGGATTGAATCCCCGGCATTCCTGGGTGAAACTTTTATTCTGATACGTTCATTTACCTCTGCATTGGTTTCATTCACGGTCAGCGTCAGCTTTTCCGTATCTGCACCCGGAACCATCGGTATTCCTGCAGATACATCGGCATCATCATATCCCGGTGCATTGGCATAGATCCGTACCCAGACGAGTTTTCCTTCTTTTACAACAGATAGTTTGTCAGCCAGAACCGTTATAACGGAGCTGTTCTCATCAATCCAATCCTCGAAGATGGTTCTGTTTGCATCAGGGTCGTCCGGATCATATGATACACGTACCTGGACAAAGTCTGCCTTTTCCGGTTTCTGAACCGTAAATGTCAGATCTTCTCCTTCGGACAGTTTCGCAGGAAGGTTGGTCGGCAGGTTGACAGAAAGTGCACCATTGGGTGCAGCTACGGTCAGCTTGATGGGTTCAGAAGTCTTAATGACCTCTTCGCTTATCGGGTTTCCATTCCCGTCTACTTCAAAATAGTGTGCTTTTGCCGCCAGAGAATAGACTCCAGAGTGTCCGTAATTATTCTGTTCTTCGAGGGATTCTCCTCTCCTGAAGCTGCTCCAGTTCTGCCAGTCTCCTTCACCCTGATAATCATAGAAGAGTTCTATCCACTTAGCTCCGGGTGCAAGGACTGAAACTGCAAAGTTCTCTGATGTATCAAGTTCTGTCTTACTGACACTGACAGCAACTTTTCCTTCCGGTGTATCACTGTCTGTCACAGTCAGGTGACAAACTTCGTCCGCGTCACAGCCTTCGTATCCGATGCCGGATGCTTTACCTATGACTCGGTACTCTCCCGGCTCCAGATCTGCGGTACCGAAGCTGGCGCTTCCCGGCTCACCGATCCTGTCCGCCTTATGTCCGCACCACGTTCCGTCCGATTTTTCGATATCGACCCAGTAATGGTCCGCATTGACTGACTCTGTGAAGGTCACCTCAACCAGTCCGCCCCGGACAACACTTTCACTGTCAAGACTGCAGGTGAACTGACCGGTATCACCAAGCTTCGTGACATTGACCTCCATCACAGCAGTGGTATACCATGTACGACCGCCGTCATCTCCATCCGCATGGTCATCCCACTCATCAAAGGTTACCATGGCATAAACTCTCTTGGTGCCTTCTTCCCACCAGTTCTCCGATACACTGAAGTTTCCACTGGCGTCAAACTGGTTTCTGTCCCAATCCGGACGGCTCTCATCCCAGAATCCCTGTCCGTTGAAGAAACGAACTGCCCGGATCTTATCTTCTGCATGTTCTGGTGATACCGTGATGCGCACATCCTTATTGACCAGGGTATCTGTTGCATCTACCTCGATGGCCAGCCTGTCTGCATCCGGCTTTTCTATGACTGGAATCGAGCACTCAACACGTGTACCATCATAATCGTAAGCTTCAGCCGATACAGCTATTCTCACGAATCCTCCGGCGCCAATCGCTGCCAGCTGCTCCTTCCTGATCGTGACATCGATGTACTGCTCATCGTCCGTCCATCTATTGAACAGATTACCGTCACTGCCATCTTCTGTATCGTGCCATACATCCACTGACAGATGTTCCGCATTCTCAGGCATAACCGCCCGGAATGAGAAATCGTTCTGTGTCGTCAGGTAAGGGGGCAGGTCATCCGGCAGGCTTGCAACAATCGTGCCTTTATGGGAAGTGACCGTTATCGTCACCGGATCTGATTCCACCCAGTTGCCGGCAGGATAATGTGCCCGCGCCTTCAGCGTATAGATCCCGGTATCGCCATAACTTCTGGATTGCACCCAGGATTCACCGCCTCCGTTGTCCTCGATCCAGCCATAATTCCAGTTGTCAGTATGATCAAAATCAAACGCAGCCTGAATCCGGTCGGCACCCGGCGCATAGACCGAGAATGTGAAGTTTTCCCTTGTGACCAGGCTGGTTTTATCTACGGTCAGAGATACCGTGCCTTCCTGTATGTCAGACTTGGTGATGACCAGTTCAAGCGGCCCGGTGATCGAATCGCGCCCTTCCCAGCCGGCACCCTCTGCTTTCGCGTATACCTGGTATGTTCCGGGTTCCATATCAGCCGTGCTGAGAGATGCCGCTCCTGCAGAGCGGGAATCAGCATAGTGATCATACCAGTACCACCCGGCTCTGTCATGCTCTGCATCCGCTTCATACCATCTGTCAACATCTACCCAGTAATGGTCCGCATTCTCCGCGACCCCATAAGTGATCTGCACGAGATCCCCACGGCGGGCACTGGTCTTGTTCAGATTGAATGTGAAATCTCCGACCCGTCCCCGGCTCATAACCTCGACAGTCTCAACTTCCGTGGTATACCACTGACGCTGGTCATCTCCTCCGCCATCATACTCATCAAATGTCACTTCTGCATAGATGGTCTTCCTGCCCGGATTTCCCCAGGAATGTCCGACATTGAGATTTCCGTCCGAATCGAACCAGTCTCCATGGTTCCATCGGCCGATTTCATTTCCCCAGTCCCAGTATCCGCCGTCATCCCAGATACGCATGGCCTTGATCGTATCTTCACTGTTGACCGCTTCCACTTTGATCCGTACATCCTGATTGACCCAGACGATGTCCGGCTTAATGATGGTGAGCCTGACCTTGTCATTCGCTGGAGAAGCGACGATCGGGATCTCTGTGTAGTCATCCCCCTCTTGGTATCCGAATGCAGTCGCACGAACCCTGACCTTAATGGCGGTCCCTTCTCCTGCCTGTTCCAGCTTCTCCGGGGTTATGGTGACAGCGGCGTGCTCTGAGCCTTCTTCCCAGGATCTCCATCTGTACAGGTCTACTCTCCTGTTGTCCTTGTCATACCAGACCTCGATCTCCATGTCTCTTGCTTGCTCCGGCATATCCATCTCAAACGCCAGAGTGCTGTCTGTCATCAGGTATGAGGGCAGTCCATCCGGAAGGCTGACCGACAGCTCACCTCTCGGAGCCACTACTGTCACGGTCACCGGGTCAGACAATACCGTCCATTCCTGTCCCGTGCTGTCCTTGTAATGAGCCCTTGCCACCAGCTGGTAGGTGCCCCTCCTGCCATAGCTTCGTCTTTCTGACCAGAACTCTCCGTTTCGGTCGTCTGTCCATCCGTCATCCCAGTCCTCAAGGTTATCATAGTCAAACGCCAGTTCAATCCATTCAGCACCAGGCGCATAGATGGAGAAACTATAATCTTCGCAGGTCTGCAGATTCGTCTTGTCTACTGACAGGGATACAGCCCCTTCTCCGGTCTCAGACGGAGTGACTGTAAGCGCCGCGTATTGGTCACCATTATTACAGGTTCCTTCCGCTCTCCGATAACCCTCTCCTTCCGCGGATGCATATATACGGTAGTCACCGGGCTCCATGTCTCCCGTTCCGAAGCCGGCCGTACCGGGCAGATCCGAATCCCCTCTGTGATCGTACCAGTCCCATTCAGCCTGGTCATGCTCATCGTCGGCTTCATACCATTTCTGGATATCTACCCAGTAATGGTCCGCATTCTCAGCTTCTCCATAATTCACTGTTACCATTCCGCCCACAGGTACACGGTTCGTGTCCAGGCTGAATGTAAAGGGACCGGTCTCACCATACTGCTCAGCAGTGATCAGGATCACATTGGAGGTGATCCACTCACTCTTGCCCTCAAGAAGTACCTGCGCGTAGAACTGGTAAGTGTCAGGCTCGTCATACCCCCCGCTCGAATCGTGCATGACATAGTTCCCTGTCTCAAACCATGCATCATGTGGGTCCTCCGGGCCAAACTCGTCCCCTCCATACCACCAGTGGTCTCCTGCATCGACACGAATCGATTCGATCGGACTGTCCGCGCGCAGGACTACAGGGAAGCTCTTGCCGATCGGGACTGTCAGACTGTCCGTTACGCCGGCGACCTCCAGAATTACCTGATCACTGGATTCTGCAGCTTCGATATATTCCTCCACATCCGGAAGGATCTGCTCTTCGTCCTCTTCCCGGATCCCGTCGGGGACGATCATTTCCGGGTCTTCTGTGTCCTCATTCAGCACAAGCTCATCGATCAGGATGACTTCCTCATCTTCCCAAAGCTGCTCCTCACTCTCCGGTTCAAATACATCCATCTCTCCGGCAGCATCTCCTTCAATACTCCCGGGAAGATCGGTCTGCTGATCAAACTCCTCCTGTTCCTCTGCCACAGGTGCTGCTTCCTCCATACTCAGCAGAGCTTCCTCCTCCGAATATTCTCCGGCAAGAGCGCCTGAAGGAACAGAAGTGAACAGAAGCGCAGCCGCGGATACGGCAGCAAGGATACGTCTGGATCTGATATGCTTCATCTGATTATCCTCCTGTATATCTGATCTGTCTGACTACGGTACTTACATCTTCCGTCTGCATACCTCCAGAGCCTTCCGGAAGGCAGCCGAAGGATGTGTTTAAACATGTATTTGATAAGAATCATGATAACAAAAGAAAAACGCCAGAAGGTATGCACCGTGCATACATTCCGGCGTTTTGCGACACTTTTGTGTATTATCCGATATAGACAGAAAATGAGACCTCACCCAGTGCCTGCACCAGCGGACGCAGATCCTCGCTGATCGTTATACTCTGCAGCTGCGGAAGCTCCAGCAGCACACTCAGATCACTGACGGGGATTGAAGACAGATTCAGGATCTTCAGCCCCCTGTGGAGCGCCAGAGGCGACAGGTCTGTCACCGATGAATGCGCTATGTCCAGTTCCTCCAGCCGGTCGACCTCATCCAGCACATGCAGATCGCTCAGGCCGGTCCAGGCAAGATGAAGAGCCTTAACGCTCTTTGCTCCCAGGTACTTGTAGCTCTGGGTAGGGTTGGACAGATCCAGATAATCGAAATTGCCAAGCTGCCCCACCACCTGCGGATCGTAGGTCCTGACATCACACAGGTCCAGGAACGCAAGACCCGGACAGTCTGTAAGAGGAGAGATATCCGTCACAGGGTTGTCATTGAGCCCCACAGAAGTCAGCCGGGTCATGCCTGCCAGCACGGAGATATCCGTGATCTGGTTGTGCTTGAACTCGACCTTGCTTATCTCCTTCATACCCGCAAGAGCGGAGATATCATCCAGCTCCTGGGCAACGATGCAGACCTCCTTCAGCCCGGTCATGGGTTCCAGCTCCTCCAGGGTCGTAAGAGTTCCCCTGACCGGTTTTCCATCCGCATACCACTGGTTGATCGCCGGATAAAAGCTGTCCGGATCCGGGTAAGCCTTGTCCGCCACAATATAGACTGCAGTGACCAGAGGAAGCATATCCTCCGTCAGCTTCTCCCCTTCCTCCAGTCCCAGGTTCAGCCGCACCGCGCTCTCCAGAAGCGGATCTGAGAATGTCACTTTCTTCCTGATTATCTTCGGAAGGAGCATCGCACAGATCACTGCGGCACATAAAACTCCCGCCGCCAGAAGTCCCGCAAGGACTCCCTTCCCTTTACGCACGGATCCGTAAGAATGCTTCTGCCCCAGGGCCTTTTTAAACTGGGCAGCGTTCGCAAACCGCTCTCTTGGATCAAAGGCGGTACATCTTGCAAGCGTTTTTTTGAGCGGTGTGTCCGCAGGCTCTGGAGGAGCCGCCTTGCCGGTGAGCATCCAGGTAAGCAGTATGCCCAGCGAATACAGGTCTGACCGCGCGTCGGTCTGCGCGAAACCATACTGTTCCGGCGGTGCGAAGCCCTGCGTGCCGAACGGGACCGTATCCATCTCATGATCTGTGACCACACGGGAGATCCCGAAGTCGATCAGCACGGGGCGTCCGTCCGGACGGATGATCACGTTCTGCGGTTTGATATCACGATGAATAACGGGCGGAGTGAGGCTGTGAAGAATACTCAATTCATCACACAGCTGCATCCCCGTCCGGATCACGTCTTCTTCACTGAAACGGGTATGCTCTGCAAGTTCTTTGAGCGTCTCCCCTTCCACGTATTCCCGAAGGACGCATCTCATATGATCATTCCGGTATTCTCCCGCGAACCTGGGGAAGGGATCCTCACTCAGCTTCCGGAGGGCATCCGGTTCCGTCCGCTCATAAAACGCTCCCGGGGCGAGATAACATTTCACGACATACAGCCTGTCATTCTCCCTGTCCCTTGCCAGAAGAGTCCGGGTATCTTCTCCTTCACTCAGACACTCCAGCAATTCACACCTCTCCAGGAGCGGCGCAGGATACTCCTTTTCATCCGGCAGCTGCGCCGTGAACTCCGTATCGGTTCCTTCCAGCATCCTGACCTCCTCAGTTTCTCAGACTACCCAGCAGAGAAAATCCATAACCTGACAGCATCTCCTGTGTGTCCAGAACAGATGCCCTCTTCCTGACACAGTAGAGTATGACTGCCTCTCTCTTCAGCCGCGGATAGAGTTCACTCTTGCCCGCTGACCGCAGAAGTTTCTGCGTCTCGTCCACTCCCAGTTCCATTGCCAGCGCCAGCTGGATCACCTTGTCCCTGGACGGACGCCGCACCCCGCTGAACAGCTGATGTCCGTATGTCCGGTCGATCTCCGCCTGCAGGATCACCTGCTCCGGGACCAGTCCTCTCTCTTCGCACAGGCTTCTGATCATCTGATCAAACCCTGCAGCCTGCATGTTCTGCTCATTCTGCTTCAGAAATGTATCCAGATGCTTAGTTTTAAATAAGCGCTTCATCAAAGTACTGGTATTAATCTTCTCCGCCATAGAAAGCCCCCCTCTGTATCTCAATATAGCACAGTAAAAGCAAAGGCATGTATGCTGTCTGCATACATATGCCCATCCGCACAGTCACTGCAGGCAGAAGGCAGGTCCGTTCGGTATGATCACGCAAAGACAGGGCTTTCAACCCTGAGGTCAAAAGCCCTGCTGTACTCTGATTATTAAATTGCTGTCCTGAATGATGAGAAGATCAGAACAGTCCCTGTGCCATCATGGCGTCCGCGACTCTCTCAAAGCCTGCGATGTTGGCGCCGGCGACCAGGTTGTAGCCAAGTCCGTTGCGCTCTGCAGCCTGTACGGAGTTCTCATAGATGGTATCCATGATGCGGTGCAGCTGCCTGTCGACTTCGTCTGCCGTCCAGAAGAGGCGCTCGCTATTCTGGCTCATCTCCAGTCCGCTGGTCGCGACGCCGCCGGCATTGACTGCCTTGGACGGAGCAACGATCATATCCGGCTGGCTCATCAGATAGCGAAGTGCGTCATTGGTGGTCGGCATGTTCGCAACTTCGATGTAGTAGCGGATCTTATTGGCAACGATCTTCTCGGCACTGTCCATGTGCACGTCATTCTGCATCGCGGACGGCATGATGATGTCTGCCTTGACGCCCCAGGGCTTCTCTCCAGCGTGGAATTCAACACCGAACTTGTCCGCGTAATCCTGGACACGGTTGCGTCCGGAATTCCTCATCTCGACCAGATAGTCGATCTTCTCCGGCGTACTGACGCCATCCGGATCATAGACATAGCCGTCCGGTCCGGACAGGGTGACAACCTTCGCACCAAGTTCCGTCGCCTTCTTGCAGATGCCCCAGGTCACGTTGCCGAAGCCCGCGCAGGCGATGGTCTTGCCGGCCAGCTGCTCATTATCATGCTTCAGCACATTCTCCAGATAGTACACAGCGCCGTATCCGGTCGCCTCCGGACGGATCAGGCTGCCGCCATAGGAGAATCCCTTGCCGGTGAAGGTGCCATTTTCAAAATTACCCTTCAGCCTGCGGTACTCACCGAACATATATCCGATCTCTCTTCCGCCGACGCCCATATCACCTGCCGGCACGTCTGTGTCCGGGCCGATGTAGCGGTACAGCGCCTGCATGAAGGACTGGCAGAAGCGCATGATCTCGTCATCGCTCTTTCCGGTAGGATCGAAGTCCGCACCGCCCTTGCCGCCGCCCATGGACAGACCGGTCAGGCTGTTCTTGAAGGTCTGCTCGAAGGCAAGGAACTTCATGACACTCGGGTTGACGTTCTTCTGGAAACGAAGTCCGCCCTTGTACGGTCCGATCGCCCCGTTGAACTGGCAGCGATACCCGTTCTGCGTATGCGCGATCCCCTGGTCATCCTGCCATACGACACGGAAGGAGAACATTCTCTCCGGCTCCACCATGCGGCCGAGCAGATCAACCTTCTCATACTCCGGATGGCGGTCCACCACGGTATCCAGTGAGGAGAGCACTTCCTCCACAGTCTGACAGAATTCCGGCTGGTACGGGTACTTCTCTTTGACTCTTCCGATCACTCGCTCAATATAACTGTTCATCTCGTTTTCCTCCTGAAAACACTGTTCCTACGATAAAATCTGATACCAGTTCACTATGCGACAATCGAAACACATCACAAAAAACAACAAATCAAGACATCACTTTGCGATCTATGGAAAAACAACTCTGCACGATGTATAATTGTTTACAATTATACCTTATTTATTATAGCACGCTGTCTGACTAATGAGAAGAATATATGACTATTTGTAAGAAAAAAAATCTCGGCGATTTCGCCGCCTCTCCTGACGCAGGAAGGAACGTCGTATTCTCGATGGCTGACCTGTCAGATTATCCAAGACTTCTAACCGGAATCCTGCAGGCAGCACAGGCAGCCTCCATACCGGTCGTCCGTTTCCGGTTCATTCCGGATACCGCGGACGGGCCGCAGGTCTCTGTGGACAGCCAGTCTGTATCCGACCGGGAAGATGATCAGATACAGACAGTTCCGATCCCTCTGAACCACCGTTTCCGTCCTTTTACAGTCTCGCTGCATCAGGAGATCCGGCGCCGGCAGAGGGGAACCCTCTTTCTCTTTGACTGCCTGTCCGATCTGCAGACCGCCTGGGCCACCGACCTGATGATGGTCAATTTCTTCCGTGTCACAACGCCCCTTCTGTCAGAGCGCGGCGATACTGCGCTCTTTCCTCTGAAAGCCGGGATGCATTCGGACACCGCGGCACATAAGATCTCCGAAACGGCAGATGTCTTCCTTCATGTCTGTTCTGACTTCAAGAATGTCTATGTCCGCGCAGAGAAGATCCGCGCAGAAGAAGACCCTGAGCTGTTCCAGCCCCACGTGGTCGATCCGGTGACGGGAGAATTCAGGCTCCTGACGGACGGTGTGAAACTCAGCAGGTATCATCGCGCCCAGGATATGACCAGCCGCATGCATCCGGACCTGAGTATGGACAGCTGGGATCGTTTTTTCCTCAATACCCAGCGCAAATATGAATACGGGGATGATCTGACTGAGGAATGCGCGCGGATGTGCCGGATCATGATGAGCCGGGATACCCGGATGCGGAGCCTGATCCTGGAGAACTTCCGCCCGGAGGACTACTTCTTCGTCAAAGAGCACATGGTAGGCAGCGGCCAGATCGGCGGCAAATCCTGCGGGATGCTGACCGCCCGAAAGATCATCGAGAACCGCCGCCCGGAGCTGTATGACTACATGGAAGCCCATGATTCCTTCTACATCGGTTCCGACGTTTTCTCCGGATATCTGGTGGAAAATGGGCTGTGGGAGCTGTCGGTACGTCAGAATACAGAGGAAGGATATTTCTCACTCTCCGCCCAGCTGCATGAGGCCCTTCTGCACGGCTCCTTCTGGGATGAGATCGAGCAGCAGTTCCTGCATCTTCTGGAGTACTACGGACAGGCACCGATCATCGTCCGCTCCAGCAGCATACTGGAGGACGGCTTCGACAATGCTTTTGCAGGCAAATATGATTCCGTGTTTGTTCCAAACAGCGGCTCGATTGAGGAGCGGCTGGCAGCTTTTGAAGACGTCGTCCGGACTGTCTATGCAAGCACCATGTCCCTCTCCGCCCTGGACTACCGCATGAGACGCGGCCTTGCCAGGCGGGATGAGCAGATGGCGATCCTGGTCATGCGTGTCTCGGGCTCTCATTTTGGCAATTATTTCATGCCCTGCGCGGCCGGTGTCGGATATTCCTACAGTCCTTACCGGTTTCTTCCCACACTGGATCCCGGAGCCGGGATGCTCCGCCTCGTGATGGGTCTCGGCACCTCGGCGGTCGACCGGACGGAAGGCGCCTACCCGCGCCTGGTCAGCCTTGACCAGCCCATGACAACTCCCTACCATTCTGCCTCGGAGCGGCACCGCTACAGCCAGCGGAAGATTTCCCTGATCGACAAGACCCGGGGAACTTTCTGCTACGTTCCTCTCGAGGACGTAGCCCCCAGTCTGCCCGGCTGGCTGAAGCGCATCCTCCTGGAGCACGATACAGATGCGGAACGCATCTTCCGGGAGCGGGGCAGCGCCCGCAGCATAGAGTTCATCTCCTGCCGGGGCATCACCGGAAAGCCGGAACTGATGCAGCTCATGCATGAGATGATGCAGCAGCTGCAGACCTCCTACGGGCAGAGTGTGGATATCGAATTCACGATCAATCTCAGCGAGGACGGGGATTATGTGGTGAACCTGCTCCAGTGCCGTCCCCTGCTGATCATGCAGGACCGTTCCGCGGCGCAGTCGGCGGAAGATCCCGCAGACCTTCCGGATGACTCCGGCATCTTCCTGGAGACTGTCCGCTCTTCGATGGGCATGTCCCGGAGCACCCTGGTGGACGGGATCGTCATGATCGACCCGGTTGCCTATTACGAGATGCCCTACAAAAACAAGCCCGGGGTGGCAAGAGTCATCGGACAGCTGAACTGGCATCTGAGAGATACCGGAAAACAGCTGGTGCTGCTGACACCGGGGCGGATCGGGACTTCCTCTCCGGAGCTGGGTGTTCCCACTGCTTTCTCGGATATCAGCTCCTTCCGGGTGATCTGCGAGCTGGCGGAGTCACGGGCCGGATATCAGCCGGAACTGTCCTATGGCAGCCACATCTTCCAGGATCTCGTGGAAGCGGATATCCTGTATGACGCTGTCTTTGAAGACAAGCGGCGGGTTCATTTCCGCCCTGAGATGCTGGCAGAGCTTCCGAACCGTATCCGGGAGATTGTTCCGGAAGCAGATGACTCTGTGGTCATCTACTGTGACACGCAGGACCAGGACTGGCATCTTCTGCATGACATGAAACATGAACACCTGATCATCTACAGGAAGAATGGGGAGTAATATGGCTAAGATTACCGGTATCAATAGTCGTGAAGATCTCATAGAGTCGATCGCGTCCTCCTGTCCTCTGGCAGAGGACGGCGCGGATCTTCGCATCATGCCTGAACTGTGTGCGGAAGCACTGATGCCGCTGCTTGGCAGCGCCGCGCCGGACAGCTTCGACGACTGGAACTCATACTGCTGCGCCTTTCTGCTGGATGACTACTATCCCGGCAGGGACCCGGTCCTCCTAAAGGAAGAGCGCAGGGAAGCGGTCCTGTTCTATCTGGATACGCTGAACGCTGTGTTTGACCGGGAGCGCAGGGAGCTGGCTCCGTGCCGGACCCGGGACCTTGTGCTGCTCGAAGAGCAGGAATACCGCGGGTACCGCGCAACCGCGGAGTATGAGAAGCTTCTTCACTGCCTGCGTGAGCGTTATCTGTATGCATTCATGCGGCTGCACAGAACCATAACTCCATTTGAGACCCTCGGACATATCGCCGGCGTCAACTATGTGTCTGTATATATCGCAAGGCAGCTCCTGCACACATCAGTCCGGATCGATCCGGCGCTGTCTTCGGGAGCCGCGATCCTGCACGATATCGGCAAGTACGGCTGCCGTCCCGAGGAGGCAAGACGTGTACCCTATCTGCACTATTATTACACCTACCAGTTTGCCCAGCAGTTCGGTTTTGATTCCATCGGCGCGATCGCGTCCGCCCATTCGGTCTGGGACCTGGAGCTGGAAAATCTGAGTGTAGAGAGCCTGATCCTGATCTATGCCGACTTCCGCGTCAAGAGTGTGCGCCTGGAGGACGGGACAGAGAAGGTCTGCTTCTGGTCTCTGAAGGAATCCTATGACATCATCCTCAGCAAGCTCGACAACGTGGATGATGCCAAGAGGCGGCGCTATGCCAAGGTATATGACAAGCTGAAGGATTTCGAGGACTATCTGATCTCCCTCGGAGTATCCGTAGATCTGGAGGACGGCTGGCACAAGCCAAAAGCCCGCACCCCCTACTCTCTGATGAGTACGGATGAGATGGTGCAGGCCTTCAAGTATCTCGCGATCTCCCAGAACCTGAAGGTCATGTACACGACCGGGCATGATGTCTCCTTTATCAGCCTGCTGGAGGATATCCGCGGGGAGAAGGACTGGAGACATGTGCGTGCTTTTCTCACGGTCATAGAAGAATACTCGGGCTACCTCAAGCAGGAACAGAAGCTGGTGATTCTGGACTTCCTGTATGAAATGCTCTCTCACCAGGACGGAGATATCCGGCGTCAGGCCGCCAGGATCTCTGCTGTTGTCATGGCCGGCTTTGATATCGTATTCAAGAAAGAGCTCCCGGAGGATGTACAGGCTCCGCAGATCGGCCGCAGGATGGCGGATGTGTGGCGCAGCTTCCTGCACCGCATGCTCTTTCCCAGTCACATGGTCACAGAGCAGCACCGCCGGTGGATCGGGTACGGCATGAAGACAGTCGTGCGTCATCTGCTGGCTCTGACAGACGGGCCCAGACGGCGCGAAGTGCTGAATGTGGTACTTGATCATTACAAGTCCTCCCGGTGGGAGGGCCTGACGCAGTTCCTCCTGCTGGACTGCCTGCCGGAGATCCCTTATGACCTGTGCAGCGCCAACCAGCGCAAGCTCCTCTTCCGTTTTGACCGCCAGTTCCTGCAGACAGAGGATCCCGAGATCCGCGTGTCTGCGCTTCGCTTCCTTGTATGCTGGCTCAAGCAGGGCTGCCGGCCGGATGATGAGATGATAGACGCACTCTCTTCCCTCTCCATGAAGGAGGAGGATCCGGTGTGCATACGCTATCTGACTCTGCAGATCAGGAAGCTTGTGTTTGGCGAAGATTCTGCTCTGAACTATGATGCGAAGTTCCTCTATATCGAAAACCAGCGCTCTGAGATCCCCTGGATCTTCAAGCTGGTCAACCTGGAGATCCTCCAGAAGGAGATGATGGAGGAAAAAGATCTCCTGAGAGTCTACCAGTACGCCTCTCATCTGCTCAATATCCTGCAGTTCAATCCGAGAGTGACCAATAAGCTGCAGGCCGGAGAAAACCTGGTACAGATCATGCCCCGGCTCTCTGAGTCTCAGCGCTATGAGATCATGCTCGAGCTGGTGCGTGCCCTCTCCATGGGACGCTACTCGGTTGCCCGGTACATCCCCCAGTTCATGGGACGCATCTATGTGATCATGACACAGGACGAGAGGCTGTCCCTTCTGGACCAGCTGCGTGATCTGTATGCGAGCAGCACGCCCTCGGTGGTGATCCTCACCCTCGAGACCGTCAGCGTGATCCTGCAGTATCTGCCTGGGCACGGGATCGGCACAGAAGAGCAGAACGCCCTGGAGGGAATGCTGTGCTCCGGGACCGTGCATTATGATATGGAAGTGGCCCGCGAAGCCTTTTATTTCCTCGGATCAGGTCTGTTCGGAAGCCGCCAGCTGACGCTCGAGCAGAAGAAGGAGTACTTTACTTCCATGGCCCGGAAGGTCCTGACCTTTATCCTGTGGGACCAGGAGATCCCGCTGTGGTACTACAACGCCGCTTCCCTCAATCACATATACCGGTTTATCTCGGATTATCTGCAGGATCACGAGCGGATCGCGTTCCGGCAGCGTGCGAAGATCGCCTTCTTCCCCGGGACCTTCGATCCCTTCTCCCTCGGACACAAGGCAATCGTCCGGGAGATCGCCTCGATGGGTTTCCATGTATACCTGGCAGTAGACGAATTCTCCTGGTCCAAGAATACACAGCCGTACCAGATCCGCAGAAAAATCATGGTTATGTCTGTGGCGGATCTCAACGGCGTATTCCTGTTCCCCACCGAGATCCCGGTCAATATCGCCTGCCCGGAGGATCTGGCCAGGCTGCGCGGCTGCTTCTCCGGCGAGGAGGTATATATCGTCGCAGGAAGTGACGTGGTGGAGCACGCCTCTGCCTACCGGGCCGCTCCGTGCGAGAATTCCATCCACACCTTCCCGCACATTCTGTTTGCCCGCAATACGGAGGGCTCCTGGACAGAGGAGAAAAACATACGGCAGAAGCTGCAGGCAGATGTCCTGTTCCTGAAGCTGCCGGCTTATTTTGAAAACATGAGCTCCACCCGGATCAGGAGAAATGTAAGTGACAACAAGGATATCGCAGACCTGGTCGAGCCCGTGGTCCAGAACTACATCTATGAAAAAGGCCTCTATACCATGGAGCCCATGTACAAGCGCGCCGCACAGTCCCGCAACGTGGATACTCTCCTCTTCGAACATCTGTCGGAGGATCTGGAAGCTGAGCTGGCATCGCATTATTCAGATCATTATCTTGCCGGCGCCGGTGGTGAGAAGGCCGTGATCCTGCGCAATGAAGAGGACGATGAACACATATGCGGGGCAGTGCTCTATCACGAGCTGGCATTCAGCGAGCTCTATGAATCCTGCGGCGACATCGATCTGGCTGCCACGCTGCGCAATGAGCTGTCCGGCCGGACCTGTGTCCTAACGGATATCCTCGGTGACGCGGGGCGCTGCAGTGACGACCGGTACACGGTTCTCAACGAGATGCTCGCCCACTGTCAGGAGGAAGGGTACTCCTACGCTGTCTGCTTCCACGGCAGGGAATATGATGACCTGCTCCGGGGAAGCGGCTTCCTGCCGCTGCCGCAGATGGAGGACTGCTATGTGACAGATATGCGCAGGCCGCTCGTACTGTTCTTCGACACGCCTTCCTTCATCAAGGACCAGTTCTCATCGGAGCCTGCCGTGCAGGAGGTCCTCTGGGAGAGTCATCTGAAGCTGCGCCGTGAGGTTGCCATGCTGTTCCCGGGCCAGCTCAGTCTGTGCTTTGACTCAGACATCCTGAATCACCGGCTGATCCAGCTGATCGTCAGGAACAATCCGGTCGACCCTGAAGCCTGCGGTCCCAGAAAGCTTGGTGAGAAGATCTGTGTCCCCTTCGGCAAGACTCTGCGCGGTGTCCTCGTGCCGAACTGCGTCACGAAGGATCTGAATACAGAGAAGCTGTATGACATTGACATGGAGAGCTTCACCATCAAAGAGTTTCCGCATTACGCCCCGCTGAAGGTGCAGATCCGGACCATCAAATCCTTCATGCGCCCCGTGATCCTGGTGGATGATCTCTATCACAAGGGATACCGGCTGGCTGCGGTTGAGAAGGTTATGAAGGCTGAAGGGCTGAAGCTGAACAAACTGATCGTCGGTGTGCGCTCCGGGCGCGGTGATGATCTGGCCAATGTGCTGGAAGAGCCGATCGAATCGGTCTATTTCGTACCGAACATGCGCTCCTGGCTGATTGAATCGGACCTGTATCCCTTCATCGGCGGAGACGGGATCCGGGTCAGAGAGCAGATCCGCTCTTCGCCCTCGCTGCCCTCCGTCAACTCGATCCTGCCCTACCAGTTCCCGTCCTTCATGAAGGGCGCATCCATGGAGGCATTCTACAACCTGTCGGTGGTCTGCCTTGAAAATGCGCGCAGCATCTTCCTGGTCCTGGAGAAGCTCTATCAGGACAGGTATGGCCGCAAGCTGACCATGTCCCGCATCGGAGAAGTCCTGGCAGAGCCAAGGCACCCGGATACCTGCATCCTGGACACCTCCGTCGTGCAGGAATCCCCGTCCCTGCTTCTGCGCCGCGAGATGCAGAAGCTGCGCAGGCTGAGGCATCTGCTGGACGGAGAATTCCGGCTGTAAATTATAAATGTAAAGGAGAACTGCCATGCATAAGATCACAGACCTTCGCTCCGCCTACCCGTACCGCGGGGATCATCTCACCGGGTATCCCTGGATCATGCAGGATGAGAAGGATCTGAAGAGGGTCCATATCATCGGCCTTGGAGATGTGGGGCTGAATGCCGCCCTGGGACTTCGGATCGCCGGAGCAGGGCGTGTATCGCAGATCGGCATCTATGACATTGACAAGAAGCTGTGCGACCGTCTTGAGATCGAGATCAACCAGATCCTCTCCCCGCTGGGGAGGACTCCCTATCCGGACGTTGTGATCCTGGAAGAGGAGAACCTCTTTGACTGTGATATCTTCCTGTTCTGCGCAACAAAAAATGTGCCTCCGCTCGGGGCGGAAGCACACTCGGATGTCAGGATCGCACAGTTTGAAGAGAACCGGAAGATCATCGCAGGCTATGCAAAACAGGCCTCTGACGCAGGATACAGAGGACTGTTCGGTGTTGTCTCCGACCCGCTGGATCTTCTGTGCGGAGTCGTTCTTGACTATCTGCACCCGGACCAGATCCAGGGCTTCGGACTGGGGGTCATGTTTGCAAGGGCATCCTACTACGCTGGCCGGCTGGCAGAATCCGCATGTGAAAGCAGAACCGGATCCCTCCCTGCAGATCCCGCTTCAGAAGATAAGCGTTTTACCTGTTTTTGTAGTAATGGCCGCGTGTATGGGCCCCACGGCAGGGGACTTGTGGCGGTGAACAGTATCGATCCTGAAGAATATGACGATGACGCAACCGCTCAGCTGACAGACCTGACCACCAACGCCAACATCCGCGTGCGGGAGATCGGTTACAAACCGTATATTGCCCCCGGTGTCTCTTCTGTCGCCCTGACGATCCCAGAGGTCATTGCCGGGAACTGGAACGACAGCGCCCGTTATCTGAACGGTGTCTTCTACGGAGCGAGGAACCGGCTCACAACGTCAGGCTGCGAGTGGGAGAGCCCCCTGCTGCCGGATGCCCTGTTTGACAGGCTGCGGCGCAGCTATGAAGAACTGGATCAGAAGATCCACTCCTGAAAACAGTAATCGGCCGCAGCGGGATATCCGCCGCGGCCGTTCCTTTTATTTCTCTTACAGATGCACTGTCACCGGAAAACCACTCAGCGCTTCATCGCAATGGCTCTCTTCGCGGCCTTGCAGATCTCCTCTGCATTCAGGCCATAAGCATTCATCAGCTCATCCGGATCTCCGGATTGTCCGAAGCGGTCGTTCACGCCGACCATCTGCATCGGGACAGGATATTCTGTGGAAAGTACTTCACTGACTGCGCTTCCCATGCCGCCCATGAGCTGGTGCTCTTCTGCCGTGACGACAGCGCCGGTCGTCTTCGCAGCTTCCACGATGGACTCTCTGTCGATCGGCTTGATCGTATGGCAGTTCACCACCATGGCGGAGATTCCTTCCTTCGCCAGTTCTCTTGCGGCGAGCATGCTGTGATAAACCATGGCTCCGCAGGCGATGATGGCAACATCTGTGCCCTCCTGCACGCAGTACGCCTTGCCCACCTCAAACGGGGTGCTCTCATCCGTGATTTCCGGAACCTTTTCTCTTCCGAAGCGTACATAGTAGGGTCCGTCCAGCTCCGCCACTGCGCGGGTCGCCTTGCGGGTCTCCCAGGAGTCCGCGGGAACGATAACCTTCATGTTGGGGAGGCATCTCATGATGGAGATCTCCTCCAGTGCCTGATGGGTCGCTCCGTCAGGGCCAACCGAGATTCCGCCGTGGGCTCCGCCCAGCTTCACGTTTAGGTTATTGTAGCATACCGTTGTACGGATCTGATCCCAGGCACGTCCTGCCAGGAACACACCGTAGTTGCAGACGAAAGGCACCTTGCCCATCAGGCTCATGCCTGCAGCAAATGCCATCTGGTTCTGCTCAGCGATTCCCAGGTCATAGAAGCTGTCCGGATGTTCCTTCACAAACCAGTCAACTCTTGTGGATGCTGTGATATCCGCACCGATCGCCACCACATTGGGGTTCTTGGCCGCCGCGTCATTCAGACCGTCGCCATAGCCGTCACGGGACGGTTTTTTCTTCGGATTGTCAAGATCGAAATTCAGTTTTACGTTTTTCACAGTCATCCCTCCTGTCCCAGCTCTCTGAGAGCCTGCTGCAGCTGTTCGTCATTCGGTGCAGTGCCGTGCCAGCCTGCCTGATTCTCCATGAAGGAAACACCTTTTCCTTTGACCGTCTCCGCGATGATGACTGTAGGCTTTCCCTTGCATTCCTCCGCCTTGAGGAACGCATCCAGGATCTGCTCATAATCATGTCCGTCGATCCCGATCACATTCCATCCGAACGCGCGCCACTTGTCCGCGATCGGTTCGATATTCATGACATCTTCTACATTACCGTCGATCTGAAGATGATTGTGGTCAACAATGCCGCACAGATTATCCAGCTTGAAATGAGCCGCTGACATGGCTGCTTCCCAGATCTCGCCTTCCTCCTGCTCGCCGTCGCCCATCAGGGCAAACACGCGGTTCGGCTTTCCGTCAGCCTTCGCTGCCGCCGCCATACCGGCTGCCACCGACAGGCCCTGTCCGAGGGAACCGGAAGATACATCCAGGCCGGGGGTCTTATGCATGTACGGATGTCCCTGAAGAATGCTTCCGAACTTGCGCAGCGTCATAAGCTCGCTCTTGGGGAAATAGCCAAGATCTGCCAGCACAACATACAGTGCCGGGTTCACATGTCCCTTTGAGAGAACGAAGCGGTCACGCCCGTCCCACTTCGGATCCTTCGGATCCTGCTTCATCACATGATTGTAAAGTACATAGAGAATATCAAGACACGACAGGGATCCGCCCGGGTGGCCCGATCCGGCCGCATTCAGCATCTTGAGAAGATCAGCCCGAAGCTGGGTGCAGTGAGCAGCCGCTTCCTGAACATCTATTTTCTGCGCCATTGTGTTCCTCCGTTTCAATTCACTACAGAAGTTATCGGTTTACTGCTGGTCTGTGTGCTGCTCACAGCTCATATACCGTCTCTTACGTCCGGCATAGAAGCTATGGTGCTGTTCTTCATTCGTTTCACCGGTTCTGGAAGCTGACGATCTCGATCCCTTCCTGCTGGAACCGTTCCCTGATCTTCTGTACAAATGCGAGTGCCTTGGGGCCGTCGCCATGTACGCAG
Organism: uncultured Lachnospiraceae bacterium; assembly: GCA_902765725.1. Taxonomy (GTDB): domain Bacteria; phylum Bacillota; class Clostridia; order Lachnospirales; family Lachnospiraceae; genus Porcincola. Next base: position 25,273 of record CACXAT010000009.1, on the reverse strand, counting down.
AGGGTATCTCCGCTGATATCCAGTTCCTTACCGCTGCGGGCAATGACCTTGCCCTCCTTGACCATGCGCACGCACCTGTCGATCGCGATGCTCTCATCCGTGATCATGGATCCCTCTTCCTTGCGGGGAACCAGTGACAGGTCGTCCATGTATGCACGGTCCGCGAAGATCTCCGCCTTCGCCTGAAGGCCGATCTTCACTGCCTCTTCTCCCAGAACGGCTCCGGCGCAGTAATAGATGATCAGTTCCGGATCGATCTCATAGACCGCTTCCACGATCGCTCTGGAGACCTCGCGGTCATACTGGCAGAGGTTTCCCAGCGCTCCGTGGGGCGCCACATGCTGCAGCTTCATCCCTGCGCTGGTGACAAATGCATTCAGGGCTCCGATCTGATACTTCATGTAATTCTTGACTTCAGCCGCAGAAAGCACCATCTTGCGTCTGCCAAAGCCCATCAGGTCCGGATAGCCCGGATGCGCACCGACACTGACACCATTTTCCTTTGCCATCTGCACGGTCTTTGCCATGACCATCGGATCGCCCGCATGGAACCCGCAGGCTACATTCGCGGAGCTGACTGACTTGATGATCTGCTCATCGCCGCCCAGCTTATAGGCTCCGAAGCTCTCTCCCATATCACTGTTCAGATCCACCTGAAACATGTCTGTATCCTCCTTCTGTGCTATTCTTCTTTCCACTTCTGGATCGTGACCTCATAGGATATCCCGTTGATCGAGATCGTCACGTCCTTCGTATATTCATATTCATGCTCCACTGCAGGTGCCTGTGCAGCCGCAGCCGGTACGCTCTTCTGAGGAAGGTGAGAGGGATCCTCTACCTGTTTTCTGAGCAATGCCAGCCGGTCCGCCTCCTGCTGAAGCAGGTCCTGGGCAGTTTCGACAGTCACTTCCTGAAAGCGGATCCTGTCGCCGGCCTTGCACTGGCCGATCAGCGGAAGGTCTGCCGTGATCACTGTAGCGATCTTCGTATATCCTCCGACCGTTGCCCTCTCCGCGGTCATCACGATCGGAAGTCCGGTGCCCGGCACCTGGATCGATCCTGTAACGACACCGTCGGAAATGATATTACTGTCGGTCTTATGCTCGATCTTCTCGCCTTCCAGCCTGTACCCCTGGCGGTCAAAATCCTGTCCCACGGTGTACTCGCTGCTCAGGAACGTGTGGATGCCCTTCTCTGTGAACCGGTCCGCCTGCGGCCCCAGGATCACGCGAAGGGTCCTGACTCCTGGCTGAACCGGCTCGGGCTGCGTGAAATAAGTCTCCGGATGCGGGAACTCCTTACTGCAGGGGCGTATCTCCAGCACATCATCCTTCTGCAGCTTACGTCCCTTGTAGCCGCCAAAGTTCTTGCCGATCATTGTTGCCCGGCTTCCCATGACCGGCTCGGTTCCGATCCCTCCTCGCACCGCCAGATAGGTGCGGCAGCCGCTGAGCGCGAATCCAAGCTTCAGGACATCCCCCGCCTGTACACACAGCGCACGGTACATGTCTGTCTTCGTCCCGTTCAGGGTCGCTCCCATATCCGCGCCGGCAAGGGCAATGACTGCAGCATCGGTAAATGTGAGCTCCGCCCCCATGACCGTCATCTCCAGCCCTGCCTCATCCGGGTCATTCCCGACCAGAATGTTCGCAGTCCGAAACGCATGCGCGTCCATCGGGCCTGACGGGGATACGCCATACTGCTGATAACCCTGTCTTCCGCCATCCTGCACACTGGTCAGGATCCCGGGAGAAAGTACTACGATCGCCATCTTCAGTCCTCCTTCTCCCAGGTCTTGCAGACATAGGTGCCATCTTCAACCTGTTTCTTAATATCAAGATACTCTTCTTTGCTGACCGGTCTGTGATGGATCCACTGGCCGGCCCTCAGGAGAAATGGATTCTCCTTGCGGTAATCGCACGCCAGGACCGGCGTGGAGCCGATGATGTTCCAGCCGCAGGGCTGGTCAAAGGGAATGATGTCCGACAGCGCCAGCTGTACGACGATGCTGCCTCCCGGAATCCTCAGTCTGGGATTCTCCATTCTCTTAAATGAGAACGGATTCTCGAATCTCGCCGTATAGGGATGTCCCGGCGCGAATCCCAGCATATATACGAAGTAATCACTCTGGCTGTGGATCCGGATAACCTCTTCTTCCATTTTGTGTTCCAGCTGCGCGATGTGCTCAAGATCGACCGCGTATTCCTTGTCATAGCATACGGGGATCTCCGTAACGATCGCTTTCGGAAGACTCACCCTGTCCATATGCCCGAGCCTGGATCGTATCTCCTCCTGAGCCGCCTTCATGCGGATCTTAAGAGGGTCATAACAGACCAGGAGGCTTCTGTATGCCGGCACCAGCTCGCCCATTCCGTCAAATGGTGACTGTTCCAGCGTATATTTCAAAGCCCTCACCCTGGAATTGACCTCCAGGCTGATCTCATTTTCAAATTCAACCAGCAGCGCACTGTCCCCTGCAGGGCAGATCACAGCCTCTGACATGGCAATTCTCACCTCGCTTTGTTCTGACCATGCACGGTAACCAATTAATCGATAAATTCAAAACCGACTTTTTCAAGGGTGTCCTGTACCCACGGACGCGGCCACTCGCCTCTTGTGAGAATGCCTTCCAGCTGCTTCTCTTCGCTGTCGTGATATGCCTTCGCCTTCGCCGCGATCTCCTCCGCGTACTGGGGATTGATCACGATGATGCCGTCTGCGTCACCTACGATGATGTCGCCCGGATTGATGATGATACCTGCAAAGGAGACCGGGAAGTTCATCTCACCGGGGCCGTTCTTGTACGGACCGTTGGGGGTGACGCCTTTTGCGTATACCGGGAAGTCCAGCTCTCTCAGAGCGTAGCTGTCACGTACGCAGCCATCGATGATGATTCCGGCAAGGCCTCTCTTCTTGGCATAGTTGCTCATGATCTCACCGCACATGGAACGGCTCATGGAACCCTTATTGGCAAGGACAATTACATCCCCCGGCTGTGCCATATCCAGGGATGCATGGAACAGAAGGTTGTCTCCTGCCGGAGCATTTACCGTAAATGCGGTTCCGAGCAGTTTTGCATTCGGATTCAGCGGGTAGATGCTGGAATCCACTGCCGCGATCCTTCCCATGTTGTCATCGATGTTGGCTACCGGGATTCCGCGGAATGCCTCGATCAGTTCCTTTGACGGTCTCTCGAAATTCCTTTTGATTCTGCATCCTAAAGACATGATTCATTCTCCTTTTTGAATGTTTAACTTGCTTTAATATAAATTATGTTAATATATACCTCAGTACAGCCATCCGCTCCGGCAGGTCCTGCGCCTGCCTGTCTGCGCATCAGTAAGATCGTTCCAGGAGGATCCCATGACACTTGCCGAAGTCGAAACCTTTCTGACTGTTGTTGCCACCAGAAGCATTACCCGGACCGCGGAGCTTCTGTTCCTCTCCCAGCCTACCATCAGCCACCGTCTCTCTTCCCTTGAGGATGAACTGGGCTTTGAACTGGTCATTCGGCGCAAGGGTCATAAGACCATCGAGCTTACCCCTAAGGGGGAGGAGTTTATTCCCATCGCTGAGCGCTGGGCCGCCCTCTGGAAGGAAACCATGGCGATCCAAAACAGCAGCGACCGTTATCTTCTGACGGTGGGATGCACCGATTCACTCAGTCTTGCGGTGATGGCTCCGCTGTACAATCAGCTGCTCACATCCGATTCCGGGATCGACCTGAGCATCCGGACGCATCACTCTTCAGAGCTGTACGCCCTGCTGAACAATCACGATATCGATCTTGGTTTTGTCTATCACCATTACCATTACACCGGCATCATTACCGAGCGTCTCTTTGAGGAGAAGCTGTATCTGGTCCAGACCGACACACCTTCCATACCGAAGAAGCGGATCCATACCGATGAGCTGGACACATTCCGGGAGCTGTATCTGAGCTGGGACGATCACTACCAGTTCTGGCATGAGAGCTGGATGGCGGAATCTCCCAGAGCCCACATCCAGGCAGATGCCATCGGCATACTGGAGCTGCTGTGGAACCGGCCCGACAACTGGATCATCGCGCCGGAATCCGTGGTGGTCACCCTTGCCGGAAGACGTCCCGTCTATGTCAGCGAGATCATCAACCAGCCTCCCAACCGCGTCTGCTACCGGATCAGGCACCGCTACCCGAAGCGGACCAGCCAGAAGGCTGCAGAGATCTTCGAAAGAGCTCTGTCCGACTATCTTGCCTCACGCCATATCCAGATCCCCATCGGGGAAGTATGGCAGCTGTGACACAGTTCCGGGGACTCAGTCGACCCAGTCTCTCTTACTTGCCGGCGCGAAGGTCTTCGACAGCCTTGCGGATACGCCTGCAGGCCTCTTCAAGCTGCTCCATGCTGGTCGCATAGGAGATCCTCAGGTATCCTTCTCCCTCGCTTCCGAAGGCGGAACCCGGAACCAGAGCGATCTTCGCATGCTCCAGAAGGTACTCAGCCATCTCCATGGAGGTCTTGCCAAGGCTCTTGATATTGACAAAGATGTAGAACGCGCCGGTCGGATGATTGGTGCTGATTCCCTCTATGGAATTGAGCTCCTTCACCAGATAATCCTTGCGCTTCTGATATTCTCTGCGCATGAGTTCAACATCCTCGTCACACTCTTTCAGTGCGGTCACACTGGCATCCTGGACAAATGAAGATGCGCAGGTAACTGTGTACTGGTGTACACGTACAACAGCGGAGATGATCTCCTTCGGAGCGCAGAGATAGCCGATACGCCATCCGGTCATGGAATAGGCCTTGGAGAATCCGCCGAGCTTGATGGTACGCTCAGCCATTCCCGGAAGCGTTGCCAGGGAAGTGTGCTTCTCTCCGTCATAGAGCAGCTGCTCGTAGATCTCATCTGAGATCGCGATAAGATTGTGCTTGACGCAGATCTCAGCCAGACGCTCCATCGTCTCTCTGGAGAAGACACCGCCCGTGGGATTGCTGGGATCAACAACCACGATCATCTTGGTGCGCTCGGTGATCTTGCTCTCCAGCTCCTCAAAATCGATCTGGAAGTCATTTTCTTCCTTCAGGCTGTAGGTGACCGGCTTTGCGCCAAGTGCGGTCGGCACATGAATGTAGTTCAGCCAGACGGGATTCGGTACCAGAACCTCATCCCCCTTCTCAAGATACGCGTCCATGGCACACCAGGTCGCCTCAGACACGCCGATCGTAACCATGACGTTCGCAGCCTCATAGTTGGCGCCATTGTGCGCATTCTCCCACTCAGCAATCGCTGCCCGAAGCGCCGGTGTACCGTAGTTGGAAGTGTAAAATACATGCCCTGCCTTCAGGGATTCCTCTGCTGCTTTTTTGATCTTCTCCGGAGTGTCAAAGTCCGGACGGCCGATCTCCAGGTGAACGATATTCTCACCTGCTGCCTGCATTGCGTTTGCCTTCTCCATAACGGCACGAATACCTGAGAACGGAAGAGAATCCATCCTTCCGGCGGTCTTGAATTCCATGCTGCAATCCTCCTTGCAATCCACCGGCCATGGCCGGTATCTGTGTTTATACTCTGATTCTGTGTACTCTTTTCAGGCTAACTTCTCCATCTCCCGGAGGTAATCCGCATACCTTTCATCCGCCAGGGCACGGGACGTGATTCCGGTGGTGGCGCCGATCTTCTCGATCGCCAGGGAAGCTGCGCAGTTGGCAAACTGAGAAGCCTCCTTCAGGCTCCTGCCTTCCATGATGAAGGACAGGAAACCGGACGCAAAGTTGTCGCCGGCACCTGTAGTATCGACGACAGTCGCCTTCGGATAAGAGGGGGTAATGAAACGCTCCTTCGCGTTTTTCACCAGGCATCCTCTCTTGCCAATCTTGAGGATCACATTCTTCACGCCGCAGGAGAGCAGCACGTCCGCGATCTCATCAATATCGGTCTTTCCCGTAAGGGCAGCTGCCTCATCATAATTCGGGAAGAAATAATCAATGTAAGAGAGTGCCTGTCTGACGTCTTCGATCGTCTCTCCATTCTTCGCGGCAACGATATCGGCTGCAATCTGCATGCCCTGGGATCTTGCTCTCTCAAAAAGCTGAACCATGAACTTTCCGTCAAGAAGCGGATTATTGAAAATGCTCGCAAAGCACAGCATCTTCGCTCCGTCTATCGCAGACAGATCCAGGTCATCCGGGCCAAATGTCCAGATGCTCCCGCTCTTATTGTTGATAAATGTCCTCTCCCCGTCTTCCCAGATCAGCCCGACATTCAGCGAAGTGATCTTCCCGGGATCGACCTTGATGTGGTCCGCGGACACTCCGTTCTCCTCACACTGTCCGAGAAGGAATCTTCCGGTACTGTCATCTCCGATGCAGCTGATCAGGCGGACCTTATGGCCGAGCCTTGTGATCACGAATGACTCATTGATCGCGTCTCCGCCGACCTTCATCTCCATGGCCTTTGCAGAGTAGGAAGCGACATTCGTAATCTCTTTTGTGACGGGATATACCTGCAGATCCGCGATCGCGGCTCCGACTATCGCAATATCACAGCTGTATTCTGTACCCAAAACGCATCTCCTATCCGATTCAGCAGACAAGGGGTACATGTCCGGCCGAAAACGCCCGTCCAGCACCCCGCGCTGCACTTATATCATCTTATTTGTCAAGCGCTTCTGCCATATCGCGCATCATAGCGACATCTTCCGGATCCAGCTCCAGCTGAGCCGAATTCGCATTCTCCCGGATCTGATCCACGGTTGTGGAACCGGACAGCAGGGTGATGAACTCGCCCTGACCCAGGATCCATGCCAGAGCCAGATTCGCGATCGTGCAGTCGTACTTCTCGGTCAGAGGCTTCCAAGCATCCATCATATCCATGGCCTTCTGCATGTTCTCCGGCTGGAACCACTTCTTCGGGATCTGCGCGCCGACCGGCTTGTAATCTCTGGGCATGGTACCGCTCAGCAGGCCCATCTCCAGCGGGGAATATGCCTGAAGGGTGATGCCGTTCTCTTTACAGCAGGGAATGATATCTTCCTCAATGGCACGGTCAAGCACACTGTACTTGGCCTGAACGATGTCAAGATCGCCCCACTTCAGATACTCTTCGATGTGATGAATATCAACGTTGGCAGCACCGATCGCACGGATCTTGCCCTGCGCCTTGAGGTCATTGAGAACATCCATCGTCTTCTCGATCGGGACATAATACTCATCTTCCACGCTCTGCCAGTGGGTCATGTAGACGTCTACATAATCCGTTCCGAGACGCTCCAGGCTGGCATCGATCTCTCTGCGGATCGAATCACTGTTCAGATTCTTATACAGCTGGATCCCGTTTACGACATTAAACAGGGAACCCTTCATCTCCTGATCCCAGGTGACTCCGCACTTGGTGATGATCGTCACGTCTTCTCTCTTCATCTTCTTCAGAGCCATTCCGACGATCTTCTCACTGTTGCCGAAGTTATATCCGGGAGCCGTATCGATCAGGTTGATCCCGACCTTCGGAGCTTCACAGATCGTGTCAACAACCGTCTGCAGATCATGGTCACCGCCCCATGCAGAGCCGCCGCCGATCGACCAGGTTCCAAGTCCCATCTTGGAGATCTCTTTCCCCGTCTTGCCAAGTTTAATCATTCTCATGGTGGATTCTCCTTATTTCTTACATCAAACCTTGTTATGCTGCGGACAATTCAGGGAGCTTCGAAAGGCGACATGTTTGCAGTATACCTTTCGAAGCGAAATGAATTGCCGCCTCAATCCGACGCTAATTACTCGTCAGCTCTTCCTGCATCTCCGAACAGGTTGATCTTATACATCGCACGCTCTTTAACAGCCTTGCGGACCTCGCGCTCCACTGCCAGGAACGGCTCGTCCTTGTGTGCATTGATCGCTTCCATGGCAGCCTGGCACAGCTCGGTATGGATATTGATCTTCGCAATTCCAAGAGAGATCGCCTTCTTGATGTCCTCGTCGCCGATTCCGGACGCACCGTGAAGTACCAGCGGAACGCTGACTTCTTTGTGAACCTGCTCCAGAATATCGAAGTTCAGCTTCGGCTCGGAAGAATAGACACCATGGACATTGCCGATCGCAACTGCGAGGGAGTCGCATCCGGTTCTCTCAACGAATTCCTTCGCCTTGTCCGGTTCTGTGTAGTGGTAGTCAGACAGAGCCTCTTCATAGACGGTCTCATTTCCAACATGTCCCAGCTCAGCCTCTACCGGAATGTTCAGCGGATGGAAATAATCTACGCAGCGCTTGATCTCTGCAACATTCTCTTCAAAGGGAAGCGCGGATGCATCACGCATGACAGAATTCATGCAGTGATTGACTGCATTCTGGAGGATCGTCATGTTGCGGCCGTGATCCCAGTGCTCGATAACCGGAACGGATGCCTTTCTTGCCATGGAATCCATCATGTAGCAGAAGTCTTCAAATACCGTATTGCCGGTAAATCCTGTTCCGAAAGAGATGATGACCGGTGCGCGCAGCTCCTCTGCAGCATCGATAACACCCATGAGCATCTCAGCGTTCCACACATTAAAATGCGGGATCGCATAATGTCCGTCGCTTGCCTTCTTCTCCCAATACCTGATGTCAGATAACATATTTATTTCCTCCTGATGGAATTGATTGTTTGTTCTGGTGTTCCGGTCGGATTACTCCTCCGGCATATGGATGACGGACTTAATGATCTCTGCTTTCTTGTTGACGGAGTCATCAAATGCCTGCTGTACATCCTTGTAGTCATAGGTTGCAGTAACCATGGATTTCACATCAAATCTTCCGCTGCTGATCGCGGCGATAACTGCCGGATAGCAGTTCCTGTAACGGAAGCTGGTCTGGATCGTCACTTCGCGGTTGATCTTGAGGAAATCAACCGGAACTTCCTTGGACTGAGTTCCGACCTGCATGATCTTGCCGCCTCTGGCAACGATCTTCACCGCCTGCTGCGCCGTGATGACTGCGCCTGCGGTCTCAAACACATAATCAGCTCCCATATCCTCGGTAAGGGCTCTGCAGACTGCCACGGTATCTTCCTTCATTCCGTTCACAGTGTGAGCTGCGCCAAGCTTCTTAGCCATCTCAAGGCGGTTGTCCATGACGTCGACTACCGTGATGTCGGTAACACCACAGGATACCAGACCCTGCAGGGTCATCAGTCCGATGCAGCCTCCTCCGAGGATCACTGCGGACTCACCCGGGCGGATGCCGGACAGGAGCGCTGCGTGCATGCCGACGGATGCCGGTTCTACAAGAGCGCCTTCCACGTAGTCCATGTTATCCGGCAGATGATAGGTGAATTCTTCCGGATGCACCAGATAGTTGGTCAGAGCGCCGCGGTAATTCGGCTGGGTTGCCATGAAATCAACGTCCGGGCAGAGGTTGTAGCGTCCGGTACGGCAGTATTTGCAATGGCCGCAGGGTACTCCGGGTTCGATGCAGACACGGTCGCCGGGCTTAAAGTTCTTAACCTTGGCGCCGACCTGGACCACCTCGCCCGCGCACTCATGTCCGAGTCCGATCTCCTGATTGGGATCCTTGGGCGGAATGAACGGACCAAACTGGAATCCGTGTACATCAGATCCGCAGACACCAACTTCTCTGACCCGGATCATAACATCTGTATCTTTGAGTACAGGCATGTCCGCCTCACGGATCTCCATGAGACCCGGATGGACAAGTATTGCCTTGGAATTCTTCATTGTCATTTCCTCCGATCAGTCGTCATAGTCATAGGTGAAGATAACCTTGATGGCTTCCTTCTTCGCCATCGCGTCGAAGCCCTCTTTCCACTGAGACAGTCCCAGTCTGTGAGTGATCATCGGCTGAACCTGGATCTGTCCGGATGCCAGCAGGCGGATGCAGTTTCTCCAGGAAGTGGAGTCATACGCCATATGACCGATGATGCTCTTATTCCAGGAAGTGATGTCATTGATGGAGAACTCAAGCGGTCTGAATCCCATGCCTACACGGACGACTTCGCCGTTCGGGCGGAGCATCTCGATTGCCTGCTTCAGGGCGATGTTCGCTCCGGAGCACTCTACGACCAGTCCCAGGTTGTCCCTGCCGCAGATCTCGGTGCAGCGTGCGACAACATCTTCAACAGAACCATTTACACAGTGGGTAGCGCCAAGCTGTTTCGCGATGTCGAAGCGGATCTTGGTGTCGTCCTGGAGGCCGACCATAACGATGTTAACTGCGCCCATCAGCTTCGCGATCTGGAGGGAGAACAGTCCGAGCGGGCCTGTGCCGAATACGACAACATCCTGCCCCGGCATCAGGGAAGACTGCTGTGCAACAGCCTTGTAGGCATTGCAGATCGGGTCGAGGACCGCTGCCTCTTCATACTTCACATTTTCCGGGATCTCCCAGATCGCATGCTTGTGGATGCGGAGAATCTCTCCGGGAATCTTGCAGTACTTGGAGAAGCCGCCGCCCCAGGTGTTCCAGTCAAGTCCGAGGTTGATCTTATTCTCACAGCAGAGGAAATCGCCTCTCTCGCAGGCCGGGCACTTGCCGCATACGTATGCAGAGTTGTCGGATACGACTCTCTGTCCCACATGCCAGTCCTTGACCAGCTCGCCGACCTTGACGATCTCACCTGCAAACTCATGGCCGCGTACAGACTGCTGCTGATCCGGCGGGCAGTTCGTGTCATCGTAACCGGTATCCACTCCCCAGTGCTTCATATCCGCTCCGCAGATCGCCGCGGCCTTGATCTGAACGATGATATCCTCAGGTCCGCACTCCGGTTCCGGATAATTCTCAATCATCTTATATCCGCCAAATGCTGTTCCAAATCTTTTCAATGCATGCATAGCAGTCTTTCCTCCTTGTCTGCGTGAGATGCAACTTCAGTTACGTAAAATCAACTCCCGGATAAAGAACTCTGACATTCTGCTGCTTCATCCGGAGGATCCATTCATCATCAGGCTTCCTGTCCGTTACCAGCACGTCCACCTTGTCGTATGAAAGGGTCCGGATCAATGATGTTTTGTTAAACTTGGTGTGGTCTGCGAGCAGGATGACTCTTCTTGAATGTGCTACCATCACATTTTTAAAATAAGCTTCCTCCTCATCTCCCTCATAGATCCCGTTCTCAAGATCCAGAGACCTGCAGCTGAGCATGCACAGATCCAGGAAATAACCCTCCATCGCTTTGGTCGTAACCTCGCCCTGCAGCGACTGTGTTCTGCTCCGCAGGTTTCCTCCTGTGGAGATGATCCGGATCTTGTCATACATGAAATCATTCGGGATCCGGATGGAATTCGTCAACAGTGTGATTCCTGCATTGTCTTTAATAAATGGTATGACAGACAGAACCGTTGTACTTGCATCACATCCAATGGCGCCGGAAGAGGGAAGTATAGATGCCGTAAGCTCTCCCATCCTCATCTTCGCTTCTACATTCAGGACAGCGCGTTCCGTATAGTTCACATGTCCCGGAGGCTGCTGGATCAGAACTGCTCCGCCGTAGGTGCGGGCTACATATCCTTCCCGCTCCAGCCTCTCCAGATCCCTGCGGATCGTCTCCCCGGTCACTCCGAACTTCTTGCTCAGTTCGGAAACATTAACCTTCTGCTTCGCACGAACCAGATCCAGAATCTCAAATACTCGATCTTTCTGTGCCATGTAAGTACCCCATTCTTTAAGTCAGCCCCTGCGGACGGAATGCCAGACCGGCACCATGCCACAGAGGCTGTTCGCGTCAGCCTCCCAGGTAGGCCTTCTTAACATCTTCATTTGTAAGAAGTTCTGCGCCGGTTCCGCTGATAACAGTCTCACCGTTCTGAATGACATATGCATAGTCACAGAACTTCAGGGTTTCAGATGCATTCTGCTCAACGATCAGGATTGTGATGCCCATACTGGCAATCTCTTTGACGAATTCAAAGATCTCACCGACCAGCTTCGGCATCAGACCCAGAGACGGCTCGTCCAGGATCAGGACCTTCGGGTTCATCATCATACCTCTGGCGATCGCAACCATCTGCTGCTCACCGCCGGACAGAGTCCTTGCCGTCTGCTTCGCACGTTCCTTAACTCTCGGGAACAGCTTGTAGACCTCCTCAAGGTTCTTCTGAAGCTGATTCTGGTCCTTGATCAGGTACGCACCCATGAGCAGGTTGTCCTGTACAGAGAGGTTTCCAAACAGATGACGTCCCTCAGGAACCATGGACATACCCATCTGAGCCAGCTTATAGGGCTTGACTCCTACGATGGACTTTCCCTCGTAGAGGATCTCGCCGCCCATCGGCTTGATCTCGCCGGTAAGCGCGCGGAGGGTGGAGGTCTTGCCGGCTCCGTTGGAGCCCAGGATCGCAAGGATCTCGCCTTCACCTACCGAGAAGGATACATCATGTACAACCTCAACAAATCCGTATCCGGCGCGAAGGTTCTTTACTTCGATAATCTTTTTCTTATCATTCATCTGACTCATCCTTCGAACCTCCTCCCAGATATGCGCTGATGACTTCCGGATTGGAAACAACTTCCTGCGGACTTCCTACCATCAGCAGTCTGCCGGAAACAAGAACGACAACTCTGTTGGAAACGCTCATGACAACGTCCATGTTATGTTCGATCGTCAGGATCGCGACGCCCATCGAGTTGATCTTGTGGATCAGGTCGACTGCTTCCTTACGCTCTGTAGCCGTCAGGCCTGCCATGGTCTCATCCAGAAGCAGGAGCTTCGGATCGGTCGCCATCGCGCGGGCGATCTCAAGACGCTTCTTCTGAGCGACATTCAGCTTTCCAGCCAGCATGTCGCGGAACTTCTCCATTCCGCACAGTTCCAGGACTTCATTGACCTTGTGCATCGCCTCATTCATGTTGGAGGTGTGGCACAGCGCTCCGACAATGACATTCTCCCATACGGTCATCTCATTGAGAGACTGCGGGATCTGGAAAGTTCTTCCGATACCGATCTTCGCGCACTCATGCGCGGGAAGGTTCGTGATGTCCTTTCCATTGAAAGTAATGGTTCCGCTGGTCGGCAGGAACGCGCCGGAGATCGAATTGAAGAGCGTTGTTTTACCTGCACCGTTGGGGCCGACAACACCGACGATCTCGCCTTCTTCTACGTCAAAGCTTACGTTTTCGTTTGCGACAAGGCCGCCGAACTTTTTTGTGATTGCGTTTAACTCGAGGATTTTACTCATTTTGCCACCCCCGTATTCTTCCTGCTGCGCCAGTCACGGATCTTAGACGGAAGTGTAAGCAGGCCGCCCGGCAGGAACAGGACTATGATGATGACCAGAACACCGTACAGGACCATGTCGAGACCACCGAACTTGCCCAGGAAAGATCTGGTGTATTCAGAGAGGCACTCGATGATGACCGCGCCAAGGATCGGGCCGAGAACAGTTCCGATGCCGCCCATGACCGCGACCAGAACGATCATCATGGATACGTTCAGGGTCATCATGCTTGCAGGATCGAAGTACAGCATGTACTGGGCGTACAGGCTGCCGCCCAGGCTTACCAGAGCAGCGCTCAGCATATAGGCACGGATCTTATACTTGGAAACATCGATGCCGACACTGGCTGCCGCGTCTTCGTTGCCGCGGATCGTTCTCAGATAGTAGAAGAACTTTCTCTTGCTGAGGACCTTGATCAGAGCCAGCACGATCAGCATGATCACCAGAAACAGGTAGTAGTAGATCCTGGAATCCTTGAACTGCAGATACAGAACAGAATTCAGGCTCTTATTGAACATGGATACACCCTTCGCGCCATTGGTAAACTTAAGGTTTACGCAGATGTAGCGCATGCACTCTGCCAGAGCCATGGTGCAGATCGCGAATGCATGTCCTTTCAGTCTCAGGATCGGCTTGCCGATCACCCATGCGAAGCAGGCTGCCAGGCACATTCCGAACGGGATCGCGATCCACGGGCTGAGTTTGAAATACTGAAGCGTCAGGCCTACGGAATAAGCTCCAAGTCCGTAATACATGCTGTGTCCGTTGGAAACCTGTCCGCAGTAGCCGCCCATAACGTTCCAGCCCATGCCCAGGATCGACCAGATGACAATGAGGATCAGAAGGTTGCGGACAAACAGGCTCGTAAAGATCTGCGGAGCGATCACTGCAAATGCAAGGAGGACGACCAGCAAGATGACCTGTTTTTTATTCATATCACCAAAAATAGCTTTCATCTTATTTTCCTCCAAACAATCCCTTAGGCTTGAACTGCAGTATCAGCATGAAGATCAGGCAGACACCCAGATACTTGAACGCGGTATTGAAATAAACACCGGTCAGGGAGTCGACAAGTCCCATGATCAGGCCTCCGACGATAGCGCCTTCAACGGATCCGAAACCGCCCATAACAACTGCGATGAAACCAAACAGCTGGAAGTTTCCGCCAACGCTCGGATAGCAGTAATAGTAATAAGAGAGTGCACATCCTGCAGCGCCTGCGACAGCTGCTGACAGGCCGAATGCCAGAGCATAGGACTTCTCGGTATTGATTCCCACATGCTCGGCAGCCGTCTTATCCATGGATGTCGCGCGGATTGCCTTGCCCTGCCTTGTCTTATTCAGGAACCACAGCATAAACACGAATACGCAGACCGCGATGATGAACGGGATGATCCTGTTCTTTGCGATGACGAGCGGTCCGATGTTAATGGAGCCTTCCATACCGGTATGCTGGATCGTCTTGAATGTTCCGCCGAAGAGCATCAGCATGCCATTGACAAGCACGAGGCTGAGTGCGAATGTGATAAGTCTCTGGGAAAGGGTCGGCCCCTGCAGAGCCTTATAGATGATCGTCTTATAGATGCCCAGGCCGAGCACAAACAGAACGCCCATGCACAGTGGAAGTGCCAGAACGGGCGGAAGGCCTGTCGCAGTCGAGAAGAAGTATGCCACGAACATTGCGATCATCAGGAATTCGCCCTGTGAAAAGCTCAGAATTCCCATGACGCCCCAGACCAGTGCAATGCCCATGGCGATCAGCGCGTAAATGGTGCCATTGATTATGCCCTCATACAGCGCCTGAAGTAAAGTGGCCATATATGTACCTCCTGGTGCCTATTTATCGGAAAAGGCTGCCGCGAAACTGCGGCAGCCTCGCCAATCGTTCCTTAACTTGGTAAGGGTCTGTCAGTTATCTCTCAGACCATGTCGGAGCATCGAAGACAGCGTCAGCAGTCTTAACCTCTTCCGGATATACGGTCTTGTAGGAGCCGCCCTGTACCTGCATGATTACACCGGTAGCAGCCGTATTCTGGTTGTACTCGTTCATCTCGATTGAGGTCCACGGCATGAAGATCTGTGAGCAGTCAGCATCCGGAGCCTTCAGAGCTTCTGCGAGAGCTGCGGAATCAGTGGTGCCTGCCTGGTTGATGCAGGAAGCGATCAGAAGAACGTCTGCGCAGTCCTTGGACATACCTTCGTTGAATGCGATTCCCTTGGAGTATTCCGGATAGATCTCTTCCAGAGACTGGATGCAGTCCTTCTGGATATCTTCTGCCCAGCCGCCGGTGGAGAAGATGTACTCAACCTTGTCGCCAAGAGCGGAGAAGAAGTCAGCAGTTACGAATCCGCCTCTCTGTCCGATGAGCATCTTCGGGAACCAGTCCTGATCGCTCATGGTGTTGATCAGAAGGATAACGTCGGTAGCATAGCCGGCAACCATCAGGCAGTCCGGATTTGCTTCCTTCAGCTTGATAACCTCAGAAGAAAGGGAGGTGGAGTTTGCTGCGTAGGTCATGTTCTCAACGACCTCATAGCCATACTCTTCAGCCTTCTTCTCTTCGACGGTAACGATGTTTGCACCGAACTCAGAGTCTTCGGAAAGGAATGCAACGGTCTTGATCTCGGTTCCGGCTGCATTGGCCTCATCCATGAGCTTGTAGGAGTCATCGATGTAGGTGTCGTCTGTCAGGTTGTATCTGAACAGCCAGTCATAATCTTCGCTTCCGTCGGTCAGCGTAACTGCTGAACCTGCGGTTACAAGCGGTACCTCGTACTGCTCTGTGATAACGGAGATAGCCTTGGACATACCAGAGGTAAGCTGTCCGGTAAGTGCTACGCATCCTTCCTCGGAGATAAGTCTTCTTGCTTCAGAAGTAGCAACCGTGGTGTCGCCCTTCGTGTCAGCCTCTACCAGTTCGATCTGAGCGCCGTCCAGGTTCGGAAGACCTGCGTCCGCAGCCAGAAGCATGTTGACATCTGCATGCTCTTCATTGATCAGGTCAACAATCATCTCTGCTGCCCAGGTAACCTGCTGTCCGTTCTCAGCAGCGGTTCCGGTAAGCGGTGCCAGCCATCCGATCTTGATCGTGTCAGCAGCGTAGGTAGTTGTGGTTGCCATTCCTGCAGCAAGTGTACCGACCATAGTGCCGATCATGACGACACTGATTGCCTTCTTCAGATTCATTTGTTTTCCTCCTTGTGTGTGCACCTGTGTTATACCTGCTCTGTAGTTACATTGGCATTGCTTGATTTGTTGTTTTTCCATCTTCTGTTTCACTTGTCAACGTCACTGTAGCATTTATTGTGTTTGAAATCAACACGAAAATGTGGATTTTAAATTTTTTATGAGTTTTTCACAATTTTGGTGCCCGATTATTGAGCAAAATGACACCAGTGCCTGGTATTGCTATGGTATTTTGAAACTGATAATATAGAATTGACTTAGTTGTTTTCCATTATTCTCTGTCTCATCGCAACAGTCAGCACAAGGTGTTCGCACTTGAAATGTTTGTTTTCAACATTTTAAGGCGGAATCACAACATTATGGAGGAGCGGATCATGAAATATATGAAACAATTGATGTCAGTCATCCTGGCTGCATCCCTGACAGCCGGCATGACCGCAGGAGTCATGGCTTCCGAAACCGAAGCAGACAGCGCCCCGTCAGGCGACACCGTCAGGCTCGGTCTGATGATCGCGAAGAACGGGCAGTCCCCCGCCAGTGATGAGTGGGAAGTTCTGGCGGATATCTTCGAGGATGTGATCAATAACAAACACGAAGATCTCTCCCTTCCCTTTGCTGCTGATGAAGGGCTTCCGAATCTCGGAGGTGCAAAGGTTGAGTTCGTGACCGGAGAGCAGATCGATACACAGACCGCAGTTCCGGAAGCAGAGCATCTGATCCAGGAGGAAGGAGTTGTCGGCCTGTTCGGTCACTTCACCTCCACAACGACAGCAGCCGCGATGGTCGCTGCCGAGAAGAATTCTGTACCGCTGCTGTCCGAGGGTACTTCCATGAGTCTTCTGAACGCAGGATATGATTACTGGCTCAGAAGCTTCGGCGGTGATGATTTCTACGTGGAAAGCTCCATGGAATTCATTGATTCTGTTAAGGAAGCTTCCGGTGATATCAAAACCATCGCTCTGTGCTCAGAGAATTCCGATTTCGGTACCGGTATTGCCTCTCTTGAGAAGGCTGCGGCAGAGGCACACGGCTACGAGGTAGTGGAAAATGTATTCTATGATTCCACAGACCGTGACGTATCTTCAAAGGTCAGGCTTCTGAAGGATGCCAATGCGGACGTTGTTATGATGAGTTCCTACGCAACCGACGCACTTGCTTTCATGGAAGAGTTCAAGGCTCAGGATTATTTCCCGAAGATGCTCCTGGGACAGCGCGGAGGCTTCATGTCCTCCGGTTTTGCCAAAACACTCGGTAAGGATGCAGACACTGTCCTGACCACTGCCCGCTGGTGCACCGCCATGGATAATGAGGCATCCGCGCAGATCGCGAAGCTGTTTGAAGAAAAGACCGGCTCCCCGCTGATCGGTGACGTTCTTGTTGACGTATGGAACGGCGTTCTTCTGGCAGTTGCGATCAACCAGGCAGGCTCCACCGACAGCAGCGCGATCCGCGCAGCTTTCGCAGAGGGTCTGGATCTGGATCCGGCACTCGATCCCATGGCACTCGAAGGATATAAATACGGCGAGACAGGCGAAAATGAGAACCATGCCTGCGTGATCGTACAGTACGCAGACGGCGCCCTGAACACTGTATATCCGGAAGACAAGGCTGTAGCGGAGCTCTCCTATCCTTCCGTTGTATGGAGTAAAAGATAAGCAGTCTGAGCAGTGACATACTGAGCAGCAACATACCATTCGCCCCGGAACAGACCTCCCGCTATTGAATCTGTTCCGGGGCATTTTTATATTTTATAATATTAATTTCTTCTATATATTAGATAATAATTATTACTTTTACTTTTGTTATCTTCTGTGCTACTTTGTGGCTGAGAAGAACAGGACAAGTTCCCTGCCGCCTGCAGCGGGGCCTGGACAGAGTTTATAGATGGAGGAGATCATGGATACCAGAAACGGTGTGTTTTTTACAGACGAATATCAGGAGCACCTCAAAAGTCAGTTCAGCTTCGCAGACTCGGACCCGGAATACGGACACCGTCTGTTTTTCGAAAACTCCGGCGGATCTCTCAGACTGAAACAGGCAGTTGAGATCAAACGTGAGCTGGAAGAATTCCCGGACTGCCCTGAACGCTCCAGAGGCCGCGGCAAAGATCTGGGCGTGTTCGTAACGGAAGGAACCCGGGAGATCATGAACATCGTCTTCGGAACCTCTCAGGGCGCGCTGATCACCGACCTGACCGCTTCCCAGGCCATGTTTCAGGCAGTCTCTACCATCCTTGAAAATGTGAAATGGGGTTCCAACGCAGTTACGACACAGCTGGAGCACCCCTCTGCCCATGACGCGGTCGAGTACGCCTGCATCCGGACCGGAAGAGAATTCCGCGAGATCCCGGCCAATCCCCAGACCGGCGGCATCGATGTGGAGGAGGTCCTGAAGCATGTGGATGAGAACACCGTCCTGGTCAGTGTCATGGCGGCTTCCAATATCTCCGGAAACATCATGGACATCAAAGAGATCTCCCGCCGCGTGCATGAGATCAATCCGGATATCTATGTAGTCAGCGACGCAGTCCAGCACGCGCCACACTGCGTGATCGACGTGGAGGACTGGGACATAGATGTGTGCAACTTTGCTCCTTATAAGTTCTTTGGAGTTCGCGGCTGCGGCTTTGCCTATGTCTCACACCGCGTAGCCAACATGTTCCACGCAAAGCTCCTGTTCAAGGCACCGGATGTCTGGGCCCTCGGAACACCTGCGCCGGGCAATTTCGCCGCAATGATGGCAGTCATTGACTATGTATGCAGCATCGGCCGTCATTTCGCCCCAGACAAGCATGGCTCACGTGAGCTGTTCATCGAAGGCATGAACCGGATCCATCTGCAGGAGCGCGCACTGCTCCACCGCATGCTGGAAGGAACGAAGGCAGTGCCCGGCCTTCGCCATATCCCGGGAGTCCATGTCTATACCGATATCGAGGATCTTACAAAGAAGGATCTGATTGTTGCCATGAGCATCGACGGAATCGGCCTTACAGAACTGGCGGAAGAATACATGAACCGCGGAGTTACGGTATTTGAGAGACTCAGCAGCAGCCAGTATTCGGAGAGGATCGTCCGCACCCTGGGAATCAAAGACGGCGCGATCCGTGTGTCGCCTCTCCACTGCCACGGTAAGAAAGATATCGACGAATATCTGCGCATAACTGCTTCAATTGCAAGATCTGCGGGGAATACGGATAAAAATGCACAGACAGGATGCTGAGAAATATCTGAATGCCGCGATGGCTGTCGGTGAAGCCACCCTCAGATACGGCGGCGAAGTGAGCCGGGTGGAGGACAGCATCCGGAGGATCTGCACCTCTTACGGTTTCGACCGGACAGATGTGTTCTGCATCACATCCTCCATTATAACCACTGCCAGCTTCGCGCAGGATGACGAGGGTTCCTCCACACAGCAAAACTGCACGCAGACATGCCGCATCAGTCACACAGAAAATGATTTCGACAAACTGGGACAGGTCAACAGCCTGTCCCGGAGCATATGCAGCAGCTATAAGGACCCGGATGAGGTTCTTGCAAGGCTGGAGGAGATCCGGTGCATGCCGGAGCGCCCGCTGCCGGTCCAGATGCTGATCTACGCCGCAGTCCCGGCGGCCTTCACCGTCTTTTTCGGGGGAAACGCCGCAGATCTTCTGATCTCCGGTCTGACCGGCGCCATACTTCTGTGTCTCAGGCGCCGCCTTCAGGAGGCTTCTTTCAACGCCCTGTTCGTTGCCCTGGTCTGCTCCCTCGCGGGTGGCCTTCTTGCCAACATGATGTCCCTGGGAATCCAGGACGCCCACGCTGCGCTGATCAGCATCGGCAACGTAATGGTCTTTATCCCCGGAGTCAAATTCACCAACTCCATACGGGATCTGCTGACCGGAGAGACCATCACCGGTCTGATCTGCCTTGCCGAATCCCTGCTGCTGTCCGCAGTTGTCGCACTCGGATTCGCAGCCGCAGCCCTCATACTCTGAACACCGCCGGGTATAGCCATGACAATGAATGAATCTCTTCAATTAATCGCCGCCTTCGCAGGCTCTGCAGGATTCGCGCTCGCCTACAACTTCCGCGGGACCAGACACATACTGATGGCAGGCTTCGGCGGCTTCCTCGGGTGGCTGTGCTACCTTCTTGTCCTGCACGCCTCCGGAAATGAATACCTGGCAGGCTATGCTGGTACGATCCTGGTCTCGGTATACTCGGAACTCTCTGCGAAGGTCCTCCGGACTCCGGCGACCGGTCTGCTGATCGTGACCTCTATCCCCATGATTCCCGGGGCGGCTCTCTACCGGTGTATGCGGTACCTGCTGCTCTCCGAGGGAGCCCTGTTCCGGCAGGAAGGCACTTATACCGTGCTGTTCGCGAGCAGTATGGCAGCCGGCTTTGTCACCTCTGCGATCCTCTTCCAGTTAATCCGCTCCTCCAGCAGGGAATCCACCCTGTGAGTTCCCCCGAAGCGGCCTATGCTGTGAATATTGCACAGTTTTTGCGCTTGTTATTCTGTACTTTTGTACATAGAATCCAAACCTCTCCCGAGCTACTATATTGTTAGGTTCCAAAACAATTAGTATGGCAGAACAGTTCAGGCAATCTTGGGAGGGTATCACTATGTCAGCCAATTCCGGCAATAATCCATCTGTCAGCGTCGACAATATCTACCGTCTGGACGGCAGGGTCCCTGTTACGAAGGCGATCCCGTTCGGTATGCAGCACGTCCTTGCCATGTTTGTCTCGAATCTCGCTCCGATCACGATCGTAGCGGCAGCTGCCCAGCCGGCACTCTCGCAGGCGCAGATCGGCATGCTGCTCCAGAATGCCATGTTCGTCGCCGGCATTGCCACGCTGCTTCAGCTCTATCCGATCTGGCGGATCGGATCAAGACTGCCGATCGTCATGGGCGTGAGTTTTACATTTGTCACGATCCTCTGCTCCGTGGCGGCGAATTATGGATATCCCACCATGCTGGGAGCAGTCCTGATCGGCGGCATTATGGAAGGTACACTCGGTTTATTTGCCAGACACCTGGTGAAATATATCAAACCCATCGTATCCGCATCTGTCGTCACAGGAATCGGACTGTCGCTGTTTACCGTCGGCACCCGATCCTTCGGAGGCGGATATGCCGATGACTTCGGCTCCGCCAAGAACCTGATCATCGGTACGGTCACACTTGCCGTGTGCCTGATCTGGACCATCCTGGCGAAGGGCTACCTGAAGCAGCTCTCCGTACTTGCCGGCCTGATCGTCGGCTATATCCTCTCCGCATTTCTGGGCAAGGTCGATCTGAGCTCCATCCTGTCCGGCGGATTTGTCTCACTGCCTCATTTTCTGATGTTCAAACCCCAGTTTAATATCGGCGCGATCCTCTCTGTCTGTGTGATTTTCTTCGTATCCGCCGCAGAGACGATCGGCGATACCTCTGCCATGGTGTCCGGCGGTCTCGGCCGGAGGATCACCCAGGATGAGATCTCCGGCTCCCTTGCAGTCGACGGGTACGCATCCGCAATGTCCTCTCTGTTCGGCTGTCCTCCTGTGACGTCCTTCTCACAGAACGTCGGTCTGATCGCAATGACAAAGGTAGTCAACAGGTTCACCATCATGACCGGTGCGGTCGCCATGATCCTTGCAGGACTCGTCCCTCCCATCGGAAACTTCTTTGCGTCGCTTCCGCAGGCGGTCCTGGGCGGCTGCACCATCATGATGTTCGGTCAGATTCTTCTGTCCGGTATGCAGATGATCGCAGAGTGCGGCTTCAATCAGAGAAATATCACCATCGCATCGCTGTCACTGGCGATCGGCGTCGGTTTTACGGCAGCCTCCGAGCAGGATATCTGGCGTATATTCCCGCAGATCGTAAGAGATGTCTTCAGCGGAAATGTAGTCGCTGTTGTATTTGTAGTCGCCATGATCCTGAGCTATGCCCTTCCGGAGAACATGGAAATAAAGAAATAAGCCATCTTTTATTTCGTTTTCCTGTACAGCTTTACGGCTGTCCATACGATCACGACCGTCCACAGGGCAGCCCATAGCTCAACCGCCCACAGTGGAAGAACACCTCTCTGGTACAAAGCGGGGAATGTATCCATCAGCATATGCAGCAGGATAGCAGCCGACAGCCAGATCTTCTTTTCGTTCATGATGCCGTAATATACGATAACCGTAAGTCCGATATGGATCAGGATTGCAAACAGCCGCTCTATGACATTCATGACCATCATGCCATAATCGAACGCGGCAGCCGCCTGCACAGACGGAAGCGCAGCTGCGGCGGTCTCCTCTGTGATCTTCAGGGAACTGAGTGCGTTTTCCACATCTCCGCCCGAGAACAGGACTGCAATGGCAAGATAGGTGATCATCAGGGGAAGAACGACAGCCAGTATCTCTATTCCCCCGTGACCGATGCCATACAGAACCGCATTCTCACGGGTATGATTCTTTTTCATGATGTACTTCAGAACGATATATCGTCCGCACTCTTCGAAAACGCCTGCCATGATGATCCCGTAAAGAACAAAAACGACAGTGCTTCCATTGATGATCCGTGAGACAGGATTATCCTGAATGATGCAGAAATAATGCACGCCAAGCTCCAGCATGCGGGCGGAAACGATAAATCCGATGGCTCCTGCAATCAGATAGCTGATGTTTGTCTGTCCTTTATGCTTTCTGCGCCAGAAGACGAAGAAGAGGACAGGGATCGCAATCATCAGGATAATCGTAATGATCAGGGCAGGTACGCTGCTTTTGCCAATGACGATATTCTCAAACTCCGTCATTTTTCTTCACCTCCCCAGATCTCTACGCAGAAGCCCTTCCGGCCGCAGGCAGTGCAGGTCAGTTTGCGGGCAGTCGGGGTATGATTTGCCCAGAAAGCTTCCTTCAGAGAAGGTTTGAATACCTCATGGCATTCCGGGCAGATGTATTTCACATGATTGAAATAGCAGCGGCTGACCTGTATGCCCCAGGGGACCGCCACCAGTACCCAGACGATGAACGGCCACCAGATGCCTCTGACGATCCAGAAGATGATGGAAAACCATTGCAGCGCTGTAACCGGGATCCCGGACAGGATCATCGTCCTGCGCATTCTTTTCAGTTTTTTCTTGCCTTCCATAATGACGGCTATGTCACCGATTGTTTCAAGAGAGAATTCGGTTTTGCCTTTCAGTCCGTTTTTCAGCTCGCGAAGCTTTTCCAGCTTTTCCTGTTTCTCGGAGATCTCATCTGAAAGGGCAGTCTCCTGCTGTTCGATCAGCAGGGATATCACCTTCTCAGGATGCTCTTCCTTCAGGATCTGAGAGATCGCGTCGATGGGAAGATCCAGTTCCCGCAGAAAGCAGATGATCTTCATGCGCTTCAGATCGTCGTCCGAGTAGAGCCGCCGTCCACCTTCGGAAAGCTCACTGGGAATCAGGATGCCTCTGGTATCATAGTACTGAACCGTTCGTACAGTGACGCCGCAGAGCTTCGCAAGTTCTCCCGTCGTATATTTTGACATAGCTTTTGCCTCCTTTCGCCATGTATCCTACAACATGACGCTGCGTAACAAGCAATACCTTACGCAGGGAGATATTCTCTTCCGATATTGCATTTTGTAATTAACGGACCACTTTTAACGATTTCAGATACAGCTTTTGTTCCTCTGTAATTCTTCTGCTTTCCACACTCTTCTGTATTGCCTTGTTATGCGTCCAGTCATCAAGACGCTTCTCCTCAATATAGGGAAGAACGCTTTCATACTGCTTTGCGAGAGCGGTTGCAAAATACCAGGCGATCATCATATTGACGTAATACTCTTCACTTCTGATCTTTGCGACCATCTCAGGATACAGGGGATCAAAGTCATCATCCAGGAAATGCTCCATAAGCATTCCCACCCCGAATCTCACGGTATATATCTTTTCAGAATCGATCCAATCTTTTATATGTGCAGGAAGCACTTCTTTGTGCTTCCTGAAGATCTTCGGAGACATCTGATCGCACGTAGCCCAGTTATCTACATAAGGCAGGAACTTCTCCAGTTCCTCCATGCATTCATTCAGATCTTTTATCCCGGAGATGATAAAAGCCTGCAGCTGGTTTTCTTCAAAATATTTATGCGGCAGCTGTTCAAGAAAGCCCTTATAATTCCCGGCTTTCAAAATATCTTTTGCCATACGCCTAAGTTCCGGGGTTCTCACTCCAATGACAGACTCCGGATTGATGGTCGGGATTATCTTTATCTGCATATCACGGTACTTCAGATCCTGAAGATCATATAATTCTCTGTGCAGCTCTGCTTTATTCATCCTCTGCCGCTCCTTCCCATTTAACGGCGCCGGCGCTATCCTTGATCCGATACCGGTCTTCCCGCTTTAAGCTGGCTTTATACTCATAAACCAGCTTATCATAAACTCTGCCGCAGACCTGCAGACCGCCCTTTTCTTCCCTTATCAGCCTCATCCCATTCCTGTGAGATCTTGACCGTGTAATCACCGAAATCAAATGTGTGATAGTAATAATGGTAATTCGATTCTTCATAGGGAGTGTCTTTCTTATCAACTACTTTTCCCGTCTGAGAATCAAGGACATATTTACATACGGTCATCTTGCCCGACATATCATCATATGAGGCTGCACGGAACTTGAAATTACCGTTCTCATACTGAACTTCTTCCAGTCCGCCGTTCTTGGGCAGGTATTGGGCCAGATCATACTCCTTCTCTGTTTTGCCGGTCGCTTTATCGATGATCCCTACAAAATTGATCGAATAATCGCTGTAACTGAAGTTATTCCAGTCAATGTTGCCGGAAGGGATCCTATAGTAACCGTTTGTGTATACAGCAAAGTACTTGTCATCTGAACCGATATACTGCTGATTTGCATACTCAAGAGTTTTCTTGGAATCTACTTCAG
>CACXAT010000008.1 GCA_902765725.1 uncultured Lachnospiraceae bacterium | reverse complement strand
CAGAAAGTGGCATCATGCCATTTGGCGTATGTCTGGTTCTTTAAGAACGCTTTTGCTGCTATACTATGTCCTGTACTCATAATCCTGCTGCTAAAATTTGAACTACATGTTTAAACTCTATATTCAGGCCTTGTTTCTTGGCCACACCTGCCATGTGCATCAGACAGGAGCAATCCGGGCCTGTCACATATTCAGCACCCGTTTGGATGTGTCGTTCCACCTTGTCCTTACCCATCTGGGCACTGACAGATGTTTCTTCTACCGAGAACATGCCACCAAAGCCGCAGCATTCGTCAGGACGCTCAGGTTCCACGACCTGAATGCCATCTACGGAGACGGAAGCATCAGTGCGAATGCGGACAACAACGATGAGACGGAGCCGGATGACCAGCTGACCGATGAATACATGGAGCTGACCGGCGGGACCGGAACGCTGTTCCCGGAAGGGTACATCGGAGAGAAGGCAACCGAGAGACTCGGGTGAGGTGCTCGTTAAGAGACCGACCTGAGACAGTAATGATCGGAACAGAATATTGGCAGTCTGGGCTCCAACGCAAATCCAGCCCACTTCGCTAAGCTAACTGCCAACTACGACTAAATGTCCGGGGGATTCGCATGAGTATTCGCTCTTCCCCCGGACATTAAGTCTTCATAGGCAGTGGATCTTAGCTGCGTTCCTGCTGGAATTATTTGCTTATGGAGCTTCAGACTGCCATTATAACAGTATGGCAAGTCATAACACAGTATGGCAAGTCATAACAAAGCCCCGGGAACTGGTCCCCGGGGCTTTGTGCTTTACAGAAGCGGTATTCCTGCTTTTCTGCAGGCGTCGATGGTGTCCGCGTCCCAGACGCTGGACTGTACTTCGCCGATGTGAGCGGATCCGAGGATCAGCATGCACAGGCGGCTCTGGCCGATGCCTCCTCCGATGGTGTAGGGAAGCTCGCCCGCAAGCAGTGCCTTGTGGAAGGGAAGGCTCCTGCGCTCCTCGCAGCCAGCTTCGCGAAGCTGGCGGTCAAGACTCTCGGGGCTTACACGGATTCCCATGCTGGAGAGCTCATAGCTGATATTCAGCGTGTTGTTCCAGAACAGGATGTCTCCGTTCAGATCCCAGTCATCATAGTCCGGGGCTCTGCCGTCATGCGGCTTGCCGGAGCGGAGCTTTCTGCCGATCTGCATCAGGAAGGTGGTTCCGTTCTCGCGCACGAATGCGTTTTCTCTCTGCTTGGGATCAAGATCCGGGTAGAGATCCTCCAGCTCCTGCGTTGTGATAAAGGTCACGTCGGGGGTGTGGAGAGGAAGCTCGTAGAGCTCCGGGAACTGCGCGTGAAGGTTCATTTCCGCGGCGCACACTGCGGAGACGATGGCGCGGACCGTTCTCTGGAGATATTCGATGGTGCGGTCTTCCTTGCGGATGACCTTCTCCCAGTCCCACTGGTCGACATATACAGAGTGGAGGTTATCCAGTTCTTCGTCACGGCGGATCGCATTCATGTCCGTATACAGACCCTTGCCTACATGGAAATTGTAATCGCGGAGCGCCATGCGTTTCCATTTGGCCAGTGACTGTACGACCTGAGCTTCCGTTCCCGTATCCTTCAGATCGAAGGTGACCTTGCGCTCATAACCGTTCAGGTCATCGTTCAGACCGGTGGATGCTTCCAGGAACAGCGGGGCGCTGACACGGTGAAGCTGAAGTGTTGCGGCCAGGGTATCGGCAAACTGGCGCTTGATGGTACCGATTGCCTTCTGGGTATCGTACATGGACAGCAGAGGTCTGTAGCCGTCCGGGATGTAGATGTGACTCATTGCCGGATTCCTCTTTTCTTGTTATGATGGTAAAACATATTTAACCCGTAAATTATAATCTTTTCGTTGGTGGATTGTAAAGAGATGGCAGGGACAAAACGAACCTCTGAGAACCAGGGGATGATACTTCTCAGGAAGGATATAGCGGATCAGACATTCCGCAGGGTATACCTGCTGTTTGGTGATGAAGATTATCTGGTCCGGCAGTACAAGCACGAGCTGATCCGTGCGGTGATCGGCTCTGAGGATTCCATGAATCTGAATATCCACAGATCCGAGAGTCTGGACTGGGGCGTGATCCAGGATGAGATCATGTCCATGCCCTTTTTCGCGGATCACCGGATGGTCGTCCTGGAGGATACAGGGCTCTTCATGAGCAGGAAGTCCTCTAAGGCGGCGCAGAATGACGCGGATGAGGTGCAGGAGGATGAGGCAGAGGAGACCTCTTCCGGAGAGGAGGATGCCTCCCTGGCAGCGGCTGCGGATCTGAGCGCGCAGGTTGCGGCATTTATACCGAAGATCCCGGAGTCTACCGTGGTCCTGTTTACAGAGCGGCCGGATGAGATCAAGGCAGGAGGCAGGAAGGGAAGAGTCAGCGTAGATAAGAGGGGAAAGCTCTACAAAGCGGTTTCGAAGGCGGGCCTTGCGGCGGAGTTTGAAGCTCAGAATGCGCAGAGCCTGAGCCGGTGGGTGGCAGGAAAGCTTGCCGGGGAGAAGATCCGCATCACATCCGGGGCCATGGAGCGATTCCTGCAGATGACCGGCAATGACATGTCCCACATCAATACGGAGACTCAGAAGCTGATCTCCTATGCGGGGCCGGGTGGTGTGATCCATGTGGCCGATGTTGAGGCCATCACCAGTGAAATCCTGGAGGGCAAGGTATTCCGCATGATCGATCTGATCACGCGGCATGAGTGCGCAGCCGCGCTGAACCTGTACTATGATCTTCTGCAGCTTCGGGAATCCCCGTCCATGATCTTCGCGCTGATCATGAAGCAGTATGACCGGATGATGCTGGCCAAGGACATCATGGTGCGGGGCGGCGGGATCCCCCAGATCATGAGCGGGCTGAAGCTTGCCGACTGGCAGGCCAGGCAGCTGATGAACCAGGCCAGGTATTATACGATGCAGCAGGTCAGGGATCTGACGGAGGAATGTGTCCGGATGCGTCAGCTGGTCCAGTCGGGAAGGATGGGAGAGCAGCTGGCGGTAGAACTGATCATTGTAAAATGTTCCTCCGGTGAGCAGGCCGGATGAATGCCGGCAGAAGAAATGGTACAGCCTTGCTGAGAAATGAGAACACAGAAGAGTAAAAAAACGCACCGGGATGACGGTCCGGTGCGTTTTTCTATATCCGATTCTTCTGTTCAGTTATTACTGAGCATTGTTGACCATCTTTGCAAGACGGGCAACCTTGCGGGAAGCGTTGTTCTTATGAAGAACACCCTTCTTGGCAGCCTTGTCGATGATGGAAGTAGCATTCAGAAGCTCCTTCGCTGCTGCATCCTTGTCAGCTGCATTGACAGCTGCTTCGACCTTCTTGATCGCGGTCTTGACAGAAGACTTGATGGCTTTGTTTCTTTCCTGTCTGACTTTGCTGGTCAGAACACGTTTTTTAGCGGACTTAATGTTTGCCAAAACGTACACCTCCATATATATTTTTGTTTATATTCGTTCATTCGTGCTTGAAAGACGGACACGGACGTTTCAGGCACACATACGAAGGTATTCTAATCCGCGGGGATGTAAAAGTCAACATCTTCTTGATGTTTTCATTCCCATACGGTAAACTACGGTTGCCGCCTGTCCTTCGGACGGGCCTATTCTATACTTTCTGTACTTCTGACAGCAACATGAGAGACGGAGGAATTCCCTTGGCAGGATTCGATATCAATAAAATACGCAACTTCTGTATCATCGCCCATATTGACCATGGCAAATCCACTCTGGCGGACCGCATCATCGAACAGACCGGGGTTCTTACCACCCGTGAGATGCAGAATCAGGTCCTGGACAATATGGACATCGAGCGGGAGAGAGGGATCACCATCAAGTCCCAGACTGTCCGGAGCATCTACCGCAGCAGGGACGGAGAGGAGTACGTGTTCAACCTGATCGATACTCCCGGCCATGTGGACTTTAATTATGAGGTATCCAGGGCGCTGGCTGCCTGCGACGGGGCTGTCCTGGTGGTGGATGCCGCCCAGGGAGTGGAGGCGCAGACGCTGGGCAATGTATATCTTGCCCTGGATCATGATCTGGAGATCCTTCCTGTGATCAATAAGATCGATCTTCCCAGTGCGGACCCGGACAGGGTCGCTGCCGAGATCGAGGATGTGATCGGGCTTGACTGTGAGAACTGCCCGAAGGTCTCTGCCAAGACGGGACTGAACGTGGATGAGGTGCTGGAACAGATCGTGAAGAAACTGCCGCCGCCCCAGGGAGACAGCAGTGCCCCTCTCAGCGCACTGATCTTCGATTCTCTGTATGATTCTTACCGCGGCGTCATCGTATTCTGCAGAGTCTTTGACGGCGTCCTGAAGAAGGGCATGAAGGTCCGCATGATGGCCACAAAGACGGAAGCGGAAGTCGTCGAGGTAGGTTATTTTGCCCCGGGACAGTTCATCCCCTGCGATCAGCTGGAGGCCGGGATGGTCGGTTATTTCACGGCCTTCCTGAAGAATGTCAAGGATACGAGAGTCGGCGATACGGTGACGGATGCGGCCAATCCCTGCGCTGATCCGCTTCCCGGCTATAAGAATCCGATGCCCATGGTCTACTGCGGCGTCTATCCGGCGGACAGTGCCAGATATCAGGATCTTCGGGATGCCCTGGAGAAGCTTCAGTTAAATGACGCCTCCCTCCAGTTTGAGCCGGAGACCAGTGCAGCCCTCGGCTTCGGGTTCAGGTGCGGATTCCTGGGCCTGCTTCATCTTGAGATCATCCAGGAGAGACTGGAGAGGGAATACAATCTGGATCTCGTCACGACTGCCCCCGGCGTTATCTACAAGGTCCACAAGACCAGCGGTGAGGTCATGGAACTGACGAACCCGTCCAATCTTCCGGATCCGTCGGAGATCGAGTATATGGAAGAGCCCATGGTGGCGGCGGAGATCATGGTGACCACGGAGTTCATCGGATCGATCATGCAGCTGTGCCAGGAGAGACGCGGTATCTATAAGGAAACGGAGTATATGGAGGCGGGCCGCGCCGTTCTGAAATATGACCTGCCGCTCAACGAGATCATCTACGACTTCTTTGACGCTCTGAAGAGCCGCTCCCGCGGCTATGCGTCCTTCGACTATGAGCTGAAGGAGTATGTGAGGAGCGAGCTGGTCAAGCTGGATATCCTGGTGAACCGGGAGCAGGTGGACGCGCTCTCATTTATCGTATTTGAAGGAAGCGCCTACGAGCGCGGCAGGAAGATGTGCGAGAAGCTGAAGGAGGAGATCCCCAGACAGCTGTTCGAGATCCCGATCCAGGCCGCGGTCAATGGAAGGATCATCGCCAGGGAGACCGTCCGCGCCCTGCGCAAGGACGTACTTGCCAAGTGCTACGGCGGTGATATCAGCCGTAAGAAGAAGCTTCTTGAGAAGCAGAAGGAAGGAAAGAAGCGCATGCGCCAGGTGGGATCGGTGGAGATTCCGCAGAAGGCATTCATGAGCGTTCTGAAGCTGGACGAGTCGTAAGAGATATGATGAAGCGGGAACTGGAGATCTACGTTCATATTCCATTCTGTGTCAGAAAATGTGACTACTGTGATTTTCTGTCCTTTCCCGCTGCCCCTGAGACATACAGGGAATATGCCGGCGCGCTGAAGCGTGAGATCAGAGGGTTTGAAGATCCGGGAAGATATGAAGTGGTCAGCATTTATTTCGGCGGGGGGACCCCCTCCCTGCCTGACCCTGAGCTGACCGTCTCCGTGCTGGACCAGATCCTGCAGAAGTTCTGCGTAAGGGAGGATGCGGAGATCACCATCGAGTGCAATCCGGGAACCCTTACGAAGGAGAAGCTGGAGATCTTCCGAAGGGCCGGCTTCAACCGCCTGAGCATAGGTCTTCAGAGCGCGGATGACAGCCTTCTGTCAAAGCTTGGAAGAATCCATACCTGGGAGAAGTTCAAAGCGGAATATGCCGATGCCAGGAGAGCGGGATTCTCCAATATCAGCGTGGACCTCATGTACGCCCTTCCCGGGCAGACCTGTCAGGTGTGGAGGCAGACGCTGGAGAAGGTCCTTGACCTGTCCAATGAGGGATGCGCGGCAGACCGGCCCCGGGGGCCGGAGCACATCTCCGCCTACAGCCTGATCATAGAGGAGGGGACGCCCTTCTGGGACAGATACCATGAGGACGCCATGACGAAGGCCAGGGGAGACCGGCCGCTGTTTCTTCCCGATGAACAGGCGGAAGATCAGATGCAGAAGGACCTGGAGAGGACGCTGCAGGAGGCCGGGATGCACCGGTATGAGATCTCCAACTATGCGCTCCCCGGAAGAGAGAGCCGGCACAATACAGGCTACTGGATCCGGAGAGAGTACGCGGGATTCGGACTGGGCGCATCGGGGCAGATCGGAAGAGAGAGGCTGCGCAATACATCAGATCTTGCGAAGTATCTGGAGGCAGAGCATCCCCTGCAGGAAGTCACACAGCTCTCCCGGGACAATGAGATTGAAGAGACCATGTTCCTGGGCCTTCGCCGGATGGAAGGTGTGGATCTGGACAGATTTGAGGAAACCTTCCAGATGAGGGCAGAGGATCTGTACAGCGAAGTGATACAGCAGCTTACATCCACCGGACTGCTAGAGATCAGCCGGGGACACCTGAAACTGACAGAGCGCGGAATCGAGGTGAGCAACCTGGTCATGGCGGATTTTCTCCTGGACTGAGGGGAGGCTTTGGCGTATCTGCATACCGCATATATAATATAGAAAAAACGGACGCTTCCGGGTTTCTGTCCCGGGGCGTCCGTTTCTGTCGTTACAGGTCAGCCGGCATTGCAGAAGATCTCAAAACAGCTGCGCAACCGCAAAGTCATGGACCTTCAGATAGGTAGAGGTGGTGAAGTGCAGTCCGTCCACGGTATCAAAGCCGTCCTCCTTGAGCCAGGAAGCGCAGTCCAGATAGCGGCTGCCGAATTCTTCCTTCAGCGCGATGTTCAGCTTGGCAATGTTCAGGTTGTTGACGGTATCCAGCACCTCCTCGACGGCGGTCTCATTTTCAAGAAGGAATTCCTCATCCACGGGATTGACGGACATGATATAGAAGTCCGTGTCCGGATGCTCCCGTATGCAGTCCCAGTACGTGACGATGTAATCATCGATCTCCAGCGGATCATTGACTCCGAGATTCAGGATGACGGGAAGGTCCGGATCCGCCTCTATGGCGTCTGCCATCTCGTCCATGCCTTCCTCGGCAAACCAGTGCACGCCCTCGCCGACCCTTCCGACAAATACGTCGTCATCCGTTCTTGAGGAGCGGCGCAGGGCATCCCTCATGCCGAGCGTTCTGGAATCTCCCACAAAGATGACCCGGTGCGGGGCGATCTGCGCAGGGATGACAGGCGGCTGTTCTTCCTCCGTGGAAGTGTAATCCGGTTCTGTCTGGGCTGTACTTACCGCTTCGGTCATCTCTTCGGTTTTCGGACCTTCCGCTTCGGTGGAATAGACGAATCCGGTAAAGCTCTCGATCTCTCCGGTGTCCTTCGGTATGGTAAATGCGAGCGCTGCGAGCAGTACAATGCCCAGGATGCAGGCAATGACGGCAGCAATTGTTCTCTTATGCATGAGTGCGGTTCTCCTCCGGGAACAGGGATTATAATCAGATCGATATGATTCGATCTCATGATCGCTTCTTATTCTACCATACTACGGAGAAAAGTTCTTCTTTTTTTCATAAATGAGTATTGACAAAAAACAGGGCCAGACCTATTATAGTGCCATGGATGTTAGCACTCCAATAATCCGAGTGCTAACAGTGCGGAAGGAGGTACGAAGGATGGAACTAGATGACCGCAAATGGACGATATTGAAAGCCATCATCCAGACTTACCTGGAAACAGGCGAGCCCGTCGGCTCAAGGACCATCTCGAAGATGCCGGAGTTAAACTTAAGTTCCGCGACCATTCGCAATGAGATGTCCGACCTGGAGGAGATGGGGCTGATCATCCAGCCGCATACGTCATCCGGCAGGATCCCTTCCGACAAGGGATACAGGCTCTATGTGGACCGGCTGATGGAGGAGAAGGAGGCTGAGGTCTCCCAGATGAAGCAGGTGATGATCTCCAGACAGGATAAGATGGAACTGCTGCTCAAGCAGATTGTCCGCTACCTGGCTGTGAACACCAACTATGCGACCATGATCACCAGTCCGCAGTACCACCGGACGAAGCTGAAGTTCATGCAGCTGTCCATCGTGGACGAAGAGCAGATCCTGGCAACCGTGGTTGCGGAGGGCAATGTGGTCAAGAACCGCATCATCCATATGGAGCACGGTCTGAACCGGGAGCAGGTACTTCAGCTGAACATCCTGCTGAACTCGAGACTGAACGGCCTCACGATCGAACAGATCAACCTGAGCACGATCTCCAAACTGAAGCAGGAGGCCGGCATACAGTCAGACCTGATCTCACAGGTGCTGGATGCGGTGGCAGACGCGATCTCCCAGGAGGAGGACGTCGAGGTCTACACCAGCGGCGCTACGAATATTTTCA
Source organism: uncultured Lachnospiraceae bacterium (assembly GCA_902765725.1). Taxonomy (GTDB): domain Bacteria; phylum Bacillota; class Clostridia; order Lachnospirales; family Lachnospiraceae; genus Porcincola. The sequence goes on along the minus strand of CACXAT010000008.1, from coordinate 68,875 downwards.
AATATCCGGAGCTGTCCGCGGATACGGACAAGGCCAGCGGACTGATCCACGCATTTGAAGAGAAGCATCCGCTGCTGAGCCTGATGGACAATGAGGGTTCAGAGCACGCAATCAAGGTTTCCATCGGCTCCGAGCTGCAGAATGAGAACATGAAGGACTGCAGCGTGGTCACCGCAAGCTATGACCTGGGAGACGGGATGTACGGAAGGATCGGAATCGTCGGACCCAAACGAATGGATTATGACAAAGTCGTCGGCATACTGAAGGACCTGACCGGCCAGCTGGACGAGGTCTACAGAAACGGCGATCCAGATAAACAGAACTGAGAACAAACCGGAGGAAAGCATGACAGAAGAGATCAGGAAAGAGACGGAAGAAGAGCAGACTGCTGCCGGGACTGAGCCTGAGACGAAAGCGGCCTGCGAGGAGCAGGCAGAAGAGACAATGCAGCAGGAAGAGACCCCTGAGCAGGAAGTTCAGGAAGATGCTGCGCAGGATCAGCCGCAGGCTGAGCAGGAATCCTCACAGGAAGAGGATGACGTCGTGGACGGAGAGTATGTCCAGGCGGACGAAGAATCGAAGAAGGGTTCATTTTTCCGGAAGAAGAAGGACAAGAAAGACGAAAAGATCGCAGAGCTCGTTGACAGAGTGCAGCGCCAGATGGCTGAGTTCGATAATTTCCGAAAGAGGTCGGAAAAGGAGAAGGGCCAGATGTTTGACATGGGCGCCAGGAGCGTCATCGAGAAGATCCTGCCGGTGATCGACAACTTCGAGAGAGGTCTGGCACAGGCCGGAGAGAACAGTGAAGACCCGTTCGTTCAGGGGATGGAGAAGATCTACAAACAGATGCTCACGGAACTTGAGTCGATCGGCGTCAAGCCCATCGAGGCGGAAGGCAAAGAATTTGACCCGAATCTCCACAATGCAGTGATGCACTGTGAGGATGATACGGTTGGAGATAATATCGTTGTGCAGGAACTGCAGAAGGGCTACACCTATCACGATGCGGTGGTACGGCACAGCATGGTAAAAGTTGCAAACTGACCTGACGGTATCGACAGATGCCGGACTGAATCATAAAACAGACAGAACAAGGAGGAAATATTATGGGAAAAATCATTGGCATTGACCTTGGTACGACCAATAGCTGCGTAGCAGTTATGGAAGGCGGAAAGCCGACCGTCATCGCGAACGCAGAAGGCTCCAGGACGACTCCGTCCGTAGTCGCATTCACCAAGAATGGTGAGAGACTGGTAGGCGAACCTGCCAAGAGACAGGCAGTCACCAACTCCGACCGCACCGTCTCTTCCATCAAGAGACACATGGGTTCCGACTATAGAGTCGATATCGACAGCAAGAAGTATTCTCCGCAGGAGATCTCCGCGATGATCCTTCAGAAGCTGAAGAGCGACGCGGAAGGCTACCTGGGCGAGAAGGTTACAGAAGCAGTTATCACCTGCCCGGCATACTTCAATGATGCTCAGAGACAGGCGACCAAGGACGCAGGCAAGATCGCGGGACTTGAAGTCAAGCGTATCATCAACGAGCCTACCGCAGCAGCGCTTGCATACGGCCTTGACAATGAAAATGAGCAGAAGATCATGGTCTATGACCTGGGCGGCGGCACATTCGATGTCTCCATCATCGAGATCGGCGACGGCGTCATCGAGGTTCTCGCAACCAACGGCAATAACCGTCTGGGCGGCGATGACTTCGACCAGAAGATCACCGACTACATGATCCAGGACTTCAAGAACAAGGAAGGTATCGATCTGAGCAATGACAAGATGGCGCTTCAGAGACTCAGAGAGGCTGCTGAGAAGGCCAAGAAGGAGTTGAGCTCCGCAACGACCACCAACATCAACCTTCCGTTCATCACCGCCAACGAGACCGGCCCGAAGCACTTCGAGATGGATCTCACCAAGGCGAAATTTGATGAGCTGACTGCTGATCTGGTAGACGCTACCGCAGAACCGGTCCGCAAGGCCCTCGCAGATGCAGGCATCACTGCTTCTGAGCTGAGCAAGGTCCTTCTGGTCGGCGGATCCACCCGTATCCCTGCAGTGCAGGATAAGGTCCGCGCTCTTACCGGCAAGGAGCCCAGCAAGACTCTGAACCCGGATGAGTGTGTCGCGATCGGCGCCGCGATCCAGGGCGGCAAGCTGGCAGGCGACGCAGGCGCAGGCGACATCCTTCTTCTGGACGTCACTCCGCTGTCTCTGTCCATCGAGACCCTTGGCGGCGTAGCGACCAAGCTGATCGAGCGCAATACCACGATCCCGACCAAGAAGAGCCAGATCTTCTCCACCGCAGCTGACAACCAGACCGCTGTTGACATCCATGTCGTACAGGGTGAGCGTCAGTTCGCACGCGACAACAAGACCCTCGGCCAGTTCCGTCTGGATGGAATCCCGCCAGCAAGAAGAGGCATCCCGCAGATCGAGGTTACCTTCGACATCGACGCGAACGGTATCGTTAACGTATCCGCGAAGGATCTTGGCACCGGCAAGGAGCAGCACATCACGATCACATCCGGATCCAACATGTCCGATGAAGAGATCGACAGGGCTGTGAAGGAAGCGGCTGAGTACGAAGCGCAGGATAAGAAGCGCAAGGAAGGCATCGATACGAAGAATGACGCCGACGCGATCGTCTTCCAGACCGAGAAGGCCATGGAAGAAGCAGGCGCGAACCTGGATGCGGCTGACAAGGCAGCAGTGGAAGCGGATCTGAAGTCCCTCAAGGAATCCATCGCAAAGTGCGGCGACGAGCTGACGGATGATCAGATCAATGAGCTGAAGGCCGGCAAGGAGAAGCTGATGAGCAGCGCTCAGAAGCTCTTCGAGAAGATGTATCAGCAGCAGGCAGCCCAGCAGCAGGGCCAGGCAGGTCCCGGACCGCAGGGCGCGTCCCAGGGCGGTGCGTCCGCTGACGACGATGTTGTCGACGGAGACTACAGAGAGGTCTGATGCAGGAAATATAATACAGTAATAAGGCGGGTCTGCGCAGGAATAGGGTGCAGGCCCGTATGGTATGTTAATCTCGGGAGCGATCCTGAGGGGGAGACTATATGGCAGACAAGAGAGATTACTATGAGGTGCTGGGCGTCGAGCGGAACGCGGACGAGGAGACTCTGAAGAAGGCGTACCGCAAGCTTGCGAAGAAGTACCATCCGGACGCGAATCCCGGAGACGAGGCGGCAGCGGAGAAGTTTAAGGAGGCATCGGAGGCATATGCGATCCTGAGCGATCCGCAGAAGCGTCAGCAATACGACCAGTTCGGCCATGCTGCGTTTGAGCAGGGCGGCGGTTTTGACGCCGGCGGCTTTGATTTCTCCGACATATTCGGCGGAATGGGCGGTATGGGAGATATCTTCGGAGACCTGTTCGGCGGCGGAAGGCGGGCATCGAATCCGAATGCGCCCATGCAGGGCGCAAATGTACGTGCCAGGGTCAGCATTTCATTTGACGAATCCATCTCGGGCTGCGTGAAGAACCTCGATATCGTGATCAAGGATGAGTGCTCCAACTGCGGCGGTACCGGCGCCAAGCCGGGCACGTCGCCCAAAATCTGTCCGAAGTGCCGCGGTACAGGACAGGTCACCTTCCGTCAGCAGAGCCTGTTCGGAATGATGCAGAGTACCCAGGCCTGCCCCGACTGTCGTGGAACGGGCAAGATCATCGAGCAGAAATGTCCGAACTGCGCGGGTACCGGCTATACATCCAGCAGGAAGACCATCGAGGTGACGATCCCTGCGGGAATCGACGACGGACAGAGCATCCGCATCCGGGGCAAGGGAGAGCCCGGCGTGAACGGCGGTCCGAGAGGAGATCTGCTGGTAGAGGTCAGGGTCGCTTCCAATCCGAATTTCATCCGTCAGGATATGGATATCTTCTCCAACGTGGAGATCTCATTTGCCCAGGCTGCCCTGGGCGGAGATATGCGCATCAAGACGGTGGACGGAGAAGTGATCTATACGGTAAGGCCCGGAACCCAGTCAGGAACAAGAGTAAGGCTCAAGGGCAAGGGAGTTCCCAGTGTGCGCAATAAAGACATGCGCGGCGACCACTATGTCACCCTGACCGTCAAGACGCCGACCAGGCTGTCCGATGACGCGAAGGAGGCCCTGCGCAGATTCGATGAACTGACCGGGAACAGCCTGAACCAGAACCTGGAGGGCGAACCCAAAAAGAAGAAAAAGACTTTCCGCGAGAAGGTGAAAGAAGCATTTGACGCAGACTGAATCATACCGGTTCTGAAGCCTGTCCCCGGTGCGGCGTGCCGCAGGGGAGGGCTCAGGCCGGTATTTCGGCTTTCCGGGGCAGTGGACACGGCTTGGAGGAACATGCTATAATGCTCCCATCTTTAAACAAATTATTCCGCGAAAGGAGTCTGAATATATGTATTGCTGCAGAAAAGTAACAAATGATCTGATCTGGGTTGGCGCGAATGACAGACGCCTTGCTATGTTTGAGGGCGTATATTCGGTTCCGGGAGGAGTGTCCTACAACTCATACCTTCTTCTTGACGAGAAGACGGTTCTCTTCGATACGGTGGATGCCGCTGTCGGTACCGTGTTTTTTGAGAATGTTGAAAAGAGCTTGGGCGGCCGCCATCTGGATTACATCGTAGTCCACCATATGGAGCCGGACCACAGTGCGACTCTGGAGGAGCTGGTCCGCCGCTATCCGGATGTGAAGATCATCTGCAACCAGAAGCTGGCTGTCATGATGAAGCAGTATTTCACATTTGACGTGGATGGCATGACGCAAATCGTGAAGGAAGGTGACACCTTCTGCAGCGGTGCGCATACTCTGACGTTCGTGAATGCTCCGATGGTCCACTGGCCGGAGGTCATGATGACCTATGATATGACCAGCGGCGTTCTGTTTACCGCGGACGCGTTCGGAACCTTCGGCGCGCTGAACGGCGCTCTGTTCGCCGATGAGGTTGATTTCAACAGGGATTATCTGGACGAGGCAAGAAGGTACTACACCAATATCGTCGGCAAGTACGGCCCTCAGGTCACGGCAGTCCTGAAGAAGGCGGCCGGCCTGGATATCAAGTATCTGTGCCCGCTCCACGGCTTCGTATGGAGGAAGAATATCGGGGATATCATCGATATCTATCAGCACTGGGCCTCCTACAGACCGGAGAAGACAGGCGTCGTGATCGCCTATGCATCGGTCTATCATCACACCGAGAACGCGGCAGAGTGTCTGGCAGTCCGCCTGCGCGAGAAGGGCATCCACACGGTGATGTTCGATGTCTCCGTTGCGCCCGCAAGTGAGATCATCGCGGCTGTGTTCGAGTACAGCCACCTGGTCCTCGCTTCGACCACCTACAATGCAGGCATCTTTGTACAGATGGAGAACTTCCTGTACGATCTGGTCGCCCACAATATCCAGAACAGGACCGTCGCCGTGATCGAGAACGGTTCCTGGGCTCCGACCAGCGGCAAGCTGATGCGGGAGATGCTGGAAAAGTGCAAGAACCTTACGGTCCTGAACGAGGGCCTGACCATCAAGTCTGCCCTGAAGGAAGACCAGCTTGCGCAGATCGACGCCATTGCCGACGCACTGGATGCGACGATCCCGAAGAAGACAGAGGTCACCGAGGTCGCTCCGGCACCGGCAGCAGAGGGCGCAGCCGCCGCTCCGGCTCCTGTCATGGATACCAAGGCGATGTTCAAGCTCAGCTACGGCCTGTTCGTACTGACTGCAAAGGAAGGGGACAAGGACAATGGCTGCATCATCAATACGGCATCCCAGGTCACTTCGGAGCCGAACCGTATTACGATCGCAGTCAACAAGTCCAATTACACACATGACATGATCCACAGGACGGGCGTCTTCAACGTGTCGATCCTGTCTCAGGATGTCACCTTCGACACCTTTAAGCACTTCGGCTTCCAGAGCGGAAGGGATACGGACAAGTTCGCGGGATACGCGGATGCCGAGCGTTCGGCCAACGGACTGTTTTACCTGACGAAGGGCGTCAATGCCCTGATCAGCGGCAGGGTCGTCGAGGAGAAGGAATTCGAGACCCACACCCTGTTCATCGCGGAGGTCACTGAGTGCAGAGTGCTCAGCGATGAGGAGAGCGTCACCTACGCATATTATTTCGCCCACATCAAGCCGAAGCCGCAGCCGGTGGAGGACAAGAAGGCCGGATGGGTCTGCAAGATCTGCGGCTATGTGTATGAGGGAGAGGAGCTTCCGGCAGACTTCATCTGCCCGCTGTGCAAGCATCCCGCAAGCGATTTTGAGAAGATGCAGTGACAGTTACGTAAGAATGCCTACGGTGCGGCCTGTGCCGCGCCGTGCAGATATTACTTGGTGAAGCGCAGCTTTGCTGAGTCAGATATTATTGACCAATCTGGTAAGGAGGATAACAGGAATGAAAAAGGTATGTGATCTGTGCGGATGGGAATACAATGAAGAGGAAGGATATCCGGAAGGCGGTATCGCACCGGGAACCAAGTGGGAAGATATCCCGGATGATTTTGTATGCCCGCTGTGCGGCGCCGGCAAGGACGAGTTCAGCGACGCAGACTGATCGCTTAGAAGAGGCGGCATAAAAAATGTAGTCACAAAGAGGTTGCCTGTGGTAGTATATGCCACAGACAGCCTTTTTGTGTAATAAACACAGGATAATATCAAGCATATCTGTAAGGAGAATAAGTTCGGAATATGGATGATCACATACGATTGTGTACACTTGACTGGGATGCTTATACCAGATGCGCGCGCCAGGCGGCCGCAGAGGGCATCGTTCTTCTGAGAAATGAGAAAGCGGTGCTGCCTCTTGCCGAGGGCACCAGAGTCTCTTTGTTCGGAAGAGGACAGATGACCTATTATAAGAGCGGGACCGGCTCGGGAGGCATGGTGAATGTCTCGAAGGTCATCGGGATCCGTGAAGCACTGGAGGATGAGCCGGGAATCATCGTTAATGAAACCCTCGAGCATCTCTATGACCGCTGGAACGATCAGAATCCGCCTGTCGCAGGGGCCGGATGGGGAGAGGATCCCTGGTCCCAGGAGGAGATGCCTCTGACAGAGGAAGACGTGCGGACGGCTGCCGGGGTCTCGGCTACCGCAGTCTGCATCATCGCACGTACAGCCGGAGAGGACCGGGACAACCAGGACATGCCGGGTTCCTGGCGCCTGACTGACACAGAGATGGACATGCTCCGTAAGGTGCGGTCCTCCTTTGAGCGTATGATCGTACTGCTCAATGTAGGCAACATCATCGATATGTCATTTGTCGCCCAGACCGATCCGGATGCGGTCCTGTATGTCTGGCAGGGCGGAATGGTCGGAGGCCTGGGGGTCGTGGATGTGCTGACGGGACGCACTGCGCCTTCCGGCCATCTGACTGATACGATCGCAAAGGATCTGAGTGATTATCCGTCTTCGAAGAATTTCGGAAGCGGTCTGACGGATGTCTATGAGGAGGACATCTATGTCGGGTACCGCTATTTTGAATCCGTCGCCAGGGACCGGGTCCTGTACCCCTTTGGCTACGGCCTGACCTATACCACCTTCGAGATCAATACCCGGAGAGTGGAGGCGGAGGAGAAGGAAGTCGGAAGCCGGCTCTCCATCGACCTGGAGACAGAAGTCACCAACACCGGCAATACCGCCGGCAAAGCGGTAGTGCAGGTCTATGCCAGATGCCCGCAGGGGGAACTGGGCAAGCCGGCCCGTATCCTGGTGGATTTCGGCAAGACAGAGCTTCTCCAGCCCTCACAGTCACAGACGCTCTCCTTCCATATCCCGGTCAGAAGATTCGCGTCCTACGATGATTCAGGCGCGACTTCCGATCCATCCTGCTGGGTCCTGGAGCCGGGACGTTATGATCTGTATGTCGGTGAAAATGTGCGGGACGCGGTATGCGTCACCGCTGAGAAAGGCGCGTTTACCATCTCAGGGAACTGGCCGATCGAGCAGGAGGAAGAAGCCTGCGCTCCGGTCACTGCCTTCAGGAGGATGGTGATGAACTGCGGACCCGATGACGGGCCGGACGTCGCCTCCTATATCGAAGGTCCCGATGCGGAGGATATCGCGGCCGCGGCCGCCCAGGATCTTGCCTCTGAGAGGGGTGAGACTGAAGAAGCAGCTGCCCTTCCCAGGAGGGACGATCCTCTCGCCGATCCGGTGCTCCGCATCGGGTACGAAGACGCGCCGCTGCGCTCCATCGAGAACGGGAAGAGGAGATATGAGAATCTTCCCTTTGAGACGCCCTATGAGGTCGCGGACCTGAAGCTGCAGGATGTGCTGGAGCAGCGCTGCACCATGGAGGAATTCATCGGGCAGCTGACAGATATCGAGCTGGCTCAGATCGTGCGGGGAGAGGGGATGGGAAGTCCCCTCGTCACGCCCGGGACCGCTGCCGCTTTTGGAGGCGTCAGCGAGGAGCTTCGCAGGAGAGGGATCCCGGTGCTGTGCTGCGATGACGGTCCGAGCGGAATGAGGCTGGACTGCGGTGATCACGCTTTCTCGCTTCCTTGCGGGACTCTGCTGGCCTGCACCTTTGATACCAGGCTGAACAGGGAGCTGTTTTCCTACCTGGGCCTGGAGATGGTGAAGAACCGTGTTGACTGTCTGCTGGGGCCGGGGATCAATATTCACAGGCATCCCCTGAACGGCCGCAACTTCGAGTATTTCTCGGAGGATCCCTATCTGACCGGCCGCATGGCCTGCGCGCAGCTGGAGGGTCTTCACGAGCATGGAGTGACAGGCGTGCTGAAGCACTTTGCGGCCAATAACCGGGAACAGGGAAGGCACAGTCTGGACAGTGTCGTGTCCGAGCGGGCGCTCAGGGAGATCTATCTGCGCGGATTTGAGATCGCTGTCAGAGAAGGCCGGGCGGATGCCATCATGACATCTTACGGCATTCTGAACGGGGTCCATACATCATCGCTTTACGACCTGACGACTACGATCCTCAGGGAAGAGTGGGGCTTCGACGGGATCGTGATGACAGACTGGTGGGCTTCCTTCAGCCCGGCCGATGTGATCGCGGCCAGACTGGACGGCGTGGACGCAGATGACTGCGGGCAGCCTGAGGCAGTGGATGAGAACGGGCTGATGGAGGATCTGATGAGCGGGCACATACATGATTTCAGCCCGATCGTCCAGGCCCAGAACGATATATATATGGTGGTTCCGGACGCGGGAAAAGACGGCGTCTGGATGGATGAATGTGAGGACATCCGCGGCAGGGCGGTGGATGCCGTGACGGCGAAAGAGCGCGGCATTGCCAGGGATCCCCGCTTCAGGGGAACGACACTGGATGCCATGGAGGAGAACCGTCTTACCAGGGCGGAGCTGCAGCGGTGCGCCGCGAATATCTGCCGTTTCGCCATGAAGAGCGAAGCGATGGCCCGCCTCATGGGGCAGGGTACCACGGTTGTGGTGGAGAATGCGCCGGAGGGCGAGAAGCTGGATGCAGTCGCTCAGGTAGAGTTTACAGAAGTTCCGTCCGAGGGGCTTGTCTATGATCTGTCAGGCCTGTCCTGTGAGAGAGGAGAAGACGTACTGCTGGGATTCTCTCTGGAGCCGGGGGAGCATTACACATTTTCATTTGAGGGGATCTGCAGCGCCGGACTGCTGGCCCAGGTCCCGGTATCCTTTTTCTTTACATTCATTCCGGTGGCGACCATGGTATGGAATGGTACCCAGGGCCGGACTGCCGTGAAGCGTGTGCGCTTCAAGGTGACAACAAAGAGCAATGTTTTCAGGCTCCATTTCGGACAGAACGGCGTGAAGCTGAACTGTGTGCGGATCACGAAGGACGGTCCGGACGAAGATCGGCAGCTGGGCCTGCTCGCTGACTGAGGTATAAGATGACAGACAATAAGAACCAGGCGGCCGGAAGGCCGCGCAGAGGGATCATCCTCGATGTGGACGGGACACTGTGGGACGCCGTCCGGGTGATCACGGACTCGTGGAATGCCTACGGACGGGATATACCGGACGTGACGAGACAGATATCCTACCCGGAGATGGAGGGATGCCTTGGCAAGACCATGCCGGAGATTGCGGATATCATCTACAGCTATCTGCCGGAAGACCGGAAGTATGAGGTCCTGGACGGGGCGATGCGCTATGAGATCGAGTACATGTGGGACCATCCCGGAAACATCTATCCTGAGGTGGTGGAGACGCTTCGAAGACTGAAGGAGGAGGGCTGGCTTCTGTACATCGTCAGCAACTGCCAGAAGGGCTATATCGAGGATTTTCTCCATGCAGCAGGGGCCCAGGACCTGATCCTGGATTATCTGTGCTACGAGGATACGCGCAGGGAAAAGGGATATAACATCAGGCTGTGTGCCGACAGAAATGAACTGGATTACGCGGTCTATGTCGGAGATACGGCCGGGGATCTGCAGGCCAGCATGCAGGCGGGCATCGATTTTATATTTGCCGGATATGGATTCGGCAATGTGGACGGAATGGAAGGCGTAACTGCGCGGATCAGTTCATTTGCGCAGCTGCCGGAGACCGTGGCATGTATAACAGGGAAGGATTGATATGTTTCTTGCACAGAACTGGAAAGACTATGAAGTAATCGACACCTCGGGCGGTGAGAAGCTGGAGCGCTGGGGGGACTATATTCTCGTGCGGCCTGATCCGCAGGTGATCTGGAATACTCCCAGAAAGGATCCGAAGTGGCGCAGGATCAATGCCCGCTACCACAGGTCTTCCTCCGGAGGCGGAGACTGGGAGTTCATTGATCTGCCGAAGCAGTGGACCATCGGTTATTCTCTGGGCGGGAAGGAACTGACCTTCCATCTGAAGCCCTTCTCCTTCAAGCACACCGGGCTCTTTCCGGAGCAGGCGGTCAACTGGGAATGGTTTTCCGGGAAGATCCGCTCAGCGGTAAAGTCCGGAAGGCAGATCAAGGTACTGAACCTGTTTGCCTACACCGGAGGGGCAACGCTTGCCGCCGCATCCGCCGGTGCCAGCGTGACCCATGTGGATGCCTCAAAGGGCATGGTGAACTGGGCCAAAGAGAACGCTGTTTCCTCCGGGCTGGGAGACGCCCCGGTCCGCTGGCTTGTGGATGACTGCAGGAAATTCGTCGAGCGGGAGATCCGCAGAGGGAATCATTATGACGGCATCATCATGGATCCGCCTTCCTATGGCAGGGGCCCGAAGGGGGAGCTGTGGAGGATGGAAGACAACATCCATGAGTTCGTGGCTCTGACGGCGAAGCTGCTGAGTGAGAAGCCGCTGTTCTTCCTGATCAATTCATACACCACGGGCCTTGCGCCCGCGGTCCTGACCTATCTGATCCAGGTGGAAGTTGGTTCCAGATTCGGCGGACATGTGGAATCCGGGGAGGTAGGCCTTCCTGTGACAGATACACATCTGGTGCTTCCCTGCGGGGCAGCCGGCAGATGGTGGAGTGACTGAACAGACTGCACTGATGTAAGTGAGAGAAATATGAATACTGCAGCCAGAAATCAGGAAATCAAGTACATGGAGGAGATCTCCCTCAATGCGTGGCCGTCCTACAGGATCGAGCTGTATGACGGCTGGCTTCTGAGGTATTCCCATAATTACACCTACCGTACCAATTCGGTGGAACAGATCGGGGAGAGTACGATCCCGGTGCCGGAGAAGATCGCCTACTGTGAAGACATATACAGGGGCCTGCACTGTCCGACCAATTTCAAGATCCATCCGCTGCTGGATCCTTCCTTTGATGCGCTCCTCGAAGAGAGGGGATATCTGAAAAAGCATGTCACAGAGGTGATGACCACAGATATCAGGGATGTCAATCTGATGCCGCCCACCGGCAGCAATTACATGTTTGAGAACCGCTTCAACATGCCGACCCTGGTCTACTATGACAATGACATCACCGTGGAGCTGAAGGCATACGTCACCGATGAATGGCTCAGGGGGCTCTTCTCCTTGAACGGGACCTCTGATCCCACGCTGCGCCGGATCGTTCCCAAGATGTATGCGGCGATCCCGAAGCGTACGATCGTGGCCTCGGTGGAGCTGGACGGGCGCATCGTCGCCACAGGCCTGGGCATCTGCGACCGGGAGTGGGTGGGACTCTATGCGATCTATGTCAGCCCCAGCTGCTGGAAGAGAGGATATGCGAGGGCGATCTGCTCCACACTTCTGCGGGAAGCCCGGCAGCTTGGAGCTGTAAAGGCCTATCTCCAGGTGGTCGAGGGCAACACCAGAGCCAAACGCCTCTATGAATCTCTTGGATTTGAAGATTTCTATACGTACTGGTTCAGAAGTCTGCCTTCCGGAAACTGATATTGCATTCTATACCATATTCGTGTATACTTTCCACAATTTGGGCACGATCCAGAGGGGGGAGTCCCCCGCATATGCAGGTGCATGAAAGGCAGGTATACTGAATGGGGAATGCGTATCTGGTCCTGGAGGACGGAACAGTATTCTGCGGAAAGAGCATAGGTTCGCAGAGAGAGGTAATATCCGAAGTCGTCTTTAATACATCCATGACAGGCTATCTTGAGGTGCTGACGGATCCTTCCTATGCCGGACAGGCACTGGTGATGACCTATCCGCTGATCGGCAATTACGGTATCAGCATCGAGGACATGGAATCCTCAAGGGCATGGCCGGATGCGTTTATTGTCCGGGAACTGTCCCGTATCCCTTCCAACTTCCGATCGGAAGATACAATTCAGAATTTTCTTCAGCGCTACGATATTCCCGGGATCTCCGGTATCGATACCCGCGCGTTAACAATTCTTCTCCGTGAAAAAGGGACCATGAACGGTCTGATTACAACAAATGAATACACGAAGGCTCAGATCGACAGCCTGCTGCCTTCAATCCGCGCTTATACCACAGGCAAGGTCGTCGAGAAGGTCACCTGCGCGAAAAAGTATGAGTTTACCGACTCTGGCGATTCGGTTCCGCAGCCCCAGACCGTGGGAGTGCGCAATGAGATGACTGAAGAGATGCAGAGAGAACTGCATCGCCGTCATTTCAGGGTCGCCCTGCTGGACTTCGGCGCAAAGAGAAATATCGCCCGCAGTCTTGTGAGAAGAGGATGCAGGGTCACCGTGTATCCGGCTCATACGAGCGCGGAGGAGATCCTTCAGGACCGGCCGGATGGGATCATGCTGTCCAACGGCCCCGGCGATCCGAAGGAATGCACGCAGATCATAGAGGAGGTCCGGAAGCTCTACGATTCCGATGTCCCGATCTTTGCGATCTGCCTTGGCCACCAGCTCATGGCGCTGGCCACCGGCGGCGATACCTACAAGATGAAATACGGCCACCGGGGAGGCAACCATCCGGTGAAGGATCTGAAGACCGGGAGAGTCTATATAACCTCCCAGAACCACGGATATGTGGTGGATGTGGAACACATCGATCCGAAGCTGGCAGTTCCCGCCTTCTCCAATGTCAATGACGGGACCAATGAAGGCCTTGTCTATCTGAATAAGAACATCTTTACGGTGCAGTTCCATCCGGAAGCATGCCCGGGTCCGCAGGATTCAGGGTATCTGTTTGATCGTTTTCTGATGATGATGAGCAGCAAGTCGGCATCCTGACCCTGCGCGGCGGGAGATGCACGAGAAAGGAATCGGAAAAACATGCCGAAGAATCCTGATATTAAAAAAGTACTTGTGATCGGTTCCGGCCCGATCGTGATCGGACAGGCAGCCGAATTTGACTATGCGGGAACCCAGGCCTGCAGAAGCCTGAAGGAAGAGGGAGTCGAAGTCGTGCTCCTGAATTCAAACCCCGCCACGATCATGACGGACAGGGACATCGCGGACCACGTCTATATCGAGCCGCTTACCGTGGAAGTCGTGGAGCAGGTGATCGAGAAGGAGAAGCCTGACAGCATCCTTCCGACCCTGGGAGGACAGGCAGGACTGAACCTGGCGATGGAGCTGGAGGAGAGAGGTTTTCTCGACAGCCATAACGTCAGACTGATCGGTACGACCTCCCGCACGATCCGCAGGGCAGAGGACAGGCTTGAGTTCAAGGAAGCCATGGAAAAGATCCATGAGCCGGTGGCGCCGTCCAAGGTCGTGAAGAATATCGAAGACGGCGAAGCCTTTGCCAGGAGCATCGGCTATCCCGTGGTCCTGCGCCCCGCCTATACACTGGGAGGCTCCGGCGGCGGCATCGCGTCAAACCAGGATGAGCTGGATGAGATCCTGGCCAATGGTCTTCGTCTGTCCAGAGTCGGAGAGGTCCTGGTCGAGCGCTGCATTGCAGGCTGGAAGGAGATCGAGTATGAGGTGATGCGCGACGGGGCAGGCAATGTGATCACTGTCTGCAACATGGAAAATATCGATCCGGTGGGAGTCCACACGGGTGACTCCATCGTCGTCGCTCCCTCCCAGACGCTGGGAGATAAGGAATACCAGATGCTTCGGACCTCCGCACTCAATATCATCACGGAGCTGGGCATTACCGGTGGCTGCAACGTGCAGTACGCACTGAAGCCGGATTCATTTGAATACTGCGTGATCGAGGTCAATCCCAGAGTCTCCAGATCCTCCGCGCTGGCCTCCAAGGCAACCGGCTATCCCATCGCCAGGGTCGCTGCGAAGATCGCCCTGGGATATACGCTGGATGAGATACGCAACGCGATCACAGGCAAGACCTACGCGTCCTTTGAACCGATGCTGGACTACTGCGTCGTCAAGATGCCGAGGCTGCCATTTGACAAGTTTATAACCGCAAGAAGAGACCTGACTACACAGATGAAGGCAACCGGAGAGGTCATGAGCATCTGCACCAGCTTCGAGGGCGCCCTGATGAAGGCGATCCGCTCTCTGGAGCAGCATGTGGACAGCCTGATGAGTTATGATTTCTTCCAGCTGGATGACACCATGCTCCACAGACAGCTTCGCAGAGTCGACGACCAGAGGATCTGGGCGATCGCGGAAGCGCTGCGCCGGGGCTTTACCATCGACGGGATCCACAAGGCGACACAGATCGATACATGGTTTATTGACAAGATCGCCATCCTGGTCGGGATGGAGAAGCGCCTCGCCAGGGAGCCTCTTACGGAAGAGCTTCTGCGCGAAGCCAAGCGCCTGGAGTTCCCGGATCAGGTGATCGCGCAGCTGACCGGCAAGGAGGAGAAGGATATCCGTCTTCTTCGCACCGGCTACGGGATCCAGGCTGCCTTCAAGATGGTCGATACCTGCGCGGCTGAGTTCGCGGCGCAGACACCGTACTATTACTCCATCTACGACGGGGCAAACGAGGCAGGGGCTGTCCTGTATCCGGAGGGAGAGAAGTCTGACTCTGCAGATGAAAAACTCACCCGCGGCTCAGGAAAACCGAAGGTCCTGGTCCTTGGATCGGGCCCGATCCGCATCGGCCAGGGAATCGAGTTTGACTTCTGCTCGGTCCACTGTACCTGGGCGTTCCAGAAGGCCGGGTATGAGACGATCATCATCAACAACAATCCGGAGACCGTATCCACCGACTTTGATATCGCGGACAAGCTTTATTTTGAACCGCTGACTCCCGAGGACGTGGAAAATGTAGTCCGGACCGAGAAGCCGGACGGCGCTGTCGTGCAGTTTGGCGGACAGACTGCGATCAAGCTGACGCAGGCACTGATGGATATGGGAGTCCGCATTCTGGGAACGGATGCAGATGACGTAGACGCGGCAGAAGACAGAGAGCGCTTTGATCAGGTGCTCGGCAGATGCGGCATCCACAGGCCGAAGGGAGACACAGTCTTTACCGCACAGGAGGCGAAGCAGGTCGCGGCCAGGCTTGGATATCCGGTGCTGGTCAGACCCTCCTATGTTCTGGGAGGAGCCGGCATGCGGATCGCGATCTCTGATGAGGATATCGATCAGTACATCGGACAGATCAACCGCTATGCGCAGGAGCATCCGATCCTGGTCGACAAGTACATGATCGGCAAGGAGATCGAAGTCGACGCGGTCTGCGACGGAACCGATATTCTGATCCCCGGCATCATGGAGCATATCGAGCGCGCCGGCATCCACAGCGGAGATTCGATCTCCGTATATCCTGCCACAGACCTTCCGGAGAAGGTGAAGCAGACCATCGTCTCCTACACGGAGAAGCTGGCACAGAATCTGCACGTGATCGGTATGATGAACATCCAGTTCATCGTGCAGAACGAGGACGTGTATATTATAGAAGTCAACCCGCGTTCCAGCCGTACGGTGCCTTACATCAGCAAGGTCACCGGGATCCCGATCGTACCGCTGGCGACCAGCGTGATCCTCGGCAAAAAGATCCGGGAGCTGGGATATGAGCCCGGCCTTCAGAAGGAGGCAAGCTACTACGCGGTCAAGATGCCGGTATTCTCCTTTGAGAAGATCCGTGACGCAGACATCTCTCTGGGACCGGAGATGAAGTCGACGGGAGAGTGCCTCGGTATCGCCCAGACCTTCGACGAAGCACTGTACAAGGCCTTCGTCGGAGCGGGGATCCGTCTGCCCAGGCACAGGAATATGATCATCACCGTCCGCGATGAGGACAAGGAAGACATCCTCGACATCGCAAGACGGTTCGAGAAGATCGGATACCGGATCTATTCGACCCACGGCACCTGGAAGGCACTGCGCGCAGCAGGGGTCGAAGCGCGCCAGGTCAACAAGATCGAGATGGAGTCCCCGAACCTGATGGACCTGATCCTCGGGCATAAGATCGATCTGGTCATAGACACACCGCCCCAGGGAATCGAACACCAGCACGACGGCTTCGTAATCCGCCGCGCTGCCATCGAGACCGGGGTGAATGTGATCACGGCACTGGATACCGCCGATGCGCTGATCACATCACTGGAGAACAATTCCGTCGAGAAGCTGACTCTGGTGGATATCGCGAAATTGTAAGGATTGCGAGGCGGCAGCCGCGCAGATAACGCAGCAGGTTTTGAATGCATTAGCCAGACGACTGAGTTTGCAAGAAATGTGACGGTGCGAAGCGACCACGCATCTATAGGAGCCAGAGCACCGTCAGATATTTCGAAGCAAACGAAGGAAGGCAGGCGAGCATAAAAACCTGCTGCGTTGCTGCAGCGGCGGAACTTATTGCATTCAGATTATTTATGCCCGCCTCTTTTACGGCGGGTCTTGCATTTTATCTGGATTCAAGTAGAATGAACAGAGCACAGATGTGACAGAATACACGCAGTCAAGGAGAGATACCACACATGATCAGTGTTAATGACGTAACATTGCGGCTTGGCAAGAAGGCCCTGTTTGAGGATGTCAATATCAAATTCACCGAGGGGAACTGCTATGGCGTGATCGGCGCGAACGGCGCCGGCAAGTCTACATTTCTGAAGATTCTGTCCGGTGAGCTGGAGACCTCCAGCGGTACCGTGACGATGACGCCCGGCCAGCGTATGAGCGTTCTGGAGCAGGACCATTTCAAGTACGACGAGCAGATTGTCCTTGATACGGTAATCCAGGGCAACGCGCGTCTGTTTGAGATCGCCAGGGAGAAGGATGCGCTCTATGCGAAGCCGGACTTCTCTGATGAAGACGGGATCCGCGCTTCAGAGCTGGAGACGGAGTTTGCGGAGATGAACGGATGGGAGGCGGAGTCAGACGCAGAATCTCTGCTCAACGGCCTCGGCATCCCGACAGAATTCCACCAGGCAGTCATGAAGGATCTGACCGGCAACATGAAGGTCAAGGTCCTGCTTGCCCGCGCCCTGTTCGGCAATCCGGATATCCTTCTGCTCGATGAGCCGACCAACCATCTGGATCTGGACGCCATCGGCTGGCTCGAGGAGTTCCTGATCAACTTTGACAATACCGTCATCGTTGTCTCCCATGACCGTTATTTCCTGAATAAGGTCTGCACCTATATCGCCGATATCGACTATGGCAAGATCCAGCTCTATGCAGGAAACTATGACTTCTGGTATGAGTCCTCCCAGCTGATGATCCGTCAGATGAAGGAAGCGAACAAGAAGAAGGAAGAGAAGATCAAGGAGCTGCAGGAATTCATCCAGAGATTCTCGGCGAACGCTTCCAAGTCCAAGCAGGCGACCAGCCGTAAGAGAGCCCTGGAGAAGATCCAGCTGGATGACATCCGTCCCTCCAGCCGCAAGTATCCTTATATTGACTTCAGGCCGGACCGTGAGATCGGCAACGAAGTCCTGGAGGTCCATAACATCTCCAAGACCGTAAACGGCGTGAAGCTTCTGGATGACATCTCCTTCACCCTGGGACGTGAGGACAAGGTTGCCTTTGTCGGCGGAAATGAGATCGCCAAGACGATGTTCTTCCGGATCCTGATGGGACTGGAGGAACCGGACGAGGGAACCTTCAAGTGGGGCGTCACCACCAGCCGCGCTTATTTCCCCAAGGACTACACGGATGAGTTCGACAACGACCTGACCATCGCGCAGTGGCTGACCCAGTATTCCGAGATCAAGGATCAGACCTATGTCAGAGGCTTCCTCGGACGCATGCTGTTTGCGGGAGAGGACGGCGATAAATACGTCAAGGTCCTGTCCGGAGGCGAGAAGGTCAGATGCCTGTTCTCCAAGATGATGATCTCGGGAGCCAACGTGCTGATCTTCGATGAGCCCACCAACCATCTGGATATGGAATCCATCACCGCGCTGAACAACGGTATGATCAAGTTCCCGTCGGTGCTCCTGTTCTCGTCCCGCGACCACCAGATCGTGCAGACTACCGCGAACCGGATCATGGAGATCCTTCCGAACGGCAGGATGATCGATAAGATCACCACCTACGACGAATATCTGGCGAGCGACGAGATGGCAAGAAAGAGAACCATCTATACTTCGCTGGTGACAGATGAGGAAGATTTTTCAGAAGAAGAATAAATTGTAAAAAACGTGTGGAAAAACCAGACAGCAAAATAGACTTTCATGATTAAGTATGCTAATATAATCATGGTTGAGCGCGCAATAAAAAGGCAGCGGGTATCAGCTGCCTTTTTTGTGTGTTTGAGAAATCATAATGATCCAAGAAGGAGGATTACAAAATGGCAAGACAAATGAAGACCATGGATGGTAATCAGGCCGCGGCATATGCATCCTATGCATTTACCGATGTCGCTGCTATGTACCCGATTACCCCGTCGTCCGTTATGCCTGAGCATACCGACGAATGGGCAACACAGGGAATGAAGAACATCTTTGGCCAGACCGTTCAGATTACAGAGATGCAGTCTGAAGCAGGCGCAGCAGGTGCGGTCCACGGTTCTCTGGCAGCAGGTGCTCTTACAACGACCTACACAGCTTCTCAGGGACTTCTGCTCATGATCCCGAACCTCTACAAGTGTGCAGGTGAGAGACTTCCGGGCGTATTCGACGTTTCCGCACGTGCCCTTGCATCTCACGCTCTGTCGATCTTTGGTGATCACTCTGACGTGTACGCATGTCGTCAGACCGGAGCATGCATGCTCTGCGAATCCAGTGTTCAGGAAGTCATGGATCTGACTCCGGTTGCTCACCTTTCCGCAATCCAGGGCCGTCTTCCGTTCATCAACTTCTTCGATGGTTTCCGTACTTCCCATGAGATCCAGAAGATCGAGCAGTGGGATTTCGAAGATCTCAAGGAGATGTATGACTTTGATGCCCTTCAGGCATGGAGAGATCAGTCTCTGAACCCGAATCATCCGGTTGAGAGAGGTTCCGCTCAGAACCCTGACATCTTCTTCCAGGCACGCGAAGCGATCAACCCGTACTATGATGATATGCCGGCGATCGTCCAGGCTAACATGGACAAGATCAACGCAAAGATCGGCACCGATTACAAGCTGTTCAACTACTACGGCGCTCCGGATGCAGAGCACGTAATCGTGGCTATGGGTTCTGTCAACGATACGATCGAGGAGACCATCGACTATCTGATGGCATCCGGCAAGAAGGTCGGCGTTGTCAAGGTCCGCCTGTATCGTCCGTTCAGCGCGAAGGCATTTGTCGATGCGATCCCGGAGAGCGCGAAGTTCATCTCCGTCCTGGATCGTACCAAGGAGCCGGGCGCAATCGGCGAGCCGCTGTATCTTGACGTTGTCGCAGCCCTCAAGGGAACGAAGTTCGAGACCACTCCGGTCTTCTCCGGACGTTACGGACTTGGCTCCAAGGATACGACTCCGGCACAGATCGTTGCAGTCTATGACAACACCGAGAAGCAGAAGTTCACCATCGGCATCGTGGACGATGTTACGAATCTGTCTCTTCCGACCGGACCGGCTCTGGTTACCACTCCGGAAGGAACCACCAACTGCAAGTTCTGGGGCCTTGGCGCAGACGGTACCGTTGGTGCGAACAAGAACTCCATCAAGATCATTGGTGACAACACCGATATGTACGCTCAGGCTTACTTCGATTATGACTCCAAGAAGTCCGGCGGCGTAACGATGAGCCACCTTCGTTTCGGTAAGAAGCCGATCAAGTCCACCTATCTGATCCATCAGGCGAACTTCGTTGCATGCCACAACCCGGCATACATCCGCAAGTACAACATGGTTCAGGAGCTGGTTGACGGCGGCACCTTCCTTCTGAACTGCGCATGGGATGACGCGCAGCTTGAGAAAGAGCTTCCGGGACAGGTCAAGGCATTCATTGCCAACCACAACATCAAGTTCTACACCATCGACGGTGTTAAGATCGGTATCGAAGTCGGCATGGGCCCGACCCGTATCAACACGATCCTTCAGTCCGCATTCTTCAAGCTTACCGGCATCATTCCGGAAGAGCATGCGATCGAGCTGATGAAGGCTGCTGCAAAGGCAACCTACGGCCGCAAGGGCGATGACATCGTCAAGAAGAACTGGGATGCGATCGACGCCGGCGCGAAGCAGGTTCACGAGGTTCAGATTCCGGAATCCTGGAAGAACGCAGAGGATGAAGGACTTGACTTCAAGACCGCTACAGAAGGACAGAAGAATGTAGTTGACTTCGTCAACAATATCCAGAAGGCCGTCAGCGCTCAGGAGGGCAACAACCTTCCGGTTTCCGCATTCAAGGATTATGTAGACGGAACAACTCCGTCCGGAACTGCTGCTTATGAGAAGCGCGGTATCGCTGTTATGGTTCCGGTATGGAATTCCGACAATTGTATCCAGTGCAACCGCTGCGCATATGTCTGCCCGCACGCTGTTATCCGTCCGGTCGCTCTGACCGAGGCTGAGGCTGCTGCGCTTCCGGAAGGACAGGCTTGCCTGCCGATGACCGGCATGAAGGAATACAAGTTCGCGATCGTCGTATCTGCATACGACTGCACGGGCTGCGGATCCTGCGCAAATGTCTGCCCGGGCAAGAAGGGCGAGAAGGCTCTGGAGATGAAGCTGTTCGCAGAGAACGAAGGCATCCAGGCTGGATTCGACTATGCTGTGAAGCTCGAGCCGAAGCAGGATGTTATCGACAAGTTCAAGGAAGAGACCGTAAAGGGCTCCCAGTTCAAGCAGCCGCTGCTTGAGTTCTCAGGCGCCTGCGGCGGATGCGGAGAGACTCCGTATGCGAAGCTTGTCACTCAGCTGTTCGGCGACAGAATGTACATCGCCAACGCAACTGGATGCTCCTCTATCTGGGGCAACAGCTCACCGTCCACTCCGTACACCATGAACAGCAAGGGTCAGGGTCCGGCATGGTCCAACTCCCTGTTCGAGGATGCTGCTGAGTTCGGTATGGGCATGCTGCTTGCGCAGAACGCTCTGCGTGACGGTCTGAAGTCCAAGGTCGAAGCTCTGATCGCTGACGGCAAGGTCGTTGAAGCAGGTCAGGCATGGATCGATACCTTCATCGACGGCAAGGCAAATGCTCCGGCAACCGAGGCTCTGATCAAGGCCCTCGAGGAAGACGGCAGCGATCTTGCGAAGGCAGTTCTGAAGGATAAGGATTACCTGTCCAAGAAGAGCCAGTGGGTATTCGGTGGTGACGGATGGTCCTATGATATCGGCTTCGGCGGTGTTGATCACATCCTGGCTTCCGGCAAGGACATCAACGTCTGCGTATTCGATACCGAGGTTTACTCCAACACAGGCGGACAGTCCTCCAAGGCGACTCCGACCGGCGCAGTTGCACAGTTTGCTGCAGCAGGTAAGGAAACCCGCAAGAAGGATATGGCTTCCATCATGATGAGCTACGGCGATGTTTATGTTGCCCAGGTCGCAATGGGTGCTGATTACAACCAGTGCATCAAGGCATTCGCAGAAGCTGAGGCTTATCACGGACCGTCGATCGTACTCTGCTACGCACCGTGCATCAACCACGGCATCAAGAAGGGCATGGCGAAGGCTCAGACCGAAGAGAAGCTGGCAGTCGAGGCTGGTTACTGGCATCTGTTCCGCTACAATCCGGCACTCAAGGCCGAAGGCAAGAATCCGTTCACACTGGATTCCAAGGCTCCGACCGGCGAGTACGAAGCATTCCTTGACGGTGAGGTTCGTTACAACTCCCTCAAGAGAGCAAATCCGGAGCGTGCAGCGAAGCTGTGGGCGAAGAACAAGGCTGAGTCTGAGGAGCGTTATGCATACCTCAACAAGCTGGTCAAGCTCTATGCAACGGAAGAGTAAGACTGCGTAATTGAAGATGCCGGCCGGACCGGCTTCTTCATTAGGTGCCGTGCTTCTCAGAAGTATGGCAGAATGAATAACCAGGCGGCCGTCCTGTATGCAGGGCGGCCGCCTTTCAGCCTTATTGTCAGGGCAGTGTTCATTTTATAACTCCGGTGGACTGTTATGAAAGAAAGTATCCGAAACAAACAAATCCAGGACTCGGCGGTTATCGCCCTCTGTTTCCTGCTGACATCGACCGGATATCTTGCGTGGACCTACAATATTCTCGGACTGTCTGATGCAGCGGTTTCAGACGCATTAACACTGGTCGCAGCCTACCTGTTCCAGGCCGCCGGGATCGTCCTGTTTTCCCTGACGGCACGCCGGCGCGGGGACCTGCTGCGGCAGTCTATGTATATTATTCCTTCGCTTTATATGCTGTTCCTGATTCCGGCAGCCCTCAGCAAAGAATTGATACAGGCTGCTGGCTTCGGCATGGTCCTGAACCTTCTATGCGGATGGATTGCCGGGTACTATCTCTGGCGGCTATCGGCAAGAGAAAATGCATCCGGTCAGGCTGTGACACTTGGGGTCGGATACAGTATCTCCATCCTTGCTTCCTGGCTGCTGTCCCTTTTCTGCAGGGGAGTTCTGTACTATTCGGACAGCATCCTTATTATATGCCTCGTTCTGACTGCAGTTGTGATCTTTGTCATATATAAGACCCCGGCACAGGATGGATCCGGATACGACGCGTCCGGGTATGAGGGGTCACTGTATGGGAGCACTGAGATCCCGCTGCGGCTGCAGCTTCCGGAAAAGGTATCATTCCGGAGATTTTTCATACTTGCCGCAGCGCTTATCATCCTGTTCAGTATGGTAAATATCTGCGGCTTCGGTTTTCCGTCAGCTGACCTGCAGGACGGCGTCAATCTGGAGTTTTCCCGCCTGTTTTACGCAGCCGGGCTTCTGCTTGCCGGTTACCTGAATCACCGGAACCGCAGATACGGGGCTATCTGCGCCCTGATCGCACTTATCGTCCCGTTTTTTGTGCTTGCCGTGAAAGGAGAACCGGTTTCCGCCACCCTTTTCTGGGCTCTCAGCTATTTCACGTTCGGATTCTATTCCATATACCGGATGGTTCTGTTCCTGGATATTTCGAGGGAGAAGAAGCTGTTGTGGCTGTCGTGCCTCGGACTTATGTTCGGGCGGATCGGCGATGCCCTCGGCGAGATCGTATGTCTTATTCTGTCAGGTCATTTTCTCATGCAGGTCGGAGTACTCGCTCTCCTGTTCATTGTCTCGGCACTCTTATTCTTTTATCTGTACCAGTTTCTCTACCAGCCGGAAGCAAAAGCACAGAGAAGCGAGCGGGAAGTGTTCAACCGTTTTTCCGCAAAGTATGACCTGTCGGCCCGGGAGAGGGAAGTCCTGCGTTATCTCCTTGATGAAAAGAGCAATTCTGATATCGCTTCCGAACTCATGATCTCTGAGGGTACCGTGAAATATCATATCCATAATCTCCTGCAGAAGACCAGCTGCCGGAACCGGATCGCCCTCATTGCGGCTTATACGGCGGAGAGAGACATGTAAAAAGATGTCCGCAGAATCCGCGAAAACCGCTCAGTTACGCCACCTTACCTAAAACCTACCTTGGAAAACTGCCGGATGCATGTTAGTTTGTCTGTAACTTATATATACAACATCTGGTATATAGCTATTCAGAGACTGTCCGGGCAATCCCAGGACTTAGCTGCATAGCTGTGATGAAAAAGGAGAGGAAAAAGGAGAGGCTGCGTATGAAGGGTTTAAAGGGAGTGGTGAAACACGGAACCGGAAAGCGGATTGGCTCTGCGATTCTGGCAATGGTGCTGGCTGTGACATATATGCCGTTTTCTGCGGCCGCTGTATATGCGGACGAAACAGAACCGACTGTGGCTTATCTTGTCAATGATGATGGGACAGAAACACTGATCAGCCAGGAAGAACTGGAAGAGCTGAGGGAGGAGAGCTTCTCCGAGGTGCCCGAGGAGATAGATGTGGTTTTAGGCGATGACCAGTCTGAGCCTGACAGTGTGTATACAGACGATGCGCAGGAAGAAGGGCTCTTTTTGATCTCCGAAGATGAGGATGCAGAGCTGGAAGAGAGCGGGATAGAGGATCTGGATGTGCTGGAAGCTGCCGGCACAGATTCTGCGGATGAAGAGACGGAGGCTTCGGCGGAAGATCTCAATACTGATGAGGAGGAAGATTGGGAAGACTCTGCCCCTGGCACCGGCAATGTGGAAGTTTTCACCGATCCTGTGCTGATGGAGAAGATGGGAATCGTACCGGTTGGAGAGACAGCGGATCCGGAAGGACTGATCCAGGCGGCGGATGCGACTGTTGATGCAGTTTATGCATATTCAGGGACTGTTCCGGCAAGTGCTTACAATAATATATCCATTAACCAGAGCGGAGCCACTGTTACCGTCAGCGGCAGTCTGGCATCAGGATATTATTTTGTAAGTTTAGGTGTCGATTTTAATCCGGCTTATTCCTATTCGCTCAGCAACAGATATTCTTCCTGTCCCAATACGATAAACATGAACAACTATGATACGGGATATCATACAGTTGTCATGGGCATATCTAACAGTACGAGAAGCAAGTCCTGCGTGATTGGCAGGAAATTTATGGTAAGCAATACCATCACTGCAGCACCGGGGTACAATGGTGTGTTTGAAGTGTATTCCAGCTATTTTAACTACTATCCGTATGACATGGCGGGCAATAATGCTGCAGGCAGTCTCTACATGGAGTACAGCTCGGATGGCGGCAGGAGCTGGAACCGTTCCGGCGCCATGACCCGCAACTGGATCAAACTGTTTATACAGCAAGGGTTTTCTATAAGCGGGCTGAAGCCAAAGACAACATATCTTACCAGAATCTTTTATGGTACATATGCTACCTATTCAACCTCGGCAGGCGGAGATGGGAATGCATATTTCTTCAGCGGACCGGCTTTGGGTACCACGACGTTCAAGACCGGCTCTTCCTCAAAACCCAGTATTAAATCTGTGACTGCGAAAGCTATAAAGGTACAGTACCATAAAGTCAGGCATTACGGCTACTATACGGGGGTATATCTTTACACAGAGAAGTTCTATACCTGCAAGATCAAGGTGACCGTGAAACTGAAGAAGAAGCCCGGAACGAAGGGGCTTTTCATAAACGGTGCCTGGGTAAAAGGAAATAAGAAGTCCTATACCAAGACATTTACTCCGTATCCCAATTATTATGCGAAGCGTCCACGCGGTCACTATAAATATACGGTAACCGTATGCTCCGGACAGAACAGCAGCTGGGGCGGCTACTCACCGGCCGTGTCAAAGACAAAGAAGCTCTCATAAGTCATCTTAAGCCGCCGGGCCGGAAGGCCCGGCTTTTTTTTGCGCAGTCGGCGCAGGAGAGTTACCGTTTACAGGACAACCAGCATTGCTCAGAGTTCGCAGGCACAATGAAAACACGTTGCCTTCCTATAGTTTTCATCTGTGCCTGCGAAACTCTACGCAGATGATGCTGGCTGCCCTGTAAACAGTTACTTAAAAACAGAGAGAATTGTATGCACAGATCCGGAATTGATGTATAATAAAAAGGACTTTATAAAAGACATTATTAAATAGATGGAGGAATGTACATGAGTTCCCGACTCAGCAGCATAGAAGTGAAAAGACGCAACCGCATCAATGTATTTAACGGCCTGCTCAGCGCGTCCACAGCAACCAAACCGGAGCTTGCCGGCCGGCTTGGTCTGAGTATCCCCACGGTGGGGATGATCTGTGATGAACTGATGCGGGAAGGACTTGTCCGGGAGGCCGGCATGCAGGCATCCGAAGGCGGCAGGAGGGCGATGCGCTACGAGCCCTGTCTGGATCGTTTCAGGTCGCTGGGCATCGATATCACCAGAAGGCATGTATATATGGCGCTGATCGATCTGCGCGGAGAAGTGATTGCCGGAGAGCGGCAGCGGTTCCCCTTTGAGGATACGGAGGACTATCGCAAGGAACTGTCAGGCAGGGTAGAAGCCTTTCTTGAAAAGAACCATACCGATCCCGGGACCATTCTTGGCTGCGGAGTCTCCGTAGCTGGGATCGTCAGTCCGCAGCAGGACCGGGTGCTCTACTCACACGTTCTGAATGTGGGAGAGGAGACGATCCTGAATCATCTTACTGCGCAGCAGCTGCATGCCCCGCAGATCCGTTTTTTCAATGACGCCACAGCTGCCTGCATGGCGGAATGCTACAGCCATCACGCTCCGGACAGCTTCGTGTTTGTTTCCTTGAGCAACTCGGTGGGAGGCGCGACGGTCATCAACAACCGGATCCTTCCCGGAAAAAGCGGCAGGGAGGGTGAACTGGGGCATATGCTGATCGTGCCCGGCGGGCGCAGGTGTTACTGCGGTAAATGCGGACATTATGACCCCTATGGCAACGCGCTTCTGCTGACGGAGAGAGCGGATGGGTCGATGCAGGCATTCTTCGAAAAGGTCAGAGCGGGAGACAGCGAACTGACGCAGGTGTTTGAGGAGTATCTGCACTATCTGGCGATCATGATCTACAACCTGCATATCGCAACCGATCTGCCTGTCGTGCTGGGCGGCTATGTGGGCAGTTATCTGAAGCCTTATCTTCCCCGGATCCGGGAACTGGTGGGAGAGCAGAACATCTTCGAGGAGGAAGAAGAATTCATCTTCAGCTGCGAATACAATGTGGAGGCTTCCGCTGTCGGTGCGGCGTCTTATTTCACAAAGACCTTTATCGAGTCACTGTAGAAGATCCGGTTCTGTGTTTGTGTACTATGTCTAAATTCCGGCGGGTGATTTCTTACAGTTTGCCCATTGCTGTGAAACCCTGGCCGGCATATACTCAGATACATAATTAAACCATTTAATAAAGTATTTATTTAACAGGAGGCGACCATGGATATAATGATGCTGCAGGAAGTGATGACTGCTCCGAAGCAGATCATGTTTCGGGAGATTCCGGTACCGGAACCGGGTGCTGACCAGGTGCTGGTGAAGATTATGAAGATCGGTGTGTGCGGGAGCGATATCCATGTGTATCACGGAACGCATCCCTTCACGTCTTATCCGGTGACCCAGGGACATGAGGTCTCCGCGAAGGTGGTCAGCTGCGGAGCCAATGTGACGCAGTTCAGGGAAGGCCAGAAGGTAACGATTGAGCCGCAGGTATACTGCGGAAAATGCTATCCCTGCACACATGGAAAATACAATCTGTGTGAGGAACTGAAGGTAATGGGATTCCAGACGACCGGAACCGCGAGCGAGTATTTTGCGGTGGATGCCTCCAAGGTCACTCCGCTTCCGGAGGGCATGACGTTCAATGAAGGCGCCATGATCGAGCCGCTGGCAGTCACGGTTCATGCCGCGAAGCGCTTCCCGGAGATTGAGGGAGCCAAGGTGGCGATCCTTGGCGCAGGCCCGATCGGGATCCTGCTGGCGCAGTCCTGCAAGGCCCTGGGAGCTGAGGCGGTTCTGATCACGGACGTATCGGATTATCGTCTGGAGCTTGCCAGAAAGTGCGGCGCAGACTTTGCCTTCAATACCCTGCACAAGGACTTTGGTGAGGCGATGGTCGAATCCTTCGGTCCGGACAAGGCAGACGTGATCTATGACTGCGCGGGCAATGACATCACCATGGGACAGGCGATCAAATACGCCAGAAAGGGCAGCACCATTATCCTGGTCGCGGTGTTTGGCAAGATGGCGACTGTGGATCTGGCGGTACTCAATGACCATGAGCTGGATCTGAACACCACGATGATGTACAGACACGAGGATTATGTGGATGCCATCCGTCTGGTAGGCGAAGGAAAGATCCAGCTGAAGCCGCTGATGAGCAAGCACTTTGCGTTCAAGGATTACCTGAGCGCTTACCAGTACATCGATGACAACCGTGAGACGACCATGAAGGTGCTCATCGACGTAGATGAGAGCGAGGACTGATCACACATCGTATCAGATGCGTCGTACCATGATCTGATAAATGCGTCCGGACGGGACGTGTATCCAATATGAAAACAGGCGGCATCTGCCGCCGCCCCAGAAAGGAGAATCACATGCAGAAAGAATATCTTACGAACCTGTTTTCACTGGAGGGAAAGGTTGCTCTGGTTACCGGAGCCGGAAGAGGAATCGGACAGGTGATCGCGCGCGATCTTGCAAGGGCAGGCGCTGATATCGCCATCTTCTCAAGGTCAGGAGCTGCTGAGACCGTCAAGCTGATTGAGTCAGAGGGCGGCAAAGCGGTGGATATCATAGCTGACTGCACGAGTGAAGAGCAGGTGAAGGCGGGCATCCAGAAGATCCTGGAGGTCTGCGGCAGGCTTGATATCGTAGTGAACAATGCAGGCGTCTGCTATCACAAAGATATCTTTGAGGCTTCCGTGGAAGAATTCCGTCAGGTCATCGACATTAACCTGACCGGAGAATATATCGTATCCAGAGAGGCAGCCCGTGTCATGATCGAAACCAAGACCAAAGGAAGCATCATCAACATCGCCTCCATGTCCGCGTACATCGCGAACGTTCCCCAGAGACAGGTTGCCTATAACGCTTCCAAGGCAGGCGTGATCCATATGACGAAGAGCCTGGCGGTCGAACTGGTTGAATACGGCATCCGCGTCAATTCCATCAGCCCGGGATATGTGGCTACTCCGATGTCCATCGATCCGGACTTTGTAGAACCCGAACTGCTGGCAGCATGGGAGCCCCTGTTCCCGATGCACCGCATGGCCAAGCCGGAAGAGCTCACCGGAGCTGTCATCTGGCTGTGCTCTGACTGCGCTGCCTATGCGAACGGAACAGATATCCTGATTGACGGTCTGTACACGGCAGTATAAGGGCCTGCTTGTAAAAAATGACGGCAATATCGGATAAATGCAAACCGAAATAGGGCATAATGGCATAAGCCAGATTGACATAACTGATATTTTTTTGTACATTATGTTTGATAAACCACTGACTACTCCGTAGCAGTATTAGAAGGGGGCTTCGCAGGAAGCCCCTGATCGGGGAACATGCAGAAGGAGGGAGGAGACAGGTTGAGTGAGCAGGGCAGGGAGTATATCCTCGAGTGTGAGGGTATATCCAAAGCATTCGGCGGCACCCAGGCGCTGAAGAATGTACAGCTTCATGTAAAACCGGGTGAAGTGCATGCGCTTCTTGGCGAGAACGGAGCC
Organism: uncultured Lachnospiraceae bacterium; assembly: GCA_902765725.1. Lineage (GTDB taxonomy): Bacteria > Bacillota > Clostridia > Lachnospirales > Lachnospiraceae > Porcincola. The sequence goes on along the minus strand of CACXAT010000008.1, from coordinate 39,125 downwards.
GGGAAGTCGACACTGATGAAGATCGTGATCGGTCTTTATAAACAGGACAGCGGTACGATGGTCTTTGACGGCAAGCCGTATCAGGCCAGAGGACCGGTGGATGCCATTAAGAGCGGCATCTCCATGATCCATCAGGAGCTGAATCCGGAACCGCATCTGACGATAGCAGAGAGTATCTTCCTGAAGAGGGAGGACCACAATGGGATCTTTCTGAACAAGCGCAGACAGAATGAGCGTACCCAGAAGATCCTGGATGAATTCGGCTTCCCCTATCCGGCGACGACGCTGATCCGTGATCTGAAGCTGGCGGATGTGCAGATGGTCGAGATCATCCGCGCTGTCTCCACGAACGCGAAGATGATCATCATGGATGAGCCGACCTCATCTTTGGACGCACAGGAGACAGAGCATCTGTTCCGGGTGATCCGGGATCTGAAGAAGCAGGGCGTTGCGATTATCTACATCTCGCACCGTATGGCGGAGATCTATGAGATCTGTGACACGGTTTCCGTGTTCCGTGACGGTCAGTTTATCGGATCCTCCGCGCTGAAGGATGTGACGAATGACGACTTGATCGCGATGATGGTCGGCCGCAGAGTCGAGAATCAGTTCCCGAAGGTGGACTGCCCGATCGGCGATGTCGTGTTCAAGGCAGAGCACCTGAGCGGCAAGGGCTTCGAGGATATCAGCTTCGAGGTCCATGCGGGCGAGATCCTGGGCTTCTCAGGCCTGGTCGGATCCGGCAGAAGCGAGACCATGCGTGCGATCTTCGGCATGGATCCCCTCGAATCCGGGAAGATGTACCTGAATGGGAAAGAATTCAAGAGGAAGAATCCCGGAGATTCCATCAGTCAGGGCGTCTGCATGGTTAATGAAGACCGTAAGAACTTCGGATTGTGTCTGTTCCGTTCCATCCGTGAGAACACCTCACTTCCCAGCCTGCCGGAGCATCAGAAGGGAGTGCTGCTCAACCAGGCCAGAGAGAAGCGGGAGGTGGAGGAAGTCTCCAGGACCCTTCTTCTGAAGGCGGCCAGTATCGAGCACAATGCATTCTCGCTGTCCGGCGGAAACCAGCAGAAGGTAGTCATCGCGAAATGGATCATGGCGGGACCAAAGCTCTTGATCATGGACGAGCCTACCAGAGGTGTCGATGTCGGCGCCAAGGCGGAGATCTATACGCTGATGAGCAAGTTTGCGGCAGAAGGAATGGCGATCATCATGGTCTCCTCCGAGCTGCCTGAGGTCATGGGAATGAGTGACCGGGTGCTGGTATATCATGAGGGAAGGATCAACGGAGAATTCTTCAGAAAAGAAATCATCAGCGGCGAGGTGACCCAGGAGGTCATCCTGAGCAGCGCGTTCGGTGTAGCATAAGGAGGATAAACAATGGCATCATCATCTCGTACAGGACAGATTAGCAGGCAGGACAGGATCCGTTCTCTTCTCGGCCAGTATGGTATCGGCATCGTGCTGATCATCATGATGATCGTGATCGCTATCATGGAGCCGAGGTTTATGACTCCGGGCAACATCATCAATGTCGCGACCCAGATCTCCATCAACGGTCTGCTCTGCTATGGCCTCTGCCTGTGTATCACGACGGGCGGCATCGACCTGACGGTCGGCGCCCAGCTTGCCCTCACCAGCTGCATCATCGGACAGACGATGTCCGTGCTGGGCTGGCCGGCAATTCTGTCGATCCTGGCCGGCGTCGGAGTGGCGACCCTGTTTGGGTTTATTGACGGCGTGCTGATCGCAAAGTTCAACATGTTCCCGTTCGTTGTCACCCTGTCCATGCAGCTGGTCATCCGCGGCCTGTCCCAGGTCATTACGGGAGGCCGGGCAGTCATGCTGACCAATGACTGGTTCACCGGGATCTACTCCAGCAAGCTGGCGGGCATCCCGATGCCGATCATCATCTTCGCAGTGGTGACAGTGATCATGTATCTGATGCTCCACTGGACGAAGTTCGGCCGCTATATCTTTGCGGTCGGCGGCAACGTCAATGCTGCAATCGCGGCTGGTGTCTCCAGGTTCTGGGTCATCGTCGGCGTATATACGATCTCCGGTGTCCTGGCTGGACTTGCCTCGATGATCTATACCTCCAAGACCGGCTCCGCACAGTCCAACATCGGTATCGGCTATGAGACCGACGCGATCGCGGCAGCGGTTCTGGGCGGCACCTCCTTCGCAGGAGGCATCGCGACGATTCCCGGATGCGTTCTGGGTATCTTCATCATCGGTCTGATCTACAACGGCATGAACATGATCGGCGTTTCATCCTACTACCAGTCCATCGTCAAGGGCCTGATCATCATCGGAGCCGTCATGCTGGATATGGTCATGAACAAGAACAAACACTGATTCTGATCTCAGCAGTCCGCACATGCACACATGCGGTACGATACACTACAGTTTTTTCACAGTGAGGAGGATTATTCCATGAAGAAATCTATCGTTATGAAGGTTCTTGCGGCAGCAATGGCGCTGAGCCTGGTATCCTGCAGTTTTGTCATTGCGGATGAGACCGAAGCTGCGGGCGGCGAAGTGAGCTACGAAGCTGACGTAAACGGCGACGGCAAGATCGTCGTGGGTTACATCTCCAAGAACTTCACCGATCCGTTCCATGCTCCCATCAATGCAAGAGCGCAGGAATATTTCGATCAGGCTGTCAAGGATGGCATCATCGACGAGTGGACCGGCCTTCTGGACGGCGAGACCGACCCGAACAAGCAGATCGACCGTGCGGCTGACTGTATCGCAAAGGAATGCGATATCGTCATCTTCCTTCCGGCTGAGGCAGAGGCTTCCGATCCGGCTCTGGTACAGATGGCAGATGCCGGCATCCATGTAATCGAGGTCAACTCCAAGTCCGCAAGCTGCGACGAGAAGGCTATCGCATACGTCGGCTCTGATGACGTACAGGCAGGCAACATGCTCGCTCAGTGGGTCGTTGACAACTGCCCGGACGGAGGCAAGTTCATCCACTGCAACGGCGTTCTCGGCAACTCCGCTCAGATCCAGCGTACCGAAGGTATGCATGAGATCATGGATGAGCATCCGGAGTTCGAGATGGTCGGCGACTTCGATACCAAGTGGGACGGCAACCTGGCAGCTGACGCAGCTTCCGACGCAATCTCCAAGTATGGTGAAGAGCTTGTTGCTATCATCTGCGACAATGACGGCATGTCCTCCGCTGCACAGAAGATGTGCAACGACAGTGGAAGAGAAGACATCATCTGCATCGGCGTTGACGGTGTAGAGGTCCCGATGCAGCTGGTCAAGGACGGCTCCCTGAAGGCAACCATCCTCCAGGACGGCGTAGGCCAGATCAACGGCGCGATCGAGATCGTAGAGAAGATCGTAAAGGGCGAGAGCTTCGACCCGGCTCCGGTCATCCCGTTCGTTCTGATCACTCAGGACAATGTTGACGATTACATGTAATCTGTGATTTCTGAAGATCTTGTGCAGGCATGCCTGCACAGGATCGTGCGATGAGCACATAAACGGTTCTTAATGTGTGCGGACCGGACTGTTATCTGCCTGTTCAGGTGCCTGTCACCCGTTCAGGTATCAGAATATCGGAAGTATTGGGCGCGTTCCTGGCTGTTTTGCCGGGACGCGCCTTTTCACGCGTCAGCTTCATGGTTTCGCAAAGGTGCCGGGTATGCTATAATACGCGTCAGATTCCATAATCTGATCAGGGGGGAGTAATGGCACGAAGATATAAAAAGACATCCTTTGCGGGCAATCTGTTCTGGGCGCTCATGATCACACTGTTTATCATCAGCTTTGCGGTGGTGTTCGTTCTGTATTTCAGGCCGATGTACTATCTGGACATCCGCCTGCTGAAGCTGGATGCCGTATCCGGCGTCAGCGCGTCAGCGATCCGCAGTGACTATGACAGCATCATCAGTTATCTCTGCTTCTGGAACAGAGGGCCGCTGGAGCTGACAACATTTGCCATGAGCGAACATGGCAGGATCCATTTTGCGGACTGCAAGAGGATCTTTGACATCGTACAGATCCTGTGTATTGTGACGGGGATCATTACCCTTGTGAGCTACTTCATCCACAGGCACGGGGGAAATTCCAGATATCTGCGCATGGCCGGGATCCTGACCATCGGCATTCCTTCCGTGCTCGGCGCACTGACGTTCTGGAAATGGGAGGCAGTGTTCGAGATATTTCACAAGGTGCTGTTTCGCAATGACTACTGGCTGTTCGACGCAGCCCAGGACCCGATCATACTGGTGCTGCCGGACGCGTTTTTCTTCCAGTGCGCTCTGGTGATCTTCGCGATCATACTGCTGGGGGGACTGATCTGTATCGTACGGGCCTACTCGCGCAGGAGAAGAGTCCGGGCCTGGCGCTCCGCCAGACGCTGACGCGCGCTGCGGCTGCCTGAAACGTTGAGCAAACATGCAATCATTTGTCAAAAGGAGACTTATAAAGCGTATGGAATTTCAGAATCTGAAAGCATATACACTGGTCCTGAAGAAGGACCTTGCGGACATCGGATCCACCGGATATGTGCTCAGGCACAACAAGACCGGTGCCCGGATCATGCTCATTGAAAATGAGGATGACAACAAGGTATTCAACATTGCGTTCCGCACCACCCCTGCGGACTCGACCGGAGTGCCGCACATTATAGAGCACACGGTCCTGTGCGGCTCTGAGAAATATCCGTCCAAGGACCCCTTCGTGGAACTGGTCAAGGGCTCCATGAATACATTTCTCAACGCCATGACCTACCCGGACAAGACCATGTTTCCGGTGGCCAGCTGCAATGACCAGGACTTCAGGAACCTGATGGATGTATATCTGGACTCGGTGTTCCATCCGAATATCTACCGCAACGAGATGATCTTCCGCCAGGAAGGCTGGAGCATGCAGATCGAGAATCCGGAGGATCCGATCGTGATCAACGGCGTTGTCTACAACGAGATGAAGGGCGCCTATTCTTCTCCGGATGATGTGCTGGAGAGGAAGATCATGAACTCTCTGTTCCCGGATACCACCTATGGTGTGGACTCAGGCGGAGATCCGGAATGCATTCCGACCCTGACCTATGAGCAGTTCCTTGATTTCCACAGGAAGTATTACAATCCCGCCAATTCCTACATCTATCTGTACGGAAAGATGGACTTTGAGGAGCGCCTGGAGTATCTCGACCGCGAGTATCTGAGCACCTTTGAGCCGGCGGCGGGCGAGATGGGAGAGAATGGCCCGGTCTATTCGGAGGTCGGTCTCCAGAGACCCTTCGACCATCCGGCAGAGATCAGGACGGAGTATCCGATCGGAGAAAATGACCCGCTGGAGGACAATACCTATCTTGCCTGGAATGTGGTGGCAGGACAGAGCAGCGATACCAGACTGTCCAATGCCTTTGCGGTGCTGGATTATGTCCTGCTGGAGTCTCCCGGAGCGCCGCTGAAGATGGCGCTGCTTGATGCCGGGATCGGCAAGGATGTGTATGGTTCCTACGATTCGGGGATCCGTCAGCCGGTCTTCTCGATCGTGGCAAAGAATGCGAACAGTGAAGATGAAGAGAGGTTCAGGGAGACCATCCGCACGACCCTGGAGAAGATCGTTCAGGAGGGCCTGAATCCGAAGGCGGTTGAGGCGGCGGTCAACACGATGGAGTTCCGCTACCGTGAGGCGGATTACGGCGGATACCCCAAGGGACTGATCTATTCCATCGATGTCTTCGACAGCTGGCTGTACAGGGATGACCAGCCCTTTGACTATCTGGTTCAGCTGGACGACTATAAGTTCCTCAGGCAGCAGATCGGAACCGGATACTATGAGAACCTGATCCGGACCTGGATCCTGGAGAACCCGCATGCCTCCCTGCTGACGGCGTCTCCGAAGAAGGGCATGGTCCGCGCTTCCGAGGCGGAAACCGCGCAGAAGATGGCCTCTTATAAGGAGACACTGACCCAGGAGCAGATCCGGGAGCTGATCAGCAGCACTCAGAAGCTGCGCGCGTTCCAGGAGACTCCCTCCACGCCGGAAGAGCTGGAGAAGATCCCCATGCTCAGGAGAGAGGACCTCAAGAGGCAGGTCCGTCCCTTCAGCAACGTCGAATACGTGAAGGACGGCGTCAGGCTGGTGCTGCATGAGGAGCAGACCAACGGGATCGAGTATATCGGACTGATCCTGGACGCATCCCGCGTAACGCCGGAGGACTATCCCTATCTCGGCCTCCTGCGCGGTGTGCTGGGGGAAGTGGATACAGAGCATTATACCTATGATGAGCTGGCCAATGAGATCGGCCGCAGGACAGGCGGGATCAGCGCGACTGTTTCTGTCTTCCCGAACAATGAGGACTGCACCATGCTGCAGGCGGCATTCGGCTTCAATGTATCCACCCTGGCGTCAGAGATTGATTTCTCCATGGATATCGTCCGGGAGATTCTCTATACATCGAAGCTGGATGACGAGAAGCGTCTCAGAGAGATCATCCAGAAGGCAAAGAGCCGTGTGTATGCCCATCTCTCAGGGGCAGGCCACCAGACTGCGCTGACACGCGCTACGTCTTATTTCAGTGCGGAAGCGCGGTTCAATGATTCGATCTCCGGGATCGGATTCTACCGGGTCGTGGCTGACCTGGAGAAGAACTTCGAGGAGAAGAAGAGCTTTATCATCGGCAAGCTGAGAAGCGTGCTGGACACCCTGCTCAATCGCGAGGGCTTCCTGATCAGCTTTACCGGAGACAGGACAGAGGCAGAACATATCCTTGCAGGCGCAGCCTCCATTGCCGCCGGCATGAAGGGCAGTGTGTGCAGTGAGGGCGGCAGGGTCGTACCTGTGCGCGGCGCACAGTTCGAGCAGAAGAATGAAGGGATCCTGACACCCGCCAAGGTACAGTACGTGGTGCAGGCCGGAAACTATAAGGATGCCGGACTGGAGTATACCGGCGTTCTCAACGTACTTCGTGTGATCCTGAATTATGATTACCTCTGGACCAACCTCAGAGTCGTGGGCGGAGCATACGGATGCGGCGCTTCATTTTCCAGAAGCGGTCCGTCGGCCTTCTACAGCTACAGGGATCCGCATCTGAAAAACACGCTGTCTGTATACGGCCAGATCGCGGAGTACCTGAAGGAGTTTACGGCAGACGAGAGGGATATGACCAAGTACGTCATCGGTACGGTCTCCGGCATGGATACGCCGCTTACTCCCAGAATGTCAGGCGCACGATCCATGACCGCGTACATGAACGGAACTACGGTGGAGATGGCGCAGAAGACCCGCAACCAGGTCCTGGATGCGACCCAGGAGGACGTACGGGCCCTGGCTCCGTACATTGAGGCGATCCTCTCAAAAGGAGCGCTCTGCGTAGTCGGAAATGAAGAGAAGATCCAGGCTGAGCAGGAGATCTTCGGAAGCATCGAGGCACTGTGACGACAGGAGAGAACGGGATAAGATGACAAAAAAATTCAAATCAGGCTTTGTCGGGATCGTGGGAAGACCGAATGTGGGCAAGTCCACTCTGATGAATCATCTGATCGGCCAGAAGATTGCGATCACCAGCGGCAAGCCTCAGACGACCCGCAATCAGATCCGGACCGTCTATACCTGTGAAGAAGGCCAGATCATCTTCCTGGATACGCCCGGGATCCACAAGGCGGAAAATAAGCTGGGCGAATACATGGACGACGTGGCCTATGAGACTCTGGCCCAGGTTGACGTGATCCTGTGGCTGGTGGAACCCTCCGCGTTCAGCGGGGCAGGCGAGAAGTTCATCGCTTCGAAGCTGAAGCTCACCGGCAAGCCGGTCATCCTTATCATGAACAAGGTGGATACGGTCGATAAGAGCAAGGTTCCAGAATACATGCAGATGTACAGGAAACTGTATCCCTTTGATGAGATCATTCCGGTGAGCGCGCTTCGCAGCGTGAACCTGGACAGCATTCTGGAGGCTATTTTTGAGCGTCTTCCCGAAGGGCCGATGTACTATGACGAGGAGACCGTCACGGACCAGACCCAGCGGACCATCGCGTCTGAGATCATCCGCGAGAAGGCGCTGCGGTGCCTGAAGGAGGAGGTGCCCCACGGGATTGCCGTGGAGATCCTCTCCATGAAGGAGAGAGTCCGCCGCGCGGGGAAGAACCGCAGAGGGGCGGGCAGCGAGGAGGCAGACGGACCGGTTCTTGTTACGGATGGAGCGGCAGAGTCCGACATCATATGGGATATCGATGCCGTGATCATCACGGAGAAGGATTCCCACAAGGGCATCATCATCGGCAAGGGCGGCTCCATGCTGAAGCGGATCGGCACCCAGTCGCGCATCGCCATCGAAGAGATGATGGAGGCGAAGGTGAACCTGAAGCTGTTTGTCAAGGTCCGCAAGGACTGGAGAGATAACGCGGGGATCCTGAGGAACCTCGGATATGATCCGAAGCAGATCCGCTGACAGAGAACCTGGAGATACGGGGTTGTACAGTGAGCACAGGTCAGATTGAATTGAGCGGCATGGTGATGCGGGCGGCGCCTGCCGGAGAGTATGACAGGCGGATCGTTCTGCTGACCAGAGAGCGGGGGAAGATCACCGCTTTTGCCAGAGGAGCCCGCAGACCGGGGAGCCTGCTGGTCGCGGCGACCGTTCCGTTCGCCTTCGGCACGTTCCGGGTCTATGAGGGCAGGAGCGCCTATACCTGCGTGTCGGCGGAGATCAGCAATTATTTCGAAGGTCTGAAGACGGATTTCGAGGGAGCGTGCTACGGCGCCTATTTCATGGAATTCGCGGACTACTATGCCCGGGAGAATCTGGATGCGGCGGATATGCTGAACCTGCTGTACGTATCGCTCAGGATGCTGGAGAGGAAGGAAGTTCCCTATGCCCAGGTGCGGTACGCCTTTGAGGTGCGTCTGATGGTGCTGGGCGGGGAATTCCCCGTGGATGTGACACAGGATGAGAGCCTTAAGGTGGCTGCCCGGCAGGCCTTCTATCATATGATCACAGCTCCAGTGGGAAGACTGTTTTCATTTCAGGTATCCGGGGAGGTCATGGAGGAGATCGCGGCAAGACAGGACAGGATCCGAAGGAAATATGTTGACCGCAGCTTCCACAGCCTGGAGATCCTGGAAACAATGGTTGAAACAATATCCGATTTTACTTGATGCAGGATGCATCACAAGGTATAATTGTTTGACGCAGATTTTGGCGCGGTATATTGTCAGGAATCCTGACAGCTGCAGATTGGAAAAGTGCTCAGAGAGGTCAGCAATATGAGAAAAGGCAGTATAGGCACAGTGGCGGCGGTTATCATGGCCGCATTCCTGCTTACAGGCTGTTCTATGCTTGACCAGATCGTGGGCGCAGATGCCTGGAAGGACTGGGCTCCCGACAGCACGTCGCTGCAGGTCTACGGGGACGGAGCAGTGACGGAGACCATCTATGATCAGCTGGATCAGTCCTGGTACACCGGAGACGAGCTGCAGGACATGATCGCCCGTTCCATGAATGAGTACAATGCGGCCAACGGAGAGGGCGCGCTCAACGTCACCGAATACAGTGACGAGGGCGGAGCGGTGAAGGTGAAGCTTGTCTACAGGACAGGCGCGGATTACGCCCGCTACAACAACGTTGTATTCTTCAGCGGCTCCATGCTGGATGCCCAGATCGAGGGCTATCTGTTCTCGGGATCCTTCAGCAGCGTGGAGGGCTCCGATATTAAGGAAGAGGGGCTGGATGCTTCCGTGCCGCTCAGCCACAAGGAGTATCAGGTGGTCATTTCTGATGGTGATCATGTGATCCAGGTGCCCGGAGAAGTCCGCTATGTCAGTTCCGGAGCATCTGTAGTCAACAGTCATGTGGTGCAGCCGGGGCAGGCTCCGGGAGAAGCCGTGACGGAAGATGCCGGAACGGAAGGTGACGGCACACAGGTAAACGGTGATCAGGAGACAGGAGAAGGTTTGTCTGACGCGCAGGCTGACCGGAACTATCTCTATATCATATATGAAAAAGATGAGAAGGCCGATCTGCTGCCCTCAGAGCTGCAGTCAGAGTAAGACTTCGGGACAGGAGGAGTGAAAAACTATGGAAAAAACGATGGATAAGATCGTCGCACTCGCGAAGAACAGAGGGTTTGTGTACCCGGGTTCAGAGATCTACGGCGGACTTGCGAACACATGGGATTACGGCAATCTCGGTGTTGAGCTGAAGAACAATGTCAAGAGGGCATGGTGGCAGAAGTTCATCCAGGAGAGCCCCTGGAACGTCGGCGTAGACTGCGCGATTCTTATGAACACCCAGACCTGGGTGGCTTCCGGCCATATCGGCGGCTTCTCCGATCCTCTGATGGACTGCAAGGAATGCCATGAGAGATTCCGTGCCGACCAGCTCATCGAGAATTACTGCAAGGAGAAGGGGATTACTCTCGAGAAAAATGTCGACGCCATGAGCCATGACGAGATGAAGGCATTTGTCGAAGACAATAACATCCCCTGCCCGTCCTGCGGCAAGCATAATTTCACCGACATCCGTCAGTTTAACCTGATGTTCAAGACCTTCCAGGGAGTTACGGAAGACGCGAAGAATACCGTATATCTGCGCCCGGAGACAGCGCAGGGCATCTTCGTCAACTTCAAGAATGTCCAGAGGACTTCCCGCAAGAAGATCCCCTTCGGCATCGGTCAGATCGGCAAGTCCTTCAGAAATGAGATCACTCCCGGAAACTTCACCTTCCGGACCCGCGAGTTCGAGCAGATGGAGCTGGAGTTCTTTTGCAGACCGGGAACCGACCTGGAATGGTTTGACTACTGGAGAGGCTTCTGCAAGAATTGGCTGCTGTCCCTGGGCATCAAGGAAGATGAGCTGCGCGCCCGTGACCACGATCCGGCAGAGCTGGCATTCTACTCCAAGGGAACCACAGACCTCGAGTTCCTGTTCCCCTTCGGATGGGGCGAGCTGTGGGGCATCGCAGACCGTACAGATTATGATCTGACCCAGCATCAGAATACGTCCGGCCAGGATATGAGCTACTTTGACGACAGCACCAACGAGAAGTATGTGCCGTATGTCATCGAGCCGTCTCTCGGAGCGGACCGTGTGGTCCTTGCATTCCTCTGCGCAGCCTACGACGAGGAAGTACTGGATGCCGAGAAGAATGACGTGCGTACCGTGATGCGCTTCCATCCTGCGCTGGCACCGGTCAAGATCGGCGTGCTCCCGCTGTCCAAGAAGCTCAGCGAGCCGGCAGAGAAGATCTGTGCTCAGCTGTCAAAAAAGTACAACTGCGAATTCGACGACAGAGGAGCGATCGGCAAGCGCTACAGAAGAGAAGACGAGATCGGAACGCCCTACTGCATCACATACGACTTTGATTCCGAGACCGACGGATGCGTCACGATCCGTGAGCGCGACTCCATGGAGCAGGTCCGCGTTAAGATCGACGAGCTGGATGCATGGTTTGACGGCAAGTTCAGCTTCTGATCCCGGAGAGGGAACAGGAACACACCATAACAATCCACCACAACAATACACCGGGGGCTGTCACTGCGGCAGGCCCCGGTTTTTGCTTTCGTTGTATAGACAAACAGGGTATGAACCGATATAATAATTAAGTTAAAGAGTCGATTGCAGTGACTCTTACAGTTAAGCACACTTACAGGAGGAATAGGTATGGCAACAAAGTATGTTTACATGTTCACAGAAGGTAATGCGAGCATGAGAAACCTGCTTGGCGGAAAGGGCGCAGGTCTTGCCGAGATGACAGGACTCGGACTTCCGGTCCCCCAGGGTTTCACGATCACTACCGAAGCATGCACCAAGTACTATGAAGACGGACGCCGCATCAATGACGAGATCATGGAGCAGATCCGCGGCGGCATCGACAAGATGGAAGAGATCACCGGCAAGAAGTTCGGTGACCGCGAGAATCCGCTTCTCGTCTCTGTCCGTTCCGGTGCCCGCGCATCCATGCCGGGTATGATGGACACGATCCTGAACCTTGGTCTGAATGAGGATGTTGTCAATGTACTTTCAGCCAAGAGCGGCAATCCCCGCTGGGCATGGGACTGCTATCGCAGATTCATCCAGATGTTCTCTGATGTTGTCATGGAAGTCGGCAAGAAGTACTTCGAGGAGCTCATCGATGATATGAAGCTCAAGAAGGGCGTGACCCAGGACATCGAGCTGGATGCAGACGACCTTAAGCTCCTTGCGAACCAGTTCAAGGAAGAGTATAAGGCAAAGCTCGGAAGAGATTTCCCGGATGATCCGAAGGAACAGCTGGTCGAGGCGATCAAGGCCGTATTCCGTTCCTGGGACAACCCGCGTGCGAACATCTATCGCCGTGACAACGACATCCCGTATTCCTGGGGTACCGCAGTCAACGTACAGATGATGGCATTCGGTAACATGGGCGAGACCTCCGGAACCGGTGTCGCATTTACCAGAGATCCGGCAACCGGCGAGAAGCACCTGATGGGTGAGTTCCTCCTGAACGCACAGGGCGAGGACGTCGTCGCTGGTATCCGTACCCCGAACAAGATCGATCAGCTGAAGGATATGATGCCTGAGGTCTACGATCAGTTCATCTCCATCACCAAGACTCTGGAAGATCATTACAGAGACATGCAGGATATGGAGTTCACCATCGAGGACAAGCACCTGTACATGCTGCAGACCAGAAACGGCAAGCGTACAGCGAAGGCTGCTCTGAAGATCGCATGCGACCTTGTGGACGAGGGCATGATCGACGAGAAGCAGGCAGTTCTTATGATCGATCCGAGAAACCTGGATACACTGCTTCATCCGCAGTTTGACCCGGCTTATCTCGTACAGGCTACCCCGATCGCTCATGGTCTTCCGGCATCTCCGGGCGCTGCATGCGGCCAGGTCGTCTTCACGGCTGAGGATGCTACCAGATGGAAGGCAAAGGGCAAGAAGGTTGTCCTGGTCCGTCTTGAGACCAGCCCCGAAGACATCGAGGGTATGAAGAGCGCACAGGGCATCATCACTGTCCGCGGCGGCATGACCAGCCACGCTGCAGTTGTTGCCAGAGGCATGGGCGCCTGCTGCGTATCCGGTGTTTCCGCGATCGCTATGGATGAGGCAAATAAGTGCTTCACGATCGCAGGCAAGACCTTCCACGAAGGTGACTGGATCTCTGCTGACGGCTCCACCGGCAATCTGTATGAGGGAGTCATCCCGACCGTCGAGGCGAAGATCGCAGGCGAGTTCGGCCGCATCATGGGCTGGGCTGATAAGTATCGCAGACTGAAGGTCCGCACCAACGCAGATACCCCGGCAGACGCGAAGAGAGCACATGAGCTCGGCGCAGAGGGCATCGGCCTGTGCAGAACTGAGCATATGTTCTTCGAGAAGGATCGTATCGAGGCATTCCGTGAGATGATCATCTCCGATACGGTTGAAGAGAGAGAAGAAGCACTGAAGAAGATCCTTCCGGTTCAGCAGAACGACTTCGAGAAGCTGTATGAGGCTCTGGAAGGCGCGCCGGTCACGATCCGTTTCCTGGATCCGCCGCTGCATGAGTTCGTACCGACTGAGGAAGAGGATATCATCAAGCTGGCTGAGGCGAAGCATAAGAGCGTCAACGCCATCAAGACGATCATCAACTCCCTGCATGAGTTCAACCCGATGATGGGACACCGCGGAGTCCGTCTGGATATCACCTATCCGGAGATCTCCAAGATGCAGACTCTGGCGGTCATCCGCGCTGCGATCAATGTCCAGAAGAGACATCCGGAATGGAAGGTTAAGCCGGAGATCATGATCCCGCTGGTAGGCGACAACAAGGAGTTCGAGTATGTCCGCAAGACGGTCATCGAGACCGCGGATGCTGAGATCGAGAAGATGGGCTCTGACATGACTTATGAAGTCGGAACCATGATCGAGATCCCGAGAGCTGCCCTGACCGCTGACGAGATCGCGAAGGACGCAGACTTCTTCTGCTTCGGAACCAATGACCTGACCCAGATGACCTATGGCTTCTCCCGTGACGACGCGGGCAAGTTCCTCCAGGCATACTATGATGCCAAGATCTTTGAGAATGACCCGTTCGCAAAGCTCGACCAGAGCGGCGTAGGAAAGCTCATGGAGATGGCGATCAAGCTTGGCAAGGATGTCAATCCGAAGCTGCACATCGGCATCTGCGGCGAGCACGGCGGAGATCCGTCTTCCGTTGAGTTCTGCGACTCCATCGGACTGGATTATGTATCCTGCTCACCGTTCCGTGTACCGATCGCAAGACTTGCTGCTGCTCAGGCATCCATCAAGAGAGAGCAGGCTGAGTAATCGGACGCAGACAGCGCTTTGTTCATATTGTTTATAACACCCGCTTGTCACAGTGACAAACTTCGTTAGAGTTACAATTGACGCCCTTGCTGGCAGTATGCTAGTATTATGTGGGTTTAAAGTACGGCACTCTTTATAGAGGTTTAGTGGGTCAAGCGGGAGGTTTTAGTATGGTTAGTCAGAGTATCAGTGGTGCGCGTAAGCGTGATATCGGAGATCTGATTCCTCACATTGTTCAGACGGCGTGCGCATTTAAAAGCGTAGTGACGTTTGAAGTCAATGACAAGAGCGTGAACGCCAAGAGTATTATGGGAGTCATGGCACTTGCAAGTCAGAACGCTCCGAAGATCAGTATTCATGCAGACGGCGTCGATGAAGAAGAAGCTGTCAAAGCGATCGCAGGACTTCTGGAATAATCACAATCGAGTCAGTTATCATCGGGCACGGTCATCAGACCGTGCCCTTTTTTTCGCGATATGGCCTGAAAATGGTTACAGTTCAGACTAAATGCAAAATCAGTGCTTGACAAAGATGAGCAGTTGCAGTAATATAGCACCGTTCTGAAAAATGTGTGTGCGTAGCTCAGCTGGATAGAGCGTCTGGCTACGGACCAGAAGGTCGCGAGTTCGAATCTTGTCGCGCACGCGTAAAAGCCCTTGTCTCCCTGGAGACAGGGGCTTTTTTACTGGAATAAATCGCTCTGTATGGCTATAATCAGATATAGAGTGCTGACGCTGCCAGGCGGCAGAGATCAGCGTAATGACGCTTTTTTTAAAGGAACGGACGAACGGTATGGCTTCAGACTCCCCCCTTCAGAACAGGAGAAAGAGGATATTTGAGATCATTCAGATAGCCGGCGGCACGGACGCGCCAAGCCGCATATTTGACTATGCGATCATCTGCCTGATCATCCTGTCCATCATCCTCACGACAGCGGAAACGTTCAAGCTGTCGCAGCCGGCAGCGGATCTGGTGAATCTGCTGGACGCGGTCTGTATGATCACATTTACAGTGGAGTACCTGCTCCGCCTGTGGACTGCGGATCTGCTGTATCCCGAGGAGAAGCATCCGTTTATACGCTATATATTCTCACCGGCAGCCCTGATCGATCTGCTGTCTTTCCTTCCGTTTTATCTGAGCGGCATCATTCCTCCCGGAATGATCGTATTCAGACTGATCAGAGTGGCCAGGATCCTGCGGCTGTTCCGGATCAACCGTTACTATGATCCGCTCACCGTAGTCACCTCGGTGCTTGTAAGAAAGGCCTCCCAGATCCTTGCTTCCGTCTTTCTGGTCCTCATGCTCATGCTGGCTTCTTCCCTGCTTCTGTATTACGCGGAGCACGATGCGCAGCCGGATGTCTTTACCAATGCTTTTTCCGGCCTCTGGTGGTCGGTTTCCACCCTGTCAACGATCGGATACGGGGATATCTATCCGGTCACCATACTGGGAAAAACACTTGCGATCATCATAAGCCTTCTGGGGATGAGCGTTGTCGCGATCCCGACCGGTATCATCACTGCGGGTTTCATGGAAGCCGCGGCCAGTGAGACACCGCATGCGGGAGACAGTCCCGAAGGCAGGCCGCTGAAACGCAGAGTGATCGATATCACAGGCCCGGAGACGGCCGCGCTGGCCCCTGCCCGGTACTACCAGGACGGAGATACCATGGAGCAGCTGGCGCTGGAGCGGTTTGTGGGAAGATGCATCGTGACGACTCAGAAAGGCGCGCTTACACCGGAGACGATCGCCGCGGTCATGGCATCCTCCTCAGCCCAGGCGGCAAAGAGGATCCTTCTGAGGGGAGAATGCACGATCCTGCTGGAGACCGCCCGGCACATGAATGAGATGGGAGTTCTCCTGGTGGGGATCCAGGGCAGTGTGCCCGGGGAGTCTGAGGTCTGTTATGAGCTGGCAGGAAGAAACATGGTGATCCTGAAGGGGCTGGATCTGACCGGGATAGAGGACGGAGAGTATATGCTCAGCGCAGCTCCGCTGAAGATAGAGAATGCTCAGAAGGCCCCCTGCAGGGCATATCTGATGTATTGACAGGAGAGAGTATGGGTCGGATGGCTGAAGACATGAGGGAATACCCCGGACGGCTGAAGCGTCTGGGAATGCAGGCATTTTCGGCGGTGCTGATCGGCGTGATCTGCGGACTGATCGGGACACTGTTTGATATAGCGGTCCATCAGGCAGAGCATTTCCGCCTGGGACATCCGTGGATGATCTGGCTGCTTCCCGCTGCGGGGCTGCTCATAACAGCCGTGTACAAGCTGACACAGGCGGAAGGCCATGGGACCGACAGTGTAGTCAGGGCTGCTCATGAGGGGACGATGCCCCATATGCAGCTGATCCCTGCGATCTTCATAGGGACTGTCCTGACGCATCTGACCGGCGGCTCGGCCGGCAGAGAGGGCGCCGCGCTGCAGATGGGCGGCCAGGTCGGCTATTATGTGGGACGACTCCTGAAGTATGATGAATCCTACCGCAGGGACTGCGTGATCTGCGGGATGGCGGCTTTTTTCAGCGCTCTGTTCGGGACTCCGCTGGGCGCCTCCGTGTTTGCCCTCTGTGTAGTGCATGTGGGCATGATGGTATACGACAATTTCCTGCAGACACTGATCGCGGCCATAACAGCCTATCTGATCTCCCTCGCATTTCATGTGGAGCCCACCAGGTTCCATCTCACAAGTCCGGAGCCGGACCTGGTCATGTTTCTCAAAGTGCTGCTTCTGGGAGCGCTGTGCGCGATTCCGACCATCCTGTTCTGCAGATGCCTGCATGAGGGAGAGGCTCTGGCAGAGAAGCTGATTGAAAATGCCTGGATCCGGGCAGTTGCCGGCGGCGTGCTGATCATCGCCTTCACACTGCTCTACGGAAGCCAGAGGTATTCGGGAACCGGCATGTCCATCATCGTCGGGGCGGTGGAGAACGGTCAGATCCTTCCCTGGGACTGGATCCTGAAGATCGTGCTGACCGTGCTTACCATGAGCTTTGGATTCCGGGGCGGGGAGGTGGTCCCGAGCTTCTGCATCGGAGCAGCCTTCGGGTGCTGGATCGGGCCTTTGCTGGGACTTCCTGCGGGATTTGCCGCAGCGGTCGGCCTTGCCAGTGTATTCTGCGGATGTACGAACTGCCTCATGGCGACGCTGGTCCTGTGCGTGGAGATGTTCGGCGGAGGAAATGGGATCCTGTACCTGGCGCTGGCCTGCGGGGCCAATTATATCCTGAGCGGAAGAGTGGGATTTTACCGTGCCCAGGCACTGATCATCCAGGATGCGGATCCGAACACGATCCACCATATGGAGCATCCCTACTGATTCTTCGGATCAGACGGTGATCAGTTCCGGGTATGCTAATCTTGCCTGAATAACGCGGGAATGCTATACTATTTCTTGTCTTTTCTCAGACTGCGGGCAGTCTGTCAGAACATGACCATGTCGCTCATCAGAGTGGTCAACCTAACTGCAGGGAGGGTGCAAATATGAAAACAGTGGCTGATTATATCCGAACAATTCCTGATTTTCCGGAGCCGGGCATTATGTTCCGCGATGTCACAAGTGTGATCCAGGACGCGGACGGACTGAAACTTGCGATCGATGAGATGGCGAAACTGTGCGGGGACCCTGACGAGATCGATGCGATCGTCGGTCTGGAATCCAGAGGCTTCATCTTTGGCATGCCGCTGGCCTACAATCTTCATAAGCCGTTTGTGCTGGTCCGCAAGAAGGGCAAGCTCCCCTGCGAGACCATCGAGGAGACCTATGATCTGGAATATGGCACAGCAACGATCGAGATGCATACCGATTCCATCAAACCAGGGCAGAAGGTCGTTGTAGTCGATGATCTGATCGCTACCGGAGGAACCGTAGCCGCCGCCATCAAGCTGATCGAAAAGCTGGGCGGAGAAGTGAAGAAGTGTGTATTCCTGCTTGAACTGGCAGGACTGAAGGGAAGAGAGAAGCTGCAGGGATATGACGTTGAGGCGGTTGTATCCTACGAGGGTAAATAAAGATCTCCGGAGTGAGTATGACAGAAGATACGATTAGCAAGGCAGAACATGCCGATCCGGAACTGAATAAACTCCCTGCGGAGGAACGAAGCCTGATCCGCAGGGCGGATGCGTCTGCAAAGACCATGCAGGACTTTACGAGTCCTGAGGAACTGTACGGGGAATTACTGGCCAGCATCCGGAAGTATCATCCGTCCGATGACATCTCCATGGTGGAGAAAGCTTATCGGATTGCTTATGATGCCCACAAGGACCAGAAGCGCCGGTCCGGCGAACCGTATATCATTCATCCGCTCTGCGTTGCTATCATACTGGCTGACCTGGAACTGGACAAGGAAACGATCGTTGCCGGCCTGCTCCATGACGTAGTGGAAGACACGGTCATGACGGACGAACAGATCCGGAAGGAATTCGGCGCGGAAGTTGCCCTTCTGGTCGACGGTGTCACGAAACTCGGTCAGCTGAGTTATTCTTCGGATAAGCTGGATACCCAGGCGGAGAATCTGCGCAAGATGTTCCTGGCGATGGCAAAGGACATCCGGGTCATCCTGATCAAGCTCGCCGACAGACTCCACAACATGCGCACGCTTCAGTACATGAAGCCTGAGAAGCAGAAGGAGAAGGCGAGGGAGACGCGGGAGATCTACGCGCCGATCGCGCAGCGGCTAGGTATCAGCAAGATCAAGGTCGAGCTGGACGACCTGTCCCTGAAGTATCTTGAGCCGGAGGTCTACTACGATCTGGTGGACAAGGTATCCCTGAAGAAGGGAGAGCGGCAGTCCTTTATCGATGATATCGTGCGCAAGGTCAAGGTGCACATCCAGGCTGCCAGCATCAATGCCGAGATCTACGGGCGGGCCAAGCACCTGTTCTCCATCTACAAGAAGATGGTCAACCAGGGGAAGACCATCGATCAGATCTACGATCTGTTCGCGGTCCGGATCATTGTGGATTCCGTCAAGGACTGCTACGCGGCGCTGGGCGTGATCCATGAGATGTATAAGCCGGTGCCGGGCAGGTTCAAGGATTATATCGCGATGCCGAAGGAGAATATGTACCAGTCCCTTCACACGACCCTGATTGGTCCGGGGGGAACTCCTTTTGAGATCCAGATCCGGACATTCGAGATGCACCGGGTCGCTGAATATGGTATCGCGGCACATTGGAAATACAAGGAAGCCTCGGACGGGAAGAAGGTGGATTCCCAGCAGCAGGAAGAGGAGAAGCTGGTGTGGCTTCGCCAGATCCTGGAGTGGCAGCAGGAGTCGGACAATCAGGAGTTTCTGTCTCTGCTCAAGAGCGACCTGAACCTGTTTAACGACAGTGTCTACTGCTTTACACCCTCCGGCGATGTGAAGACTCTCCCGAACGGGTCCACGCCCATCGACTTCGCATACAGCATTCATTCTGCCGTCGGCAATAACATGGTGGGCGCCCGTGTGAACGGCAAGCTGGTAACGATCGACTATCAGATCCAGAATGGAGACCGGATCGAGATCATCACCAGTGCCAACTCCAAGGGACCGAGCGCTGACTGGCTGAAGATCGTACGCAGTACACAGGCCAAGAATAAGATCAATCAGTGGTTCAAGCACGAGCGCAAGGAAGACAACATCATCCGAGGCAAGGAACTGGTCGCTTCCTTCTGCAAGACCAAGGGCCTGAATCATGCGGAGCTCATGAAGCCCGAGTACACGGAGCAGGTAACGAAGAAATACGGATTCCGTGACTGGGACAGCGTGCTCGCCGCGATCGGACATGGCGGCCTGAAGGAAGGCCAGATCGTCAACAAGCTTCAGGAAGCCTATGACAGGGATCACGCAAGAGCCCTCACGGATGAGGATATCCTGAAGGGGCCGCAGGGAAAACAGCGCGACAGGGTCACCTATTCGCGCAGCGGCATCATCGTCAAAGGGATCGACGATGTATCGGTCCGTCTCTCCAAGTGCTGCAGCCCTGTTCCCGGAGATGAGATCGTCGGATTCATCACCAGGGGAAGAGGTGTTACGGTCCACCGGACAGACTGCACCAATGTGGTCAATATGCCGGAGGAGGAGCGCTACCGCCTGATCGACGTGGAATGGGCAGGCAATGCCCTCCAGAACAGTGAGGGCAACCGGAAGCTGTATCTGGCGGAGATCAGGATCTTTGCCCACAATCGTACAGGCCTTCTGGTAGACATCACGAAGATCTTTACGGAACGGCACATCGATGTCCGGTCCGTCACCTCGCGCACTACCAGGCAGGGAACCGCTACGATCTCCTATGAATTCGATGTTCCCAGCAGGGAGGCATTATCGGAACTGATCGGCAAGATCCGCCAGGTAGAGAGCGTGATCGATATTCAGAGAACAACAGGGTGACCTATGGCGAATCTCAGGGTAGACTGTATGGAGCTCGGAATGCTCCCGACCAATACATACATCTTATGGAATGCGGATACACTGGACTGTATCGTGATCGATCCTTCTGACGGATATGAGAGGCTCGAGAAGAGGCTCCGGGATAAGAACCTTCATCCGACCGCTGTGTACATCACCCATGGACACGACGACCATATCGGCTCTGTCAATGAACTCAAGCGCAGGTATGGCGTGCTGGTCTACATCATGAAGGAAGAGGAAGAGTTTGTCGAATCGGTGCAGTATAATCTGTCCATGAGCTTCGGACGTCCCAGGGTAATCGAGCCGGATATGTTCTTCATTGACGGGCAGGAGGTCCGAGTGATCGGAACGACCATGAAGGCTCTTCTGACACCGGGACATACCGTCGGCGGAGGGTGTTATTATTTTCCGGAGGAGAAGATGGTCTTCACGGGAGATACGCTGTTTTGCGAATCCGTGGGCAGGAGTGATTTTCCGGGTGGAAATGCCAGGACCCTGATCAGCTCTGTGAAGGAGAAGCTGATGACACTGCCTGATGACGTGGTAGTCTATCCGGGGCACGGCCCCCTCACGTCGATCGGACACGAGCGGAAGTACAATTACTTTCTGCAGTGACACGGAAGGACCAGGAACCGGGGAAGCCCCCGACGATTGACAGGAACGGTTTTTATCGGCCGGCATCGGCAGCAAGCTGCGGTGCCGGCCTTTGTGACGAAGTAGGTCTGCGGAGAATGCAGAACAGACAGTTTGGAACAGGATACGAGTCAGACAGGCAGGAGCAGGATATGAGTGAGATCAGAAGGATATCCGTCATACTGGATAACAGGAGCTTTGAATATGATGTCTATACCCTTGTGATTGCTTTCTTCCAGGGCGTGGAGACGCATGTTTTCGATCCCGGGCAGGAGATCGGGGAAGACACGGATCTTCTTGTGGATGTGCGGCTTGCCTTCGAAGAGGGCGGGCCTTCTGATTCCTCAGACCCTGGGCAGGACTGCCTTCGGATCAGGCTCTGTGACGCAGGAGAGAAAGTCCTGGAGAGGACAGCGCCCCTGCCGGATAAGGGAAGCAGGCCTGCCGTCAAGAACGTGCTCAAGAGGACCCTCTATGAGATGCTCCGGGAGTACTGCGGCAGAGATCTTCCCTGGGGGAATCTGACCGGGATCCGTCCGGTCAAGCTTGCCATGGACCTGCTGCACGGGCAGGATGAAGAGGGCGGGGAGCCTTCACAGGACCTGGCCGTGCGCGCATGCAGGGAAATGAACCAGCGATATTATGTCAGCCCGAGGAAGGCGGATCTGGCAGTAAGGATCGCCCGGAGAGAGTCACAGATCCTTGACAGGATCCTTCCACAGAAGGGCTTCAGCCTCTATGTGGGGATTCCGTTCTGCCCGAGCATCTGCCTGTACTGTTCATTTTCATCCAGTCCGCTGAAGATCTGGGAGAAGAAGGTGGACGAATATCTGGACGCCCTGGAGAAGGAGATACGCTCCAGCGGAAACTGCTTCCCCGGGAAGACTCTGCAGACGGTATACGTGGGCGGAGGCACGCCGACCACTCTGGAGCCATATCAGCTGGAGCGGCTCCTGACAGTGATCGAAGAGACCTTTGACATGTCGGGCGTTCTCGAATTCACAGTGGAAGCGGGGCGGCCGGACAGTATCACGAGAGAGAAGCTGGAGGTCCTTCGCCGGCACCGCGTGAGCCGGATCTCCATCAATCCCCAGACCATGAACCAAAAGACACTGGATCTGATCGGCCGCCGTCACACGGTGGAGCAGACGAAGGAGGCCTATCATCTGGCAAGGTCGCTGGGATTTGACAACATCAATATGGATCTGATCGTGGGACTTCCGGGCGAGGGCATCGAGGAAGTGAATCATACCATGGAGGAGATCGAGGCCCTGGATCCGGACGATGTCACGGTGCACGCGCTGGCGCTCAAGAGAGCGGCGAGACTGGCACTACACATGGACGAATATGAGAAGATCTCATTTCAGGTATCTGACGACATCATGCGAAGGTGCGAGGAGGGCTGCGAGAGGCTGCAGATGACGCCCTATTACCTCTACAGACAGAAGAACATCGCCGGCAATTTTGAGAATGTAGGGTACGCAAAACCGCATAAAGCGGGGCTGTATAACATCTTGATAATGGAGGAAGTGCAGTGTATACTAGCGTGTGGTGCATCCGGATCGACCAAGATCGTATATGAAGACGGACGCATCGAGCGTATAGAAAATGTGAAAGACATACGCAGCTATCTGGACCGGATCGATGAAATGATCGAGAGAAAAGCCCCCATACGGGTGAGGATCTGACCGGTCTGGAAATGGGATTATCATGACAAGGAGTAGACTGATGGCAGAATCGATGATGGGACTGAAGCGCACCTGCAGATGCGCAGAGGTTACAGAAGAAATGATTGGAAGCACAGTCACACTGATGGGCTGGACGCAGAAGAGAAGGAACCTCGGATCGCTGATCTTTGTGGATCTGCGGGACCGTTCCGGACTGATGCAGATCCTGTTTGATGAGACATCGGTGGGCAGTGAAGGATTTGCGAAGGCAGGAACGATCCGCAACGAATTCGTTCTTGCCGTGACAGGCGTTGTCCAGAGAAGAGGCGGCGCGGTCAACGAGAAGCTGAAGACAGGAACCATGGAGCTGATGGCAACACAGCTGCGCATCCTGTCCGAATCAGAGACACCGCCGTTCCCGATCGAGGAGAACGTACAGACCAAGGAAGAGCTGCGTCTGAAGAACCGCACCCTGGATCTGCGCAGACCCGACATCCAGAGAAATCTGATGGTGAAGAGCAAGGTATCCCAGCTTGCGCGTGAGTTCATGGCACGTGAAGGCTTCCTGGAGATCGAGACCCCCATGCTCGGCAAGAGCACTCCGGAGGGCGCCCGCGATTACCTGGTTCCCAGCCGTGTGTATCCCGGAAGATTCTTCGCCCTTCCCCAGTCTCCGCAGCTGTACAAGCAGCTTCTGATGGTCGCAGGCTATGACCGCTACTTCCAGCTGGCAAGATGCTTCCGTGACGAGGACCTTCGCGCGGACCGTCAGCCGGAATTCACCCAGATGGACATGGAGCTTTCATTTGTGGACATCGATGATGTTCTGGATGTAAATGAGAGACTGCTCCAGTATCTGTGGAAGGAAGTGCTCGGAGTAGAGGTGCAGGTTCCGTTCCGCCGCATGAAGTGGACAGAGGCGATGAACCGTTTTGGCTCCGACAAGCCGGATCTTCGCTTCGGCATGGAGCTGGTCGACGTATCGGAGATCGTGAAGGACTGCGGGTTCGGAGTATTCTCGAACTGCGTGAAGGACGGCGGCTCCGTGCGAGGCATCAATGTCAAGGGACAGGCCGACATGCCCCGCAAGAAGATCGACGCGCTGACTGACTTTGTCAAGGGATACGGTCTGAAGGGACTTGCATATATCCAGGTCAAAGAAGAAGGCACGAAGTGCTCCTTCCAGAAGTTCATGACGCAGGAAGAGATCGATGCTCTGGTAGCTGCCATGGGCGGTGAGAAGGGAGACCTTCTGCTGTTTGGCGCCGATAAGTTCAAGCTGGTCTGCGAGACCATGGGCGCTCTGCGCTGTGACCTTGCCAGAAAGCTGGATCTGATCGATCCTTCGAAGTTCGAATTCCTCTGGGTCGTTGAATTCCCGCAGTTTGAATGGAGCGAGGAAGAGCAGCGTTTCCAGGCGATGCATCATCCTTTCACCATGCCAATGGAAGAGGACCTGGAATATCTCTCCCCGGACAAGGATCTGTCCAAGGTCAGAGCCAAGGCCTACGATATCGTACTGAACGGCTGCGAGATCGGCGGCGGTTCTGTCCGTATCCATCAGTCAGACATCCAGGAGAAGATGTTTGAGTGCCTCGGCTTCACGAAGGAACAGGCAGCCGAGCAGTTCAGCTTCCTGCTGAACGCGTTCCGGTACGGTGTACCGCCTCACGCAGGACTGGCCTACGGCCTCGACCGTGTGGTCATGCTGATGCTTGGACTGGATTCGATCAGAGACGTGATCGCGTTCCCGAAGGTCAAGGATTCCTCTGACCTGATGACCCAGGCTCCCGGTGAGGTTGCTCAGAAGCAGCTCGATGAGCTGGGCATCGACATCCGTGTGAAAGAGCAGTAAAGAAGACAAAAACGGATCAAATTCAATAGATTCTTAATAAAAACCTCCGCCAATCATGAGCGATGGCGGAGGTTTTCTTATGTATACTGAGTAAAGACTGAGGCCTTGGCGGAAGCTATTCTTCTTCACCGGCCGGCTGGCTGAATTCCTCAACGGCAGCAGACATGCCTCCGAACAGCGCATCGGTCAGCTGAGTGGAATCCGTGATGACCCATCCGGATCCGTCATGATCCATGGAAACCGTGACCGGATAAGTGGAGACGGCTTCATTTTCCTCGATGGCCTCCAGAAGCAGGGAAGAACTCTTGCTGCTGACTTCGTAGGAGTCGTCTGAGACCGCATCGACGGTCTGGCCGTAGGAGGCAAGCTTTTCTTTATAAGATCTGAGGATCGCGCCGGTGTCTGTGCCGGTCACGGCGAGAGAGACATCCGCGTGTGATCCTGAGGTTTCGGCCTTCAGATCTGACCACGCGAAGGCTTCCCTGGCCCGGGTCAGGAACCCGAGATCGATCACAGAAGGATCTGCCGCATAGGTGGAGAACAGGTCGTGGACATCAAACAGATCGGCCCACTCCTCGGCAGTCAGTTCGTGCAGACGTTCGAGGAATACGGTGAGTACCGCATCGGGGCTCAGCAGCCATGGATCAGACAGAGCTTCCGGGAAACCGCCCAGAAGAAGAGAGGACAGGGACGGGGACTGCATGATCGTCCAGCCGTCTTCGGTTTTCTTCAAAGATACCGTTCCCTCTGTTTCTGTTTGTGCGTACTCTTTTTTCGACAGA
This sequence comes from uncultured Lachnospiraceae bacterium, assembly GCA_902765725.1. GTDB lineage: Bacteria > Bacillota > Clostridia > Lachnospirales > Lachnospiraceae > Porcincola. The sequence continues at coordinate 13,517 of CACXAT010000008.1, read as the reverse complement.
CACTGCTGCATGAGGCTGTAGACCCGGTCCTGCTGGCTGCTGCCCTGCAGGGATGCGGTATCCTGCACAGCTGCGGCAGTTTCCTGGGGTTCTGCAGTGAACTGCGGACCGGCATCCTGGAGCAGTGAAAGACGGATATCCGATGCGAGCAATCTGGCATCCGGTGTCGTGACGCGCACCCGGACACTGGCGGTGTTTTTATCCTGCGAAACGGAGAGTACCTTGCAGGAGAAGTCTCTGAAAAAGAGGTTCAGAGCCTCCAGCGCCGCACTGCTGTCTTCCCCCTCCCCGGAGGACGCAATCTGCAGGATGGCTGATTCATCCAGGGAAGAGATCTGCTTCATCGTATTGCGGACTGTCCGCCCGGGAGTATCCCGCCGGACATACCAGGTGATGATGCATACAGCTGCGATGAGCAGCAGGATGGGCAGAGCGAGGAACAGAATACGAAGTCCCGCGCGTTCTGCAGGTTTAAAATGTCTGGAATCTTGCTTATGTGACATGATGGTTTCTACCGGTCCTTTCTGGCTTGTGAATTATTGTAAACAACACAGAATGGTCTGTCAATATCGATGCGAATCGATCTGAATAACAGCTTCCCGGGCGGCCTGGCGGTCCGGATCAGAGCACGACCAAGATCAGATGAACACGGAATTGACACAATATGGTAGTATTAAGGGATTATAAATATAAGGGAGTTTCTGTGTACTCATGAAGAAAGCGATTACATTCATACTGATTCTTGCAGTTCTGGCAGGAGGGTTTTTCTACTGCATGCGGGCAGGACTCATCGACAGATGGTTCCCCGGCGTGCTGGAGAAGGTGATCCCCGGATATACATCCGCAACATCGGCTGCCGGAGAAAGAGTGTCATCCACTGCGGATAACGCGGTATACATGGACCTTGTCAGCACGATCGCGGACCTTGGAAGCGGCACAGGCCAGATCGAACGATTCGGCGGCGTCGTAGAGCCCCAGGAGACCCGGGAGTACAAGCTGGACGGTGACAGAACCGTCAAACAGTGCTATGTCAAGGAAGGCGACATGGTCGAGGAAGGCGACAAGCTCTTCACCTATGACGTGGTTAAGACTGAAAATGAACTCGAGCAGGAGAAGATCAACCTCGAGAGGATGGAGAACCAGGCCAAGACCACCGAAGCGAAAAAGGGTGAGCTGGAGAAGAAGAAAGCGAATGCCAATACACCTGAAAAACAGCTCGAGGTCTTGGTAGAAGAGAATGCGATCAAGCAGGAGGAGCTGGCCCTCAAGCAGCAGAAGATCAAGATCACTGCCCTTGAGGAGCAGATCGAGAACGCTACCGTATACAGCGACATGGAAGGTATCGTCAAGTCGATCAACGACTCGACGGACATGGATTCCATGACCGGAGAGAGCAGCGCCTATATCACGCTGCTGAAGACGGGAACCTACCGGATCAAGGCTTCTGTAAATGAACAGAACCGGATGCTGATCAGTAAAGGCCTCAGCATGCTGGTATTCTCCAGGGTGGAGTCCGGCCGGATCTGGCACGGGACCGTGACACAGATCAAATCAGACCAGGGAACCGGCGGCAGCGATTCCTCTGATATGTTTTCCGGCGAAAATGTGTCAGGATCAACGGATTATCCGTTCTATGTGGAACTGGAGAATTCGGACGACCTGATGCTGGGCCAGCATGTGTATCTGGAGCAGGACGTCGGACAGGAAGATGCGAAGGAAGGCCTCTGGCTGGATGATTACTATATCGTTACAGAGAACGGATCCTCCTATGTATGGGCGGCTTCTGATGACAACAAGGTCGAGAAGCGCACAGTCGAGCTGGGCGAGGCGGATGAGGAGCTTCAGCAGCATCAGATCCTGTCGGGCCTGACTGTGGATGACTATATCTGTGTCCCCCAGGAGAGCCTGGAAGAAGGGCTCCCGGTTTCCTACAACTCTTCCGACGGCTTTATGGAAACAGAGAGCATGTACAACTGGGAAGAGGGCGGACTGGAAGACGAGTGGTACGACGAGACCGAAGAATGGTACTGGGATGAGGATGAGACCGAGGAATGGCTGGACGACGATATGTACTATTCAGAGGGTGAGGCGGCCATGTCATCCGTATACGACGCAGACGTGGCTGAATACGACGATGAAGAAGAGATGACAGATGAAGAAGGATACGTCATCCTGGACTGATCTGAGGTGAGTATGTCATTGGTTCTGAAACTGGATCATATCTATAAAGATTATATTACGCCGAAACTGGTTGTTCCGGTGCTGCATGACGTATGCCTTCATGTGGAGGAGGGCGAGTATGTCGCGATCATGGGGCCGTCAGGCTCCGGCAAGTCGACTCTGATGAATATCATCGGCTGCCTGGACCGCCCGACCAAAGGAACCTACGAGCTGAACGGCGTGAACGTGCTCAATAAGGACGACAAGACCATGGCGGACATCCGCCTGAACAATCTGGGCTTTGTCTTTCAGAATTTCGAACTGCTCTCCAGGCAGACGGCACTGGCCAACGTGGAACTTCCCCTGGTATATGCAGGAGTCAGAAAACGGGAGCGGATACAGCGGGCGAAGCAGGCCCTGACGAGAGTCGGCCTGGAAGACCGCATCAACTTTACTCCTGCACAGCTTTCCGGCGGACAGAAGCAGAGAGTCGCGATCGCAAGAGCGATGGTGAACCATCCAAGGCTTCTTCTTGCCGATGAGCCGACGGGTGCACTGGATTCACGTTCCAGCACCGCACTGATGGAACTGTTCGAAGAACTGAACCGGGAGGGAGTAACCATCGTCATGATCACTCATTCTCCCGAGATCGCATCCTACGCAAAGCGCGTATGCAACATATTTGACGGAATCCTGACGGAACGTACCGACTCCGACAGGACTCGGATCGAAGCTGCAGGAGGCAGCAACAGATGAAGAAGGTAAGACTTATTCTGATCGCAATTCTGATCCCTGCGCTGCTTCTGGCAGGGCTCAGTTATGCTGCCAGAAGAGGTGCCTCTGCCTCCTCCAACAGGGTCGTTGAGGTCACTTCCGTAGAAAATGTCAATGAATATATGGGCTACGGCTCCTACACCAACATGGAAGGCGTGATCATCTCAAAGGATACCCAGACGGTGAGGCGCAATGGCGAGTACAGCCTGAAGAAGATCTATGTCTCTGAAGGCGACAAGGTCAGCAAGGGCGACAAGCTCCTGGAATACAATATGGAGAAGGTGGAGCTTGAGGCAGAGAAGGCAGACCTTGACAAGTGGGGGCTGGAGCTTGAGCTGGAGAGCATGGAGAAGGAGCTGGCGCTCCTGAAACGGGGAATCCTCCCGGTCGAAGGCTCCATATACCGCTATTCCGGCGGTTCGAACTCTTCGGCAAGGACGTCGGGCACATCCGACAGCTCTTCAGATTCAGGCGGATATTCGGAGATGTATGAAGAATACGTGGATTCCGATGAGGAAGAGGATGATTACGCCGATTACGAAGACGAAGAGTATGTCGACGCGACCGGATCTGCTGATATCGTGGAAGAGGAGCAGGCCCTGGAGACGCAGCCGATTCTGGAGGCACAGGATGACGGCATCATCAGCGATGACGAGAATTACAACATCGTAGAAGATTCAGATAACGGAGACGAGATCATATCGGATCCGGATGCAGGCATCGTTTCGGAGGATGGATCTGTCATAGAACCGGTTACGCCGGAGGAGGATCCGGACCTGGCTGTCATCAGCAATGTCAACACGTTCCTCAGGACCGTAAATGAGATCACCAACATAGCGAACGGCTCTCTGGAAGCGCTGGGAGACAGTGAAGTGGCCGACCGGATCGCCTCTGCCCTGGAGACCTTCAGGACATCCTTCGGAGAGGGAATCCAGTCTGATCAGCGGACCGTTCTGGGCGAAGTGATCACCGTGACGGACTATGCTGTCTCAGACAGCGTTACCTCCATCGTGGGAGAGACCACGGCCCATGTCCTTCAGACCGCGTATGACAGACTCTGTGCCTACCAGTTCGTTTCAGCCATGGAACAGCTGAATCCGGAAAAGGTTTCCACATCGTCCCATGATGGCGTGTCTGCAGCAGAAGATGAGCAGCTGATCCGCGCGGCGGCAGATATCCTTGCGTCGCTGCCCTCCACTGTTTACAACCCCAATGATGAACGGTTTACCACAGGCTATGACGCACTGAACAATAAATGGACAGCGGATGGTTCCCAGAGCAGAGTAGAGTATCTCAAGGCACTCGGCGATCTGTACAATGGAGCGACCGTGGTCGAGCCGACACAGGAGGAGACAGATATGGTCTCCACCGAAGGCATGAACATGTCTGACATGGGTGATTCGGGTGATTATGACGGCGGTGATGAGGGAGAAGCGGTTGATTTCAAAGAGTTGATCAAGGAGATGGAGGATACCATCTTCGAGCAGAAGCTCCTCATCCGGGAAGCGGTTCTGGAGATCAAGGAATACAAGGAGAAGCTGGACCACAAGATCGTTTACGCGATCCTGGACGGAGTAGTCCTGTCCTCCAGCTCATCCGGCGTCGGATCGGACAACGGGCCTATCATGATCATCACCGGCAGGAAGGGCCTGTACGTCAGAGGGATGATCAAAGAGAACTCTCTGGATACCGTCAAGGTGGGAGACATCGTATACGGATCGTCCTACTCCGGCAGTTCATTTACAGCAGAGATCGTGGAGGTCTCGGAATACCCATCCACGGATAACACCTATTACTACTACGGCGATGACAATTCCAACGAATCCAATTACCCCTTCCTGGCATTCATCGAGAACACGGAAGGCCTGGAGGTGGACGATGGCGTGGAACTGTCCCTGGACGGAGCCGTGTCCGAATTCGGCTATTCCATGGATGATGGTCTTGCCCTTAACAGCGCGCTGGTACGCACCGAGGACAGCGGCAGAAGCTACTGTCTGGTAGAAGGAAGCGACGGCAGGCTGGAGAAGCGGTATCTGGAAGTCGGCGCCAATGAATGGGGAACGATCCAGATCAAGTCCGGACTGTCCAGAGAGGATCACATCGCGTTCCCTTATGGGAAGGGCGTTGTGGAAGGAGCCAGGACGACAAGAGTCAATTCGCTGACAGCGATGAGCTATGGCTCGGATATGTACTATTGACAGGAAGACAGGTACGCGCCGGCAGCGGAGTAAAACTGACTGAGGAAGAGATATGTTTGAAAACATCAGACTGGCATTTCAGGGGATCCTGGCCCACAAGATGAGGTCACTTCTGACAATGCTGGGCATCATCATCGGTATCGGGTCGATCATAGCCATCGTTTCCACGATCCAGGGAACCAATGACCAGCTGCGGGAACAGCTGATCGGATCGGGCAACAACACGGTCAGGGTCACTCTGGGTTCCGGCGGTGAGAGCTACGATATGGATATGTCGTCATCACTGGCAGGGGTCCATCCTGTGTCGGATGCGACGATAGAGAGGATCCTCGCGCTGGACACTGTGGACCGGGTTACCTGCTATACGAACCGAGTCCTGTGGGAGACGGCAGTCTATTACAAGGACAGGTCGATGATGACCGCCAACATCAGCGGTGTCGACGACCAGTACTTTGATACGCTGGGATACCGGATCCGCACCGGAAGAGAATTCCTGCAGGGGGACTACGATCATTTTGCCAAGGTCGTCGTTCTGGACCAGATCGCGTCAGACGCCCTGTTCAAGGGGGAGGACCCTCTGGGAAAGACCATAGAGATCTACAAGAATCCGTTTACGGTCATAGGAGTAGTCTACCAGCCATCCAACTTTGAATCCGATATAGAAGACATCGAAGACTATCAGCTGATGAACGACGGAGAGTCCACGGGGATGCTCTTCATACCCAAGGCCTCCTGGCCGATCCTGTTCAAGTATGACGAACCTGAAAATGTGATCGTCAAGGCTTCTGATACTGATGCCATGACGAAGGCAGGGCAGAGGACGGCCAAGATTCTGAACTCTACGATCACTGTAGAGAATCCCTCCGTCACCTATGAGGCGGAGGACCTTCTGGGAGACCTGAAGAATAAACAGAAGATGCAGAATGCCACCAACATACAGCTGATGTGGATCGCGGGAATCTCCCTGCTGGTCGGCGGCATAGGCGTCATGAATATCATGCTCGTCTCCGTAACGGAGCGAACCTCCGAGATCGGCCTGAAGAAGGCGATCGGAGCCAGGAAGAGCTCGATCCTGTGGCAGTTCCTGACAGAGGCATCCGTGCTCACCAGTCTGGGTGGAGTGCTGGGGGTCGCGGCAGGCGTAGTCATGGCGAGGATCATCAATCTGGCGACCGGGATACCGGTCGGCATCAACTGGCTCGCCGCCATCATCGCAGTATTCTTCTCCATGGGAATCGGGATCATATTCGGACTGATCCCCTCGATACAGGCTTCTAACCTGGATCCGATCGACGCACTGCGCAGAGAATAAATCCTGTGTGAGAGAAGACGGAAAAAGAAGGCTGAAAAGTGCATATGAAACCGTACAGAGGGGCTTGCATGCCCCTCTTTTGCGTGATATACTGTGAAAGTTGCTGAAAAAGCACGCATGCGGATTCCAGGGGCGGTGCCGCGAGGCTCCCAGGGAACAGAAACATGCGGAAGTACAAAACCAAAGGAGAAAAACAATGAGTGTACTTTCTATGAAGCAGCTGCTGGAAGCAGGCGTCCATTTCGGACACCAGACCAGGAGATGGAACCCGAAAATGGCTCCGTACATCTACACGGAGCGCAACGGCATCTATATCATCGACCTGCAGAAGACAGTCGGAATGGTTGACGATGCGTACAACGCGATCAGTGACATCGCTGCAAACGGCGGAACGATCCTGTTCGTAGGCACCAAGAAGCAGGCTCAGGATTCCATCAGACAGGAAGCAGAGCGCTGCGGTATGTACTATGTCAATGAGAGATGGCTCGGCGGAATGCTGACCAACTTCAAGACCATCCAGAGCCGTATCAAGAGACTCAAGGACATCAAGAAGATGCAGGCTGACGGAACCTTCCAGGTACTTCCGAAGAAGGAAGTCATCAAGCTTGAGAAGGAACTCGAGAAGCTTGAGAAGAACCTTGGCGGTATCGAAGAGATGAAGAAGCTTCCGGATGCGATCTTTATCGTAGACCTGAAGAAAGAGCGTATCTGCGTGCAGGAAGCACATGCACTCGGCATCCCGCTGATCGGTATTGCAGATACCAACTGCGATCCGGAAGATCTTGACTATGTGATCCCGGGCAATGACGACGCAATCCGCGCTGTAAGACTGATTGTCTCCAAGATGGCTGACGCTGTCATCGAGGCTAAGCAGGGTGCAGAAGGCGCAGCTCCGATCGAGAACCAGGTATTCACCGGTGAAGGCATCGACTACGCTGGCGAGGAGATCGAGACTCCGGCTGAGTAATCCGCCGGTCAGACGAATGTAAGGAGAATAGAATTATGGCTATCACAGCAGCACAGGTTAAAGAGCTGAGAGAGATGACCGGATCAGGCATGATGGACTGCAAGAAGGCCCTGACTGCTACCGAAGGAAATATCGAGAAGGCCGTTGAGTGGCTGAGAGAAAAAGGTCTTGCAACCGCTCAGAAGAAAGCCAGCCGTATCGCGGCAGAAGGCGTCTCCATGGCAGTCCTCTCCGATGATGCGAAGAAGGCAGTCGTAGTTGAGGTTAACTCCGAGACAGACTTCGTTGCCCAGAACGAGAAGTTCCAGAACTATGTAAAGCAGGTTGCTGAGCAGGCACTGGATACCACTGCAAAGAACATGGAAGAGTTCATGGCTGAGCAGAGCAAGGCTGATCCGTCCAAGACTGTCGAAGAAGCCAACGCAGCACAGATCGCTGTGATCGGCGAGAACCTCAAGATCCGCAGATTCCAGCAGATCTGCGAGGAGAACGGCGTACTCGTAGCTTACACCCATCAGAACGGCAAGATCGTTACGATCGTTGACGTTGAGACCGATGTCGTTAATGACGCAATCTGCGAGATGGGCAAGAACGTTGCTATGCAGGTCACTTCCATGAGACCGCAGTACACCAGCGAGAGCGAAGTCTCCCAGGAGTTCAAGGATCATGAGATCGAGATCCTGACCAAGCAGGTTCAGGAAGATCCGAAGATGGCCGGCAAGCCGGAGAAGGTTGTCCTTGGCGCTGTTCAGGGAAGACTGAAGAAGGAACTCAAGGAGATCTGCCTGCTTGACCAGATCTATGTCAAGGCAGAAGACGGCAAGCAGTCCGTCGCACAGTACGTGCAGCAGGTCGCTAAGGAGAACGGCGCGAACATCTGCATCAAGGGCTTCATCCGCTTCGAGACCGGCGAAGGTCTTGAGAAGAAGCAGGAAGACTTCGCAGCAGAAGTCGCTGCACAGATGGGATTATAAAGCAAACTTTATGCTTTTCAGACGGTTGAAGAAAAAGGCCTGAAAACATGCCGGAAACAGCGTATTTATGCGGCATCCAGCATAGCAACCTGGATCGGGACAGTTACGCAGAATATCATGGATTATCAGGAGCTTTCAACGTAATTTGGACTGAGTTGGGATTGATTTGGGATTTGGGCAGGCATCCCAAAAGACCATGAAACTTTGCCTGCTTCTTGATAATCGACAACCGGATGAAAACAACATGTACTTCAGCGAAGGCTCTCCATCGAAATAGATGGGGAGCCTCGTTTTGCGTTTTGGTGTTATTGCGGGTCAGCCTATGAGATTATCAAGGGCTTGGCGGGTTTCTATTGTTTTTCAAAAACGTAGCGATGACAGTATCTATCACGAGTTATATAATAGAAATATCTATTTGACATATTTTGGGAGGAAATCAATATTTTTTAGGATTTGAAAACACGATATAGATAGTTATAGATAGTTATAGATAGTTATAGAGCAAGCAGTTATTTAATTGTAAAAAGTCAAGATTTGATAATAGGTCAAGTGAAAAATGAAACTATTTGAAATACCGGTATATGCTTTCTCAAAAGAAACATTAGAGGAAAAAGTAGAAAATGCTCGTCAAAAACTGCTCAGTTCATATGAAGGCAGTAATGTTACGAATGAACATATCAATACAGCTTTTTTTATTAAATATTACCCGCACTTTTTATGGGAGTATAATCATATTGTGGGGTACATCGTTATTTCTAAAAAGGCTAATGACATTGTGCTTGAATGGTATACATCTTCCCCAAGTATCATAAGATATCATTGGGATTCAAATAGGAAGCACTTCTTAAAAGCTGAAGTATTAAGCGGATATCATTTCTATATTGGAAATTTGAAGACAGGAGATAGGCTACGAGAACGCATACATGATCTACTTAAAGGGTTTATTAATGATTTGAAGAAAAGCTATTTTGTTGACATAGAAACCTTCAATAATATTGATAGTTTGCTCAATTATGACAAACTGCTTAAAAGCAATTCATGAGGAAACTATGGGAGAGTAGAAGCACAATGGTTCTACTCTTTTGTTTATGAATAAATTGTAATACATGAGGTTGCGAAAATGGCGAATGGTATTATGGGCTTTTTACGGAGGCTATTTCGAAAATCATCCGAAGAAGAAATAAAGAATAGAACTGAGTGGAATTATGAAAAGCGGCCTGTCCAGAACAATATAAAAACTGGACGTTCGCATGAAGCGTAACAACCTCCTGCATTACAGGAGCAGTCAGTTTTTCGCGGCCGGTCGCCGCAGGTATTTCGTAGCAGGCTTTCTTGCGAAGCCGTTTGACCCAGTTGTAGAATGTGCCCGGATTAATGTCATGCTGCATGCACCATTGCTGATCTGAAAGGCCGCTGCTGCGACATTCCATGATCAGCTCGTACTGTTCATCCGCTGTTCTTCTGGGGCTTCTCATAGTAGCTGTACCTCCATAAATGTAGTGAAACGCTCGCATCTATGATTGCTCTATCATAAGAAATAGAGTGAAGTGCTTGCATTGGCATCACTACAATTATGGCAAATTAATTGGGGCATTAAAATCCACCCTAATATTTAGCGCTTACGTTTGATACGGCTGCCCAGCAAATACATCCACCACAGCCTTGGCAGCATCTGCCTGGAATTTCTGGTGTTTATATTGTATTCTCATACGTTCTTTTCCAATCTCACAGATATTTTTATAGTCTGTTTGCGATCCACAGTTCCTTTATCCGTTCGGCCAGGAGTAATGCCCCGTGCCAGTCTTTTTTATTACCCTTACTCTTTTGCATCTTCTCAACTCTGATTGTTCAGGACAATACCCTTACAAAATATATTGCAATATAAGTATTGCTTGAATGAAATTGCGTTTTACTATAGAATATATAATACAAGTATACCAATGAGTGTGAGGAGGAACTGGATATGTGTAAATTGTTCAAAATGGTTTTAGGCATCCCACTTATAGCTGGGTTGACAATCGTACAGGTTCTGTTGTCCGTTTTTGGGTTCTTGGGTTCTGTTGTCACAACAATCATAGCCCTTCTCATGTATTTTACCCTAGGGATGATCCTACTGTTTCAACTGCAACCGGTGATTGAGGTCGCCGTTATGTCTCTTGTTGCGACAGTGATATTCCTGTCACCGCTGATTACAGCAGAAACAATAGTGCTTACTGCTTATTTAAGAGAACGAGTTTTGTCATGGATGATGTAAACCCATAATTCAGGACCAGTTGAGGCATGAATTATGTGACGCAGCGCATCACCTATCTATAAAGAGTGATGTGCTTCGTCACAGTACTTTAAGTGGGATTCGTGTATATTGATCTTGCAAAAAGGGCAGTATTGCCTGTGTGAAGACAACTCTTCTCCAGTCCATTCTTCAGGTATTGGCCGATTTCGGTAATCGATTTCAGCAGATAGGGGTAGCATAATTCATAAATACATAGCAGGAAGATTATTGTGGAAAATCAAACTCCAAGAGAAATAGATTTCAGAGCAATCGGGCGGAGGATACGGGACAACAGGAAAAGAAGGGGAATCAACCAGGAGAGCCTCGGCTGGGCGATTCACAAAAGCGGCGCTCTTATCGGCCAGATCGAGAGAGGAGAGACAAAGCCCACTGTGGAGGACTTGATCTATATTGCGGATTACTCATTACACGCTGGGATATATCTATACGGATTCTTTCGGTGGGCATCTTTCCGACAAGGCGAAGACTCTGATTAAAAACATTATCGCAAACCTTAAGAAGCTTCCGGATCCAGGTAAGGTAGAGTTGGATCCACTCTCCGGTACAGGAACTTACTCCGCAGCAGACGGATGTTATAAGACAGGGAATTTCAAGTTCTCAGGGTATGCCGAGAACACTGCCACCATCACACTGGAAAACGGCGTGACACTGCACAACGTCACGAAAGGAACGACCGGAACCGGCAGCGTGACAATTTCGGCAGGCGATACCTTTTATCTAACCGCAGCTGCCGGCACCGGAACGGTATACTCCGGTAAGTATTCAGTGAGCACCAAATATCCGGTGGATTACCATGCCTGTGCGCTAAAGTTTTCCGGGTATCAGGATATCGGTTTTGCCTATTATACAGGTGGGGCGATCAAATTCTCTATTGACTGGCCTAAGGAAGCAATCGTGAAGATCGTAAAGAAGGACAGCTCGACGGGTGTGACGCTGGCCGGTGCCGTGTATGGTCTGTATTCCGATGCGGCCTGCACGAATCTTGTAGCACAGTTCACGCCGACGGATGCTAACGGTGCTTCCCAGGTGATCATTCCCGCCACGCAGGCAACCATGTATGTCAAAGAGATTTCCGCCCCGAACGGGTATTACAGGAATCAGACGGCATATCCGGTATCAACCCTGGCAGGTGTGACAACGAACCAGGAAGTGAAGAACGACAGGGTAAAGGCAACGATCCGTCTGGTGAAGAAAGATAAGGAGACCGGCAGCGAACCGCAGGGGGACGCGACTTTCGAGGGAGCCGTCTACGGCCTGTATGCAAAAACTGAGATCAATCACCCTGACGGAAAGACCGGGACAATGTATGCGGCAAATGCCCAGGTGGGAACCTTCCGTATTGATAAGACGGGAAATGCCGCCATTTCAGATCTGTACCTTGGCAGCTACTACATCAAAGAGCTCACACCTCCGGTTGGATATCTGATCGATCCGGATACGCATGATGTTACCTGCAGCTATGAAGGAGACATGGTAGCGGTTGTGGAACGCACATCGGAATCTTCCGAGACCGTGAAGAAACAGCCGTTCCAGATCATAAAGGCCGGAAACGACGGAGAGACGACGGACGCACCTCTTTTGAAGGGCACGGGTTTTTCCGTCTATCTGATCAGCTCGCTGACAAAGAATACGGACGGCAGCTACAATTTTGATGCCGCCACACCGATCGTGGTGAATGCGGACGGCAGCCGGGAACTGTTCACGGATGAGAAGGGATATGCGAAGTCCATACCGATCCCATATGGGAGATATATCGTAAAGGAGACAACGACACCGCATAACTTCAATCCCGTGGACGATTTTATGGTGACGGTGACGGAGAATCTTCCGGATACACCGCAGATCTGGAGGGTACTGCTGGATGAACAGTTCAAGGCCAAGCTTAAGATCATCAAAAAGGACGATGAGACAAAGAGGCCAGTACTGCTTCCGAACACGGAGTTTAAAGTGTTTGACGTAACAAATGACTGCTATGTGGAACAGGTGACGACATATCCGTTCCCGGTGAAGCATACTTCCTATTTTACGGATGAGGACGGGTATCTGATCCTGGCTGATCCGCTGCCGCTTGGCGAGTACCGGATCGAGGAAGTAAACGCACCGGAAGGATATACGATCAATACGGACGGCGTTCCGGTGACAGTGGACCAGAACACAGCACATCTGATTGAAGAGATGAGCGGCGACGTAATCATTGAAGTGATACTTGAGAACCATCCGGTTAAGGGTGAATTGACCGTTTATAAGGAAGGCGAAGTGCTGACCGGTTACAACGGGAAGGGATTCACCTGGGAGGTACAGAAGCTGAAAGGAGCTTCCTTTAAAGTCCGTGCGGCAGAAGATATATTCACCCCGGATCATCAGAAAGATGCAGATGGAAACCGTCTGGTCGTCTACAGCAAAGGGGAGCTTGTCGATACCATCACAACCGGGGATGACGGCATGGCTGTGCTGAGGGATATCCCGCTCGGCAGCTATGAGGTGCGTGAGGAGGATGCGCCTTACGGGTATACACTGAACGCTGAGCCTCAGGGTGTTTCCTTTAATTATGTGGATCAGAATACGCCTGTAATCAGCCGGGAGCTGACGTTCTCTAATGAGCGCCAGAAGGTTTCCATCACAACCAGGAAACTGGATGAGGAAACTGAAGTGCCGGTGGCGGGCGCAGTGTTCGGACTCTATACGGGTGAGGACATCATGCTTGGCGAAAAGGTGCTGGTGGAGAAAGATACGCTTCTTCAGGAAATGGAGAGCGGTGAGGACGGCAATGCGTCCTTTACGCTGGATGTACCGCTTGGCAGCTACTGTGTGAAGGAGATCAAGGCACCGGATGGTTATT
>CACXAT010000007.1 GCA_902765725.1 uncultured Lachnospiraceae bacterium | reverse complement strand
GAGGTCGGCGGACAGATGTTCATCACCGCAGACCACGGCAATGCGGAGCAGCTGGTGGACTACGAGACCGGAGAGCCCTGGACCGCGCATACCACCAACCCGGTTCCCTTCATCCTTGTCAATGCAGATCCTTCCTACACTCTTCGCGAGGGCGGAGCCCTGTGCGATATCATCCCGACCCTGATCGAGATGATGGGAATGGAGCAGCCGAAGGAAATGACAGGTAAGAGCCTGCTGGTAAAGAAAGAGGCATAAAGACAGCTGCATAAACACAGCTGCCAAGCTGTATATGAGAGAGTCTGTACCGTAAGGTTCAGGCTCTCTTTTTGCTTGATGATCAAATATTAATATCGGCAGCAATATTGTCGAGATCGGAGCTTCTGCATTCCAGAATACGAAGAAACTGAAAAAGGTTACGATCCAGAGCACTGTTCTGACAAAAATCGGATCGAAGGCCTTCTCAAAAGCGGGAAGCGGCAATTACAGGAAGCTGACGGTTAAGGTCCCGAAAGCAAAGAAAAAGCCTACAGGAAGATGCTGAAGAAAGCAAAACTCAGCAATAGGTCCAAGGTAAAATAACAAGAATACAGTTCACAAATAATGAGAATTGATTTCACAGTTATGACACATTCCGGCTATATCCTGTGACTAACAAATCGAAGAGAGGCAATACATAGAATCGATTGCTTTGGAAAGGGGTTTTATTATGAAGAACAGGAACAGGATCGCAGCCGGAATCACAGGAGCTATTCTCACAGGTGCGCTTGTTATCGGACAGGCTGCACCGGCCACATTTGCGGACGACAAGGAGACTACTCTTTCCGTTACGGAGACAGAGACGGAAGCGGCACCGGAAACAGAGGCGCCTGAGGAGGAGAAGAAAGACTATGCGCAGCTGGAGACGACCAATGCTTCGGACACGGCCATCACGGCAATTGACGTGTCCGGAATCGTCGAGGCTGTGATGCCGTCGATCGTAACGGTTACCGAGAAGAGCGTCCAGGAGGTCGAGACCTTCTTCGGCGAGTCTCAGTCCGTTGAGATGGAAGGAGCCGCGAGCGGTTTTATCATCGCCCAGAATGACAAGGAGCTCCTGATCGCGACCAACAATCATGTCGTGGAGAGTTCCACTGAGGTGACGGTCGCCTTCTCCGCAGACGTGGAGGATCCGGATGACGCGATCGCTCCGGCGAAGGTCAAGGGGACCGACAGCAAGACGGACCTGGCAGTCATCGCAGTCAATCTGGACGACATCAACGAGGATGTCCTGAGCCAGCTGAAGATCGCTGTTCTCGGAAGCTCCGACAACCTGAAGGTCGGACAGACCGCCATCACGATCGGCAACTCTCTGGGAGAGGGAATCTCCGTTATGGCCGGTATCGTCAGCGCGCTGAACGTTGAGGTCACAGTGGAAGACGGTTCCACATTTACCGAGTTCCAGACAGACGGAGCCGCGAACCAGGGACAGAGCGGCGGCGCTGTTGTCAATTCCAAGGGTGAAGTGATCGGTATCTTCAATGCCGGATATCTGGAAGGCGACAACATGGGATATGCGATCCCGATCAGCACGGCGATCCCGGTCCTTGAGGATCTGATCAACCGTGAGACCAGGGACGTGGTTGAAGACCATGGATACATGGGCGTCACGGTCGTAGGCGTATCTGCTGAGGCAAGTGAGTACTACAACATTCCGGAAGGCGCTTACGTATACGAAGTGACGAAGGACTCCGCAGGCGATAAGGCCGGACTGCAGAAGGGCGACATTATCGTGGGCTTTGACGGGATCAACATTGATTCCCAGGAAGCGCTGCTTCGTCAGATCAACTACTATGCGCCGGGCGAGACCGTCGAGGTCACCGTTATGAGAGGCTCAGGGAGCGGCTACGAGGAACAGAAGGTGGAGGTCACGCTGGAGAGTGCCCCGGAGGGCATGAAATCCCAGAAAACCGAACCCTCTGTGATTGAAGATGGAGATTCCGGTGACGGACAGCAGGCTCCGGATGATATCTTCGGAGGCAGCCCCTTTGATGACATATTCGGAGGCTCTGACGGATTTGACAACGGTGGTTTCTGATCGGGCCTTCATCCGGGCAGACTGCCGGAGCATCGGTTGTAATCACGGACAGGCTGTGATAAACTGAGAGCGGCTCTGTAAAACTGATTATAATGTATATTCAGACATCCCTGTTTACATACAGGGATGTCTGCTTCGCAGAAAAGATATGGGAAATGACTCAAAGAAACCGCCGGTAAAGCTGATTGCAAATAACAAAAAAGCATACCATGATTATTTTATCGAGGAGAAGTTCGAGGCCGGTATCGCTCTTGCGGGAACGGAAGTGAAGTCTCTTCGCATGGGCAAGTGCTCCATCAAGGAATCCTATATTCAGATCAAAGATGGGGAAGCGATCATTTATGGCATGCATGTCAGCCCTTATGAGAAGGGGAATATCTTCAACAAGGATCCCCTGAGACCGAAGAAGCTGCTGCTGCACAAGAGAGAGATCGGCAAGCTTCTCGGCGCGATCACGCAGCAGGGGTACACGATCGTTCCGCTGCAGGTTTATTTCAAGGGAAGCCTGGCGAAATGCGAGATTGGTATCGCAAAGGGCAAGAAGCTTTATGATAAGAGGGCGGATATAGCTAAAAAAGACGCGAAACGTGATATGGAACGTGCATTTAAGGAATATAACCGATAGAAGGTGACAGGCCGGCCGATTGACCGGGCATTCATTTTCAGATATACTTATACGGTACACATGGGGTAGTAAAGGTTTCGACGGGGGCTGTGAATCCGGAGAAGCTATCCGTAAGGTGATACGTTAAATCCCAACCTAAATATAAACGCTGACAATAATTATCAGCTCGCTGCAGCCTAACTAGGCTCGGCTGTCCGACTCAGGGCATCTGCACCTTGAGACCCGGGCATCGATCATGCAGGAAACGACACGCGCAAAGCTTTGAGCGCGCGGGCGTATCATGAAGCTACCGATGCAGTCAGGGTGTCTGTTCCCGGGCTGCCGGGGGAATCCTAAAGAATAGACTACGATAGTAGAAGGACGGTGGACCGGCTTTCGGACACGAGTTCGACTCTCGTCTACTCCATTCAGGGCTTCGCGGCAGCGGGGCCCTTTTTTATACACTGATTCTTACCGCACTGTGCAGTGTACCTGGATTCACAGTTCTTTCACTCAATTTTGGCAGACTGTGGTAAGATAATATGTAAATCAGATTAAGCAGATAATTATTCTATATCAGGAAGAGGAAATCATATGGATACATTAAAGATACTTGTTGTGGACGATGAAACAAGGATGCGCAAGCTGGTGCGGGATTTCCTGACACGCAAGGGTTATGAGGTCCTGGAGGCGGGAGACGGCGCGGAGGCGATCGACATCTTCTTTTCTACGAATGACATCGATCTGATCATCCTGGATGTCATGATGCCGAAGCTGGACGGCTGGGAGGTATGCCGCGAGATCCGCAAGGAATCCAGGGTCCCGATCATCATGCTGACGGCGAAGACCGATGAGAGGGATGAGCAGCTGGGCTTTGATCTGGGTGTGGATGACTACATCTCCAAGCCCTTCAGCCCGAAGATCCTGGTGGCCAGGGTAGAGGCGATCCTCAGAAGAACCGGGGCAGTCGGCGGAGACGATGTGATCCGCGCGGGCGCTGTCGAGATCGATAAGGCTGCGCACCAGGTCCGTATCGACGGGAAGCTGGTCGAGCTGTCCTTCAAGGAATTCGAGCTTCTGACCTACTTCGTGGAGAACCAGGGGATCGCGCTCTCCAGAGAGAAGATCCTGAATAGTGTGTGGAATTATGATTATTTCGGCGATGCCCGCACGATCGATACCCACGTCAAGAAGCTCAGGGCCAAGATGGGCGACCGGGGCAGCTATATCAAGACGATCTGGGGAATGGGGTATAAGTTCGATACCACGCAGGAAGAGGCGTGACAGACGGCGGTAGGATACTATGAATAGATCGGGCAAGTCCAGATCGATCGCCGGCCAGCTCAGTATACTGTTTATCGGGCTGCTGGTGTTCGTGATGGCTGCGATGCTTCTCGTGAATAATGCTTACATGGCGCGGTTCTATGAACTGCGTCTTCGTCATACCCTGAGCACGGCCTATGCAGAGGTCGACAGGCATATTGCGGAAGACGGGAAGGTGGACACTTCGTATTTTGAAAATGAGTTCACTGCCCTGGAGCGTTCCGGCAATATATCTCTGGTGGTGCTGGACCTGGACTTTTTGTCGGTATTTGATTATGAAGACCGGGATGAAGAGGTCATGGCAGCGCGCCTGTACGCCTATAACTTCCAGATCGACGACGGAGATGTCACGATACTGGAGAGAACGGACGATTACACTTTCCAGCGCAAGACGGATGACAAGTTCCACACGGAGTACCTGGAGATGTGGGGGATACTGCCCGGGAGCGGCTATCATTTTATGATGCGGATCCCCATGGAGAGTATCAAGACCAGCGCGAAGATCTCCAATGAATTCATCCTGTATACGATAACGACGGCGATTCTTGTCGGGATCCTCATGATCTGGTGGCTCTCCCGGAGGATCACCCGTCCGATCCGGGAGCTCACCGTACTGTCCGAGCGGATGGCGGATCTTGATTTCGACGCGAAGTACACCGGGGGAGGTCTGGATGAGATCGGACAGCTGGGAGACCATTTCAACCGGATGAGCGAGACGCTGGAGAAGACGATCTCCGAGCTGAAGACGGCCAATAATGAACTCCAGAAGAATCTGGATGAAAAGACCAGGATCGATGACATGAGGCGGGAGTTCCTGTCCAATGTTTCCCATGAGCTGAAGACTCCCCTTGCCCTGATCCAGGGGTATGCGGAGGGGCTGCAGGACTGTGTGGCTGACGATCCGGATTCCAGGGATTACTATCTGGAGGTGATCGTTGACGAAGCTGAGAAGATGAATACGCTTGTCAGGAAGCTGCTTACCCTCAACCAGCTGGAGTTTGGCGCGGACACGGTGGAGATGGTCCGCTTTGACCTGGGCGAGCTGATCGAGGGCAAGGTGACTTCCACGAAGATCCTTGCGGACCAGAAGGGTGCTTCCCTGACTTACGAAGGACCACGGTCGATCCAGGCCTGGGGCGATGAGTTTAAGGTGGAAGAGGTTCTCACGAACTACCTGAGCAATGCGATCAATCATGTCACTGACATGGAGAGCGGGGAGAGCGAGAGGCGGATCGTGGTCCGCGCTGAACAGATCACTGAGACCGGAAAGATCCGGATCTCTGTATTCAATACCGGAAGCCACATTCCGGAGGAGGATCTGGACCAGGTCTGGGATAAATTCTTCAAGGTGGACAAGGCGCGCACCCGGGAATACGGAGGCAGCGGAGTCGGACTGTCCATCGTTAAAGCCATCATGGAATCCTTCCACCAGAGCTATGGTGTGAAGAACGCGGAGGATGGCGTAGAGTTCTGGTTTGAGCTGGACGACGGCGGCGGTGAGGTGAAGGAAGAACCCTCCGAACGGGACTGGAAGTCCATCGACGAGCTGCTGGAGAGCACGGAGAACAGCGACCGGAAGACACGGCGGGCGGGAGAGGCTGCCGTGAAGGAAGAACTGAAAAAGATCAAACAGAAGCAGGACGAAAGCATGCAGGAAGTCGTGGACGCGCAGTGGATCAGTACGGCTGACCGGCAGGGCGGAAGCGATGGGCAGGGCCGGGAGTAGCGCCTGCCGGAGGAGTATGAGCCAGGACAGCAGAAACACAATCATAATAGTCGGCGCAGGCGCGGCAGGCATGATGGCAGCCTGCGCCGCTGCCGATCAAGGCGCGGAAGTGATACTTCTTGAGAAAAATGAGAAGCTGGGCAAGAAGATCTATATCACCGGAAAAGGCCGCTGCAATTTTACCAATTACTGTGATACGGAAGAGTTCTTCTCCAATATCCCTCACAATTCCCGTTTCCTGTATTCGTCAGTGTGCGGGTTTGACTCACGGGCGGTACGCAGCTGGTTTGAGGAAAAGGGTGTCCGGACGAAGGTGGAACGCGGAAACCGCGCATTTCCGCTGAGCGATCACGCGTCGGATATCACCAGGGGACTGGAGAAGGAGATGAGAAGGCTTGGCGTGCAGGTGCGACTTGGCGCAGAGGTGAAGCAGCTGATCCTTGAGGATGGAAGAGCCGCCGGTGTGATGCTGTCGGACGGATCGAGGATCAGCGCCTCCAGAGTCATAGTCGCGACCGGAGGCCTGTCCTACCCGACGACAGGATCAACAGGAGACGGCTATCGGTTCGCGAAGGAGGCCGGACACAAGGTGACGGAGCTGACCCCGTCCCTGGTCCCTCTGAATACGAAGGAGCAGGACCTTCTGCTCATGCAGGGCCTGTCCCTGAAGAATGTGAGCCTGACGGTACGCAGCGGCAGGAAGAAGCTGTACACAGGCTTTGGCGAGATGATGTTCACGCATTTTGGCATCACGGGACCGCTGGTCCTGAGTGCCAGCGCCGATATCCAGAATCAGATCCGGAAGGGAGAGCTGAGTGCCGAGATCGACCTGAAACCGGCTCTGGAGGAGGAACAGCTGAATGCAAGGATCCTGAGGGAGTTCGCGGAGAACTCCAACAAGGCAGTGCACAATGTCGCGGCGTCCCTCTACCCGGCGAAGATGATCCCGGTGATCCTTGGGCGCGCCAAGATCAGTCCCGATACTCCGGTTCATGATGTGACGAAACAGCAGAGGCAGGCGCTGGTACAGGCAACCAAGCATTTTGCTTTCACGATCACTTCACTGCGCGGCTTCAATGAGGCAGTTATCACCCGCGGAGGAGTGTCCGTGAAAGAGATCAACCCGTCCACGATGGAATCCAGACTTGTGCGAGGACTTTATTTCGCAGGAGAGGTGCTGGATGTGGACGGATATACCGGCGGCTTCAATCTGCAGATCGCGTGGTCTACCGGGCACGCGGCGGGTGAGGCGGCATCCATTACACAGACAGAAGGAGAATACGTATGAGCTTTGCGATCGCAATCGACGGACCGGCGGGCGCCGGCAAGAGCACAGCTGCCAGAAGGGCTGCAGAGAATCTGAACTTTATCTATGTGGATACGGGGGCCATGTACCGCACCATCGGCCTGTACATGCTGGAGCACCAGGTGCCTGTTGACAGGGAGGAGAGCCTCCGGAAAGCGCTGGATGAGATCCGGATCGAGCTGGGCTACAGAGAAGGGATCCAGCGCATGTTCCTGAACGGGGAGGATGTCTCTGACCGCATACGCACCGAGGAGGTTTCAGCGCAGGCTTCCGTGGTCGCGGCCATCCCTGCGGTGCGCAGCAAGCTTCTGGATCTGCAGAGGGATATGGCGGCCTCACAGGATGTGATCATGGACGGCCGTGACATCGGAACCAATATTCTGCCGGATGCGGAGCTGAAGATCTACCTGACGGCAAGTGTAGAGGAGCGGGCAAGACGCAGATATCAGGAGATGGTACAGAAGGGTGCAGAGTGCAGCATCGAAGAGATCCGGAAGGACATAGCCGATCGCGATTACCGTGACATGCACCGGGAGACGGCGCCCCTTCGGCAGGCGGAGGATGCGGTATATCTGGATACCTCTGACATGACGCTGGATGAAGTGGTCGCTGAGATAACACGGCTTGCAAAGGAAAAGATGTGATGGTCGATGAGAGGATCAGGCAG
Organism: uncultured Lachnospiraceae bacterium; assembly: GCA_902765725.1. Classification (GTDB taxonomy): domain Bacteria; phylum Bacillota; class Clostridia; order Lachnospirales; family Lachnospiraceae; genus Porcincola. Next base: position 78,078 of record CACXAT010000007.1, on the reverse strand, counting down.
CTGACAGAAGACTGCCGCGAAGAGGGTACGGTCATGAAGGGGGATCTGTGGGTCAGCCCGGATCAGACTGCAGCTGTCTACACGGCCAGGAGTGCCGGGTTCTGCTTCGGCGTGCAGAGAGCGCTGGATACGGTATATGAGCAGATCCGCAGCGAGCATGCGCCGATCTACACCTACGGGCCGATCATCCACAATGAGATCGTGGTGAAGGACCTGGAGGACAGGGGCGTCCGGGTCATAGACAGCCGGCAGGAGCTGGAGAACCTCCGGGAAGGAACCGTTATCATCCGGTCCCACGGCGTATCCCGGGAGATCTATGATCTTCTGAAGGAGCGGAACCTTCATGTGGTGGACGCCACCTGTCCCTTCGTCAGGAAGATACACCGGATCGTGGAGCAGAAGGGGAACGAGGGGTATGAGATCGTGATCACCGGTTCTGCAGTTCATCCGGAGGTAGAAGGAATCCGCGGATGGTGCACAGGAGAGGTGACCGTCGTCGAAACAGAAGAAGAAGCACGCTTGTATAAACAAAAAACAGACAAAAATCTGTGTATTGTGAGTCAGACCACATTCAATCTCAAGAAATTTTACAAATTTGTTGAAATTATCATGGGATTGAGTTATCATAAACCTGCTGTATTGAATACTATATGCAATGCAACGGAAGAAAGGCAGACAGAGGCCAGATCGATCGCGAAACTCGCGGATGCGATGATTGTGATCGGCGGTAAACACAGTTCAAATACGCAGAAGTTATATGAGATTTGCAGGAAAGAGTGCAGCAACACCTTTTTTGTTCAGACTTTCGATGATTTGAATCTCCGTCTGGTGCCATTCAGGGGCATCGTAGGTATCTCAGCAGGGGCTTCCACCCCAAATATTTTAATTGAGGAGGTTTCAAAACTATGTCGGAAGACAATTTTGAACAGATGCTGAACGAAACATTTAAGACTATCCACACTGGTGAGGTTGTTGAGGGCGAAGTTATCGACGTCAAGCCGGATCAGATCATCCTGAACATTCACAGCAAATCTGACGGAATCATTACCAAGAGTGAATACTCCAACGATTCCAGCATCGACCTGACTGAGGTCGTCAGTGTGGGCGACACCATGGAAGCGAAGGTTATGAAGGTCAATGACGGCGAAGGCCAGACTCTTCTTACCTACAAGAGACTCGCTGCTGAGAAGGGCAACAAGAGGCTTGAGGAAGCTTTCAACAATCACGAAGTCCTGGTTGCACCTGTCGTACAGGTTCTGTCCGGCGGACTGAGTGTTGTCGTTGACGGCGCCCGTGTCTTCATCCCGGCTTCTCTGGTATCCGATACCTATGAGAAGAACCTTGAGAAGTACAACGGCCAGGAGATCGAATTCGTAGTTACCGAGTTCAATCCGCGCAGACGCCGCATCATCGGCGACCGCAAGCAGCTGCTTGTCGAGCGCAAGAAGGAACTCCAGAAGGAGCTGTTCGAGCGCATCCATGTCGGCGATACCGTTACCGGTACTGTTAAGAATGTCACTGATTTCGGCGCATTCATCGATCTGGGCGGAGCAGACGGACTGCTTCATATCTCTGAGATGAGCTGGGGCCACGTTGAGAACCCGAAGAAGGTCTTCAAGGTTGGCGAGGAAGTCACTGTTCTCATCAAGAACATCAACGGCGAGAAGATTGCTCTCTCCATGAAGTTCCCGGGACAGAATCCGTGGCTGAACGCAGGCGAGAAGTACGCTGCCGGCTCTGTTGTTTCCGGCCGTGTTGCTCGTATGACTGATTTCGGCGCATTCGTAGAGCTTGAGCCGGGCGTTGACGCTCTGCTGCATGTTTCTCAGATCTCTCACGATCATGTTGACAAGCCGTCAGACGTTCTGAAGGTTGGTCAGGAGATCGAGGCGAAGGTCGTTGACTTCAATGGTCAGGATCACAAGATCTCTCTGAGCATGAAGGCTCTTGAGACTGCTGCTCCGAAGTATGATGACATGGCAACCATCGGCGATATGATCGATACCGATGCTGTCGAGGAGCCTGCAGACGCTGAGTAAGCATTCTGCAAATTGAATAAATAAATGAATTGAAAGGCTGTATGCTTTGACTGCATACAGCCTTTATTGTGCAAAGCAGTGAGCGAACGAAGTACGCGCAACTGTCACAAGGCTCAGAGAGAAGCTGTCACATGGCTCAAATAAAAAACGGCGGAAGGAGAAACATATGGCCCGGAAACTGATGACAGAATGGGGAGAGAGACTCGATCCGGAGCATGTTCTGGAAGAGTATCCCCGTCCTCAGCTTGCCCGGGAGAAATGGGTGAACCTGAACGGGTACTGGGAGTATGCGATCACAAAAGACCCGAAGATCCCGGATCAATGGGATGGGAAGATCCTGGTACCTTTTTCGCCGGAGGCCCTGCTGTCAGGCGTGGAGCGTCAGCTGCAGCCGGATGAGTATCTTTGTGTCAATCAGAAAAGAGCTGGGCAGCATACAGGGGGGTATCTTCCATTTTCTCTGGACATCACCCGGTTTCTGCGGGAAGGAGAGAACAGGCTCGGTGTCTGTGTCAGGGACCTGTCGGATACTTCCTTTCATGCAAGGGGAAAGCAGTCGCTGAAAAGGGGCGGGATGTGGTATACCGCCCAGAGCGGGATCTGGCAGACGGTCTGGATGGAGCATGTTCCGGATGTGTACATCACAGCCATCAAGCTTATCCCGGACTGCAATCACTCGGCCATCAGGATCAAGGTCCTGACGAATGAGGAGAGCCCTGAAGTCCACGCGGTGATCTCATTTCACAAAAAGATCGTCCGCAGAGTGAAGCTGAAGGCGGGCGTACTGTGCAGTGTTTCCCTTGATCAATTCAGATGGTGGACCCCGGAGGTGCCGGATCTGTATGACCTTGAACTGACCGCCGGGGATGACAGGGTCACTTCGTATTTTGGCATGCGCAAGATGGAGATACGAAAGGACAGGAAGGGAATCCTGCGCTTCTGGCTCAACGGCAGGCCCTACTATCATAACGGAGTGCTGGATCAGGGATACTATTCAGACGGACTGTATACAGCGCCTTCGGACGAGGCTCTCCAGTATGATATCCGAACCATGAAGGATCTGGGATTCAATCTGCTGCGCAAGCACATCAAGATCGAACCGGACCGCTGGTATTATCACTGCGACCGGCTGGGCATGCTGGTGTGGCAGGATATGGTATCCGGCGGATCAGCCTACCATTCCTGGTTTGTCACCAACATCCCGTTTGTGCTGATGCGGACCGGCCGGATCATCAGAGACAGCAGCTACTGGCTGCTGGCCAGGCAGGAGAAGGAGGGCAGGCAGGAGTATTACAGGGAACTGAAGGAGACGGTGCGCCATTTGTACAATCATCCCTGCGTGACGGCGTGGGTTCCCTTCAATGAAGGATGGGGACAGTTTGACGCCCACGAGGTGGTAAGAGTCCTGCGCAGGCTGGACCCGACCCGGCAGATCGATCAGGCGAGCGGCTGGTTTGACCAGGGCGGCGGTGATATGTACAGTATTCACAACTACTGGAAAAAGCTGAAGGTGAAGCCTCTCGCCGACAGAGTCGTCGCTCTTACGGAATTTGGCGGATGCTTCCACCTGGTACAGAACCACAGCTTTACAGACAGGATCTATGGGATCAGAAAATTCAGCTCTCCGGACGCCCTTGCGGACGGACTGGCTTCTGTGTGGAAGAAAGAGCTGATCCCGAACATTCTGAAGGGCCTGAGCGCATCTGTTTACACCCAGGTCAGTGACATAGAGGATGAACTGAACGGACTTCTGACCTTTGACAGGAGACGGCTGAAGGCCAGCGCGGAGAGAATCAGAAGCATGAACCGCGCTCTGGCTGAGGAATTCCTGGCATCCTGGTGACAGGATTACACGTCTGTGAGCAGGGAATGGATATAGGAGGAGCAGGTCTCCCCGTCTTCCGGCAATGAGCTGTTGAATTCAAACCAGGATATCTTGTCTTTGTATGATTCTTTGAAAGAAGGCAGGAATCTTTCTTCCGTCTGCGGGAGGAAGATTCCTTCTTTTTTTACATAACAGTTACTGGCGGTTGCCTTCCTGCGATGGGAAGGATCCACGAAGCTGGCGACAGACTTATGCAGGGCGGTATCCTCTTCGGGAAGATAGTAGTAGTCTTTGTAATTGGGAAAGAAATGGTACAGAACCCTTCGCTCAAGTGCTATGGTCAGAATGACTCTGTCACCCTGCACCCTGAGGCGGTACAGCCTGCCTGCATGGTCGATGTCCTTCGGAACCGGTACGTCAAGTCTGAAGGAGGCTTCGAGAGAGCCTTCGAGACAGCCTTCGATAGAGCCTTCGGATGGATCTGAAGTATGCAGAGTATCCGAAGTATCCAGAGTATCCGAGGTATCCGGAGTATCCAGGACGCGGCAGGCGACCGGGGCCTGGCTGCGAAGGATCATGGGATAGGCAAGGACCGGAGTCATGGCGAGCATCCCCAGAACATCCTCATAATTATGCAGAAACAGTGCGTCTAGTGCCTGCTCCATATCGGGGGCGGTGCGGTTGCGCACGCTCCGGTAGACATCGATCAGTTCCCCTCCATTGAAGGGGTCTTCTCTGGTGATATGCAGAAACTGTTCGACGGACTTCTGGTTCAGTCTGGACATCCCGAGCATGGATCTGAGGGGGCGGAGCTCCTGGTAGAGATCTACGGTATCCATCCCCTCAAAGGGATCCTTCATGCCGAAGGAGCTGCTCTTTTCCCTGAGATAGGGCAGGTCGAAGCGGTCGCCGTTGAATTCTATGATCGTGTCATACTGCCTGAGGACCGAGTAAAAATGCTTCAGCAAAGGCAGTTCTTCCGCAGAGGATTCCGCAAGGATCTGGGTCACGGCCCAGAGCGGTTCATTCTCATCAGAAGACATCTCTTCGGAGCGCAGCTTAACGGCCCAGCCGATCATGTACAGCTGGGATGTGGATGCGCGAAACCCCGTAGTTTCGATATCAAAATAAATGACCCGTGCAGGGTCCAGACCGATGGCGGTCAGGTATTCCTCCTGACAGGAGGCGGTGTGCTGCTGCTGTATCATAGCGTTCTCCTTCCGCACTATTGTACCCGATATGCCCGGCCCGGGCAATCAGTACGGCCTGCTCCGCGTTGCCTGGACAGTCAGAACCGGGATGACATATGATTCATATAAGGATATAATGGCATAAGTGTTTTAGTCAGGAACCGACGATATGCAGACATACCGGACAAAGACAAGTTTAATTCTGTATTTTCTGCAGGGCGCGAAGCGGTATTTCGCTTTGAGCCTTCTGTTTGCTGCCCTGGTATCTCTGCTTGACATGATCAATCCGAAGATCATCTCCTTTACTGTGGACAGCGTGATCGGCAGCGCGGATCCGAAGCTTCCGGCATACGGCATGCGGCTTGTGGAATGTGCCGGAGGTATTGAAACCCTGCGGCGGCACCTGCCGTATCTGGCGCTGGCAGTCGCAGCGGTCGGAGCTCTTGCTGCCCTGTCCAGGCTTCTGTTCAGGAGCTGCAATGCCAGGGGCGCCGAGACCTTTGTGGAGCGCATGCGCTGCGAACTGTTTTCCCACATTATGAGTCTTCCCTATGTGTGGCACAGCGAGAACAGTACGGGAGACATCATACAGCGCTGCACATCCGATGTGCAGACGATCAAGCGCTTTGTCTCAGAGCAGCTGGTGCAGCTGGTCCGCACGGTCATCCTGATTCTTCTGGCGCTTGGATTCATGGCAGGCATTCACTGGAAGGTCATGCTGGGATCTGCGGCGTTCATCCCTGTGATTGTCGCCTACTCCTTTTTATTTCATACCAAAATCGGACCTGCATTTGAGAAGGTGGATGTCGCGGAGGGGGCACTCTCGGCCATAGCCCAGGAGAACCTGACCGGTGTTCGTGTTGTCCGGGCCTTCGGGCGTGAGATCTATGAGCGGGAACGTTTTGAGAAGCAAAATGAATACTACACAGGTTTCTGGGTCTATCTGATGCGGCTGCTCGCCATGTACTGGTCGACGGCGGACATCCTGACCGGATGCCAGGTGCTGTCCGTGCTGGTTCTGGGGTCTGCCGCCTGCATCCGCGGGACGCTGACAGCAGGCGGATTCATCGCGATGATCTCCTACAACATGATGCTGATCTGGCCGGTGCGCCAGCTGGGCAGGGTCATCTCGGAGCTGAGCAAGGCGGGGATCTCCATCGAGCGCCTGCGGTATATCATGAATTCTGAACCGGAGAGGGACAGGAGTGACGCCCTGGAGCCGTCCATGGACCGGGATATAACATTTGACCACGTGTCCTATACCTATAAGAACGCTCCCGGCGAAGCTCTTCACGATATCAGCTTTACGATCCCTGCGGGCAGTACGGTGGGTATCCTGGGTGGTACCGGTTCGGGAAAATCAACCCTTATGTATCTGCTCGAGAGGCTCTACGTCCTGCCTTTGGACTGCGGCAGGATTACCATCGGGGGAGTGGACATAGCGGATATACCTCTGGAGTATCTGAGAAAAAATGTTGGCATGGTGCTTCAGGAACCGTATCTCTTCTCCAGGACTCTGTCAGAGAACATCGGCATTGCGGTGGACAGGCCCGGGAAAAAGGACATCCGCAGAGCTGCAAAAGCTGCGAGCATCGATGACGCGATCGAGAGCTTCACGGCAGGATATGATACCTTTGTCGGGGAGAGGGGCGTGACGCTGTCAGGAGGCCAGAAGCAGAGAACCGCGATCGCGCAGATGCTGATCCGGAAACCGCCTGTCATGATATTTGACGATTCACTGTCCGCGGTAGACGCGGAGACGGACAGCCAGATCCGCAGATCGGTGAAGGAGATGACCGGCACCTCCACAGTGATCCTGATCGCGCATAAGATCACGACCCTGATGAACGCGGATCAGATCATTGTTCTGGACAGAGGAAGGATACGCGAACAGGGAACCCATGAGGAACTGATGGCGCTGGGAGGGCTCTACAGGCGGATCTTTGAACTGCAGTCAGCGGGGACGGAAGCGCTGGATGAGAGGAGGAACGCTTGAACAGAGAAGAAGAAAAACAGATCTCTCTGCCGCTTTTCGGTGTTCCGCGTCTGTTTCCGTTCCTGAAACCGTACAGGTGGAGGATCCTCTTTATGATCCTGCTCGGCGGGCTGTCGAGCGCGATCGACGCACTGTATCCTCTGTTCAACCGGTATGCGCTGGATCATTTTATCGCAGACCGGACGCTTGCGGGGATCGGCGTATTCATCGCGATGTATCTGTGTCTGGTGCTTGGACAGGCGGTGATCAACTTCAAGAGTACCTCTGACTGCGGCAGGATGGAAGTGACCATCAACAAGGATCTTCGAAACGCGGCTTTCAACCATCTGCAGACGCTGTCATTTTCCTACTATAACCAGAATTCTGTCGGATACATCCATTCCCGTGTCATGTCGGACACGGGCCTGATCGGAGAACTGGTCTCCTGGAGAATGATGAACTTCATCTGGAGCGGTTCCTACCTGATCGGCATTCTGGTTGTGATGGTAATCATCGACATCCGCCTGACGGGATACATCCTGCTGCTGGTGCCGTTCGCGATCGCGGCGATGATCTTCTTTCAGAGAAGGCTGCTGAAGTACAACCGGATCATCCGTGAGATCAATTCCAGGATCACGGGCAATTACAATGAAGGCATCACCGGGGCGCGTACGGTCAAGATCCTTGGCGTGGAACGGAAGATGACAGACGACTTCAACACAGAAGCGCTCAATATGAAGAGAGCATCGATCCGGGAAGCGCATTTTTCCGCGCTGTTCCTGTCTTCGATCACCATGATGTCGTCCATCGTACTGGCACTCATCCTGGGCCAGGGCGGCATGCTCACCCGGGATGGCCTGATGCAGATCGGGACCCTGTCGGTCTTCATGTCCTATGCGCTGGAGATGCTGGAGCCGATGCAGAATATTATCGAGACGATCTCGGCGTTTTCGGCGATCCAGGTCAACATAGAGCGGCTGACCCGTCTTCTGGCAGAGAAGTCTGATGTGGCGGATGCTCCGCAGGTGGTGGAGCGCTACGGGGATACGTTTCATCCGAAGAAGGAAAACTGGGAGGAACTGAACGGCGATGTGGAATTCAGGGATGTTTCCTTCCGGTACCCTGACGGAGAAGACTATGTTCTGGAGCATTTCAACCTGAAGGTGCCGAAGGGGACGAATATCGCGATCGTGGGTGAGACCGGCGCGGGCAAGTCCACGCTGGTGAACCTGGTCTGCAGGTTCTATGAACCGACAAAGGGACAGGTCCTGATCGACGGACGGGACGCCAGGGAGCGGTCGCAGCTGTGGCTGCACAGCAATATCGGCTATGTCCTGCAGTCTCCGCATCTGTTTTCCGGAACTGTACGGGACAATCTGCGCTACGGAAAACCGGACGCGACAGATGAGGAGATCCTTGAGGCGCTTCGCGTCGTTTCCGCGCAGGACGTTCTGGAGAGGATGGACAAGGGACTCGACTCGGATGTCGGAGAGGGCGGAGAGCTGCTCTCCACAGGGGAGAAACAGCTGTTTTCATTTGCAAGGGCCATCCTGGCGGATCCGAAGATCCTGGTGCTGGATGAGGCGACTTCTTCCATCGATACGGTGACCGAGAAGAAGATCCAGAACGCCATAGCCATCCTGATCCGCGGGAGGACTTCGTTTGTGATAGCGCACCGTCTGTCCACGATCGTGGACGCGGACGTGATTCTGGTGGTTCGGGACGGCCGGATCATCGGGCAGGGAACACATGAGGAACTGATGAAGGAAAGAGGTTATTATTACCGGCTCTATCGAAGACAGTATGAAGAGCTGGTGTGGGATAGCTGAAAAAACGGAGGAGAATGATTATGAAGAAACCGGTATTAGTTATCATGGCAGCAGGAATGGGCAGCCGCTACGGCGGTCTGAAGCAGATCGACCCCGTGGATGAGCAGGGGCACATCATTATGGACTTCTCGGTGTATGACGCTCACCGCGCCGGATTTGAAGAAGTCGTATTTATCATCAAGAAGGAAAATGAGCAGCTCTTCAGAGACGCGATCGGCGACAGGGTGAGCCGTACTATGAAGGTTCACTACGTATTCCAGGATGTGGCGGCTCTTCCGGAGGGGTACAGTGTGCCGGAGGGCAGGGTCAAGCCCTGGGGAACCGGACATGCAGTCCTGTGCGCGAAGGAGGTCGCGGACGGTCCGTTTGCTGTCATCAATGCAGATGATTATTACGGCGCTGAGGCTTTCCGCCTGATCTACGACAGCCTTATGAAGGAGCAGGAGGGGACCTACACCATGGTCGGATATCTCCTGAAGAATACGCTTACGGAGAATGGTTCTGTTGCCCGCGGTGTCTGCACGACGGATGCCGACGGATATCTGGAGACCATCGTGGAGCGGACGAAGATCATCCGGACGCAGGATGGCGCCGCGTTCTCAGAGGATGACGGAGAGACCTGGCAGAGTGTCAGCGCTGACAGCGTAGTGTCCATGAACATGTGGGGCTTCCCGGCTTCCTTCATGAAGGAGCTGGAGGCGCGCTTCCCGGCATTTCTGGACGAGAATCTGCCGGTGAATCCGCTGAAGTGTGAATACTTCCTTCCCTTCGTCGTCAATGACCTCATGAAGGAGGGACTGGCGAAGGTGAAAGTCCTGACCACCCATGACGTATGGCACGGCGTGACATATGCCGAGGACAAGCAGGGGGTCATGGATGCCATGCGTTCTCTGAAGGAGCAGGGGGTCTATCCGGAGGAATTCTGAAAAGGTCAGATTCTGCCTTTCCTGAAGGGCTGAAATATAAGAAAAAGGGTGGCATTTCCTGCCCAAAGGCTTTATAATATTGTCGCATGCGGACACCGAATACGTATCCGCTTAAAGTTGCGGGGTAACCGGATGAGTCCGGCTCATCCCAGAATTCATTCCGTTCCGTCGAACGGGGAAAGGAATCCATTATGAATGTATTTGCTGATGCTATTGAAAAAGTAGTTGGCCGTGAGGTTCTTGATTCCCGCGGAAATCCTACTGTCGAGTGCGAGATCTACACCCAGTCTGGTGCTTTCGGACGTGCGATCGTTCCGTCAGGCGCATCCACCGGTGAGAGAGAAGCAGTTGAGCTTCGCGATGGCGACAAGGCTCGTTACGGCGGCAAGGGCGTTCTGAAGGCTGTTGCCAATGTCAATGAGAAGATCGCTCCGAAGATCATCGGCATGAATGTTTTTGATCAGTCCAAGATCGACAAGGTTATGATCGAGCTTGACGGCACTGAGTTCAAGAAGGTTCTCGGCGCTAACGCTACTCTGGCAGTATCTCTGGCAGTTGCACGTGCTGCTGCTGATTCCTGCGGACTTCCGCTGTACAAGTACCTTGGCGGCCCGAATGCGAAGGTTCTTCCGACTCCGATGATGAACGTCCTCAATGGCGGAAAGCATGCTGACGGTTCTGTTGACATGCAGGAGTTCATGATCATGCCGATCGGCGCTAAGAGCGAGGCTGAGGCTGTTCGCATGGGCGCTGAGACCTTCCACGCACTGAAGAAGATCTGCGCAAAGCGCGGATATGCTACTTCCGTCGGTGACGAGGGCGGATATGCTCCTTCCTGCAAGAACGGCAACGAGGAGCCGCTTGAGATGATCGTTGAGGCTATGAAGGCAGCCGGTTATGAGCCGGGTGTTGACATGGGCATCGCTATGGACCCGGCTTCTTCTGAGTTCTACAACGCAGAGAAGGGTGTCTATGAGCTGTCCCGCTCCGGTGAAGGCGAGAAGACCTCTGACGAAATGATCGAGCTGTATGCAGGCTGGGTTGAGAAGTATCCGATCATCTCCATCGAAGACGGTCTGTCTGAGAATGACTGGGATGGATGGAAGAAGCTTACCGAGCGCCTTGGCGACAAGATCCAGCTGGTTGGTGATGACCTGTTCGTTACCAACACCACCTTCATCAAGAAGGGTATCGAGCTTGGCGTAGCCAACGCTGTTCTGATCAAGCTGAACCAGATCGGAACCCTGACCGAGACCTTTGACGCTATCGAGATGGCAAAGGAAGCTAAGTACACTGCAGTTGTTTCCCATCGTTCCGGTGAGTCTGAGGACTCCACGATCGCTGACCTGGTAGTTGCTACCAACGCAGGACAGATCAAGACCGGATCCCTGAGCCGTACCGACCGTATCGCGAAGTACAACCAGCTCATCAGAATCGAAGAGGAGCTTGGTGAGGTTGCTCAGTATCGCGGAAAAGACAGCTTCTACAACGTAAAGCTGTAATCCTGTAAAGAGTATTCTCAGGAAAACGGAGAATGCCGGCGGAAAACCGCCGGCATTCTTTTTTTATGTCTGCCTGTTCCTCTCTGCCTTCCGGTATTCATCGGGAGAGAGGTGATAGGTGTTGCGGAAGATCTTCCGGAAGTTCCCGAGGTTTGAATATCCTACCTCTGCCGCGATCTGGGAGACCGGATAGCGGGAGACCCGAAGCAGCCGGGCAGCTTCCGCCATTCTTATAGACTGGACCAGTTCTGTAAAGCTGCGGCCCGTATTCTGCCGCAGGACCCGCTGGACGTGGCGTTCACTGTAATTGAAGAGCTGTGAGAGCTCCGGAAGAGTGATCGTGGTGTAATGCTCCTGTATGTACTTCAGCATGAAGATCAGATTCTCACTCTGGCGCACTCTTGTGTGATCCGGGAATACCAGGTCTTTCTCGTGGTTTCTCAGCAGGATCAGAAAGAAATAGTCCATGAGATTTTTCAGGATCAGTTTATGAAAGGCGCGGTGACCTGTGCTTTCCCGGTATGCCGCAGAGAGGATATTCATGAGCTCGTCATCCCATTCACACTTGAAGAACAGGAATGGATGGGGATTGTTGGAATAGAGAGTGCGGGTGAAGAAATCCGCGAGGATCGTATCATTGTCCCGGAGAATGCCGAGGAAGGACCTCTCAAAGGTGCTCCTGCGGATCAGTACGCACAGAATATTCGCATCGCTGAAGCAGCGGAAAGCATGCCTGGAATCAGGGGCGATGATACAGACATTCCCTTTTGTAAGATGCATCTCTTCATTGACGATATAAGAGGTAAAACTGCCGCTTAGCACCACCTGTATGACAAAGAATTCAGTGGTGTGCCAGATCGGCGGGAACCAGGACAGATGCTGATGGAAGACAACGTCCGTGTCTTCCGGGAAAAATGCCTCTTCCCCGACAACAGAGGAACACTGCATCAGCGTCAGGGAATCGGGATACATCTCCACTGCCTGAAGGATCTGCTTCTCATAATACTTGTAGGAGTGGGGCAGCTGATAGGCGGAATCTGCGGACTCTTCGCAGAAGGATCGGAAAGTGGACTCGATCTGACAGTGCTTTTCCGGTTTATCAAATGCATTCATAGTATACCCTTTCCGTGTCGGTGCGGATCTTGAAGAACCTGCTGGCAGTCATTTTTACTATAGCCGAATCCCCTTTCTGCAGTCAATTCAGAAATGTCGCAAAAGCGTCGCTGTATGTCGCGATTCTTCCTGTTATATGTTTAACAATAATGATATCTTTTAGATACGATATAGTATCTGATAAGAATCTGTGTGCATATATGTACCGGAGTGACTGACGGAGAATTGTGATGACAGAAGAGAAGAGAGACGTTCAGAGAGGGAGCCTGAGTGTTGCGCTGGGTGTTGGATTTGTCTGGTTTACCAGCCAGTTTGGCGGAGGATTTGCCTCGGGAACCCAGCTGTATCAGTATTTCATCAATTTCGGGATCTGGTGTCTGGTGACCCCGGCGATCGCCCAGCTGTTTCAGGCTTTCTTCCAGTGGTACGCACTCCGTTTTGCCTACGAGCACAAGACGGTGAATTACCGCGACTTCTGTGATTCCTTCTACGGAAGATTCCGCTTCATTTTTTCAAATCTGTATGAGCTTGTCTACCTGATGCTGATCCTGCTGGCTCCCTCCATCGCGTTTGCGACGGGCGGATCCACGCTTCATGAGCTGACAGGAATCCCTTATCTGATCTGCACCGTGATCGTGGGCATCTTCATCTATGTGATCGCCCTTTTTGACACGGATATGATCCGCAGGGCAGCATCTGTTGTGTCCTATATCCTGATCATCGGAGTGCTGGTCGTATTTCTCCCCAATATCATTGCCCAGTGGGGCGCCATCATGGACGCAGTGCGCCAGATGTCGGCAGGAACGCTGCCTGTCGGATCTGCTGCCGGCGGCGGATTCATGGAAGCTCTCTGGAACTGCATCATCTACGGCGCATATCATGTCGCCTCCATCGGCCTCTATGTGGCCCATGCCCAGAAGTTTACGAAGAAGAGTCAGTGCGCGTCCAGCATGATCCTCGGATTCATCATCAACGCGGTCGTGATCTCAGTCGTCAATTTCGGTCTGCTGGCAGTGGCCATGGATCCGAAGCTGGCCGACTATTCGGTCTACACGCTGCTGTTTGCCCAGAAGGGTGTTCTTCCGTCACTGATGGCTCCCATGGTTTCGATCCTGATCATCGTGGGTTCCGTTTTCTCAGCGGTCAACATGATCACCGGATTCGTAAACCGTGTGGTAACGGGGCTTGAGAAGAAGGATGACGCAAAGAAGGCACAGGCAAAGCGCAGCCTGCGCACGAGGGTCACAGCCCTGGTCTGCACGCTGCTCACATTCTCCATCGCCCAGTTCGGCCTGCTGCCGCTGGTCAAGCGCGGATACAGTTATCTCGGGATCGCCTGCATGGTGGTCATCGTGATTCCGTTCCTGGTCCGCATGGTCCTTGAGCTTCTGGGAATCGTAAAGAAATGATCCCGGCAGGGCCTGAGAACTGCAATCAGCCATATGTAAATAACCATTGTAATGGAACATATAGATCCAATGCATGAATGCACAGCATTTTGCAGGAAGAGACACTGTTATTTTTTTCAAGGAGGTACACATGAGTATCAGACAGGACATCTACAGTAAACTCACTCAGCGTGCTTCCCAGCTGTTTGGAAAACAGCCGGAGGAGTTTTCTGAGAGTACCCGGTTTGTGGAGGACTGCAATGCCAAGTCAACGCAGTATTCACAGATCACAACCTTCCTGGAGGATGAGTTCGACACGGAGATCCCCTTCATGTCCTTCCGCCGCCAGGCAACCTTCGGGGAAGCCGTTGATTTCGTCCTGACCGAGTGCCTGGGAGAAGAGCCCGAGGCTCCTTCGCAGGAGACGGCTGCGCCTGCAGCGCCTGCGGCAGCAGCTCCGGCGACCGGACTTCGCAGGGAGATTCTGGACAAGCTGATCGAGCGCGCCAGCGGCCTGTTTGGCAAACCGGCTCAGGAGCTGTCTGAGGCGACCCGCTTTGTAGAGGACTGCAATGCGAAGTCGACCCAGTATTCCCAGATCACAACCTTCCTGGAGGATGAGTTCGATACCGAGATCCCCTTCATGTCCTTCCGCCGTCAGGCAACCTTTGGCGAAGCTGTGAATTATGTGCTTACCGAGTGCCTGGGCGAGGAACTGGATGCCCAGGAGGAGGCAGCACCCGCACCTGCGCCTGCGGCAGCTCCGGCACCCGCGCCGGCAGCAGCTCCCGCAGCGGCAGCACCGGCTGGAGGTTCTGCCAAGTCTGACCATGATGATGAACTGGCGATGCGTGAGCGCTTCACTCTGAAGGAGACCTTCAAGGGTGAGGAACTGGAAGCAGTCTACATGGTAGCCAGAAAGCCGGTCGCGGTGGATCCCTCTGTTGACCTTGCCGCTTCCGATGACCCGATGGCCCGCATGGGACAGGGCTTCTGCCCGGCATTCAATCAGAGAGTCTACGAATGCGCGCCCGGAATTCTCTGCGAGCAGGATGTGGGCGTGAAGATGCGTGACGGCGTCACGATCTACTGTGATATCTACCGTCCGAAGGATGAGAGCCAGAAGTATCCGGCGATCGTTTCCTGGTCCTGGTTCGGCAAGCGTCCGGGCGAGGGCATGAGCGAATGGCAGATCATGGGTGTTCCGCCTCACACTGTATCGAAGTTTGCGAAGTTTGAGTCCCCGGATCCGATGTACTGGGTCTATCAGGGATATGCGGTGGCCAATGTTGACGTCCGCGGAGCAGGCCATTCCGAGGGCAACGTCCACATGTTCACCCACCAGGACCGTGAGGACGGCTATGACTTCATCGAGTGGCTGGCTGTCCAGCACTGGTGCAACGGCAATGTAGGCATGTCCGGAAACTCCGGAGTCGCCATGCATCAGTGGGGCGTTGCTTCCATGCAGCCGCCGCATCTGAAGTGCATCGCTCCCTGGGAGTGCTCCACCGACCTGTATCGTGAGTCCTTCTATGAAGGCGGCGTTCCGGCCCTGTCCTTCAACAAGTTCATTTCCGCCCAGGTAACGGGTACCGGCGGCGTGGACAGCCAGGTGGACATGGCGATCAAGTATCCCTTCATGAACGGCTACTGGGAAGACAAGCGCCCGGATTTCTCCAAGGTTACCTGCGCGGTTTATCAGACCGCAGGCTTCTCTCATTTCCATCTGAGAGGCTCCATGCAGGCCTTCCGCAAGGCCAAGACCAAGCTGAAATGGCTCCGCGCACACCGTGACTTTGAGTGGCCGGATACCTATCAGCCGGAGAATCTCGAAGATCTGAAGAGATTCTACGACCGCTATCTGAAGGACATCCATAACGGCTGGGAGATGACTCCCCATGTACGTCTGGACATCATGGATGCCTATGACTGCGATTATCAGGTACGCCGTCCGGAGAATGAGTTCCCGCTCAAGAGGACAGAGTACAAGAGATATTATTTCGACGCTTCCGACCCGCAGCATCTGACCATGAAGGATGCGCCGGTAACTGTGGAGAGTTCCGTAGCCTACGACGGCAATACAGAGCAGGTCGAGTTCGACATGACCTTCGAGGAAGACACCGAGCTGACCGGATATATGTATCTGCATCTGTATGTCGCTGCCGAGAGCTACAACGACATGGATATGTTCGTGAACATCCAGAAGGCGGACGAGAACGGCAACTGGCTGCCCTGGTCCGTTCTGAATGAGCCGCATCCGGGTGCCTGGGGCAAGTGCCGCATCTCCCGCAGAGAGCTGGATCCGAAGGAGTGCCAGAAGGTGAAAGGCCTCATGATCCAGCCGGTCATGGCCCACAAGAGAGACCTGAAGGTACAGCCGGGCGAGATCGTACCGGTAGACATCGAGATCGTTCCGAGCGCGCGTATCTGGCACAAGGGCCAGAAGCTGCGTGTGCAGATCGCCGGCCGCTACATCCGCGAGGGATGGTTCGAGCCGCTGGCCTGGGATACGGACAATCACGGACGTCAGATCATCTATACCGGCGGACAGTATGAGTCCTTCATCCAGGTGCCGGTAATTCCGCCCAAGTACAGGGCAGGAGACTACGTCTATCGCTGAGAAGGAAGAATACAGTGATAAGTGGTATCGGAACAGACCTTCTGAAAATGAGTGAGATCCCCGCCGCCTCTTTGGCGGAGGGGGATCCCTTCTATGAAAAGATTTACACCGGAGAGGAAAAGCGCCAGGCAGCGGCCTCCACAGACCGGGAGAACTGGCTCAGAAGACGGTTTGCGGCCAAGGAGGCGGTCTTCAAGGCACTGGGAGAGGATCCGGATACAGCCAGGATCTGTGAGATCGAAGTGCTGGATGACGAACTGGGAGCACCCCATGTTGTGCTGCACGGAACGCTTCTTGCCCGCGCGCGCGAGCGCGGTACGAAGGAAGTGCTGATTTCGCTCTCATCCGACGCGGAGTATGCACTGGCATTCGCGGCGGCGCAGACTCAGGCCTCCCCGATGAAAGGAAAGGATGAATGATATGACACTGATTGAGACATTGATTGAGAAAGCGAAGATAAGCCCGAAGAGAGTCGCGCTTCCGGAGTGCGAGGCAGATAAGACGCTTCTTGCCGCAAGGCGTGTCAAGGACGAAGGGATCGGCATCCCGGTCCTGGTCAGCGATCCTGCGGTGATCCGTGAGACCGCTGAGCGTGTCGGCGTATCGGTGGACGATATGGAGATCGTCGATATCACCGATGAAGCTTTCCGCGATGAAGTGATCGCAAAATACATGGAGTATCCGGATACCAAGCGCCAGCTTTCCGAAAAAGGCGCGCGCCGCAAGATGAAGAATGCGATGTACTACGCCATGATCATGGAGGCGGCCGGCCTTGTGGACTGCACCTTCTGCGGCCATGTGAATACGACCGGCGACGTGCTGATGACAGCCATGCAGGCGATCGGCATGCAGGACGGAGTGGACGTCCCGTCCATCTTCGCACTGACAGAGATCCCCGGCTTCCAGGGATCGGAAGGCAATCTGCTGGCACTGGCGGACTGCGGACTCAACCCCGAGCCCAAGGCGGATGACCTGGCTTCCATCGCCATCGCCACCTGCGATAACGTGAAGGCTCTGATGGGCTGGGAGCCGCGCTGCGCATTCCTCAGCTTCTCAACACTGGGAAGCGGAGCAGCGGAGAGTGTGGACCGCATCAATGAGGCGATCGGCATCGTGAAGCAGCGCAGGCCTGATCTCAAGGTGGACGGAGAGTTCCAGCTTGATACGGCTGTCCTGGAGGCAGTTGCGGCAAAGAAGGTGAAAAGGGAGAGCGAGGTCGCCGGTAAGGCGAATATCCTGATCTTCCCGGATCTGACCGCTGCCAATATCGGCATCAAGATGATCCAGATCTTTGCCGGCGGCAAGGGATACGGACATACCCTGTCGGGATTCAACCGTCCGGTGGCGGATTCCTCCAGAGGATCCTCCGTGGAAGAGGTCGTGGGCGATATCGCCATGGTGATCATCGCCGCGCAGGGATGAGAAAGGAGTCACACAATGGGATATAAGATCTTTACGCTGAGCCCCGGTTCCACATCCACAAAGCTTGCGGTATTTGACGGGGAGGAGCGCCTCTTCAAGGCCAATGTGCAGCATGACCCGGAGGTTCTGAAAACCTTTGCCAGAGTCAGCGAGCAGAAGCCCTACCGGGTAGAGACGATCCTGACAGAACTGAAGAAAGCAGGGATCGATATTGCGGATATGGACGCGTTCTCCGCATACTCGGGCGGACTTGCTTCCACCCCGGGCGGAATCTTCCCAGTCAATGACAAGATCCTGGATGACTGCACGTCCGGAAGGCTGATGGAGCATCCGGCCATCCTCGGAGCGCAGATCATCGCAGCCTTTGCGCAGCAGACAGGAAAGCCGGCTTATCTGGTCAATCCTCCCGATGTAGATGAGTTTGAGGATGTAGCCAGGGTGACCGGCATCAAAGGGATCTACAGGGAATCCCACGTCCATGTACTGAACCAGAAAGAGGTTGCCATGAGGGCTGCCGCGTCTCTGGGAAAGAAATATGAAGAGTGTAATTTCGTTGTCTGCCATGTCGGCGGAGGCACCTCCATCACAGCCCAGAAGATGGGTAAGATCGTGGATGCCAACGACGTACTCAACGGAGACGGACCGATGGCTCCGAACCGCAGCGGATATGTTCCGCTGATGCCGGTCGTGAAGATGTGCTACTCCGGAAAGTACACCCTGGACGACATGAAGAAGAAGATCAGCAAGACCGGCGGTCTGCTGGGACTTCTCGGAACCGACAACATGATCGAGATCCGCGAGAGGATCGCAAAGGGAGATAAGTGGGCAGAGCTGGTCGCTCAGAACTTTGCCTATCAGCTGGCCAAGTATATCGGCTCCTATGCCTGTGTTCTGGAAGGCAGGGTAGATGCAGTCGTTATGACCGGCGGCGTCTCCAACGATGAGCAGTTCATCGCGGATGTGAAGAAATACGCAGGATGGGTCGGACCCTTTATCGTCTACGGCGGCGACTTTGAGATGGAAGCTCTCGCTTCCGGCGCGATCCGTGCCCTGTCGGGAGCGGAGGAGACGAAAGAGTACACCGGTGAGCCGGTGTGGACCGGATTTGATTTTGAGCCGAAGGAGTAAAGATGGCAAGAAGACAGAGACTCTGTCCTGAGATAACGGATCCTTCCCTTCGGGGATTTCTGGATATGCTTCCGGACATTCGCGCATTTAACACACAGCTTGTGATGGAACAGAAGAGAGCGGCACAGACCGAAGAGTTCTCCCTCCCGGGACGAAAGATCAGTATCTGTTTCCACAGAGCGCAGTACGCGGACGGCAGAATCCGTGAAGGCCAAAGGCCCGTCCTGTTTGAGTTTCACGGGGGAGGATTCATGCTGGGCAATGCCGAGAAGACAGACGCCCTGTGCGAGCGGATCGCCCGTGATCTCGGGATCCATGTGGTCGGTGTCAACTACCGGCTGGCACCGGAGAATCCGTTCCCGGCGGCAGTCAAGGATGCCTACGGCGTGATCAGGAAGATGTGCAGAAATGCGCAGGAATGGGGCATTGACCCGGACAGGATGGCGGTGATGGGGTATTCTGCCGGAGCGACACTGGCGACGGTGGCCGCAATGCAGGCTGTCCTGAACGGAGAACTGTCGCTGAAGGCACAGATCCTCCACTATCCCTACCTGGATGCGGTTCATCTGCCGGAGGAGAAGAAGCACTATGACTGCGATATGGCGGATGAAGTCATGCGGTCGTTCACTCTTCTGTATTCATCTCAGGAGGAGAGGACCAGTCCCTATGTATCGCCGGTGCTTGCCGGCGAGAGCGAGCTTGCCGGAGCGGCGCCCGCGCTGATCCTGCCTGCGGGCAGAGATTCTCTGAAGGAAGAGGGACTTCTGTACGCGGAACATCTTCAGCAGTGCGGTGTCCCGGTCACAGTTCAGGTGATGGAAGGGATGCATCACGGCTATGTGGAAGACGCGGCCAATCCGGAGGCATACGCGGCAACAACAGAGGATGTGAAACGAACCCATGATCCGTCTTTCCGGAAGAAGGCAGAAGAAGCGATTCTTATGAGCGAATCATTTCTCAGGGAGAAGCTGGGACTGGAGAAATGAAAAGATATTGTATTACAACAGAAACACAGGAGGTATATTATGAAGATTTTAGGTATCTCAGCAGGCACCCAGAATGGCGCAAATGACGCGATGTGCAAAGAGGGCCTGATGGGCGCTCAGGAAGCCGGAGCGGAGATTGAATTTATTAATCTGCACAAACTTGATATCAAGCATTGCACCGGCTGCATAGCATGTGTAAAATCATTAATGAGCGGCAGAGGCAGAACCTGTGCTCTGAAGGATGATTTCCTGTGGCTGCTGGACAAGATGCTGGATGCAGACGGGATCCTGATGGTATCCCCGATCTTCGAGAACGGCGTTCCCGGAATCGTTCACACCGTATGTGACCGTTTCGGCCCGTCCATGGACCGCGGCAACCTCTTCATCGCAGACATGCTCTCCAAGGAACACGGCGGACCCGGAGTTGATCCCAGACTGCTTCAGGACAAGGTTATCTCCTTCATGGCAGTCGGCGGCTCTGACTGGGGTTCCCTGGTACAGATGGACCACGGCATGGTGGCAATGAGCCCGATGTGGAAGATCATTGACAACGATAAGTTCCAGTGGTCCAAGACCATCCTGATGGACGATGATGCTCTTGCGAGGGCACATCAGATCGGCATCAATCTTGCGAATGCAGCGAAGGATATCCCGAACGCGAAGTGGATGGGACCTGCAGGCGTGTGCCCGCACTGCCATACCAACAACTTCTACATCGAGCCGGGTACCACGCATGCGATCTGCGGACTGTGCGGAATGGAAGGTGAGCTGGCAGTAAGAGACGGTGCGATCGTGATCGACTATCCGGAAGAGCAGTACGCGATGGCTCATGATACCATGTCCGGCAAGATGGCTCATGGCAAGGACATCCAGGAGAACGAGGGAAGGCTTGCTGATCTGCAGAAGAACAGCGAAGAGTTCAAGGCCAGAAAGGCAAAGTACAAAGCATTCATTCAGCCGACAGTGCCACAGAAGGCGTAACTGATTCATTACAGGGCGGGGAGAGTCGAGAACGGCGCCCGCCGCAAAACAGGAGGAAAATCGAATATGCAAAAACCAAGTGCAAAATGGGTCATTATCTTCAACATCGTACTGGATCTGCCGATGGCGATCATCATGGCCATTTCAGCTGCGCTGCTGTCTCATCAGCCACTGGTACTGGTACCGAATCTGCTCTCTAACATCGTGATCGCGTTCTGCCTTGCTTTTCTGATCAATGTGATCCTCCCGATCCCGCTGATCTCCGCCAAGTTCGCAGGACTGTTCGGAATCAAACCTCATACCCTGGGAGAGAGCCTGGTCGGAGGCCTTCCGGTATGCCTGATCTTCAACGTCGGCATCGGACTGCCGCTCACCATCTTCAACCTGTCGATGGCGCATCAGCTGAATATGCTCTGGCCGGCATTCTTCGGCACGTTTATTCCGCTGTATATCATTCTTTATATCGTCGCTTTCGTCATGACTCCGATCGCGGCAAAGGCGGCAACGGCTGCCTGCAGCTGACAGTCAGTCTTAAGTGAATACCTGAAAGTAAACAGGTGCAGAGGCTTCTTTTGCAGAAGCCTCTGTTTTTTTATTGCGGCAGATGCCGCGGCATCAGGCATCCGGACAGCTGGTGGGGATGCAATGCTGCCTGACCTGTGATCTGTAACTGGCTCAGAGCATGAGCAGATGAATCATGGGTGAACAAGCTGTCTGTATGTGGTATGATGGATACAGATCCGGCAGAGTATACAGGGCCGGAGATACGGAAGGTTTTGGAGGAGCTGCGTATGAAGTATTTACTTACCAGTGAACAGATGAAAATATGTGACAGCACAGAGATCAATCACTATGGCGTCCCCTCCGTTGTTCTCATGGAGCGGGCAGCCCTCTCTGTCAGGGATGTCATCTCCGAGAGGTATCCGGATGCCTCAGACATTCTCGTGATCTGCGGAAACGGCAATAACGGGGGAGATGGCTTTGCCGCTGCCCGGCTTCTGAATATGGCCGGAAGAAGGGCGGACGTGCTCTTTGTGGGCAAGCATGACCACATGACGCAGGAGACGGCGCTGCAGGCGGAGATCTTCAAAAAGCATGGCGGAATGATCCTTCCGGATGAGTCCGGGGTGAAGGGATATGACCTGATCGTGGATGCCCTGTTCGGGATCGGGCTGAGCCGGGAGGTGATCGGGCGCTATGCGGATCTGATCCATGCGGTAAACCGCTCTGACACGCCGGTTGTTGCCATTGACATCCCCTCAGGTGTCAGCGCGGATGACGGACAGATCTTCGGATGCGCAGTGAAGGCGGATATTACCGTGACGATGGCCTTTGCAAAACTCGGCCTGATGCTGTATCCTGGCGCAGAGTACTGCGGGGAAGTGATCGTCTTAGATATCGGCATCACGCTGGCAGGACTCAGGAGTGACCCGGTGACGGCACTGGAGAAGAAAGACCTGGCGTCGATTCTTCCTGTGAGAAGGCGGGATGCCAATAAAGGTACCTACGGAAAGCTTCTTCTGATAGCCGGGACCAGAAACATGGCCGGAGCGGCCCTTCTGGCAGGAAAGGCAGCCCTCAGATCGGGCTGCGGGCTTGTATGTGCATATTCCCATGAAGAAAACAGGACGATCCTGCAGACGGCGCTCCCGGAGGCGATCTTCGCACCCTGGTCGGATGAACTGTCCGGATGGCTTGCATGGGCGGACGCAGTGGCGGTCGGTCCGGGACTTGGAAAGAGTGAAGAGAGCCTGTGCCTGCTCAGGGAAGTGCTGAGCAGCTGGACGGGCCCGCTGGTTATAGACGCAGACGCGCTGAACCTGATGGCCGCTCATCCTGAGCTGAAGCCGGAGGGAGGCATGAGCGCGGTCATAACTCCCCATCCGGGGGAGATGGCACGCCTGCTCAATGCCGGAAGCTCTGAGGGGACCTTCTCAGCCTCCGGGGTCGCAGCCTTCCCGGTCGATATCGCCCGGGACTATGCGAAAAAGTCCGGCTTTGTCACCGTTCTGAAGGGGGCGCGCACCATCATATCCGACGGTGAGGAGACCTGGATGAATCTGACAGGGAACGAGGGCATGGCGACCGGCGGCTCAGGGGATACCCTGACCGGGATCATTGGAAGTCTTCTGGCGCAGGGACTGTTTCCTGCAGAAGCTGCCAGGGCAGGGGTGCTCCTGCATTCGGCGGCAGGAGACGCGGCGGCCGGAGCGCTTGGCACCAGAAGTCTTATAGCGGGAGATATTGCTGACTACATCCCCCAGGCGGTGATGGGCGGCAATTGATTAATAGAAAAACAACAGCCGGGACAGGACAGAAAGCTTTATGTGTTTTATTTGAAATAGGAGGTTTGTTATGACGTATCAGGAAGTTCTGCAGAACGCTGCCGGTAAGATGGGGCCATACTGCAAGGTATGTAATGTCTGCAACGGCAAGGCATGCCGCAACATTCTTCCGGGACCCGGATCCAAGGGATATGGAGATACCGCGATCCGCAATTTTGACGAATGGAAGAAGATCAGGGTCAATATGGATACCCTTACCGAGAACTGCACGCCGGACACTTCCTTTGACTTTTTCGGATATCAGATGAAATATCCGGTTTTTGCAGGTCCGGTCGGAGCTGTCAACCTGCATTACGGAGACATGCTGGATGACGTATCCTATAACAAGATCCTGGTATCGGGCTGCGCCGCTGCCGGCATCCTGGCACTGACAGGGGACGGGACCAATCCGGCTGTCATGGAAGCGGCCTCGAAGGCGATCGCGTCCGAGGGCGGCAAAGGAGTGCCTACCGTAAAGCCGTGGGATATCAATACGCTGAAGGAGAAGTTCCGCCTGGTAAATGAATCCGGCTCCATCGCGGTCGCAATGGACGTAGACGCGGCAGGACTTCCATTTCTCCAGAACCTGACCCCGCCGGCGGGCAGCAAGACCGTAGAGGAGCTGGCGCAGATCGTAAAAGAAGCCGGAAGGCCATTTATCGTGAAGGGAATCATGACGGTCAGAGGCGCTCTGAAGGCAAGAGAAGCCGGGGCTTCCGGAATCGTTGTCTCGAACCACGGAGGCAGAGTGCTTGACCAGTGTCCGTCCACGGCCGAGGTGCTTCCGGAGATCGCAGACGCAGTCGGTAAAGACATGATGATCCTGGTGGACGGCGGCATCCGCGATGGAGTGGATGTCTTCAAGGCTCTTGCCCTTGGCGCGGACGCGGTCATCATCGCCCGCCCCTACGTTACTGCAGTCTACGGCGGCGCACAGGAGGGCGTAGCCGCTTACACGGAGAAACTCGGAAGAGAACTGGCGGACACCATGAAGATGTGCGGCACTCCCAGCCTGAAGGCGATCGGCAGAGACAACGTACGGCTGTGAGCCTGGCAGATGTCTGCCGCACCGGCAGACGGACGGAGGGAATATGTTCAAGGATATCGTAAAAAAGAGCAGAAGCTACAGAGGATATGATGAGAGCCGCAGGATCTCGAGAGAGGAGCTGCTGGAGCTGGTGGACTGTGCCAGGTTTGCGCCATCGAGTGTGAACGGCCAGCCCTTCCAGTATCTTCTTGTCTGGAAGAAGGAGGACGTGGACCGTCTGCAGCCGCTGACCGGTTGGGCGCGGGCGCTTCCCGACATGAAGCTGCCGCACCCCGGAAAATGTCCGACGGCCTTTGTCGTGATCTGTCAGAACACAGAATGGGATTCGAACCTGAACCGCTATCTGCGGGACGTGGGAGCTGTCGCCCAGACGATGCTCCTGGCCGCGACTCAGGAGGGACTTGGCGGCATCATGATCGGCAATTTCAGCCCGGCAAAAGTGGCGCAGGAAATGGAGCTTCCGGAGACGATCGTGCCGATGCTGATCGTTGCCTTCGGGAAACCGGATGAAAAGATCGTGATCACAGAGATCGGGAACGGACAGAGTACAAAATACTACCGGGATGAGCAGGATGTACACTATGTCCCGAAGAGAAAGCTCGAGGATATCGTGCTCTGATGGCGGAAGTACTCTGATACCGGAAAGCGGACAGGAACAGGCAAAAAGATAAAAGATAAAAGCAGCTGTAGCAGGCAGATGCAGCCCGCATCGAGATTCAGCGATGCGGGCTGCTTCTGTCTGCTTACAGAATGTCGTATATATTTGACATTATGCTATTAAAGTGTTATTGTGGGAGCGGTGACGGATAGAACTGCCCGGTAGACGGGGGGCTGCAGCGGATGAATCTGTGCAGTGATTGCCGAATTGAGATCCGTCAGGAGGGTATGTATATGAACTATTCGATTCTGATGGCTGTGGGATTTATCGCAGCCGCCGCAGTTCTGATCTGGCTTGAGAAGAACCGGCAGAAGCGTATCTCGCAGGAATACGACGAGATGCAGCTTCGGATCCGGGGGAAGGGTGCCTGGTACTCATTTTACACAGTGCTATTCTACACAGCGGCCTATATGCTGCTGGAGAAGGCTGCAGGATTCTGTATGCTCAGCGCGGCTGACGCGCTGCTTCTGGGAGCGATCCTGTGCGGCAGTGTGAACGTGGGCTACAGTATCCTGCATGATTCCTACTATGGCCTGGAGCGGACCGGGAGGCAGAACTGCCTGTTTCTTGTGGCAGTTGCCGTGATGGAGGCGGCCGGGATCTTCATGCTGGTCCGCCTTGTGTCGGAGGGTGCCTTTAAGGGGTGGACTCAGCCGGTGGAAGATGAGCGCATCATGATGGTGCTGTGCCTGCCGCTCTTTACGACCATCCTGGTGACGACTCTGCTTCGCCGTCTGCGCCCGGAAGAGGAGGATGACTGATGAAAAATCTTCGCCTCAAGTCCGCCCGAGCGGCAAAAGACCTGTCCCAGGAGGAGCTGGCCCGGGCCGTGGGAGTGTCCAGGCAGACCATCAGCGCGATCGAAAAGGGGGACTACAATCCCACGATCCGTCTGTGCCTTGCGATCTGCAAGGTGCTGGACCGGACCCTGGATGAACTGTTCTGGGAATAAGATTTGGAAATTGGAGGGTATGATGCTTACAATAGTTGCTGCGGTTCCAATCCTGCTGTGTGTTTTTCTGATGACTGTCTGCGGCTGGCCGGCGAAGAGGGCGATGCCCCTGTCCTGGCTTCTGACTGCCATAGCGGCCCGGGCCCTGTGGAAGATGGACCTGCTCCATATCGCCTCGCGCACAGTCTGCGGATTTCTCAGTGCCTCCGAGATCCTGATGATCATCTTCGGCGCGATCCTGCTGATGAATGTGCTGAGAATGTCCGGGGCGATGGCTTCCATAGACCGCATGTTTTCCCACATTACCAGGGATGCCCGGCTGCAGTGTGTGCTGATCGGCTTTGTATTTGCCGGATTTATAGAGGGCGCTGCCGGCTTCGGGACTCCTGCGGCTCTCGCGGCGCCGATCCTGATCAGTCTCGGATTCCCGCCCCTTGCGGCGGCGACGGTCTGCCTGATCTACAACTCCTGGCCCGTGGAACCGGGACCTGTGGGTGTGCCGCTCCTGACCGCATCCGCCACAGTGAGGGATGCTGTCATCGCCGGGGGCGGAGACCCGGATACCTTCACGAGGGTACTCACGAAATGGGTAGTGATCCCCCACTGCATCGGAGGGATCCTCATTATCTTCATCGGTGTCATGGTGCTGTGCAGGGTGTTCGGCAGGAATCACAGCTTCAGGGATGCCTTCGGAGCGCTCCCCTTCTGCCTGTTTGCAGGGTTTACGACAGGGTCGCTCTATCTGCTGATGGGACTGTTCGCCGGACCTGACCTGACTTCCATGGTGGCTTTCATAGGGGCGCTCCCGATCCTGATCTTCGCGATCCGAAGGGGCTGGTTTGTCCCCAAAAAGGTCTGGACCTTTGACGGCTGCGAGGAATGGGGAGACAGCAGCTGGGGGAAGAGCAGTGTGGCAGAGATGGTCGTTGACCGGAAAATGAACACGGTCCGGGCCTGGATGCCTTATATCATGATCGGGATCCTCCTGGTGCTGACCCGGGTAGATGTATTCAGGATCAAAAAGCTCCTGAACAGTGATCCGCTCATCCTCCATGTGAGCAGTATCCTGGGAGTGCAGGGCGTGAACTGGGATTTCAAAGTCCTGTACAATCCGGGGATCTTCCCCTTCATCCCCGTGGCGCTGGCCGCGTCTTTACTCTTCGGGATGAAGAAGGATGAGACCCTCCGTGCACTGAAGGGAACGGTCCGCCAGATATCGGGAGCCGCCATAGCCCTTCTGTTTGGAGTCGCCATGGTCAATCTGTACCGCTATACCGGGATGGGTACGGGAGACTCCATGCTGTATACACTGGCCCACGCGATGGCAGCGCTGTTCTCCCATGCATACTTCATAGCGGCTCCTCTGATCGGCGTCCTCGGAGCGTTTATGTCAGGGTCGAATACTGTTTCAAACACTCTGTTTGCATCGATCCAGTACGAGACGGCAACCATCCTCGGGATCTCACAGGTGCTCATCGTGGCCCTGCAGTGCATGGGCGGCGCGATCGGCAACATGATCTGCGTGCACAATATCGTGGCAGTATGCGCAACCACCGGTACCAACGGAGCGGAGGGCAGGCTGATCCGGACGAACATCATCCCCTGCTTGATCTACGCCTTCACGGTGGCACTTATCGTAGGAATATTTATTAAAATGGGAATCCGTCCCATGCCGGAGCTTCTGGCCTGAGGAGGGATTGGGTTGTTCAAGGTGAGCCGGAATCCTCGGGATTCCGGCTTTTCAATATTTGTTCATACAAATATCGCAAATAATTATAAGATATTCCATAACAAACGAAATATTTATGGCTGAAATGGTCGACATTTAACACTTTTTTTATTGAAGTGAGTGTTTCATTGTGCTAAATTTATTTTCGTTGAATACAAAAAATGTGTATTTGCATTGGAGTTGTTCATTTTGGAAGCAGCAGTTTATCTGGAAAAGATTCTGAATACTTTATCAGGATCATTTGATATTTATCGACCTTACCGCATCGGCGGCCGGGAGTACCCTGCGTATGGGTATTTTTTTTCGCTGAATGAAAAGTATGTCGCTGTCAGGAAGGCGCAGCTTTGGGCGGTCCGTACCTATGAGCATATTCTGTTCATGGAAGCAGAGCAGTGCACGATGGATACGGTTGCCGAGGCAAGAAGCCTGATGGAAGGCTATATGGAGCCTGAGCTGGTCCGCAAGAAGGAGAAATACCCCGAGAAGGACCACATGCTGTCGGATCTGACCGTCGTCGTCCTGTCCTCGCGCACACCTGCGCAGGAGACGATCCGTGAGATCGAGCGCTTCCGATATGACAGGAGCTATCTGTTTACCTTCAGAGGGCGTTCCGAGGGGCACCTCATCTGCGTGGATCTTGAGAGAGAGAAGGTGATCTCAGGCAGGATCTCGAAGCAGATGTTGAATCTATATTCTAAGAACTTTGCTGCCAACAAAGTTCTGCAAAAGGAGGAAGTGTAGTATGAACATTCTCGTAATTCTGCTCATCAGTATCGTAGTCCTCGTTGCGGGTTACATGCTGTATGGCAGATGGCTGGCAAAGGAGTGGGGGGTCGATCCTTCCAGAAAGACTCCGGCACATGAGCTTCAGGACGGCGTTGACTATGTTCCTGCAAGAGCAGCGGTGCTGATGGGACATCATTTCTCATCCATCGCAGGCGCAGGCCCGATCAACGGCCCGATCCAGGCAGCTGCATTCGGCTGGGTCCCGGTTATGCTCTGGGTCCTGATCGGTGGCATCTTCTTTGGCGGCGTCCATGACTTCGGCGCACTGTTCGCGTCTGTCCGCAACAAGGGACAGTCCATTGGTGTTGTCATCAGTGAGACCATGGGACAGAAGGCCAAGAGGCTGTTCCTGATCTTCGCATGGCTGACCCTGCTTCTGGTCGTTGCGGCATTCGCTTCGATTGTTGCGTCCACCTTCGGCGCTACCAATGCGGCAGGCGTTGCGATCGAGGGCACAAGCCTTGACGCAAACCTCTCCACAGCGATGATCTCCGTACTGTTTATCGTACTCGCCATCATCTTCGGCTTCATGGTATACAGAAAGAATGTCCCGGTTGGAATCGCATCCGTGGCAGGCTGTGTCGGCATCGTTCTTATCGTTGTCATCGGCCTCAACTGGCATCCGCTGGCGCTCAGCTACAATGTATGGATGTATGTCCTTGCAGTCTATATCCTGATCGCTTCCGTAACTCCGGTATGGATCCTGCTGCAGCCGCGTGATTATCTGAGCTCCTTCCTGCTGTACTTCATGATCGCAGTTGCGATCATCGCAGTCGTAGGCGCGGCGCTCACAGGCACCGGCCATGTGGATATGCCGGCATTCACCGGTTTTGTAAACACCACAGAGAGCGGCGTATTCGCTTCTTCAAGAGGAACCCTGTTCCCGGCTCTGTTCATTACCATCGCCTGCGGTGCGATCTCCGGATTCCATTCACTTGTTTCCTCCGGAACCACTGCAAAGCAGATCGACAATGAGAGAGACGCTATGCCGATCGGCTACGGCGCAATGCTCATCGAGTGCGTCGTCGCAATCCTGTCCCTGTGTGCAGTCGGCTACGTATTCAACGAGGTCAAGGCCGGTGATATCGGCGCTCCGACCGCAGTATTCGCAACCGGTCTGTCCCGTATGCTCGGCTCCTTCACCAATGAAGGCGTGCAGAGAGTTATCTACCAGATGCTGATCCTGGCAGTCTCCGTATTCTGCCTGACCTCTCTGGATACCGCTACCAGACTTGCCCGCTACATGTTCCAGGAATTCTTCCTGAACGATGGTGAGACTCCGAAGGATGTCACCGGACCCAGAGCGATCCTGGTCAATCCGTATGTCGCGACCGCGATCACGGTTGTCCTGGGCATTGCCCTCGGCCTTACCGGATATTCCAAGATCTGGCCGCTGTTCGGCGCTGCCAACCAGCTGCTTGCGGCACTCGGCCTTCTGGCTGTCTGCGCATGGCTCGGCGCGAACGGACGCAACAACAAGATGTTCTACATCCCGATGTGCTTCATGCTGGTCGTGACGATCTCCTCACTGGTCCAGACCATCATTGCGAAGTTCAAGGTCGCGGATACCTGGAGCATCATCCAGGGCTGCATCGCAGTTGTTCTGGTCGTCCTTGCAGTTGACCTTGCGATCACTGCACTCAGGACTCTGAGCAAGCAGGCGAAATAAGCCATTCTTATAATTGCATAAGAAGAAGGACCGGGACTGCCCTCTGGCAGCCCCGGTTTTCTGTCTTGTCAGGATCGGATGAAAGTGGCCTGTGAACATGGACAAAACAAGCCATATCCGCTATTCTATTCTTCGGAGGTACGAAGCTGTGAAGAAGATGAGAAGAACAATCTGGATCGCGCTGCTGCTCGCATTTGCACTGGCTCTGTCAGCATCCACGGTGCAGGCCGTCACCATCGGCGATCTGCTGGGATGGCTGGTGGGCGAGGAAGACGATGGATTCGTCGGCAGCACAGGCACTGCGCAGGACGGCGGGGACGAAGACGATTATTACATGTCGCTGGATGTTTCCGAGGACGGCGAGTATGACACGAAGGACGAGGTGTGTGCATACCTTGTGCAGTATCATGAACTTCCTTCCAATTACATGACCAAGAAGGAAGCGAGAAAGAGAGGCTGGGAAGGCGGCGCGCTGAACCGGCTGATCGACGGGATGTGCATCGGCGGCGACTACTATGGCAATTATGAGGAGAATCTTCCCGACGTGTGGGGCAGAGAGTATCATGAGTGTGATATCGATACCCTCGGCAGATCTTCGCGCGGGGCGAAGAGGATCGTGTATTCCGGAGACGATGACAATGGCGACTGGAATATCTATTACACGGATGATCACTATGAGACCTTCACACTGCTGTGGGGCAGTGACGATGAATAAAGAGGGAAGAGGAAGATGACAGACCGTTTATTGAGAAGAGTCGTTCTGACTGCGCAGAAGATCTCGGACAGATCTTCGATGGCTGCCTTCATGAAAGAAGCGCTGGATCTGCCGGAGTACTTCGGCGGCAATCTGGACGCGCTTTCGGATCTTCTGAGTGAGATCAGTCAGGAGACCGTCTTCGAGCTGGAGGAGAGTGAACTTGAACTCATGCCGCCGGAGGGATATGCCCTGAAGACCATAAAGGTCCTGAATCGGGCCGCGGATGAGAATACCCATATTCACCTGTATCTGACAAGCGGATTCTGAGAGGAGTCGTCGGCATGCCTGCTAAGAAGAAAGACAAAGTAGAACTGCGCTATTATGATATCCCCCAGAAGGAAGGAGTCCTGGCCCTGACGGGAGAGGAGTGGATCCGGGAATACGGGGAGGGCGTAGACTATCTTCATTTCCATAATCTGATGGAGATCGGGATCTGCAGGGACGGGACCGGGGATCTGGTCCTGGACAAGGATGTGGAGCGCTTCGGCCCGGGCATGATCTCTGCGATCCCGCGCAACTATCCCCACACGACAAATTCGGACCGGGGGACCCTGAGCTGCTGGGAATATCTGTTTCTGGATCCGGGAACTCTGCTGAGGGAGCATTTTGGAGAGAATATAGTAACCCGCAGAAGGTTTCTCGATCTGCTGGGAAGGGACGCGGTCTTTGGCAGCTTTGACGAGTATCCGGTGCTTGCCAGGGTGGCAGACCTGATCCTGAATGAGATGAAGACGAAGGCTGACTTCTATGTGGACCGGGTCAGGGGCCTGCTGATGACGCTTCTGTTCGAGATCGCCCGGATCATGAAGACCTCCGACGAGCCCGAGGTGACCATCCGGACCGGAGTGGGCCAGATCCAGGAAGCGCTGAAGTATGTGGACCGGCACTATGCGGAGCCGATCCGGATCGAGACACTGGCAAGAGAGTGCCATATCTCGGAGACTCATTTCCGCAGACTGTTTTCGGAGTATATCGACATGACGCCGATCGAGTACCTGAACATGGTCAGGGTGCTTCGCGCCTGTGAGATGCTGCGCTCCTCCAATGAATCCATGTCATCGGTGGCGCTGAACTGCGGCTTTTCGACCGTATCCACCTTTGACCGGAACTTCAAGCAGGTGATCGGCGTGACACCCTATCAGTGGAAGAAGGATCCGAAGAATTACGAGAGCAGGCTTCTGGAGGTCAATGTATCCGTTCAGAAGGGATGGTAATCATACAGACATATTGACATATTACCCGTGTTTTTGCGTGTTCTGTGCGCGAAAATGCGGGTTTTTATCGTCTATTGCACAAATAAAGACAATCGTAGGTGCGGTTGGATTAGTCGTTATGACGAATATAGTCGAAAATGCGCAGATTAGGGCGCTTTTCGACCACATTCCTTGTTCAGACTTGTTTATCATATATCCATAAGGCCGGTGGACGTGATTCCGGCCGGTTGCTGTCAACATATATCAAGTATGGAGGTATCAAACTATGAAGAGAAAGTTAATTGCACTTCTTACTGCCTCGGTTATGGCAGTATCTATGGTCCCGGCTGCTGTATACGCAGAAGAGGCTCCCGCAGCTGATGTCGCTTCTGAGGACGAGAACACGCTGTCTGTCTATGCATGGGACGCTAACTTCAATATTCCGGCTCTGGAAGCAGCTGAGGCTGATTATCAGAAGAACGTCAATCCGGACTTCAAGCTGAACATCATCACTCAGTCCGGATCTTCCGATGTTGAGAACGCAGTTACACTGGCAGCATCCGCGGGCGATTACAGCACCCTTCCGGATATCGTGCTGTTCCAGGATCACTATTTCCAGCAGTTCCATCTGAACTATCCGGATGCATGGCAGGATCTCTCCACTGCTGACGTAGACTGGAGTGACTACGGCGCTGAGAAACTTTCCTACAGCACCATCGACGATGTACACTATGGCGCTCCGGTTGACAACGGCACCGCAATCATGGCTTACAGAACCGACCTTCTGGAAGAAGCGGGCTACACCGTTGAAGACATGACCGGATGCACATGGGACAAGTTCATCGAAGTCGGCAAGGCTGTCTATGAGAAGACCGGCAAATACCTCCTCTGCATGGATGGTTCCGGCAATGACCTTCCCTACATGATGCTTCAGGCTGAGGGCGAGAGCCAGTTCACCGACGGCGCTCCGACCTTCGCTTCCAACGAGAAGTACATCCAGATCATCGCTGACATCGTCACCATGATCAACGAGAAGGTTCTGTACCTTGGCAATGACTGGTCCGACTACACCGATCAGGCAATCGTAGGCGATATGGTCGCCGGCGTCCTGAACGGCAACTGGATCATCCCGACCATGGAGCAGGTAGCAGAGAACTCCGGCAAGTGGGCAATCACCTCTCTGCCGACTCTGGAAGGCGGCGAAGGCTATGCAGCCAACGGCGGATCCTCCCTGTATATCACTGCAAACTGCACGAAGCCTGAGCTGGCAGTTGATTTCCTGTCCAAGACCTTCCTTGGCGGAAGCACCGAGACCTATGACGCAGCTCTGAAGAACGGCGGAGTCATCACCTGCTCCTCCAAGGCTGGCGCATCTGATGTATATCAGGAAGGCGTTGACTTCTTCGAAGGCCAGCCAATCTATGCTGACATCGTTAAGATGGGCGCAAATGTTCCGATCGTAGAGCAGTCTGATTATCACTATCAGTGCCGTCAGTATGTAGGCACCGCGATCCAGAACCTGGTTGCAGGCGGAGATGCTTCTCTTGAGGCAGTTGCTGCAGCGCTGGAAGACGCACAGGGACAGCTGGAATTCGAGATGGAGGGCTGATAAGCATCTCACAGTCGGACTCGGCTTACATTCAATATAGCTGACTATGCGGCGGGGGTGCGAATGTCGTATCCCCGCTGTATGAGTTTTGGAGGGAGAGAATCCGTGAAGACAAGTCGAAACAGCGTCAAAGCGAAGCAGAGACGCTGGGGATGGGCATTCCTTATCCCCGCAACCGTAATGATCATCGTCATGAGCTTCTACCCGATGGTTCAGGCGCTGATCACCTCATTCAAAAAGGGTCCGATCCTGAACATGCAGATGGCGGATCCCTGGTACAACAACTATACGCGTATCCTGCAGGATAAGATCTTCATCACGGCGATGAAGAACACCTTCCTGTACCTGATCATCCAGGTTCCGATCATGCTCATCCTCGCGATGCTGCTTGCTCAGATCCTGAACAACAAGGACCTCAAGTTCAAGGGAATATTCAGGACCATGGTATTCCTGCCCTGCGCGACATCACTGGTTTCCTACGCACTGATCTTCAAGTCACTGTTTGCGACACAGGGACTGATCAACTCGGTGCTCAGGTCGCTGCATATCATATCCGAAAACATCAACTGGCTGGGTACTGCGGGTACCGCCAAATTTGTTATTATCTTTGCTCTGATCTGGAGATGGACCGGGTACAACATGGTCTTCTATCTGGCAGGCCTGCAGAACATCGACTATCAGGTCTATGAGGCTGCCAAGATCGACGGAGCGTCCGCGTGGAAGACCTTCTGGCGGATCACGGTTCCGCTGCTCAAGCCGGTTATCGTTATGACATTTATCATGTCCATCAACGGAACCCTGCAGCTGTTTGATGAATCTGTCAACCTTACCAACGGCGGTCCGGCCAATGCGACGATCACCATGTCCCATTACATCTATAACATGTCCTTCGGACAGGGCGTAGGCAAGTTCGGATATGCGTCCGCAATGTCCTTCGTAGTCTTCATCATGGTCGGTGTCCTTGCCGCAATCAATATGAAAGTAGGTGATACACGTGACTGAGAAGCCAAAGAGAAATAAATCTTCTATTCAGAGAAGACTGATCCCGAGCTATGTTTTTCTGATCATCTGGAGCTTCTTCTCCGTGTTCCCGCTTTACTGGATGATCACGGCAGCCACCAACACGACGGTAGAGGTGGCACGAGGCAAGATCTGGTTTGGTACCGCTGCGGTGGAGAACTTCAGGAACCTCCTTGCGGCCCAGCCCCTGTGGAAGTCCATGGGGAACTCCTTCCTGTACGCGATCGCCCAGACGCTGCTGTGTCTGTTCATCTGCTCGCTGGCAGGATTCGGATTCGAGCTCTATGCCGATAAGGCGAAGGACAGACTGTTTGCGTTCCTTCTGCTCGCCATGATGATCCCGGGCGTCGCGACCATGATTCCGCTGTTTGTCCTGATCTCCAGGATGGGACTGCTGAACTCTGTATGGGGCTTCATCCTCCCGCAGGTCTCCACGCCGTTCATGATCATGATGTTCCGTAACAACTCCAGGAACTTCCCGCCGGCGATCATGGAGGCTGCCCGGATCGACGGACAGACGGAGGTCGGCATCTTCTTCAAGCAGTATATGCCGATCATGCGTTCCACCTACGCGGCAGCAGCCGTCATCACCTTTATGAACGCATGGAACGCTTACCTGTGGCCGAAGGTCGTCATGACCGACAACCGCGCACAGACCATGCCGATGCTGATCGCGAATCTGGCTTCCGGCTATACCATCGATTATGGCATGCTCATGATGGGCGTCCTGTTCTGTTCGGTTCCGACCATGGTAGTCTTCTTCGTACTGCAGAAGCAGTTTGCGGAAGGTATCACAGGTTCTGTAAAATAAACAGCGCCTGCGGATTAAGGTTGGTTTTGCGTGTTTTACGTGTGATTATCAGTGCCATCCCGGATTCCGGGATGGCATATTTACAACATAGGGATATTATCAATTGCGTCCTGCGTACGGACAGATCCCACGCCGGGGCGCTCCCGCTCGAATCAGAACGCAGCGGCACATAGGGACGCAGAGTACGCGTCCCAAATGCCGGCGTTCTTACACGCCCGGCTTAGGGATTCTGTCCTTTCCGCAGGGCTCACGCAACCAGATGCCTGGTATGCGTGGTTTATTCATAAGTTGGAAGAGAAGAGAGGATGCAGGAAAATGAGTGAGTTCATAGTCAACATCATCCACCGGCCCGAGCTTGCGCCTGAGTACGCAGAGAAGGTGACGGGCAGCGGTAAAAAAGAAAACATCGGAAGGTCTGACCTGAGGGATGAGTCGCTGGATATCTTTCGTTTTCAGCAGGAGACTGCGCATAAGAACGGTCTGAAAACAACGATACAGATGACCTATGCGTCCATGTTCTCAGACGAGGCCGTGGCTCTTGCCAAGGAGCATCATGAGAAGTACGGCGATGAGATCGGCCTGTCTCTTCTGGGACTTCCCTGCCCGCAGTTTCGGGAGAAGTATCATACCAGGGAGTTCTGCATCTGGATGTTTTCCATGGAAGACAAGAAGGCGATCGTGGATGATGTCTTCGGCATGTTCCATGAGAAGTTCGGCTTCTGGCCGAAGTCTACCAGCAGCTACTACCTTGACGCGGATCTGATCAACTACATCAAGGCAGCCTATCCTTCCGTGCAGTGCGCCGTGGCGACCTGCTGGGAAGAGGGACCGAAGGCGTACCACACCTGCAACAATTCCTGGTACACCTTTATGGACGGCGGCCCCTGGGCTCCCTGGATCCCTTCAAAGCAGAATACCCACGCGCCGGCATCCTGCCCCGGGGAGGACTCCGGGATCGTCGCGATCCCGCATCTGTCCAGGGATCTTCTGGCCTGCTATGACGGAAACGGCTCCAACTTCGGGACGCATCCCCAGAATGTCCTGCGCGGTATGATCTATGACACCAAGACCTGGGAGTTCCCGTATTATTACAATCTGGTGGACCAGTACCGCAGCCTTGCGAAGTACAATAACGGATATGCCTACAACATGATGTTTGTCGGCCCGGGCTGGCTGAACAAGATGGGACGCTGGGAGGCTCCCTACGAGCTTCTGAAAAAGTCCTATGAGGACGGCATGAAGTATTACGGCGACCTGAAGAAGCAGGGCCTTCTGACGGATATGACCATGGAGGAGTTTGCAGGGTACTTCCGGGCGAAGAAGAGCTACAACGAGCCGGAATGCGCACCCTGGAGAGATATCCTCTACGGTTCTGACAAGCAGCTGTTCTGGTACTGCGACGCGAATATGAGAGCCTGCATCAACATGGACCAGGGCGGAGCGCTGGTGGATCTTCGCAACTATGCGGCGAAGCAGAGGATCCCGGTGGGCGTCGGGACGGGCAATCCGGTCGATGCCTCCTATCCCTTCCTGATCCAGGAGAAGTACAGGGCGGGTTATTTCACCCACTATGCAGGCGCCGGGACGGTGCGCAGCGCGGTCTTCTCCCATGATGGGCAGGAAGCGAATCTGTGCCAGTGCAGGACCCACGCCACCTTGCAGGAGGAGGAACTCGATACAGAGGATCTTCTGTGCTGCGGTGAGGGGACCAGGAAAATGAAGGTGCACAGGCTGGTCATCGATCCGGTTCAGATCGAGTTTTCCGGCCTCTCCTTCAAGGTGCAGACCACCGTCTCCTTCAAGGAGGGGGATTCTTCGATCGCGATGACCCGCAGAGTCTATGACTTCAGTGACCCGGACGCGAAGGTGGGACTGAATGAGTACATGACCGCGTGTTACGGAACGACCGAGTACACGCAGGATATGACCGGCGTGACGCTGGGGATCAACGGTGAGAAGCGGCCAGACGGCAGCTTTGTCCAGCGCTTCCTGAACTACCAGTACAAGGACAGAAAGGATGCTCTTGAGGGAGCCTCCTGTGTGTGGGCCAGTGTCCCGCAGATCCAGACCCGGGTCTGTATGGAGTGCAGCAGGAAGGAAGCGGAAGGTTATATCGAAGAGGGGTACGCATTTTCACCGATGTTCACCCTGGGATACAGAACAGAGCTCGCAGACGGAGAGGAGGTAACGACATGGCTCAGGCTGGCAAAGGAAAATTGAATTACAGGTGTCCTTCCTGTTTCATGAGGGACCTTGATATCGATATGTTCTATGATGCCGACAAGGGAGAGTACTACTGCATCCGCTGCCAGTATCACGGAACAGAAGAGGATGTTCTGGCTAAAAATGAGATGGCGAGATTCCGGTATGGCGCCATGATGAAACGGTTCACTTCATTTGAGTAAGGATGGATACAGAGATGAATGATTTTGACTGCAGGATCATAGATGATCCTGAGATCTTTAAGGTGAATACGCTTCCTGCGCATTCTGACACAGTCCTCTACGCAAACATAGAGGAGATGACTGCCCACGGGATGGACCTGGTGCGCTCCGCCGGATGCAGCAGTCTGGAGCGGTGCCTCAATGGCATGTGGAGCTTCCACTATGCTGAGAATCCCTCGTCAGCGATCTGTGGCTTTGAGAAGCCGGAGTATGATGAGAGCGGATGGGCACAGATCAGCGTTCCTTCCAACATCCAGATGGAAGGATATGACGAGCCGGCCTATGTCAATTCTCAGTATCCATGGGACGGCAGAGAGAACCTGGCCCTGGGCGAGGCGCCGAAGAGATTCAATCCCACTGCCCAGTACATAACCCATTTTACCCTCCCGTCAGAGTGGAAGGGCATGGGAGTGCGCATCTCCTTCAAGGGTGTGGAAGCCGGATTTGCGCTGTGGGTCAACGGAGAGTATGTCGGATACAGTGAGGATTCCTTTACGCCCTCCGATTTCGATCTGACTCCTTATGTAAAAGAGGGCGAGAACAGGATCGCCGTTCTGGACTTCAAGTTTGTCAACGGGTCCTGGCTGGAAGATCAGGATATGTACCGGCTCAGCGGGATCTTCCGCGATGTGGTCCTGTACGCGGTCCCGAAGGTCCATATCGAGGATCTTCGCATCACCGCCGATCTGGATGAGAGCATGACAGAGGGCCTTCTGAGCGCGAAGGTGAAGGTCTCGGGGGATACGGAGGGAGCCCTTTTATCCTGGAGCCTGATCCCCAGAGGAGTGCTCAGCCTGTGCGGCGGGGAGGATTCCTGCGTGCAGAAGGAAGCCGAAGCCGTATCCTGCGGAGAGGTAAGTGCCAGAGACGGTGCGATCTTAGCGAAGATCCCTTCTGTCAGGAAGTGGAGCGCAGAGGAGCCGTACCTGTATGAGCTTCAGATCATCCTTCGGGACGCGGAGGGATCTGTGATCGAAGCTGTCTCAGAGCTTGCAGGCTTCAGGCACTTTGAGATGAAGGACGGTCTCATGCAGCTCAACGGCAGACGCATTGTCTTCAACGGAACTGACCGCCATGAATTCTCCTGCAGGACCGGCAGATCGCCCCGCAGGGAAGATGTGATCACGGACGTTGTGATCATGAAGCGCAATAATATCAATGCGATCCGTACCAGCCATTATTCCAACGATTCCATGATCTATCGGCTCTGCGACATCTACGGCCTGTACATGATCGCCGAGAATAATATGGAGACCCACGGGAGCTGGTGCTTCCCGAACTGCAGGAGCGAAAACAGGCTCCCCGGCGACAGGCAGGAGTACATGGAGATGATGCTGGACCGCGTGCGCTCCGGCTTTGAGAGAGACAAGAATCATCCCTCCATCCTGATCTGGTCCTGCGGAAACGAGAGTAACGGCGGCCGCGTCATCTGGCAGATGTCCGAAGAGTTCAGGAGACTTGACTCTACCCGCCTGGTCCATTACGAAGGCGTCATGCATGACCGCACCTACAATCAGAGCTCTGACATGGAGTCCCAGATGTACACGCCGGCGGCGGAGGTGGAGAAGTTCCTGGAGGAGCATCCGGACAAGCCCTTCATCCTGTGCGAGTACACCCATTCCATGGGAAACTCCAACGGAGGCATGCACAAGTATATCGAGCTGTCTGAGAAGAATCCCCGCTATCAGGGCGGATTCATATGGGACTTCGTGGATCAGGCCGTGCTCCGGAAGAACCGGTACGGGGAAGAGTATCTTGCCTACGGCGGAGACTGCCATGAGCGTCCGACGGACTATGACTTCTCAGGAAACGGGATCATAGACGCGCTCAGACGCCCCTACGGGAAGATCCAGGAGATTAAGTACAATTACCGCACGATCAAGGCTGAAGTGACCGCAGAGAGCGTCAGAGTCACGAATAAAAACCTGTTCGTAAATACGGATGTCTATGACTGCAGAGTTCTTGCGGAGCAGGAGGGAAGACTTCTGGCGCAGACCTCCATGGACGTATCCGTAGAGCCGCTTCAGGAGAAGCAGTTTGCTCTTCCGGAATGCATCCTTCAGGCAGTGAACAGCATTCCCGGCGAGAAGAGCGTGACAGTGTCCTTCCGTCTGAAGGAGGATACCCTGTGGGCGGAGAAGGGATATGAGACTGCCTTCGGACAGTGCGTGATCCCGGCCGCGTCCTGCCAGGCGGATCTTGAGACAAGGCCGCAGCTGTGCGGATCCCCCTGCCAGAGCACCTCAGAGCTTGAGGTCGTGGAAGGCGCGGTCAACCTGGGCGTCCGGGGAAGGCATTTTGAAGTCCTGTTCTCCTCCATGAAGGGCGGACTTGTCTCCTACAGATACGGCGGCAGAGAGCTGATCGAAGAGATCCCGAGG
The DNA here is from genome assembly GCA_902765725.1 of uncultured Lachnospiraceae bacterium. Classification (GTDB taxonomy): domain Bacteria; phylum Bacillota; class Clostridia; order Lachnospirales; family Lachnospiraceae; genus Porcincola. The sequence goes on along the minus strand of CACXAT010000007.1, from coordinate 37,773 downwards.
CCGAACTTCTGGAGAGCTCCGGTCAGCAATGACAGCGGAAACCGCATGGCGGCCCGCCTGGGAATCTGGAGGCTTGCCAGCGAATACCAGGAATTCAGCGATCCGCAGGTGGGGATCTTCGAGATCGGATACGATGCAGAAGAGGTCTATCCGAAGATCAGAAAGACCGATGACTATGTGGAGATCACCTGGAAGAAATACCTGCCCGTGATCTGCCCGAATACCGCTTTATCATCAGGCTCCGTTGCTCCCGCAGACAGAGCCGTGCAGTGCCTCAGCTGCCTGACCACCTACAGGGTATTTGCAGACGGCACGGTGCGCTGCATCCTGGACTATGACCCGGCGGTGGATCTTCCGCCGATGCCCGAGTTCGGATGGCTGTTTGGGATCAATGCCGATTACCGCCATGTGACCTACTACGGCAACGGCCCCGAGGAGAACTACTGTGACCGCAGGGAAGGCGTGAAGCTCGGCGTCTGGAGCAGGGACGCGGCAGACATGGTGGAGCGCTATCTCGTTCCCCAGGAGACCGGAAACCGTACCGGAGTGCGCTGGGCAAAGGTTACAGATGATCACGGACACGGAGTACTCCTGAGGGCGGCTGCATTTCCAGACAGCGCCGATGCCCAGTCATCACAGCCCGGGACGATGGAATTCTCAGCCATCCCCTACAGCCCGGCCATGCTGGAGAATGCCCGCCACGCATATGAGCTGCCGCCTGTCCACCATACCTATATCAAGTGCTCCCTAAAGCAGATGGGTGTCGCCGGAGACGACAGCTGGGGCGCGAGACCGCATCCTGAATATCTGCTGCCCACTGACCGCAGACTGGTCTTCGCGGTTGACTTCAAGGGAATATAAGACAGTGCAGATAAGATAGTGTATATATGAAAAAATGCTGTAATCTTTTTCGGGATTACAGCATTTTTTGTGCAAAAATTCACTGTGCTGTGTTAAACTGAAAGCAGTGTAAGGGGTGGATTCCCGAGATTGTATATGAGGAAGGAGCAGAGCATTATGTTAAAAGATGGAAAGATACTGATCGGCAAGAATGGAACCAGTGAGATCTTTCTGGATCCGGCTATGGCAAACCGCCACGGAATGATCGCCGGCGCTACCGGCACAGGTAAGACGGTCAGTCTGAAGGTGCTGGCGGAGTCCTTCTCAGATGCGGGTGTTCCGGTATTCCTTGCGGATATTAAGGGTGACCTCGGATCACTGGCCCAGGAAGGCGTTGACGAGGCGCACGTCACGGAGCGTGTCAATTCCATGAACCTTGCGGCGGATGGATATGCATATCGGAAATATCCGGTATCCTTCTGGGATGTCTATGGGGAGAAGGGCATGCCCCTGCGCACCACCGTCTCGGAGATGGGACCGCTGCTTCTGGCCAGAGTTCTGGGCATCAACGAGCTTCAGACAGATATCCTGAGTGTCGTATTCAAGATCGCCGATGACAACGGAATGCTTCTGATCGATACCAAGGATCTGAAGGCCATGCTGAATTACGCGGATGAGAATTCCAAAGAGTTCGCGCCGATGTACGGAAACATCGCTCCGTCCTCCATCGCGGCGATCACCCGCGCTGTCGTCTCACTGGAGAGCCAGGGTGCGGATCTGTTCTTCGGAGAGCCGGCGCTGAATATAACAGACATGCTGCAGCAGGAGAACGGACAGGGCATGATCTCGGTTCTGGACTGCCGCAGACTGATCCTGAATCCGGATATGTATTCCACCTTCCTTCTGTGGATGCTGTCCGAGCTCTATGAGATGCTTCCGGAGGTCGGGGACTGCCCCAAGCCGAAGATGGTATTCTTCTTTGACGAAGCGCACATGCTCTTTGACCATGCGTCCAGGGACCTTCTGTCCAGGATCGAGCAGACCGTGAAGCTGATCCGGTCCAAGGGCGTCGGCATCTTCTTCGTCACCCAGAATCCGGGTGATATCCCGGACGGGATCATGAGCCAGCTGGGCAACAAGATCCAGCACGCGCTGCATGCATACTCACCCAATGAGCTGCGCCAGGTTAAGGCGGCCGCGGATACCTACAGGGCCAATCCGGAATTTGACACGGCGGAGGCGATCCAGAATCTTGCGACCGGTGAAGCGGTCATATCCACCCTGGATGCGGACGGCGTGCCGGGGATGGTGCAGCGCTGCTTCATCCTTCCGCCGCAGTCCTACAACGGCGCCAGCGACGATGCGCTGCGTGATTCCCTGATCCGGGGAAGTCTCCTGTATGCCCGCTACGCCAACGCGGTCGACCGTGACAGTGCCTATGAATTCCTGCAGAGGATGGGCATGGAAGCCAGGGCGGCCGCTCAGAGAGAGGCGGAGGAGCTGGAGGCAGCCAAGGCCCAGGCGATCGCGGACAGGGAAGCGGCTAAGCAGCAGGCGGCCGAGGAGAGAGAGGCTGCAAGGCAGCAGGCAGCAGCAGAGAGAGAGGCTGCAAGGCAGCAGGCAGCAGCGGAGAGAGAAGCCGCAAGGGAAGCCCAGAAGAAGAAGACAGAGGCTGGGCGTGTCGCCAAGTCCGTTACCGGGACAGTCGGAAGACAGATCGGCAAGACGATCGGAAAGACCGTCGGAGGTTCCTTCGGTCAGACACTGGGCGGAAACCTGGGCGCGCAGCTTGGAAGAAGCATACTCGGAACACTGTTCAAACTCTGATCCGGCCTGGTCTGACAGGCCCGGGGCAGGACGCAGACCGCCTCACGTGCAGCATGGACGCGGCAGCAGGCCCCGCCTGAGAGGGCGGGGTGAAAATGCGGAGGGGGAAGAAAGCATGATCCATATTATCGTGAATCCGGCAGGAGCCGGCGGGAAGACCTTAGAGTATTTCAGAAAGAGCGTACTTCCGCTGTTTGCCCAGTCCAATTATGAGATTCATTTCTCTTCGAAGGAACGGGGCGTGGGTGAGATCACGGCAGCACTGACAGATCCCGGGCGAAGAGGCGCGGATTCCTATGTCAACCTGGTCATCGTGGGCGGCGACGGTACCATGAATGAAGTCATGAACGGGATCCGGGACTTTGAGCACACCCGGGTGGGTATTGTACCGGCGGGATCCGGCAATGACCTTGCAAGGGGGCTGGGTCTTCCTTCAGACCTCCGGGGGATCGTCTCCAGGATCCGCCAGGAGAAGACCTTCCGTCAGATCGATGTGGGAGAGACCATTCTCCATGACCGGGATGTGCGGATGCGTTTTGTGGTAAGCTCCGGGATCGGATTTGACGCGGAGGTCTGCCACAGGATACAGGCAGCTTCCCTGAAGAGCATCCTGAACCGGGTCGGCCTCGGGAAGCTGGTCTATCTGCTTGAAGCCGTCAGACTGATCTTCCAGTGGAGGAGCGCTCCTGCCGCGCTGTATCTGTGCAGCGGGGAGGGCGAAGAGAAGCTGGTCCGGAAGCTGGATCGTTTTGTATTTACGGCGGCCATGAATCACCGGTTTGAGGGAGGAGGCTTCATGCTCTGCCCGAAGGCCAGTGACGAGGACGGGCAGATGGATTACTGCATCGTTCATGACCTGACCGTGACGGGATTCTTCCGGTTCTTCCCCCTCGCCCTGAAGGGAAAGCATGTCAGGCATAAGGAATGTGTCGGACAGGCCAGGGGACTGTCGCTGAGGGTCAGAAGCGAGAAGCCTCTGTGCGTGCACTGCGACGGAGAGGCTGTGTATACGTCCGGAGATGCTCAGATGGGGATCGCACCGTATAAACTGAATCTGATGGTGTAAAAAGCCTTCGATTTCGAGCAATTTATCTCTTGATACGCTGGTAAAAACATGGTATAGTATCCCTCGTGTTGAATTTCGAGATGGTCCTCTGTTGCAGAATAGTCTTGCATTAAGAACATCCGTCAAGACAGGAGGAACACACATTATGAACGATATTATCAAAGAGATCGAACAGGAACAGCTGAAAGCGGAAGTCCCGCAGTTCCGTGTCGGTGACACCGTCAGGGTTCACGCCAAGATCAAGGAAGGCGAGAAGGAAAGAATCCAGGTATTCGAGGGCGTCGTCCTGAAGAAGCAGGGCGGAAGCAACCGCGCTACCTTTACCGTCCGCAAGAATTCGAACGGTGTTGGCGTAGAGAAGACCTGGCCGCTGCATTCTCCGTCCGTAGTGAAGGTTGACGTAGTAAGGCTTGGTAAGGTCAGACGCGCGAAACTGAATTACCTCAGAGGCCGCGTCGGCAAGAGAGCTAAGGTCAAGGAACTGGTTCGCTGAGATAGTAGTCTATCGGGGCTGCCGCACAGATATGGTGCGGCAGCCCCGAAATCATATGGGGAGCAGTCAGTACATGAAGTACGTTAACGACGAACCGATCGATTTTACCAATGAAGACTGGAAGAGTCACACCCCCAGGGAGAGGGCCAGGCTCGAGGCACTGGAGCGCAAGGATAACAGCAGGAAGAGGCAGAAGAGAAAGTCTGTTCCGAGACTTCTGTTTGAATGGCTGTTCCTGGTCGTGGTCGCGGTCCTGTTTGCCTATGTATCGGTCTATACCTTCGGCCAGCAGAGGGTCAACGTGGGACAGTCCATGGATCCGACTCTTTCGGGCGGTGACGTGTGCCTGGTCAACATACTGGCGTTTCAGCTCGGAACTCCGAAGCAGGGCGACCTGGTCTCCTTTAAACCCAACGGAAGCTCCAGTGCACGGTCAGATATCAAGAGAGTGATAGGGATCCCGGGGCAGACGATCCAGATCAGGGACGGGATGATCTACATCAATGACAAGGTATTCCTGGAGGGAAAGGATTACCCTGCCATCACGAATCCCGGCATGGCGGAACAGCCGGTCAGACTTAAGGAGGGTGAGTACTTCGTGCTCGGAGACAACCGGAACAATTCCGAGGATTCGAGAAACGCGGAGATCGGGATCGTATCCAGTGAGATGATCGAAGGCAAGGTATGGTTTGTGCTCGCTCCGGCGGAACACAGGGGATTCCTGTAATGCTGCCGGAATACATACTCTGAGGAAGGCGGATATAGAGTGGATTATCAGTGGTATCCGGGACATATGACAAAGGCCCGGAGAATGATGCAGGAGAATATGGCGCTGATCGATCTTCTGATCGAACTGACGGATGCGAGGGCGCCTCAGTCCGGAAGGAATCCGGACATCGATACGCTGGCAAAGGGAAAGAGCCGGATCATCGTGCTGAACAAGGCGGATCTTGCGGACAGCGCTCTGACAGAGAGCTGGAGAGCTCATTTTGAGGCAGAGGGGATCCTGACCGCAGCCGTTGACTCCAGGAAGGGCTCCGGAGTCAGACAGCTGAAGCCGCTGATCGACAGGGCCTGTGAGGAGAAGATCGAGCGCAACCGCAGAAGGGGAATCGTGAACCGCCCGGTCAGGGCGATGATCGCGGGCATCCCCAATGTCGGTAAATCCACCTTCATTAATTCATTTGCCGGCAAGGCGGTGGCCAGGACCGGCGACAAGCCCGGAGTCACCAAGGGAAAGCAGTGGATACGGCTCAACAAGAATGTCGAACTGCTCGATACCCCGGGAATCCTGTGGCCGAAGTTTGACGATCAGGTCATCGGGATGCGTCTTGCGATCCTGGGCTCGATCCGGGATGAGATCACGGACGAAGGAGAGCTTGCTGTCTGGATGATCAGATACCTGATGGACGCGTATCCTGCCGCTCTTGAGGAGCGGTATGGAATCGGAGCGGATGAGAGTGAGGGGAGCAGCAATCCTGCTGCCTGCGTTCTTGAGAAGATCGCTCTTCGGAGAGGCTGCCTGAAGGCAGGCGGGGAGGCGGATCTTGCAAAGGCAAGCAAGGTGCTGATCGACGATTTCCGTTCCGGAAGACTTGGAAGAATAACATTGGAGAGACCCTGATGGAAGGCGGCAGGAGAGGAAGGAAGAGACAGGGAAAGAAGAGAAAGAGTCCGGTGCGCGTGATCGCGGGATGGATCGTGTTCATCGGTGTCTTTCTTGTACTCTTATTTGCGCTGGTCCCACTGGTGGGTGCCGGCATGAGGGTCACGGACGGTGCCATGGGCCCGTCCCTTGCAATCGGTGACACGGTCGTGGTCAATCATCTTTCCTATCTTCTGCTTCGTCCCAGGCGGGGCGACGTCATACAGTTTACGGTTGCCCAGGACGAGCAGGGAAGCTCATCCCAGACCGACGTGGTCTACCTTCGCAGAGTGATCGGCCGGCCCGGGGAGACGGTTCAGATCATGGACGGGAAGGTCTACATCAATGGCTATCCCCTGGAGGAGGAGTACACGGCAGGCGTGACGACCTACGGGGGGATCGCGGCATCCCAGATCACCCTGGACAGTGACGAATACTTTGTGATGGCTGATAACCGTTCCAAAAACTTTGACAGCAGAGACTCCACGGTCGGCCCGATCTCCCGGGATGATATCCTCGGGAAGGTATGGCTGAGGATCCTGCCCTTTGACAAGTTCGGGCTGGTGCAATAAACAGGCGGTATCGGGAAGAGATGATGAAGACAGCTCAGATCAGAGAGATCTATAACCGGATCGGGAAGACAGACGAAGAGGGACTGAACGCATTTATCCGTCAGTACGGGCAGGATGAGAGAGCCAGCGTTCGCAGCATTGCTGCCATGGCGCAGAAAGCCATAGACAGGCTTGTTCTGGAGAGAGAGCGCCTGGAAACCATGCGCGCCTATGAGAGAGACTGCATGCAGAAGGGATATTCCCTGATCTGCGGGATCGATGAAGCTGGCAGGGGACCGCTGGCAGGTCCTGTTGTTGCCGGGGCGGTCATCCTTCCGGAGGACTGTGAGATCTTCGGGCTGAATGACTCCAAGAAGCTGTCCCCCGGGCGCAGGGAAGAGCTGTATGAGGAAGTGACGGACAAGGCACTGGCATACGGCGTGGGCGTGGTCGGTCCTGCAAGGATCGATGAGATCAACATACTGCAGGCTGATTATGAAGCCATGTGTGAGGCGATCGGACAGCTCAGTGTCATGCCGCAGATCCTTCTCAATGATGCCGTTACGATCCCGCAGGTGAAGCTCCCTCAGGTCAGCATCATTCACGGAGACGCGAAGAGCGTGTCCATCGCTGCCGCGAGCATCGTCGCAAAGGTTGTAAGGGACCGGATGATGACTGAGTATGACAGTCTGTTTCCGGAATACGGATTTGCACAGCACAAGGGGTATGGGACGGCAGAGCATTACGCTGCCATTAAGAAATACGGGCCGTGCATGATCCACAGAAAGTCATTTCTCAGGAATCTGGACGAGCACTGAGAAAACACTCCGGAGAGAGTACCCGGTACAGGGTATGAATAAAAGAGAAGCAGGAAGCAGCTACGAGACTCTTGCAGTGAAGTACCTGGAGGAGGCGGGCTACCGGATCCTTCAGCAGAACTTCCGCTCCAGGGAGGCGGAGATCGATCTTATCGCCATGGACGGGCGGTATCTGGTATTTGTCGAAGTGAAACAGAGAACGACTGCAAGGCGCGGAACCGGGGCGCAGGCAGTGGATCTGAGAAAGCGAAGACGCATCTGCAGGGCTGCCGGCTGGTACATGCGAAGGTGCAGACTTCCTGCCTGCACGCCGGTGCGCTTTGACGTAGTGTCGATTGATGCGGGGAAGGTCACTCTTCACAAAAACGCCTTTTTATGGAGCCGATAAGACTTGTGCCCTCCGGCGGCACAGGCAGAGGGGAGACAGATACATGGAAGCAGATTATGTCAGAAAGAAACTGAGAAGGAAAGTGGATCATCTTACGTATCACTGCAGCGCAGGCGTGGAGTGGTTTTCATTTCCGATCCTTGATCAGTTTGATTTTATCGTAAATGGATACAGCACCCGGGTGGGCGGTGTCTCACAGGGGGACGTGGGTTCGATGAACCTGAGCCTTGCCAGAGAAGTGGCGATGCACATGGAGGTATCTGAATCCAGGTCCAGAGAGATCGTGCGGGAGAATCATGAGAGGCTTGCGGCGGCTGTCGGATATCCGTCGGACGCGCTGATTTTCTCGAATCAGACCCACACAGACAACATCCGCATCATGCAGGACATTGACCGCGGAAACGGATTTGTCAGGCCCAATGAGTACCATGACACAGACGGCATGATGACCGATATCACAGGACAGGCCCTGATGACCTTTTACGCGGACTGTGTCGCGCTTCTTATTGTGGATCCGGTCCACAAGGCGATCGCCAATGTCCACTCCGGATGGAGGGGGACGATCAAGGGCATCGGTGCGAAGGCAGTCAGGATGATGCACGAGGTGTACGGCTCAGACCCTTCCAAGATGGTGGCTGCCATCGGTCCGTCGATCTGTCAGGACTGTTTCGAGGTCAGTGAAGATGTGGCCATGAAGTTCCGGGACAGATATGACGCTGCCCTTGTGAAGAAGATGGTCCGGACAGGGCGTCTCACAGAGACGGGAGAGCAGAAGTATCATGTGGATCTGCAGGCAGCCTGCATGGAGAACTTCCTGGAGGCGGGACTGAAGAAGCAGAATATCTCCCTGCCGGATCTGTGTACGGCCTGCAATAAAGACGTTCTGTTCTCACACCGGGCCAGCCATGGAAGACGGGGCAATCAGGCTGCGGTGCTCATGCTGCGCTGAGACCTTCTCTGACTGTGCGCAAGGAAAGAAGATCCATCTTGCACAGAACAGACCTCTCGTCTATAATGTGTATGCCGTCAGCATCAGGCTCAGACGTTCATAACTGTCAGCTGATCACCTCAGGAGGAATACATGGCAATCGATATTCAGTTAGACTCTCTACCGGTCGGACCGCTGAAGATCGCCGCACTGGAAGGGTGCAGGGATTTTGCGAAGGTCGTCGACAAGGACTTATCTGAGATGCGGAGGAAGTCTCCGCTGGCAAGGATCAACTTTCCTCTGAAGGGATACTGTGAAGACAGCTATCTGCTGGACATCAGCTGTCCCCGTTACGGGACCGGGGAAGGCCGGGGCATCATCAATGATTCTGTCCGCGGCGCGGATCTCTATATCATGATCGATATTCTCAACTACAGCATCACCTATAAGGTGTGTGGTGAGATCAATCACATGTCCCCGGATAACCACTATGAAGATCTGAAGAGAGTGATCTCGGCCGCAAACGGCAAGGCGAAGAGGATCACTGTGATCATGCCGTTCCTGTTCGGCGGAAGGCAGCACAGACGTACCAAGAGAGAATCCCTTGACTGCGCGATCTTCCTGGAAGAGCTTGAGAACATGGGGGTATCCAATATCGTTACCTTCGATGCTCATGATCCCAGGGTGCAGAATGCCATCCCGCTGTCCGGATTTGACTCCTTCATGCCGACCTATCAGTTCCTGAAGGCTCTGGTGCAGACCGTTCCGGATCTTCATCTTACGAAGGACACGGCCATGGTGGTCAGCCCGGATGAGGGCGCCATGGAGAGATCGGTCTATTTCGCGAATATCCTCGGACTGGAGCTGGGAATGTTCTATAAGAGACGCGACTACACGAAGATCGTGAACGGGAAGAACCCGATCGTCGCCCACGAGTTCCTCGGCTCTTCCGTAGAGGGCAAGGATATCCTGGTCATCGATGATATGATCTCCTCCGGCGGAAGCATGCTGGATGTCGCAAGGCAGATCAAGGAGAGAGGCGCGAACAAAGTATTCATCTGCACGACCTTCGGCCTGTTCACCGACGGCCTGGAGGCTTTTGACGAGTATTATGAGAAGGGGTACATCTCCAGGGTCGTGACCACAAACCTGAACTACAGGCCGCCCGAACTGCTCACCCGTGAGTGGTATGCCGAGGCGGATATGACCGAGTATCTCGCGTCGATCATCGATCATCTGAATCATGATCTGTCGCTTGGCGAGATCCAGTCACCGACCAGGAAGATCAACCGTCTGCTTCAGCAGCTGAACCGTGACTGAGGCAGCGCAGAAGCAACTGAACTTTCGACAAGACAAAAGCCCGGACTGGTCCGGGCTTTTCGCAGATATGTGAGGCAGCGCGAAGAGCGTCTTCACCAGACTGAACGAAGAAGGATATGCCGGATATGCCGCAGGATCAGAAGAATTATCATAAGATCGCATCGGTCGCGCCCGGATCCATCGCCGAGGAACTCGGGGTGGAGAGCGGGGACTATCTGATCTCCATCAATGACCAGGAGGTCGAGGATGTATTCGACTACCGGTATCTGACCCAGGAGGAAGAGCTTCTGGTCGTGATCCGCAAGGGAGAGGAAGAGTGGGAACTCGAGATCGAGAAGGATCCGTCGGAGGATCTGGGGATCGAATTTGAGAGCGGACTCATGGACGAGTACCGTTCCTGCCGCAACAACTGCATCTTCTGTTTTGTCAACCAGATGCCGAAGGGGATGCGCAGGACGCTTTATTTCCACGATGACGATGCCAGGCTGAGCTTTCTGCAGGGCAACTATATCACCCTGACGAATATGTCAGATCATGACATCGACAGGATCATCCGCTACCATCTGGAACCGATCAATATCTCCTTTCACACGATGAACCCGGAGCTTCGCTGCCGCATGCTGCGAAATCCCTCTGCCGGGCAGGTATTCGATAAGATCCGCCGCCTGAAGGAGGCGGGAATCGAGCTGAACGGTCAGATCGTCCTGTGCCGGGGCATCAACGACGGGGAGGAGCTGGAGTATTCGCTTCGTGAGTTTGAACAGTATCTACCGGAGCTGAAGAGTGTATCGGTGGTCCCTGTGGGCCTGACCAGGTACAGAGAACATCTTCCTAAGCTCGAGCCCTTTGACCGTGAGTCGGCCGGCCCGGTCATAGACAGGATCGAGAGATGGCAGCAGTATTATATGAAGAAATACGGCACGCACCTGGTCCATGCCAGCGATGAGTGGTACATCATGGCCGGGAGAGAGTTGCCGGGTGAAGAGAGCTATGACGGATACCTGCAGCTGGAGAACGGAGTCGGCATGGTCCGGCTGCTGACAGAGGAGGTACGGGAAGCGCTTGAGAGCGCGGCGAAGGCCCCCGGTCTGCAGGATCCTTCTTCGATCCACAGACATGTGACGATCGCCACGGGAAGACTGATCGCTCCGACCCTGGCATCCCTGATGGAGGAGATCAGCTCCGTCTTTCCGAATGTGAGGGCCGATGTGGTTCCGATCACCAATCATTTCTTTGGTGAGCTCATCACCGTGTCCGGACTGATCACCGGGCAGGATCTCACAGCCCAGCTTCAGGGCAGGGATCTGGGGGAGGCACTGCTTCTTCCCTGCAATATGCTGCGCAGCGGTGAGAGTGTCTTTCTGGACGACATGACGCTGGACCAGGTCGAGGAAGCTTTACAAATAAAAACCGTTATTGTAGAATCGGACGGTCGGAGCCTTACAGAGGCAGTGACCGGAATCAGAATAGGATAGAGATATATGAGTAAACCGATCGTAGCAATCGTGGGACGCCCCAATGTAGGAAAGTCTACGCTTTTCAATGTACTTGCGGGCTCCAGAATATCAATCATACAGGATACCCCCGGCGTTACCCGGGACCGTATCTACGCGGACGTCGAATGGCTGGACCGCAGCTTTACCATGATCGATACCGGCGGTATTGAGCCTGACACCAGCGACATCATCCTCTCGCAGATGAGAGAGCAGGCACAGATCGCCATCGACACGGCAGACGTGATCCTGTTTATGACGGATCTCAAGCAGGGTCTTGTGGACGCGGATGCCAAGGTCGCCGATATGCTCCGGCGCAGTCATAAGCCGGTCCTTCTGGCGGTCAACAAGGTCGACAGCTTTGCCAGGGACGAGGCGGCGGTCTATGAGTTCTACAACCTCGGGATCGGGGATCCTTATCCGATCTCCGCGGCCAACCGGACAGGCATCGGCGATCTGCTGGATGAAGTCCTCAAGAGACTTCCCGAGAAGGATCCTTCCGAGGAAGAGGACACCAGGCCGAAGGTAGCCATCGTCGGAAAACCGAATGTGGGCAAGAGCTCCATCATCAACCGCCTGCTGGGAGAAGACCGTCTGATCGTGTCGGACATTGCAGGGACCACCAGGGACGCTGTCGATACAGTGGTCAAATACAGCGGAAAAGAGTATGTGTTTATCGACACTGCCGGTATCCGCCGCAAGAACCGGATCAAGGAAGACCTGGAGCATTATATGATCGTCCGCGCCGTGGGCGCTGTGGAGCGCGCTGACGTCGTGATCATCGTCATCGATGCCACCGAGGGCGTGACAGAGCAGGACGCGAAGATCGCCGGAATCGCTCACGAGCGGGGCAAGGGGATCATCATTGCCGTCAATAAATGGGACGCCGTCGAGAAGGACAACCACACGGTGAAGAAGTTCACCGATAAGATCCGCCAGACCCTGTCATTCATGCCCTATGCAGATATCATCTTTGTCTCCGCCAAGAGCGGGCAGAGGCTGACCAGGCTGTACCAGATGGTGGACGAGGTCATCGAGAGCGCCAGCCGCAGAGTCGGCACGGGCGTGCTCAATGAGATCCTCTCAGAGGCCGTTGCCCTGCAGCAGCCGCCGATGGACAAGGGGAAGAGGCTGAAGTGCTATTATATGACGCAGGTAGGCATTGCGCCGCCGACCTTTATCCTCTTTGTAAATGATAAGAAACTGATGCATTTTTCCTATGAGCGCTATATTGAGAACCAGATCCGTACCGCCTTTGGCTTTAAGGGGACGGCCATCCGGATCTTTACCAGGGAACGCGCCAAGAAAGAGCAGCCTGAGTTATGATCAGAATAGTTTGTCTGGCAATCGGATATGTTTTTGGTCTGCTGCAGACCAGTTATATTATCGGCAGGCTTCACGGGATCGATATCCGTGACTATGGAAGCGGCAACGCGGGAACCACCAACATGATCCGCACCCTTGGAACAAAGTGGGGGCTGATCACCTTTGCCGGAGATTTCCTGAAGAGCTTCCTCGCGGTCCTTCTGGTGGGAGCGCTGTTCGGAAAGACCCATGGGGACATCCTTCCGCTGCTGAAGCTCTATGCGGGAGCCGGTGCCATCATCGCCCATGACTTCCCCTTCTACCTGAAGTTTAAAGGCGGAAAAGGGGTAGCGGCGTCCGCGGGACTGGTCGCGGCCTTCGATCCGCGGATCTTTGCCATCGCACTGGCATCCTTCCTGCTGGTATCCATCGTGACGAAATATGTATCCGCGGGATCCCTGACGTGCTACGCGGTCTTTTTCCTCATGACTCTGATCATGGGGATGATCGGTCATTTCCACATGACCTCCGCGCACCTGATGGAGCTGTACGCAGGAGCTTTTGCCCTGACCGCGCTGTGCTGGTGGCAGCACCGGGCGAACATCTCCCGGCTGATCGCAGGCACCGAGAGCAAGACTCATCTGTTCAAGAGCCGCTGATGCTTAAGACGGAGACAGGATACAGGGAACCTCAGGATGCTGACCTGAAGAGAGCAGGGAATTGACAGAAATGAAGAAATGGAGGGAGTTCACGTTGACTGAGCCCCCTCCTGTTTGCTATCTTGAAATGCAGGAGAGGGGCGGCCCTGGAAGCCTGAATATATGTCAGGTATATCAGGGCACCCCGCGATTTTATATAATTGACAAATTAATAACAATATGGCATAGTAGTTGCTCGAAGATTGACCGCCTCTCTGCAAACACACACAGAATGGCGGCTCAGTATAGTTGTCAGGGAAAGGAGTCGACTGTAATTATGGATCTGACTTACAGCTATTTCCCCGGTTGTACACTGAAGACAAAGGCCAGGGACCTGGACGTGTATACCAGGAAGACCGCTGCCGCTCTCGGTGCAGACCTTGTGGAGATTGAGAACTGGCAGTGCTGCGGAGGCGTATATCCGCTCGGATCGGATGAGGTTGGCAATAAGCTCTCCTCGGTCCGTGCGCTGAATGACGCGAAGGAGCACGGAAGAGATCTGGTAACGGTATGTTCCGGGTGCTTTCATGTTCTCAAACGAGTGAATGACGATATGAAAAATGTTCCTGATATCAGGGACCGCGCCAACCGGTATGCCCAGCTTGCGGAACCCTATCAGGGAGAGACCAGAGTCCTGCATTATCTTGAAGTACTCCGGGACGCTGTAGGCTTTGACACGATCCGGAAGAAGACCCTGCACCCGCTGACCGGACACCGGATCGGCGCTTATTACGGATGTCTTCTTCTGCGCCCGTCGGCCATTCTTGAGTTTGACGATCCCGAGGATCCGTCTGTCATCGAAGAGTTTCTGGAGGCGGTCGGAGCGACACCGGTGAAGTACCAGATGAGAAATGAATGCTGCGGCGGCTACAGGTCCCTGGAGGAGCCTGCCTTTACGAACCGGCTGGTCGGGAAGATCTTTGCCGACGCGAAGGCTTCCGGCTGCCAGGAGCTGGTCACGGCATGTCCGCTGTGCTTCTACAATCTTCAGAAGTATGACGGACCGGATAAGCTCAGGGTGCGCTATATATCTGAGGTACTTGCCCAGGCTCTGGGCATCGATGAGAGGGGGGAGGTGCGCTGATGACGAAGGAAGAAGCGAACATCCGCGAGGAGGTTCTCCTGATCTCGGGATGCGACGTCAGCCGGTGCATGAAATGCGGCAAATGTTCCGCGTCCTGCCCTGCCTATGACGAATTCGATATCAAACCCCACCAGTTCGCAAGCTATATCGCCAGAGGGGATATGAATGCACTGATGCAGTCAAAGACCATCTGGAACTGTCTGGGCTGCTTTGCCTGTGTGGAGCGATGTCCCAGAGACGTGCGCCCGGGCAGACTGATCGACGGAGTGCGGCAGGCTGCCATGAGAAGAAGGGGCGGTTCCCATCTGCAGCCGGAGGATATCCCGTCCAGGATCGATCCGGATACACCGCAGCAGCTGCTGATGAGCGTACTGCGCCGTGAGAGAAAGTGAGGAGGTGAGGTAAGTGCAGAGAATCGGCGTGTTTGTCTGTCACTGCGGAAGCAATATCGCAGCGACGGTCGATGTCGCGGCGGTGGCCGAGGCGGCGAAGAACCAGCCCGGCGTCGTGTTCGCGACAGATTACACCTATATGTGCTCGGAGAACGGGCAGAACCTGATCGCTGATACTATCAGAGAGTACGGACTCACCGCTGTCGTGGTATGCTCCTGCTCGCCGCGCATGCACGAAGCCACCTTCCGGAAGGTGGCCCAGAAGGCGGGACTCAACCCCTACATGGTCGAGATCGCCAACATCCGCGAGCAGTGCTCCTGGGTGCATAAGGACAAGGAGATCGGCACCCCCAAGGCGATCAGTCTGATGAAGACCGCGGTGGCCAAGGTCAACCTGAATGTTCCCCTGCAGGAAGGCGAGAGTGCCGTGACCAAGAGAGCGCTGATCATCGGCGGCGGCATCGCCGGGATCCAGACAGCTCTGGATATAGCGGATGCGGGATACAAGGTTGACATCGTGGAGAAGTCACCCTCCATCGGCGGGCGCATGAGCCAGCTGGACAAGACCTTCCCGACCCTGGACTGCTCGAGCTGTATCCTGACTCCGAAGATGACGGAGGTGGCGCAGCACGAGAACATCACCCTGTACACCTATTCTGAGGTGGAGAATGTGTCAGGCTTTGTGGGTGACTTCACGGTAGAGATCCGCAGGAAGGCCAGATATGTGCATGAGGATATCTGTACCGGCTGCGGTCTGTGCATGACCAAGTGCCCGTCGAAGAAGGCGAAAAATGAATTCAACCGCGGTCTCAATACCAGGACCGCGATCTATACTCCCTTTGCCCAGGCGATCCCGAATGTGCCGGTGATCGATACAGAGGCGTGCATTCATTTCCGCACCGGAAAGTGCGGACTGTGCGCGAAGAACTGCGCGGTGCAGGCCATCGACTATGAACAGAAGGATGAGATCATCACACAGAAGTACGGCGCGATCGTCGTCGCGACCGGATTCGATCTGATCGACCTGAAGCCCTTTGGCGAATACGCGTACAATCTCAGCCCGGACGTCGTATCCTCGCTGGAACTGGAGCGTATCCTCAACGCGGCGGGACCGACCAGCGGCCATCTTCAGCGCATGTCTGATCACAGACAGCCGAAAGAGATGGTCTTCATCCAGTGCGTCGGCTCCAGGTGCGAGGATGACAGAAGGGGCAAGCCCTACTGTTCCAAGATCTGCTGCATGTACACGGCCAAGCAGGCGATGCTCATCAAGGATCACTATCCGGATGTCAACATCCATGTCTTCTATATAGATGTGCGTACCCCCGGCAAGGCCTTTGACGAGTTCTACCGCAGGGCGGTGGAGGACTACGGAGTGGACTACATCAAGGGACAGGTCGGCAAGGTGACCCCGCAGGCGGACGGCACCCTGCTGGTACACGGCGTGGATCTGCTGGACCAGAAGGTGGTTGAGATCAATGCCGACATGGTCGTCCTTGCGGCGGCAGTGGAGCCGAATCCGGACATCCGGAAGCTGGCGACGATGCTGACTCTCTCCATTGACAACAACAACTTCCTCAATGAAGCCCATCCGAAGCTGCGCCCGGTGGAGGCGGCAACGGCCGGTGTCTTCATGTCAGGCGTCGTTCAGGGCCCCAGAGATATCCCGGAGACCGTCGCCCAGGCAGGCGCTGCCGCGATCAAGGTGGTTGGGCTGCTGGCGAAGGATAAACTGAAGACCAACCCGTGCGTGGCATATGTCGACGAGCTCTACTGCAACGGCTGCTCTGCATGTCAGAATGTATGTCCCTACGGGGCGATCAGCTACACGCAGAAGGAGATCCGCGATCACGGCGTGCGGGAGATGAGAAGAGTCGCCCAGGTCAATCCGGCGCTCTGTAAGGGCTGCGGCGCATGCTCCGTCGCCTGCCCGTCCGGCGCTATGAACCTGAAGGGATTCTCCAACAGACAGATTATGGCGGAGGTGGATACGATATTATGTCAGTGAATGAGAACATGACCTCCCCGGAAGCGGTTCTGGAGAGAGAAAACCTTGCGTACCTGGGGGACGCGAAGGGAGAGAACGAGGGAGAGTGGACTCCCAAGATCGTCGCGTTCTGCTGTAACTGGTGCAGCTATGCGGGAGCCGACCTGGCCGGCAATAACCGTGCCAGCTATCCGGCGCAGATCAGGATCATCCGCGTCCCCTGTTCGGGGCGCGTGAACCCGCTGTTTATTCTGAGAGCCTTCCAGAAAGGCGCGGACGGAGTCATCCTGTGCGGATGTCATCCGGGAGACTGCCACTATATGACAGGCAACTATTACACGAGAAGGAGGATGGCTCTTCTGTTCTCGATGCTCGATTATCTCGGGATCGAGAAGGGCCGGACCAGGGTCGAATGGGTTTCGGCGTCGGAAGGCGCGAAGTTCGCGTCGACCATGAATGAGTTCGCCCAGAAGATCCGCTCCCTCGGCAGAAACGTGAGACTGGAGGATATCAGATGCAGGAATTGATCAACCGCGCAAAAGAGCTCCTCGCAGACGGGACTGTGGCGCGTGTGCTTGGCTGGAAGAAGGGCGACTTCGTCTACAATCCGGAGCCGCACATTTTCACCAGTGCCGGGGAGCTTGAAAAAGACTTTATATATGACGGATTCTGCGGAGCCAACCTGTCCAAATACATGATCCGTGCCTCCAGAATGGAAGGAAAGACGCTGGTCTTTCTGAAGCCCTGTGATACCTTCAGCTTCAACCAGCTGATCAAGGAGCACCAGGTGGACAGAGAGAAGGCCTATATCATCGGTGTGGGCTGCAAGGGCAAGCTGGACCACAGAAAGTTCCAGGAGAGAGATCTCGGGGATATCGAGAGCATCTCGGGGATCCGTATGATGGATGAGTGTGACGTGGTGCATGTCACGACCATTTATGGTGATAAAGCAGACCTGCCCTTTGCGGACGTGATGCTGGAGAGATGCCATTACTGCAAGACGAAGGACCATCAGATCTTCGACGAGAAGATGCTGGGTTCCAGAGAGACGACGGATAAAGACGGGGACCGCTTTGACGAGGTCAGGCGCATCCAGAAGATGAGTCCGGAGGAGAGGTTCTCTTATTTCCGCTCCGAACTGTCCAAGTGCATCCGCTGCAATGCCTGCCGCAATGTATGTCCGGCCTGCAACTGCCTGCACTGTGTCTTTGACAATACCAATTATGATACCGCCCAGAAGGCCAACGCGGATTCCTTTGAGGAGAATATGTTCCACATCATCCGTACCCTTCATGTGGCCGGCAGATGCACGGACTGCGGGGAATGCTCGAGAGTATGTCCCCAGTCGATCCCGCTCCATCTGTTCAACCGCAAGCTGATCCTGGATATGGACGAGCTGTACGGTGAATTCCAGGCAGGATCTGACACGCAGACTCCCGGACCGCTGACCGCATATACACTGGAAGATCCGGAGGCCGGGGCCGGTCTGGAAAGGAGCAGGGGATGAAAAAAATAGCACAGAGCCTCATCCCGCAGTTCCTGAGCTGTGTGGGCGGCGCGATGGATCTGTTTGTACCGGTCCGGATGTCGGGCGCGGCCAACTGGGGGATCTGGGACAAGAACCGCACAGTCGATCTGGATACGCTTAAAACGGTCAAGAGTCCCAAGGATGTTTTCTTTCCCCAGTGCCAGACGATGTACACCGTGCACCATGCGGATGCCGGGTATACGATCGACCCCATGAAACTGACAAGCCAGCCCTTCTGCGTATTCGGGATCCGTCCCTGCGACGTCAGGGCTCTGACGGTCATGGACCAGGTCTTCCTGGCGGAGCCGGAGGATACCTTCTACAGGGCCAGAAGAGAGAATGCGATCCTCCTGTCCCTTGCCTGCCACAGGCCGGCGCAGACCTGCTTCTGCAGTGTGTTCAGCATCGATGCCGCACAGAGTGACGGAGCGGACGTCATGATGTGGATGATCGGCCAGGATCTCTGGCTGGAAGGACAGACGGACAAAGGAAATGGATTCCTGGAACAGTTTTCAGAGCTTCTGGAAGATGCGGATGACGGAGCTTGCGTAGAGGAAGAGAAGGAATCCATCCGCGCCATCACCCGGAAGCTTCCCTACAGCGGCCTGTCGCTGGAGGGCTGGGGAGAAGGCAGAACAGATGAGAAGTTTGACGATCCCAACTGGGAGCAGCTGTCGGATGCCTGCCTTGCCTGCGGGACCTGTACCTTTGTCTGCCCGACCTGCCAGTGCTATGACATCAAGGATTACGACACGGGGCACGGCATTCAGAGATACCGCTGCTGGGACAGCTGCATGTACTCGGATTTCACACTGATGGCCGCGGCCAACAACCGCACCACCCAGATGCAGAGATTCCGTCAGAGATTCATGCACAAGCTGGTTTATTTCCCGACAAACAATGACGGCATGTTCATGTGCGTCGGATGCGGGCGCTGCGTGGACCGCTGTCCCCAGTCCCTCAACATAGTCAAGGTCATAAAGACCATGGAAAAAGGCAGAGAGGAGGAGCAAGCATGAGTGAAGATTGTCTGTGCAGCAATCCTTCTTACCGGCAGGATGTTCTGATCCCCCAGGTCGGGGTGATCCGGAAGATCACCCAGGAGACACCGGACGTGAGATCCTTTATCGTGACATCTCCTGAAGGCGGGAGACTGTTCGGGCAGATGCCGGGACAGTGCGCCATGGTCTGCGCGCCGGGAGTCGGGGAAGCCATGTTTTCCATCACCTCCTCGCCTACAGAGACGGACTATCATGAATTCTCCATCAAAGAGTGCGGAGAGCTCACCAGCTATCTGCACGGTCTGAGGGAGGGAGACCAGATCCTGGTCAGAGGACCCTACGGAAACCATTTTCCGGTGGAAGACGTCTACAAGGGCAGGGATCTGCTCTTTATCGCAGGCGGGATCGGCCTTGCGCCGCTTCGTTCCGTCATCAATTACTGCCTCGCGAACCGCGGGGACTACGGAAAGATCGATATTCTTTACGGTTCCAGATCCAAAGCGGATCTGGTGAAGCTGGAGGAGATCCGGCAGGTATGGGAGAAGGCTCCTGACACAAAGGTCTGGCTGACCATCGACCGGGAGGACCCGGAGTGGGACGGACATGTGGGCTTTGTCCCCAGCTATCTGACCGAGATCGGATTTTCGACGGACAAGACCGCCATCATCTGCGGCCCGCCCATTATGATCAAGTTCTGTCTCCAGAATCTGGAGCAGCTCGGATTCAGCAGAGATCAGGTATACACCACACTGGAACTGCGCATGAAATGTGGGATCGGAAAATGCGGAAGATGCAACATAGGCTCCAAGTATGTCTGCAAGGACGGACCGGTATTCCGCTGCGACGAGATCGACCAGCTGCCGGATGAATACTGATCAGCCAGCGGCAGACTTGTAAGAAGAGGGAAAAACTATGGAAGAAATGGTAAATGTTTATTTCTACGGTAAGCGGTACAGCGTCCCGGCAGATCTGACCATTATCGCAGCATGGGAATACGCGGGCTACACTCTGAAAAGAGGAGTCGGCTGCCGCCATGGCTTCTGCGGTGCCTGCGCGACGATCTACCGCATCAAGGGACAGAATGAACTGAAGACCTGCCTCGCCTGCGAGAAGCAGGTGGAGGACAACATGTATGTTGCTTCGATCCCGTTCTATCCGCAGGACAAGCGCAGCTACAATCTGGACGAGCTCCAGGTGTCGGACCAGATCATGATGGAGCTCTATCCGGAGATCTATGCCTGCATCGGATGCAATGCCTGCACGAAGGCATGTCCGCAGGAGCTGCAGGTCATGCAGTATATCGCCTACGCACAGCGCGGGGAGATTCAGAAGTGCGCGGAGGCATCCTTCAACTGCGTCATGTGCGGATGCTGCAGCACCAGATGCCCGGCAGGCATCTCCCATCCCTATGTGGGACTGCTGACCAGACGTCTCACCGGCAAATACATCGCTCCGAAGAGTCAGCATCTTGCGGATCGGGTCGAGCAGGTGAGAGAGGGCAGGTTTGATGAGGAACTGAAAGAACTCATGCAGATGCCGGCCGCCAGGATCCAGGAACTGTACAACAACCGTGAGATCGAGAAATAAGGGAGGGTGAAGATGTATACCGAAGAAATGCTCGAATCCATCAAAAAGGTCGAAGCGACCAGAGATGAACGTCTTCATACCGAGCCGAGGAGACTGACCGCGGAGGAAAAGGACAGTCTTCTGCGCACCTGGCATCCGGACTACCGGGAAGACGCCTTTGCAGAGATCAAGGTCGGACCGAACCGGGGTGAGAAGGCGCCGGCGCAGCTGACCCATCTGCTTCATTCCAACAGCAGACTATACGGACTGAATCTGGACCTGAGCCGGATCGACTATGATACCGATGTCCTGATCATCGGCGGCGGCGGAGCGGGCTGCTCGGCTGCGATCGAAGCCTCGAACGCAGGGGCCAGTGTGCTCGTAGTCACCAAGCTTCGTCTGGGCGACGCCAACACCATGATGGCGGAGGGCGGCATCCAGGCCGCGGATAAGCCCAACGACAGTCCGGTGCAGCACTATCTGGACGCCTACGGCGGAGGCCATTTCGCGGCGAAGCCCGAACTGGTCAGAGAGCTGGTCAGCAAGGCTCCCGAAGCGATACAGTGGCTGGAGAACCTGGGAGTCATGTTTGACAAAGAAGCTGACGGGACGATGGTGACCACCCACGGTGGCGGCACCAGCCGCAAGAGAATGCATGCGGCCAGGGATTATTCCGGTGCCGAGATCATGAGAACGCTGCGTGACGAGGTCCAGAACCGGAGGATCCCGGTGCTTGAGTTTACCTCAGCGGTAGAACTGATCAAGGATACCAGAGGACAGGCTGCCGGCGCGGTCCTGATGAACATGGAGACC
The DNA here is from genome assembly GCA_902765725.1 of uncultured Lachnospiraceae bacterium. Taxonomy (GTDB): domain Bacteria; phylum Bacillota; class Clostridia; order Lachnospirales; family Lachnospiraceae; genus Porcincola. Next base: position 16,030 of record CACXAT010000007.1, on the reverse strand, counting down.
GATGATTATCTGGTCTGCAGGGCGAAGACCGTGATCCTTGCCACAGGCGGCTGCGGAAGGCTGCACTATCAGCATTTCCCGACCTCCAATCACTACGGCGCAACGGCGGACGGACTGATCCTGGCGTACCGTGCGGGGGCTCCGCTCCTGTATCAGGATACGATCCAGTACCATCCCACCGGCGCAGCCTTCCCGGAACAGATCCAGGGTGCCCTGGTCACGGAGAAGGTCCGCTCCCTGGGCGCGCAGCTGGTCAATATCGACGGCGAAGCCTACATGCATCCGCTGGAGACCAGAGACGTTGCCGCCGCAGGCATCATCCGTGAGTGCAGGGGCAACAAAAAGGGCCTCACCACGCCTCTTGGCTATGCGGTATGGCTGGACACTCCCATGATCGAGGAGATCCACGGGGAGGGTACGATCGAGGCCAGGATCCCTGCCATGCTGAGACTCTTCTACCAGTACGGCATCGATATGAGAAAGGTTCCGGTTCCCGTTTACCCGACTCTTCATTACCAGAACGGCGGAGTAGAGATCGACGAGAAGTGCTTCTCCAGAACCATCGGCAATCTGCTCTGTGCCGGCGAGGTGACCGGAGGAGTACACGGACGCAACCGACTGATGGGCAACTCCCTTCTGGATGTCATCGTATTCGGCCGTGACGCAGGCATAAGCGCGGCGCACAAGGCTGAGAGCGTCAAACTGGGAAGCCTGACCCTGAATCATGTGACGGAATACGCCCAGGCTCTGCAGAGCGCCGGGGAGCATACCAATGACGTAAGCCCGATGCTGCTGCCCAAGTACGCAAGACATGCCCGTGAGTTTGAGTGGAGAGGATTCCGTTACGCGTGACGGATCCGGACCAGCCGGATACGGCAGGGAGGAACAGGATATGAGAGAGATTGACGTACAGGTTATAACGGATACCATCGAGCGGATGTGCATCTCGGCGAACGTGCATCTGCCGAAGGATATGCAGGAAGGGATCCGAAGCTGCAGGGCCTGTGAAGACGGGCCGGTGGCGCAGACGATCCTGGACCAGATCATTGAGAACTTTGAGGTCGCCGGCGCGCAGGAGGTACCGATCTGCCAGGATACAGGCATGGCCTGCATCTTCCTGGAAGTCGGACAGGAGGTTCATTTCACCGGCGGTTATCTGTATGACGCGATCCACGAGGGAGTGCGCCGCGGATATACGAAGGGATATCTTCGCAAGTCCGTGGAGGCAGATCCGGTACGCCGCGGCAATACCGGGGACAATACACCGGCCATGATCACCGTGGACATTGTTCCGGGAGACAAGGTGAAGATCACGGTAGCGCCCAAGGGCTTTGGATCCGAGAATATGAGCGCGCTGCGCATGTTCAAGCCGTCCGCCGGCCTTCAGGGCATCAAGGACTTCATCCTCGAGACCGTCGAGAAGGCAGGTCCGAATCCCTGCCCGCCGATCGTAGTCGGGGTGGGCATCGGAGGAAACTTCGATCATGTCGCCCTCCTGGCGAAGAGGGCGCTGCTGCGCGAGGTCGATTCCCACAATGAGGATCCGTTCTATGCGCAGCTGGAGGACGAGATGCTTGAGAAGATCAACCAGCTCGGCATCGGGCCTCAGGGCTTCGGCGGCAGGACGACGGCAATCGGCGTGAACATCGAGACGCTGCCGACCCATATCGCGGGCATGCCCTGCGCTGTCAATATCAGCTGCCATGTGACCAGACATGAATCGGAGGTGATCTGATGGAGAGACATATTGATCTGCCTTTGACAGAAGAGATTGCAAAAACACTCCATATGGGAGATAATGTCCGCCTGAGCGGTGTGATCTACACCGCGAGAGACGCGGCGCATGAACGGATGACCGAGCAGCTGGCCCAGGGCATCCCGATCCCCTTTGATACACAGGACGCGACGATCTATTATGTAGGTCCGACTCCGGCAAGACCCGGGACTGTGATCGGTTCCGCGGGTCCGACAACGGCTGGCCGCATGGACAAATGGGCTCCCCAGATGATCTCACTGGGCGCCCGGGGGATGATCGGCAAGGGTGCCCGCTCCAAAGAAGTGATCGAAGCCATGAAGAAATACCATGGCGTATACTTCGGCGCCATCGGAGGCGCAGGGGCACTGCTGGCAAAATGCATCGTTGACTGCGAGCTGATCGCCTATGAGGATCTGGGTCCGGAAGCGATCCGGAAGCTGACTGTGAAGGATTTCCCGGTGACGGTGCTGATCGATTCCGAGGGAAATAATCTGTATGAGCGGGGCAGAAAAGAATATCTGGAAGAGCGGGACAGGGAGAAATAATAGAGATCTCAGTCCAAATAATTGATCCTGAAAGGAAAGGTCTATTAATAAATGAGTAGGAAGATTACGATTATCGGTGCCGGTTCTGTAGGTGCAACGATGGCGTACACGCTGTCGCTGGAAACACTTGCAACAGAGATTGTCCTGATTGACATTAACGACAAGAAGGCAGACGGCGAGGCGATGGATATTCTCCAGAGTACTGCGTACCGTGATCCAATCGATGTCAAGGCGGGAACGTATCAGGACGCTGAAGATTCCAGCATCGTCATCATCACATCAGGTATGCCCAGAAAGCCTGGCATGACCAGACTTGATCTTGCAAAGACCAATGTGGAAGTGATCCGCGATATCGCGTCCAAGATCGCACCGGTATGTCCTTATGCGAAGTATATTATCGTATCGAATCCCGTCGATATTCTGACCTATGTGTTCATGAAAGAGTCGGGGATTCCGGAGAGCCAGATCATCGGATCCGGCACGCAGCTGGACACCGCCAGACTGAGAAGCCTGCTGGCAGATGAACTGTCTGTCTCCCAGAAGAATGTTCATGCTTATGTTTTCGGAGAGCACGGGGATTCTTCCTTTGTTCCCTGGTCAGCTGCGAATATCGGGGGGATCCCGATTCCGGAGTATTATGAGAAGTACAATCCGAATCCTCAGCATCAGTATGATGAGGCGCACATCATCGATTATGTCCGCAACTCCGGAAGCAAGGTGATTGCGGAAAAGGGAGCAACCTACTATGCCGTCACGGTGGCAGTCATCAAGATCTGCAGGATGCTGCTCTCCAGCGACTGCTCCATAACCACAGTATCCACCATGCTTCACGGGGAGTACGGGATCCGCGATGTCTGTCTGAGTATCTCCTGCATGGTCGGGCCCGGCGGCCTGGCCAAGAGGATTCAGCTGCACCTGACGGACGAGGAGATCGCCCAGCTCCAGGCAAGCGCGGCAAAGCTCAGGGAACTGCTTGACCAGATCTACGCAGAGTGATCCTGCTTCAGTCAGCTGTATCGGTCAGAAAGGATAGATAAGATGGGATATTCAACGATACCTGTAAATGAATTCGTCAGTAAACTCGGATCAAAGGATCCGACTCCGGGAGGCGGCGGCGCCAGTGCTTTAGTGGGGGCCCTCGGGATCGCGCTGGGGAATATGGTTGCCCACCTTACGATCGGAAAGAAGAAGTACGCGTCAGTCGAGCTGGATATGCTCGAACTGAAGTCAAAAGCTTCCAATCTCCAGGATGAACTTGTCACGCTGATCGAGAGGGACGCGGAGGTCTTCGCTCCCCTTGCCGCCGCATACTCCATGCCCAGGGATACACAGGAGCAGAAGGCTGAGCGGGAGGCCGTCATGGAACGGGTCCTGAACAAGGCCTGCCAGGTTCCCATGGAGATCATGGAGAAGGTCTGCCAGTCCCTGGAGCTGGTCCGGGAGACCGCCCAGAAGGGCAGTGCCGCCGCCATATCCGATGCCGGCGACGCGGCAGTCTTCTGCAAGGCCGCGCTGCAGGGAGCTTCCCTGAATGTATATATCAATACCAGATCCATGAAGGACCGGGAGAGAGCGGCTGCCTACAACGCAAGAGCAGATGAGCTGCTCGAAAAATACTGCCCCATGGCAGATGAGATCTTCGAGAGCGTGAAGAGCAGGTTATACCCTGCTGAAGGATGACAGGAAGCAGGAGGAGCAACACATGGCACAGAAGCTGCTGGGAAAAGAAGTAACCGCATCCTACAATGAGAGACTGGCGGAGCGGGTAGAGAGGCTTCAGGAGCGCGGGGTCACACCGCAGCTCGAGATCATCCGCGTGGGAGAGAATCCGGGAGACCTGTCCTACGAGCGCGGAGCCACCAAAAGATGTGAAAGCATCGGCATCGCTGTGAAGAGCGTGGTCCTTGAGAGCAGCGCTTCGCAGGAGGAGCTTCTTGCCGTGATCGACGAGGCCAATGAAGACCCGTCTGTTCATGGCGTTCTGCTGCTGAGGCCGCTGCCCGGACACATGGATTCCTCCCTGATCGAAAACAGGCTTCGTCCGGACAAGGACGTGGACTGCATGACAGACTTGTCCATGAGCGGAGTTTTCACAGGCAAGAAGCTGGGATATGCTCCCTGCACTCCGGAGGCTGTCATGGAGATCCTGGATCATTATGGGATCGACTGCTGCTTCAAGAGGGCAGTCGTGATCGGAAGGTCGCTGGTGTTCGGAAAGCCTGCGGCAATGATGCTTCTGAAGAAGAATGCGACGGTCACTATCTGCCACACGAAGACCGCCGATCTGCCCTCCGTCGCGAGAGAGGCAGACATCCTGATCGCCGCGGCAGGCAGGGCGAAGGTCGTTACCGCGGAGTATGTACGGAGCGGACAGATCGTCATAGACGTGGGGATCAATCTGGATGAGAACGGGAAGCTGTGCGGCGACGTTGACTATGATGCCGTCGAGCCTGTAGTCGGTGCGATCACACCGGTTCCGGGCGGCGTGGGATCCGTCACCACCTCTGTCCTGGCAGGACATGTGGTGGAAGCTGCGGAGCGCCTTACCTGATGAGGAATCTGCATAGAATACATATTTGAATGAATGGGACAGCTGGAAGGGTATCAGACATGAAGCTTGGGTTAGTGATAGAAGGCGGCGGTATGAAATGCGCGTATACCGCGGGCATCCTCGACCGGATGCTGGATGACGGAATACATCCTGACTATGTGATCGGGGTATCGGCAGGAGCGTCCTGCGGGGCCTCCTTTGTGGCAGGCCAGAGGGACAGGAACAGACGGTTCTTCGTGGACCATGTCAGTGAGCCGGATTACATGGGCTGGACCGCTTTCAGGCACAGCGGGGGGAACTTCTTCAACCTGGAGTACATCTATCAGGATCTTACGGGTAAAGAGGGAGCAGACCCGCTGGATTACGACGCGATTCTGGCAAACCCTTGTGAATTCTGGGCAGTAGCCACCGATGCCGAGACGGCCCTGCCGCATTATTTTACAAAAAAGGATATCTCTCCGGCTGACTATTCGGTCTTTATGGCGACCTGCGCGATCCCGGTCGCCTGCCGCCCCGTGGAGATCGGAGGCCGGCTGTATTATGACGGCGGCTGCAGCAATCCGATTCCTGTCAGAAGAGCCCTGGAAGCCGGATGCGACCGGGTGATCACAGTGCTGTGCCGGCCCAAGGATACCGTAAGGACTCCGGAGAAGCACCGCAGTCTGTATCACAAGGCCCTGGCCAGATTCCCGAAGCTGGTGCACAGCCTGGATGTACGCCATGAGCGCTATAATGCGGTCCTTGCTGCCACGAGGCGGCTGGAGGAGAAGGGTCATGCCTTGATCATCGCGCCGCAGGAGGAACTGGACATCACGACCTATACAAAGGATCCGGTGGTCCTGCAGGGGCTGTACGATACAGCGATAGAAGAATATGCGGCGATTCGTGAAAAACTCCTTGAATTTTGCGGAAGTGATCACTGCCTGGGAGCCTGATCCGGCGGCCGGATCATACTGAAATGGGCCAAATACCCCACTGCCATACCTTATAAGAATTGCAGATATTCCGTATGAGGTATATCAGAAAGTTAAAAATTCGATGAATCGAATATATATGCCCGAAAATTTAAAATCGCTCAAAAAAATTCCGAAGAATTGGATTTTTCGGAATTTTTTTCGAAAAAATGTTGCGAGCCGAATTTTTATCGATGTATAATAGCGGCGTCAAAAAGTATAAGTATTATACTTGGGCAGTTAACAGATTGAGGAGGATATCATATGTCGTACGTAGATGAGGTCTATGATCGTGTAGTCGCCCAGAATCCGTCACAGCCGGAATTCCATCAGGCAGTCAAGGAGGTTCTCGCAACCCTCCGCCCGGTCATTGAGGAGAATGAGGAAGAGTACAGAAGAGAGGCTCTGCTGGAGAGACTTACCACACCGGAGAGAGTGATCCTGTTCCGCGTTCCGTGGGTCGATGACAAGGGCCAGGTCCAGGTCAACAACGGATTCCGCGTCCAGTTCAACAGCGCGATCGGACCGTACAAGGGAGGCCTTCGTTTCCATCCCTCCGTTAACCTTGGTATCATCAAGTTCCTCGGCTTCGAGCAGATCTTCAAGAATTCCCTGACCGGACTTCCGATCGGCGGCGGCAAGGGCGGTTCTGACTTTGATCCCAAGGGCAAGAGCGACCGTGAGATCATGGCATTCTGCCAGAGCTTCATGACGGAACTGTACCGCCACATCGGCGCGGACACAGACGTACCGGCCGGCGACATCGGTGTTGGCGGACGTGAGATCGGATACCTGTACGGACAGTACAAGAGGATCACGAAGCTCTATGAAGGCGTTCTGACCGGCAAGGGCCTTACCTACGGCGGATCCCTGGCAAGAACAGAGGCGACCGGATACGGACTGATCTATTTCCTGGAAGCCATGCTGAAGGCAAACGGCAAGGATATCGCGGGAACCACCATCGCAGTATCCGGCGCAGGCAATGTCGCGATCTACGCGATCCAGAAGGCTCAGCAGCTTGGCGCGAAGGTTGTTACCTGCTCTGATTCCACAGGCTGGATCTATGATCCGGACGGAATCGACGTGGCCCTTCTCCAGGAGGTCAAGGAAGTACACCGCGCACGCCTGACTGAGTACAAGGAGAAGAGACCGAATGCCGAGTATCATGAGGGTAAGGGCGTATGGTCCGTGAAGTGCGACATCGCCTGCCCGTGCGCGACTCAGAATGAGCTGAATCTTGAGGATGCGAAGATGCTTCACAGCAACGGCTGTTACTGCGTGGCAGAGGGCGCGAACATGCCCACCACACTGGATGCGACCGAGTATATCCAGAGCCAGGGCATGCTGTTCAGCCCGGGCAAGGCCAGCAATGCAGGCGGCGTTGCCACCAGCGCGCTGGAGATGAGCCAGAACTCCGAGCGTCTGTCCTGGACCTTCGAAGAGGTCGACTCCATGCTCAAGAGAATCATGAACGACATCTTCAAGAATGTGGATGAGGCCGCAAAGCGCTACGGAATGGAAGGCAACTATGTGGCCGGCGCGAACATCGCAGGCTTCCAGAAGGTTGCCGATGCCATGAAGGCACAGGGAATCGTCTGATCCCTGTCATCTTCTTCAGGATGATTCCTTTCTGCTCGACTGATCCTGAAAAATCATGTACTATAAGGGAGGCATCAGTTGTCACTGGTGCGGGAGACAGGAACAGGTTTTATCTTTGAAAGGAGAACAGATAGATCATGGCAAAGACAAGATTTTTCAGATGCGGCGGATGTGGCAATTTTGTACTGTTTGTGGATGAGAAGACTGCATGTACTCCAAAGTGCTGCGGTGAGCCCATGACTGAGCTTGTCGCGAACACTACCGACGCGGCCCAGGAGAAGCATGTTCCGGCTGTCGCGGTTGACGGCAGTAAAGTATGTGTCCAGGTCGGATCGACGGCTCATCCGATGCTTGAAGAGCATTCCATCCGGTTTATCTATCTGGAAACAAAGCTTGGTGGACAGATCCGCTATCTGCAGCCAGGTCAGGAACCGAAGGCTGAATTCATCGTGGCAGAAGGCGACGAGCCGGTCGCTGTCTATGAATTCTGCAACCTCCACGGACTGTGGAAGGCAGAGATCTGATCCGGTTTATCCGGCCATTCTGCGATCATCAGAAATCAGTATGCGGGTGCGCTCCTCGGAGCCATCCGCATATTCATTTTCATCCATGTCTTCAGGCAGGAAGTACTGCATGATGACAGACACCCTTCCCTGCTGTGTACTGCACAGAATCGTCAGGCCGGTGCTGTCTGCCAGTTCAAGAGAGCGGCAGGGACCCATTCCGGGGGCTGTCAGCAGGATCCTAGCGGTATGACTGCTTATCCGGATACCGGAACGGGCAGGAGTGATCTTCACCTTATCAAGTCTTACATCCTCCAGAAGCTCATCATCGATCAGATCCAGAAGAGAAACCTTTCTTCCGTATACCTCCAGATCAGCCCGGGTGCGGGAAGGAACCCCGTATATCTTCTCACCTTCCGCGCGGACAAACCACTCCAGGGACCCGCTCAGGTTGGACGAAGAGTGCAGAAGATGCACAGCCAGGAGCAGTGCCGCCAGCAGGACAGAGGCGACGGCGCAGGCTGCAGGGATCACCCACCCGGAGGGAAGCAGCGGACGCACTGTGACTTCAAACCGGACTGGCTCACAGTCTGTAAATGAACCACCCCATGGTGCCCTGGCGCGGAGGGTCACTGTGGCAGAACCCTTTCGCATACCGGCAAGATGAAGGGTATCTTTGTCTATGCTGCATGTAAGGACGGCAGGAGAGGATGAGGATGCAGAGTACTGAAGAGAAGTGCTGCCAGCCCCCTCCGGCAGGGGAGTGGGGGAGGTATATTCAAACAGCCCGGAGAGATCCAGGGAAGCGCTGCACATCCCGGGGATCAGTCCCTCCAGGAGGATGGGGCCGTCCACAGAGCCGCAGAGGATCACCCGGGGAGGTGCTTCTGTCTCGGTCATCACCTCTGTTTCTGTCTCTGTCTCAGGCTCTGTCTGCGCTTCAGTCTGCGGGGAAGACAGCGCTGCCATCTCGAGGGCTCTGGAGGAAGCGCACCGGGCGATGGCGCCAAAGAGCTCAGGAAGTGCGGAGGGGTCTGATGCTTCCGAGAAGGAGCCGCCGGTTTTCTGCGCGATATAGCGGCACAGATACGGATCCAGGGCATTGTCAGGATCCAGCATGACGGTGTGGATCGCGATGCCTGACCGGGCGGAGTCTTCCACAGCGACCAGTGCCTTTGCCAGAGATTCGTTTTCCGCAGTTTCTTCATCCGCGGCTTTTGGAAGATCGATCTCGCCATCTGTCAGCAGCAGTATGCATCCGAGACGATCGGGGGAAGATTCTCCCAGCAGCAGAGCCTCTGCCGCTTTCAGCGCCGTCCCGATATCCGTGTCTCCTCTGGTATAGGAGACCGCATTCAGACAGTCGGACAGAGCTGTCATGCCGAAGTCTTCGTCAAGATCCATAAAAGAAGAGGAGAAGACAATCTGATCTGAAAATGTGATCACCGCGGCTCTCGCGCTCCCGGATGCCGACAGCTCCCGGGCAAAGGAGAGGGCGGCTTCCCGGCACTGGTACTGCGGGTCGGAGCGCATCATGGATCCTGAAACATCCAGTACCAGGACCGCGTCGGTGTCTTTCACGTTCATGGATGCAAAAGAGAGAGGCTCTGCACAGAGCAGGGCAGAGGTGCCGGTGCAAAACAGGGTCATCAGGGCGAAAATGAGTACAGTAAACAGACGTGCGTGACGCATAGAAGATACCTCCTGAGATGAATTGAAAATTGAATGCTGCACAGACGCAGTGTGGTGAGAAAGAAACTGAAAGAAATAAATATTGAAAAGAACTTAAAATGAATAAAAGAAATGATAGAGATACTGTATCGCAGGCGCGGTGAAAAATCAACTCATAAAAAAAGAACCGGCATCCCGCACGCAGTAGTGCAGGAGCCGGTCCTGGCTGTATGATCTATGCTGCTCAGATGTCAGATCCGTCACCGGATCAGGCTGCCATTCATCAGATCAGATTGGCATTCATCAGATCAGTGTAGGAACTCTTGATGGAATGATAGAGTTCGATGCCCTTCTTCTGTCCGAGCTTCTTGGCAAAGTAGTTGTAGAACTGCTGCTTGTTGGAGGTGTTTTTCAGGGCAGCCCGGATCAGATCGATCTGATTGAGATCCAGCTGTACGTCATTTCTCCTCCGGATGACCGACAGGATCGTGACAGGCTTGTCATTTTTCTCCGTTTCCTGATGGGAAGCGGCCTGCCTGGCCGGCTGGGACTGCTTCTGCCGGTTGTTCTCCCTTGTCTGCTGGCCGCGCTTCTGGCCCTGATTCTCCCTCCTGGACTGGGACTGGTTCTGACCGGCCCTGTCCTGTTCTTTCGGCTGATCATTCGATGCCCTGGTCAGCTCACGGGCTTCCTCCGCGGCTTCTGTCTTCGGTTCCGCAGCCTCCTCAGCCTCTGGCTGGGCCTGCTGAGACGCGCCGGACTTTCTGCGGCCTCTTCGCCGCGCGGGGCGCTTTCTGCCGGACTCCTCCGCGGGAGTCTCCTCAAGGCTCTGGGGAAGATCAGAAGAGGGGGTGTCCTCATCCATGGAAGAGACCTCTTCGGCGCTCAGTATAAAATGCATCACCTCTTCGGGTCCGGCCGTCTGCTCCTGAAGACTGACAGATCCGGTGATCTGTTCCGCTGCGGTCTCCTGCGTCAGAACCTCAGTCTCAGGTGCCGGAGTCTCTGCCTTCTGCACCTGAGTTACAGTATTCTGCATGGGATCCTCTGTCTTTGGCGCCTGAGCTTCCGCTTTCCGGGCCTGGACGTCAGCCTCTTTTACCAAAGACGCAGCCTCGTTCGCATTTTGCCTGTTTCTGTCGGAGCCCCTTCTGGAGCGCTGGCTGCGCATCTTCTGTCCGCCGTTCACGGCGCTCTCGATATTCGGAAAACGGAATACATTCGGTGCGTTGTTTTCCTGCGCAGTCTTGATGCAGCAGTCATATCCGCTGTCCTTGCTGATGATGTAATAATTATTCTCGCTGGTATAGTGGAGGAACAGCAGTGTGATCAGCTGAAAATCCAGGGCGTTCGGAGTTCCCACGTGAACCGGGAGGAAACGGATGCTGGCCCTGGAGGCGATCAGCTGCGACAGCATGTCGATCTTCATGGTCTCAGCCTTTTTGCTGTACAGAAGATTGACCTCGTCAGCCTCCGTCAGAAGCTCGATGCCTTTGAGCCCCTGGCTGGTAACATTCTCATAGTCAATATAATAGATGTTCATAGAATTCACTTTCTTGTTATATATTATGCTCTTCATGCGCACTGCAGCATGCGCATACAGAGTAAATAATAGCATCAAACTGAAGGAATATGCAATTCTTATCTGGCGGGCTTTTTATATTTTGTATTGGTTTTGTAAAGGTTTTTTTATTGCTTTCGCATGTCTGATAACGGATAATATTTTATTATGGCGATTCATCAGGAGTGAATTCTCACCGGAAAGAGATACAGCAGATGGTATTTTCAGATAAACAAAGATCCGGCCGGGCGGTATACAGACTATTGCCGGTGATTTTTATAACTTTATATCTGGCCCTGGGCTTCATCATGCCTGTCTTCGCTGATCAGGAATTCGTACTTGCAGGCTGCGGGATCGGGGAAAAGGCGGAGACCGAGACAGAAGACCCGAACAGCTGGGATCGTTCTCAGCCGGCTCCCTTTGCCGTGAAGATACGCTTTGACGATCAGTATGAGGAGCTGACTGAAGAGGATACGAAGGACTGGCGCAGGCTCACCCCTGCCGGGTATTACATCTGGGATGACAGGCCGGTGACGGAATACCTCGGCACGCTGAAGGAGAAATACGACACGGAGCCGGGCAGGGTGGCCTTTGATACGCATCTGGGCGTACACATGGTGTTCCGGTCCTCCCAGTGCGGCTGGCACATGAACATTGACGCCAGTCTGAAACGCCTGAAGGAGGATGTGGAAAAAGAGCGGAAGGTCACGAATCCGGCCTGGAACTCAGGCTGTGTCTACAGCTCCAGGAACGGAGTCGGTTCAAGATACGTGGAGATCAGCATAGAGGAGCAGAAGGTCTATCTGATCGAGAATTACGAAGTCGTCTATGAGACGGACTGCGTGACGGGGACGAAGGGAGTCTCCGACACCCGCACGGGAGTGTATCAGATCCAGTCGAAGGCTTCCCCCACGGTACTGAAGGATAAGGATAAAAATGACAAGCCCTACGAGCAGCCGGTCGAGTACTGGATGGGGTTCAACGGATCCCAGGGCATGCACGATGCCATCTGGCGCGGGGAGTTCGGAGGGCAGATCTATAAAAGCTGGGGTTCCCACGGATGCGTGAACCTCCCGCTGGATGCGGCTAAGAAGATCTATGACTCGATTTACATGTATTATCCGGTGATCGTTTACTGATCGCCGGTTTTTTTGAAAGGAGCAGTTATGGGAAACGGATCGGATCAGATGGAAAACATGAGGGAATTCTATATTGACCATGACAACATCCCCCTGCACGCGAAACTGGGCATGCCCGGGGCGGGGCTGAAGGATGGAAAATGTCCCCTCGTCATACTGCTTCACGGCTATACCGGGCATATGGAGGAGCCCCATATCCTGGAGATCGCCGGGGAAATGAACCGGCGCGGCTTCGCTGTCCTTCGGATCGAGCTTTACGGACACGGCATGAGCGGGGGCTCCTTCAGAGAGCACACCGTGCTGAAATGGATGTCGGAGATGATGACGGTGATCGATTATGCAAGGTCTCTGGACTTTGTGAGCAGTCTGTATCTGGCAGGACATTCCCAGGGCGGTTTCGTCACGGCCATGGCCGGGACGATGAAACAGGATGTGCTCAGGGGAATCCTCCTGCTGTCTCCGGCGCTGATGATCCCGGAGGATGCCAGAAGAGGCGTGCTGCTCGGGACGGGATTTGATCCGGAGCATATTCCGGACGTGCTGGAGATGGACGGGGACAGGCTTCTGAGCGGCAATTACGTCCGCGCGGCCCAGACTATACAGGTCGAGGCGGTCATGAAACGATACAGGAAGAGTGTCCTGATCCTGCATGGGACCGAGGACGAGACGGTGCCGGTGCAGTGCGCCCTGGATGCCGCGAAGCTCTATGAGAGGGCAGAGCTTGCGCTCATCGAGGGGGATACCCACTGCTATGACCGGCATCTGGACAAGGTGACGGAAGCGATCGGAGACTATCTGGACCGCATGGAGGCTTAGATGACCGATTCGCGCTCGATCAGCTTCGCCGCACTGGTGATGCGCAGGCAGGAAGAGGCATGCTCTTCACCGAACAGACTGTCTGACGCATGCATGCGCTCTGCCAGGATATGCATCGCCAGCCGGCCAATCAGCTCCTTCTCCACACTGATCGTCGTGAGGGGCGGCTCGAAGAGAGTGCACAGGGGCATGTTGTCGAATCCGATGACGGACACATCCTCCGGTATCCGGTATCCATATGCCTTGAGCGCTCTGACGCATGCCGCCGCGATGATGTCGTTGTCTGCGAAATAGGCCCTCTGCGGCTTGCCTCCATTCTCCAGCCAGCTGCACATGTCCATGTAGGCCTGCTCGGAGGAGCTGGCGACTTCTGTGACCGGAAGCGGGATGTCCGAAGGGATCCCGGCTTCAAGCCTTGCCTTCCTCACACCGGCTTCCCGCTCGTCAAAGCTGTCGACCCTGGTGCGGGAGCGAAGATATCCTACGTCAGAAAAGCCCTTGTCCAGAAGGAAGCGGACCGCCCGGTAGGCTCCCCGCAGATTGTCTGAGACGATGCAGTCCACATCCGTGATGGAGGTCGCGTTGTCCACCAGGCACAGGGGGATGCGGCGCGGCTCCCGGTTCATGTCCAGATACCTGCGGATGTGCTTGTCGCGGATCTCGGTGGCGAGGATGATGATGCCGCTGACATCCTGCATCAGTGCGTCAAACTGAGTCCCCCAGTCTTTATCGGCTTCGAAATAGCTGACCAGCACATTGAAGCCGAGCTCCTTGGCATGGGATTCGATCCCCTTGAGAACAAAAGAATAGAAGGACGTCTCATTTACAGCCATTCCCGTATCGATGAAGATCACGAAACGGATATTGCCCCGGGACGGCGGTATAGTCAGAGACGTATCCGTCCCCTGGGCGGGTGCGTTCTTTTTGCGGTAGGGACCGCGTGTTCCCTTATATCCAAGCTTCCGGGCCTCCTCAAGGATCCTCCGGCGTGTTTCATCGCTTACACCTTCCCGGCCGTTCAGGGCGATGGAGACGGCAGAAGGAGAGACGTTAAGGCGCCTGGCCAGTTCTTTTGCGGTAATCATGGGGTTGCCTCCTGAATCTGTGATCACATAACTAAATTCAACTAAATTCTAGCTCATCTTTCTCCAAAAGTAAATAGAAAAAATCTTGCTGGAATGTTGACAGGACAGGGGTTTGTCGCTATATTGAATTTATTGGAACCAAAGTAGCTGCGAGAATGCACGGAACTAAATTCGAAACCCACCACTATTAATTTAGTAAATTCGTTTTCGCAGAGGGATCAGAATAAGTACGAGGACAATTATGGCAAAGGAAAAGATTTATTTTATCGTAGGCAGCCAGGATCTGTACGGTGAAGAGTGCCTGAAGCAGGTTGCGGCAGATACCCGGGAGATGGTTGATTTCCTGAACAGCAAGATCGGTGAAGTCGTTGACATCGAGCTTCTTCCGACCGTCGAGACATCCGAAGGATGCATCAAGGACATGCGCATTGTCGAGAACGATGATGACTGCGTCGGCGTGATCACATGGATGCACACCTTCTCACCGGCCAAGATGTGGATCAAAGGTCTTCAGATCCTCAACAAGCCGCTGCTTCACCTGCACACCCAGGCGAATGAGAAGCTTCCCTACGATACCATCGATATGGACTTCATGAATCTGAACCAGGCAGCCCATGGCGACAGAGAGTATGGATTCATCCTGTCCCGCATGGATATCCCGCACCAGGTAGTCGCAGGATACTACAAGCATGACGATGTCGTGGCCAAGATTCGCAAGTTCGCAGAGGTCGCGAAGGCGATCGCCTTCTCTAAGAAGCTGAAGGTTGCCGCATTCGGAAACAACATGCGTGAGGTTGCTGTCACAGACGGTGACCGTGTTGAGACCCAGATCCAGTACGGCTGGGAGACCAACTACTACGCAATCGGCGATCTGGTCAAGATCATCAACCAGGTAACGGAAGAAGAAGTAGACGCCAAGATGGACGAGTATACCTCCAAGTATACGATGAAGACCGACAACGTCGAGGCAGTCCGCGAGCAGGCGAAGTATGAAGTCGGATTTGACAAGTTCCTTGCAAAGAACGGAATCGGCGCATTCACCGATACCTTCCAGGATCTGTACGGACTGAAGCAGCTGCCGGGTATCGCTGCCCAGAACCTCATGGGAAGAGGCATCGGCTTCGGACCGGAGGGCGACTACAAGATCGCAGCCTTCTCCGCAGTGCTGATGAAGATGTCCGAGAACCGCGAGGGAAGCACCGGCTTCATCGAGGACTACACCTATGACCTGACCGAGGGCGAGGAGCTTGAGCTTGCGTCCCATATGCTTGAGGTTCCGGTAACCTTCGCAGCCAACAAGCCTGAGATCGATGTCATCCCGCTGGGAATCGGCAATAAGGAAGATCCGGCCCGTCTGATCTTTGACGGTGTTACCGGCGACGCAATCCAGGTCACACTGGTTGACATGGGCGATCACTTCCGCATCATCTGCGCGGATATCGAGATGGTCGAGCAGCCCAAGCCGATGCCGAAGCTTCCGGTAGCGCGCATCATGTATCGCCATAAGCCCAACTTCGCGATCGGAACCGCAGCATGGTGCTATGCAGGCGGCGCGCATCACTCCGTCGTCTCTACCGCGCTGACCAAGGAAGATATTGCGAACTTCGCACGCTTCACCGGTACAGAGCTTGTCATCATTGACGAGAACACCACCGAAGCAGATCTCCTGAAGTTCTGCGGAAGAAAGTTCTGAAGAATCATCTGAAGGATCAGAGAATATAAAAGGTGCCTGGCATCTGTGCAGTTCACATCACTGATATGCTCCCTTTTAGGTAGACAAGCAAAATAACAAAAGCTTGCTATCTAGAGGGGAGCATTTTATATGGAGAAGAAACTGTTCAAACCGGAGGT
>CACXAT010000006.1 GCA_902765725.1 uncultured Lachnospiraceae bacterium | reverse complement strand
ACGTGGAGGTGGAGCAGATCGCTCTGCCGGACGAATATATCGAAGCGGGATCTGTCAGTGTCCTGAAGGAGGAGACGGGCATCGATGCCGGGAGCATCTTCCGGCGGATCCAGACGAGAATGATCGGGCTTATCGTATGAAAGAGAGACTGGATGTACTCCTGGTAAGGAACGGTTTCTTCAGTTCCAGGGAGAAGGCAAAAACAACCATCATGGCAGGCTGCGTGTATGTGGACGGCCAGAAGGAAGACAAGGCCGGCATGAAGTTCGACACCGGTGCTACAATTGAGGTGCGCGGACACGCCCTTCGGTATGTGAGCAGGGGCGGACTGAAGCTGGAGAAGGCGATCGGACAGTTCGGCCTTCAGCTGGAGGGGAAGGTCTGCATGGATATCGGCGCTTCCACCGGCGGCTTCACCGACTGCATGCTCCAGAACGGGGCAAAGCTTGTGTATTCGATCGACGTTGGACACGGACAGCTGGACTGGAAGCTTCGCAATGATCCGAGAGTCGTGTGCATGGAGCGGTTCAACGCAAGGGCGCTGTCTCCGGAGGATCTTCCCGAGGTCCCGGACTTTTCCTCCATCGACGTTTCATTTATCTCACTGAAGCTGATCCTGGGGCCGGTGTGGAATACCCTGTCTGAGAATGGCAGCGTGGCGGCTCTGATCAAGCCGCAGTTTGAAGCCGGCAGGGAGAAGGTCGGGCGCAAGGGCGTCGTCAGAGATCCTGCCGTCCACAGGGAGGTCATAGAGAATGTTCTCGGCTATGCGAAGGATACCGGCTTTTCCTGCGCGGGACTGACATTCTCGCCCATCACCGGGCCGGAGGGCAATATCGAATATCTTGCCTGCCTGGTGAAAGGCGCGGCGGATACGGGGATCCCGGACGCGGAGCAGATCCGGAGCGTTGTGCAGGACGCGCACAGGACGCTGTCCGGATCGCAGGAGCGGACTTGAAAATGAAGTGTTATTATGTGATTGTAAACAGATTCAAGGAAAATGCAGTCAAACAGGCTGCTTGCGTGAAAAAATATCTGGAAGAAAAGGGCAATCTATGTTATCTTGAAGAATACGAAGGAGATTTGGCATCTTCCCGGGGGCAGTATACGGATCCTTCCCGGATCCCGAAGGAAGCTGAATGTGTCATCGCGATCGGCGGTGACGGAACACTGCTTCATGCTTCCAGGGATATCGTAGGAACGGGTCTTCCCATCCTCGGCATCAATATGGGAACGCTGGGGTATCTGGCAGAGATCGAGGCATCGAATGTCACGGATGCTCTGGACCGGCTGATACGGGACGAGTATTTTCTCGAAGACCGTATGATGCTCTGCGGGATGGTGCAGAGACCGGACGGACGAAATGCCGAGGATATCGCTCTGAATGATATTGTAATCACCCGGCGGGGAAGGCTTCGCGTGGTCGACTTCAATATCTTCGTGGATGATACTTTTCTGTGCTCCTACAGGGCTGACGGGATCATCGTTTCAACACCTACCGGTTCTACCGGCTATACGCTGTCGGCCGGGGGCCCCATCGTATCACCGGATGCATCTCTTATACTTCTTACGGCGATCGCGCCCCATACGCTGGCTTCCAGGACCATCGTCCTGCCGGACAACGTGAGTGTCACTGTCGAGGTCTGCGGCAGCAGGGAACCTGAAGAAGCAGGGGCGGAGATATCATTTGACGGCGATAACTACCTGGATATGGCGCGCGGTGAGAAAGTCACTGTCAGGAAAACACAGCAGAAGGCTCATTTTATTAAACTGAATCATACCAGTTTCGTAACAAATCTGAGAGAAAAACTAAAGTAACAGACAGCAGGATGGACAGATTATGAAAATTGGAAGACAGGCAAAGATTATAGATCTCATCGGTCGGTATGATATTGAAACACAGGAAGAACTGGCACAGTATCTCAAGGAAGAGGGCTTCCGGGTGACTCAGGCGACGATCTCCAGAGACATCCGGGAATTAAAGCTGACCAAGATCTCCGTGAGCGGAGGTCATCAGAAGTATGCGGTCCTCTCACCGGGCTCCAGGCAGATGAGTGAGAAGTACCTCAGGGTGCTGCGCGACGGCTTTATCAATATGGACAGAGCGGGCAATCTTCTGGTGATCAACACCGTTTCAGGCATGGCGATGGCGGTAGCGGCCGCGATCGATGCCATGAACTGGTCTGAGGTGGCCGGATGTATCGCCGGCGACGACACGATCTTCTGCGCGGTGCACAGTGAGGATGAGACGGTGGTCGTCATGGACAAGCTTCGCAAGATGGTGAACTGATCCTTACCTGCCTCAGGCGTGGTGGTCACATCAGGGAATGCAACTGAATAATTCAGAACACAATCTTTACGGCCGGCTCTTGAACCGGCCGTATCTTTTCAGGAAAACGGCGGGGGAATTGCTGCATGCTCAGAAGTATACATGTGAAAAATATGGCGCTGATCGAAGAGGAAGAGATCACACTGGACCGCGGCCTGAACATACTGACCGGTGAAACGGGCGCAGGCAAGTCCATCGTGATCGGTTCCGTCAGCGTGGCGCTGGGGATCGGCTCATTCAAGGACTACGCGGCCGAAGGGGCCGGCTATGCCATGGTGGAGCTGACCTTCGAAACCGATTCCGAGGCGGTCAGGAGGAAGCTGGAGGAGGCCGGCCTTCCGGATCTGGACGGTATCGTGGTGATCTCCAGGAATTACAGAAACGGGCGCAGCATCAGCCGCGTCAACGGGGAGACGGTTACCGTCGCCCTTGTGCGGGAGATCGCGGCCCTGCTGATCGATATCCACGGGCAGCATGAGCACCAGTCCCTGCTGTACCCGAAGTACCATCTGGCCCTGGTGGACAGCTATGCCCAGAATGAACTGAGCGGGCCCAGGAGCGAGTGCGCCAGTGCGTACCGCACCTGGTCGGAGGTGTCCGCGAAGCTGAAGGACGCTCTGCTGGATGAGAAGGACAGGCTCAAACAGATTGATTTTCTGACCTATGAGATCAATGAGATCGATGAGGCTGCCCTGACCGAGGGAGAGGATGAGAGCCTGGAGGCTCAGTTCAGGAAACTGTCCCATGCCCAGAGGATCCAGGAGGTGCTGGGAGAGGTGGCGGAGCTTACCGGATACGATCAGGGCGCCGGCATGTCCATCTCCATGGCATCCGGGCGACTGGGGCAGATCGCGGATCTGGACGAAGGCCTCAGACAGCTGAGCGATACCCTGATCCAGATCGAGGATCTGTGCAGCGACTTCAGCCATTCCCTGAGCAGCTACATGGATGATTTCGTCTATGACGAGGAGGAATACCGACAGATCTCCGACCGGCTGGATCTGATCAACCGTCTGAAGTCCAAGTACGGAAGGACGATCCGCGAGATCCTTGCCTACAGGGACCGGCAGCAGGAGAGCCTGGATATCCTGACGGACTATGACGCGTATGTGGAAGGACTGAAGAAGAAACAGAGACAGAGCAGGGAGATGCTGGAGAAGCAGTGCGTGATCATCACCGGCATCAGGAAGAAGGCCGCGGCCCTCCTGCAGCAGCAGATCGTCCAGTCTCTGGAAGAACTGAACTTCCTGGATGTACGCTTCGAGATCTCATTTGAAAAAACACCAGAGCCCACCGCCGGCGGACAGGACGCGGTCACGTTCCTGATCTCCACCAATCCCGGATCTCCCGTGAGGCCGCTGCAGATGGTGGCGTCGGGCGGTGAGCTGTCCCGTATCATGCTGGGCATTAAGACCATCATGGCGCGCAGGGATTCCATCGGCACCCTGATCTTTGACGAGATCGATACTGGGATCAGCGGCCGGACCGCGCAGAAGGTGTCTGAGAAGATGGCGCAGCTGTCCGAGAGCTGCCAGGTCATCGCCATCACGCATCTGGCGCAGATCGCATCCATGGCGGATCACCACTATGTGATAGAGAAGTCGGTGGAAGATGGGATGACCCACACCCATGTGAGAGCTCTCGGAGAGTCGGAGATGATCGGAGAGCTTGCCAGGATCCTGGGAGGCGCCAGGATCACGGAGGCGGTCCTTGCCAGCGCCGCGGAGATGAAGCAGCTTGCGGACACTCAGAAGAAAGCGGTGCGCGATCAGGGGGCACAGTCATAGCGGTGACCATTATGAAATGGTCGACACGAAGGGCCGGATGGTTGTATACTGTCTGGGAGGTCAGACAGACCATCAGCAGTATCCATGAAGAGAGTATACAGCCGGCAGGCAGAAGGAGTCAGTTATGAAGATCGCGATTGGAAATGACCACAGTGCAGTTCATATGAGGGAAGTGATTGCCGCTTACCTTCGTGAAGAGGGATATGAGGTTGAGGAAGTCGGAACCTTCTCCACCGAGAGCAGCAACTATCCCGAATGGGGTGAGAAGGTCTGCGAGAAGATCCTGAACAAGGAAGCTGATCTGGGAATCGCGATCTGCGGAACCGGCGTAGGCATCTCGATCGCCTGCAATAAGGTGAAGGGCATCCGCGCCTGCTGCTGCAGTGAGCCCTACAGCTCAAAGCTGTCCCGCCAGCACAACAATTCCAACGTTCTGTGCTTCGGCGCGAGAGTGGTTGGCGAAGAGCTGGCCAAGATGATCGTATCCGAATGGCTTAACGCGGAATTCCTCGGAGGACGCCACCAGAAGAGGATCGATATGATCTCTGATATTGAAGCACGTCAGTAAGGGAGAGTCTGATAACAAACGCGGCCGCATCACAGCGGCCGCGTTTTTGTCTGTGTTACATCTTTGCGATTACGTTGTACTCCTTCACGCCTTCCTCGAAGGGGATGATATTGCCCTCGATCTTCCTGCCGTTTACCGTCAGCTCGCGGATTCCTTTCTGCCGTCTGTCCGGATTGAGGATGTTCACGTGATAGACAGCGCCGCGGAACTTGCGGTCTACGGTGTAGTCGCCGAAGTCTGCCGGCACGCAGGGATCGATCTTCAGTCCGTCGTAGTCCGGCTGGATTCCCAGGATGAACTGGGAGATGTTCACGAAGGTCCAGGCTGCCGTTCCGGTCAGCCAGCTGTTCTTGCCCTGTCCGAAGAACGCGGCATCTTTTCCTGCAACCATCTGACTGTAGACATAGGGCTCGGTGCAGTGGATCTCGGAGATGTCCTCGATGTAGGCCGGGCAGGTCTTCTTGTAGATCTCGAAGGCCCTGTCGCCATGTCCGCACACAGTCTCTGCGATGGACACCCAGGGGTTGTTGTGGCAGAAGATGCCTCCGTTCTCCTTGTATCCGGGCGGGTAGGAGGAGATCTCGCCCAGATTGAGATAGTAGTGGGTGTAGCAGGGCTGCAGGATCATGATGCCGTATTTGGTATCCAGATATTTCTCGACAGAGGCCAGCGCCTTTTCTGCCAGGCCTTCCTTCACACCGATGCCGGCCAGCACGCAGAAGCCCTGGGGCTCGATGAAGATCCGGCCTTCCTCGCATTCGTGGGAGCCGATCTTTTCCCCGTTCGCGTCATAGGCGCGGACGAACCACTCGCCGTCCCATCCTGCGCTCAGCACTGCATCGTACATGTCCCGGACTTCCTTCTCGGCCTGGGCGGCTTTTTCGGTCAGTCCGCGGTGCAGGCAGAGCTTGCGGTATTCCTCGCCGTACTTGACGAACATGCCGGCGATAAATACGGATTCTGCCACGGGGCCTTCGCTGGGACCGCTGGTCTGGAAGGATTCTCCGGGGGTATCGGAGAAGCAGTTCAGATTCAGGCAGTCATTCCAGTCCGCACGCCCGATCAGCGGCAGATTGTGGGGACCCTTGTGGGTCACGATATAGTCAAAGGACCGGGTCAGATGCTCGAAGAGCGGGACCCTGGTGGATTCGTCGTTGTCAAAGGGCACAGGCTCGTCCAGGATGGAGAAGTCGCCGGTTTCCCTGATGTAGGCTGCGGTTCCCGCGATCAGCCACAGCGGGTCGTCATTGAATCCGGAGCCGATGTCGGAATTGCCCCTCTTGGTGAGCGGCTGGTACTGATGATACGCCGAGCCGTCCTGGAACTGGGTCGAGGCGATGTCGATGATCCTCTCCCTGGCTTTTTCGGGGATGAGGTGGACAAAGCCCAGCAGATCCTGGTTGGAATCACGGAAGCCCATGCCCCTGCCGATGCCGGATTCGTAGTAGGAGGTGGAGCGGGACATGTTGAAGGTGACCATGCACTGGTACTGGTTCCAGATATTGACCATCCGGTTCACCTTCTCGTCTTCGCTGCGGACCGTAAAGCCGCCAAGAAGGTCTGTCCAGTAGTCCTTCAGTTCATTCAGGGCCCTGTCCACATCCTCCGCTGTCTGGTACTTCGCAAGAAGAGCTCTGGCCGGAGCCTTGTTGATCACATTGGGAGCTTCCCATTTCTGATCCACAGGATTTTCCGCATAGCCGAGCACGAATACGAAGGTCCTGTCGGCGCCGGGCTCGAGGGTCACATCCAGCTCATGGGCTGCGATCGGATACCAGCCGCTGGCCATCGAACCGGTGCATCCGCCGTTCTCGATCGCGGCAGGACGGGAGGCGGGGCGGTAGGTGCCGATGAATGCGTCCCTGGAGGTGTCGAAGGCGGAGACCCTGTCATTTACAGAGTAGTAGGAGTAGTGGTTTCTGCGCTCCCTGTACTCTGTCTTGTGGTAGATCGTGGAGCCGTCCACCTCCACTTCGCCGGTGGACAGATTCCTCTGGTAGTTGGTCATATCGTCCAGCGCGTTCCAGAGGCAGAATTCGACATAGGAATACACCTTGAAGGTTTTCGCTCTGTCCGTGGCATTGTGCAGGGTCAGGCAGTTGACCTCGCAGGTGTCATGCAGAGGAACGAAGTTCAGCAGCGAGGCAGTCAGGCCGTTTTTCGAAGAGGTGAAACGGGTATACCCGATGCCATGGCGGCATTCGTAGGAGTCCAGCGGAGTCTGGGTCGGCTGCCAGCCGGGATTCCACACGCAGCCCTCGTCAGCGATATAGTAGTATTTACCGTTGGAATCGTAGGGTACGTTATTGTAGCGGTAGCGGGTGATGCGGAGCATCTTGGCATCCTTGTAGAAGCTGTAGCCGCCGCAGGTGTTGGAGATGATCGAGAAAAAGTCATTGCATCCGAGATAGTTGATCCACGGAAGCGGCGTTTCGGGGGTCGTGATGACATATTCACGGGCATTGTCATCAAAATATCCGTATTTCATGTGTATTCTCCTTCATAGATACAGAAAAATGTGTGTTGTTTTGAATACGGGAAAACGATTAAGTTGACATCTATCTGCAGTATAGGTCCAATTATGCAAAAAAGCAATCGGTTTCGTATGTAAAAAAATGTAAAAACTGCACAAAATTTAGAAAAACAAACAAGTTGTGCTGAGAATATGATATTTTTATAATAACATCGAAAACGATTTCATCTGTTTTCGTTCTGTTTCGCCGGACTTCTCTCAACGGAGGGCTTCTGTATTATGGTTTCAATGAAAGATATTGCGAAAAGATGCAATGTATCTGTGGCGACGGTCAGCAAGGCGCTGAACGGCTACAGTGATATCGGCAAGGCGAAGAGAGAGGAGATCCAGGCGGCTGCCAAGGAGATGGGTTATTTCCCCAATTCTTCGGCAAGGGCCCTCAAGACGAACCGTTCTTATGATCTGGGCATCCTGTTTTCAGACAATCTTCACAGTGGCCTTACCCATGATTATTTCGCGGCCATCCTGGACAGCTTCAAGGTGACGGCGGAGTCAAAGGGCTACGATATCACATTTACCTCGATGAACATGGTCGCGAACCGCAGGATGAGCTACTATGAGCACTGCAGGTACAGAGGCCTGGACGGGGTCGTGATCGCCAATATCGATTTCACGACTTCCGAGGTCCTGGAGCTGGTGCGGTCCGCCCTCCCGGTGGTCACCATCGACTATGTGTTTGACGGAAGAGTGGCCATCGTATCGGACAATGTCCGGGGGATGAGGGATCTTGTGGACTATGCGGTGAGCATGGGACACCGGAAGATCGCCTACATCCACGGGGACAATAACTCGGTCACGAGAGACCGTCTGTCCAGCTTCCACAGAGCCCTTGCCAGATACAATATCACGGCTCCGGACAGCTATATCAGGGCCTCCAGATACCGTGACGGCGAGACTACCGAGAAGAGGATGGAGGAGCTTCTGGACCTGGAGGACCGGCCCACCTGTGTCTTCATGCCCGATGACTTCTCGGCTGTCGGCGCATACAACGCGGCGCAGGAGAGAGGTCTGCGGATCCCGGAGGATATCTCGATCATCGGATATGACGGCATCCCCGTCTCCCGGGCCCTGTATCCCAAGCTGACGACTCTCAAGCAGGATACGAAACAGATCGGCAGAAAGGCCGCAGAGGAGCTGACGGCTCTGATCGAGAATCCCAAGACCACACTGATCGAGAAGATCCTGGTGGAGGGATATCTGGTCGAAGGCGGATCTGTTAAAAAGTTAAACTGACAACGTTCATGATATTTGATAGAATAGATGAAGCTGACATGCTCCGAAAGGTATGGCAGCCGCTGACTTCATGGTTTGAGCAGAACAAAAGAGAGATGGAATGGAGGTCGAATCCGCTTCCCTACTATGTGTGGGTGAGCGAGATCATGCTCCAGCAGACCAGGGTGGAAACAGTCCGCCCCTATTTTCATCGCTTCATAAATGAACTGCCTGACATCCATGCCCTTGCAGTGTGCGGGGAGGAGAGACTCCTGAAGCTCTGGGAGGGACTGGGATATTACAACCGTGTCAGAAACATGCAGAAGGCGGCCCGCATCGTGATGGAGGAATATGGCGGAGAACTGCCGTCAGATCCGGCGCTTCTTCGAAAGCTGCCCGGCATCGGCTCCTACACGGCGGGGGCAATCGCGTCCATCGCCTGCCACATCCCGGCGCCTGCCGTGGACGGCAATGTGCTCAGGGTCCTGTCCAGGCTGACCGGCTCTTTGGCATGCATCGATGACGCGAAGGTGAAGGTTCATTTTGAGGAACTGATCCAGGAGCTTCTGGATGAGGAGGATGCCCCGGATCCGGGCATCTTCAATCAGGCACTGATGGAGCTCGGCGCTCTGGTGTGTCTGCCCGGGGGAACTGCCCGGTGCGCTCAGTGCCCGCTCCGGGAGTGGTGCGCCGCCTTACGTCTTGGCGAGCTGGACTCGATCCCGGTGAGAAAGCCGAAGAAGCCAAGGCGCATAGAGAAGAGGACCATACTTGCGGTCCGGGACGCATCCTGCACGGTGATCCGCAAGAGACCGGACAGCGGGCTTCTCGCGGGACTGTGGGAGCTGCCCAGTCTTGAGGGGGATCTGACAGATGTGGAGGCGCTCGAAGAGGCCCGGAGGATCGGCATACGTCCGGTCCGCATCCTGCCCCTTCCTGAGGCAAAGCATATATTCTCCCATGTGGAGTGGCATATGAAGGGATACCTTGTCCTGGCGGAGGAGCTGGAGGGGCTTGCGGAAGGCTATCTTGCCATAGAGCCGGAGCGCACCCGCAGGGAGTATTCGATCCCGGCGGCCTATGCCAGATATACGGAGTATCTGAACATCCGTCCCGGAATACAGACAGAGCCGGGCGGAGAATTCTAAAAAAGGACGGAGAGACAATTCTATGAAGATTCTTACAGTTGCAATACCCTGCTACAATTCTGCCGAATATATGGGGAAATGTATCGAATCTCTGCTTCCGGGCGGGGAGGATATCGAGATCCTGGTCATCGATGACGGGTCCGCGAAGGACAATACCCTTGAGATCGCCAGAAAGTACGAGGCAGAGAATCCGGGGATCGTGCGGGCGATCCACCAGGAGAACAAGGGACACGGCGGAGCAGTCAACACCGGTATCGCCGAGGCGACGGGCCTTTATTTCAAAGTGGTCGATTCCGACGACTGGGTAGAGCCCAAGGCACTGCTCAAGATCATCAAGCGCCTGAAGTCCCTCGAGGAGAGGGAGACCCCGGTCGACATGCTGCTTGCGAACTTCTGCTATGACAAGCAGGGCGCGTGGCGCAAGAACTATATGCAGTTTCGGCATGCCTTCCCCCAGAACCGGATCATATCCTGGGATGACATGGGGCATCTGAAGCAGACGCAGTACATTCTGATGCACAATATCATCTACAGGCATGATATACTGCTCAAGTGCGGACTGAAGCTTCCGGAGCATACCTTCTACGTGGATAACATCTTTGCATTCCAGCCGCTTCCCTACTGCGAGAAGTTCTACTACATGGATGTGAACCTGTATCACTACTTCATCGGAAGGGAAGACCAGAGCGTCAACGAGAAGGTGATGCTTGGAAGGATCGACCAGCAGATTCGGGTCAACAAGATCATGATCGATGTCTTCACCCGGCAGAACTGGAGCGGACTGGACAAGAATGTCCGCAAGTACATGATGATCTATCTGAATAAGATCATGACTGTCACATCCGCGATCCTTCTTGTGGGCGGAACGAGTGAGGACTATGCCAAGAAATGCGATCTGTGGAGCTATCTCAAGAGCAGTAATGAGAAGCTGTACTACAGACTCAGGATGTCCTTCCTGGGAGTGATGATGAATCTTCCCACGAAGCTTGGGCGCCGGACCACTGTCAGGGCATACAAGATCGTGCGAAAGTTCATTCATTTCAATTAAGAGACGGTTTCACCGCAGCCCATCGCTGCGCAGAAATAAAAATCGAGGAGTAACAGAGTATGGAAAACCAGAGCAAGAACTTTATTGAGCAGATCATAGACAAGGACCTGGAAGAGGGAAGAGTCGACCATGTCATGACCCGTTTCCCGCCGGAGCCGAACGGATACCTTCACATCGGACACGCGAAGTCGATCCTTCTGAACTACGGCCTGGCCCAGGAGTACAATGGACTGTTCAACCTGCGCTTCGACGATACGAATCCGACGAAGGAGAAGAGCGAGTTTGTCGAGTCCATCGAGAATGACGTCAGATGGCTCGGCGCGAAGTTTGATGACCGCCTGTACTTTGCGTCCAATTATTTTGAGCAGATGTACGAGGCAGCTGTCACGCTGATCAAAAAGGGCAAGGCCTTCGTCTGCGATCTGACGGCAGAGCAGATCCGCGAGTACAGAGGGACCCTGACCGAGGCGGGCAAGAATTCTCCTTATCGGGACCGCTCCGTGGAAGAGAATCTGGAACTCTTCGAGAACATGAAGAACGGCATGTACGAGGACGGATCCAAGGTGCTTCGTGCGAAGATCGACATGGCGTCTCCGAACATGAATATGAGAGACCCGGTCATCTACCGCATCGCCCATATCGCCCATGAGAACACCGGGGACAAGTGGTGCATCTATCCGATGTATGACTTCGCCCATCCCATCGAGGACGCCATCGAGGGTGTCACCCATTCGATCTGCACCCTTGAGTTCGAGGACCACAGACCGCTGTATGACTGGGTAGTGCGTGAACTGGAATATGAGCAGCCGCCCAGACAGATCGAGTTTGCAAAGATGTACCTCAAGAATGTAGTCACCGGCAAGCGCTACATCAAGAAGCTGGTCGAGAACGGAATCGTGGACGGATGGGACGATCCGAGACTGGTGTCCATCTCCGGTCTCAGACGCCGCGGCTTCACGCCGGAGTCCATCAAGATGTTCGTAGAGCTGAGCGGCATCTCCAAGGCTCAGTCCGTCTCGGACTACCAGATGCTGGAGTACTGCGTCAGAGAGGACCTGAAGCTGAAGAAGTCCCGCGTCATGGCGATCCTGCATCCGCTGAAGCTGATCATCGACAACTATCCCGAGGATCAGATCGAGGAGCTGGATGTGGATAACAACCTGGAGAATCCGGAGCTTGGCTCCAGAAAGGTTCCCTTCGGCAGAGAACTCTACATCGAGCAGGAAGACTTCATGGAGGTTCCTGTGAGCAAATACCGCAGGCTGTTCCCCGGCAATGAGGTCCGCCTGATGAATGCCTATCTTGTCACCTGCACGGGCGTGGACAAGGATGAGAACGGCAATATCACAGCCGTCCACTGCACCTATGATCCGCAGACCCGCGGCGGCAACGCGCCGGACGGCCGCAAGGTCAGAGGCACCATCCACTGGGTCGCGGCGAAGACCGCGGTGAACTGTGAAGTGAGACTCTTCGAGAACATCATCGATGAGGAGAAGGGTGTATACAATGAGGAGACGGGCGAGCTGAATCTGAACCCGAATTCCCTGCAGATCCTCGAGGACTGCAAGGTCGAGCCTTCGGTGAAAGGCGCACAGGCTCCGGATTCCTTCCAGTTTGTCAGAACCGGCTTCTTCTGCGTGGATTCGAAGCTGAATACAGAGGAGAAACCGGTATTCAACCGGATCGTATCTCTGAAGTCTTCCTTCAAGCTGCCGGCAGCACAGTAACTTCCGAACCAGTCTGAATGGGACGTTGCCAGGCGAAAGGAATCCGTCCTTCAACCAACCTGGCAGAAGTTAACTCTAGCCGGACAGGAGAAGAGAATGAGCGGCAGATTTTATGACTGCATAACAGATTTTATTTTTTTAGAACATGAACTGAAGAAGGCGGACGTGATCTTTGTGCCCGGTGGCAATTACCCGGAAAGCGCGCAGAGGGCGGCCGCCCTTTTTGCGGACGGGTATGCTCCTTATGTGCTTCCCAGCGGCAGGTACAGCAAGCTGGCCGGGCACTTTACCGGCGATTCTTCCTATGAGACGGAGTGGGACTATCTGAGGGATGTGCTGCGAAGAGGCGGCGTTCCCGACAGCGCGATCCTGAAGGAGGACCAGGCGACCTTCACCTGGGAGAACGCGATCTGCTCCAGACACGTGCTGGAGAAGCTGGGCATACCGGTGAAGACTGCGATCATCGTCTGTCAGGCATTTCACGCCAGGCGCTGCTGGATGTATTACCGTGAGCAGTTCCCGGACACCGAGCTGCTGATCTGCCCCGTGGTCACCAGGGGGATCACCCGGGAGAACTGGTATCTGGATGAGGATAAGATCGATACCGTACTGGGAGAGGTAGAGCGGTGCGGCAGTCAGTTCCACCGCATCATGAAGGACAAGATCAGGGACCCGCGCCCTGCGGACGGCTCCCTGATAAAGTGGTGGTCCTGAGAGGACTTTTGTAAAAAGTCCGGGGATAAGTGCCGTGAGAAAAGCTGCCGTAAAAAAGACGCCTCCGGGACGAAGGCGTCATGAGATAGCGTGAGATAAAAGAATCGATCCTTCTATAAAATCGCCGGCAGAATGTACCTTCGCAGGATCCCCAGCAGGATCAGGTGCGCGGGATAGAACCAGTAGAAGAGATAGCGCAGCTTCAGTCCGCGCTTCCCGTTGTAGAGATAGCACAGCAGGAAGGACAGGGGCGCGTAATTCTCCCAGGCGATGGACGCGGCGCCGGCGGCGCACTGATAGCTTCTGTAGTCGTGGAACAGGTACAGGATCGCCACCAGGAAGACGCCCTTGTAGTTGTAGTCCGTCTTCAGGGCATCCGCCAGGAGCATGCAGGATGCGGCGGCCAGCAGCTGCAGCGTCGGCTTTGCTCTGAGCTCCTCCAGCATCCACAGGCAGATCAGGGAGAGCAGGAGAGTGAAATAC
The DNA here is from genome assembly GCA_902765725.1 of uncultured Lachnospiraceae bacterium. GTDB lineage: Bacteria > Bacillota > Clostridia > Lachnospirales > Lachnospiraceae > Porcincola. The sequence goes on along the minus strand of CACXAT010000006.1, from coordinate 199,531 downwards.
ACGTTCTGCTTATTCCAGTAGATGGCAGTGGGCTTGAGGGCAAAGTCGAAGGGGAACTCTGAGATCAGGGCGAACAGAAAGAGCCTCTCGCAGTATTTCCTGACCGATCTGGTATGGAAGAACCCCTCCACCAGCAGAAAACAGAAGACGGGAAAAGCAAGACGTCCGAGCCCTCTCATCAGCGAATAGAGGGTGCTGAGCGTCCTGTAGAGTTCATAGTTGGCAGTGCGCAGATTGCCCAGGCTGATGATCGTCCCCACGACCGCCGCACCTGTATGGTCGATCAGCATGGTGATGATGGCAAACAGCTTGAGCGTACTTCCGGTCACGCCATATTCAGATCCGATAAATCCATTTTTACCCATGCGACCATCATATCATCGCAGACATACAGAGTCAAAAAAAGAATGGTCGATTGTGATGCTTTTCACATCCGTTTCTGCATAGAACCGACCATGTTTCTTATACTATAATCCGCTTGTATACCGTTATTAAAACATTTGAAAACATATGACGAAGGCACTGTCACTGTGCCCGATGCATTGAACTGAGGAGAGCGTTATGGGAATCCAGATTCAGGAAGAGAAGCTGTTGTTTACTCTCAATACGAAGAGAACCACCTATCAGATGCACGTCGACCGGTACGGCTATCTGCTGCACCAGTACTATGGCAGAAAGACGGAAGGGGATATGCATTTCCTGCTGACGTTCAATGACCGCGGATTCTCGGGCAACCCCTACGAGGCGGAGGGAGACCGCACCTATTCGATGGATTTCCTGCCCCAGGAGTTTCCCTATCTCGGCAACGGAGATTACCGCAGAGTCCTGCTGAAGGTGGCCGATGACCTGGGGACCATCGACTGTGACCTGCGCTATGATTCCTTCCGTGTGGAGGAGGGGATGTTCTCCATCCCGAATCTGCCGGCGGTCTATGTGGATGACACCAACGCCGATACCGGGGCAAATGCCCAGACCCTGGTCATCACTCTGAAGGATGACCTTCTGAAGCTGCGGGTGGATCTGTATTACGGCGTGCTCCCGAAGCTGGACATCATCACCCGGGCAGTCCGGATCGTGAACGAAGGGAAGACTTCATTTACCCTGGAGAAGGCGCAGAGCGCCTGCCTGGACTTTGTCACCGGCGATTATGATGCCATCACCTTCTACGGAAGGCACTGCATGGAGCGCAATATGCAGCGCCAGCATGTGGGACACGGGACCCTGACCATCGGCTCCACGAGAGGCACCTCCAGCCATCAGTACAATCCCTCCATGCTTCTGGTGGACCATATGGCGACGGAGGATTACGGACACTGCTACGGGATGAGCTTCGTGTACTCGGGCGGCTTCAAGGGTGAGATCGAGAAGGATCAGTACAACAACATCCGCATGCAGCTGGGACTGCACGATGAGCTGCTGGCCTACCCCCTCGAGGGCGGACAGGAGTTCTGGACCCCCGAGGTGGTCATGAGCTATTCCGCCAAGGGTATGGCGCGGCTGTCCCAGAACTTCCAGAGATGCGCCCGCAGGCACATCTGCCGCGGCAAGTGGAGAGACATCCCCAGACCGGTCCTGCTGAACAGCTGGGAGGCCTGCTATTTTGACTTTGACGGCGACAAGCTGATCGAGCTTGCCAGAGGCGCCAGGGACCTGGGTGTGGAGATGCTGGTCATGGATGACGGCTGGTTCGGCGCCCGCAGCGATGACTACCGGGGCCTGGGAGACTGGTTTGTAAATGAAAAGAAGCTGGGACGCAGCCTGGGAGATCTGGTCAGCGAGATCAACAACATGGGACTGAAGTTCGGCATCTGGGTGGAGCCGGAGATGGTCAATGAGGATTCGGATCTCTACCGCGAGCATCCGGACTGGGCCATGACGATCCCGGGCAGACATCCGGTGCTGGGACGCAACCAGCTGATCCTGGACTTCTCCAGGAAGGAAGTCGTAGACGCGATCTACGATGCCATCAGCAAGGTCCTTGACAGCGCGAATATCGAATATGTGAAATGGGACTTCAACCGCTCGATCTTCAACGTCTATTCCCACGGCGGGCTGTCCCAGGGACAGGTTCTCTACAATTATGTGCTCGGACTGTATGACTTCCTGGAGAGGCTGAACCGCAATTATCCCGATGTCCTGATCGAGGGCTGCTCGGGAGGCGGCGGAAGATTCGACATGGGAATGCTGTATTATACTCCGCAGATCTGGTGCTCGGACAATACAGACGCGATTGACCGCACCCGGATCCAGTACGGAACCAGCTTCCTGTATCCGGTCTCTTCCATGGGAGCGCATGTATCCGCGGTCCCGAACGAGCAGACCGGAAGGAACGTATCCCTCAAGACCCGCAGCATGGTAGCCATGGGCGGGACCTTCGGATATGAGCTGGATCCGTCTAAGCTCAGCGAGGAGGAGAAGGAGGAGATCCGGCTGCAGATCGAGGACTACCACAGATACGCAGACCTGATCAATCACGGACTGTTCTACCGGCTGAGCAATCCGGCGGAGGATGAGATCGCCGCCTGGGAGATGTTCTCCGAGGACGGCAGAGAGGCACTGATTTCGGCGGTCTGCCTTGCCGTTCACGGCAACATGACGGTCAATTACGTGCGGCTGCGCGGTCTCAAGAAGGACTGCTTCTACCAAGATGAGGAGACAGGTCGTGTATATCCTGCCAACGCCCTGATGCAGATCGGACTTCCGATCCCGGTGGAAATGGGCGAGTACAGGAGCTACAGATGGCATTTTGTAAAGGTCTGAAGTGAGTCAGTCTGCCAAGTGCTGTAAAAGGAGCGGTGTATGAGGATACTTGTTACCAATGACGACGGGATCCGGTCAGAATATCTCGCGATGCTGGCCGAGGCGGCAAAGGCGTTGGGAGAGGTGACGGTCATCGCGCCCTCTCAGCAGTGCAGCGCCATGTCCCACAGGATCACCCTGTACAGGCCTATGGAGTTTCACCCGGTGGAGGACTTTCCGGTGGAGGGCGTCCGGGCATACCGGATCGACGCGACACCGGCGGACTGCGTCCGGATCTCCTTCCACGGACTGTTCGAGAAGGGAGAGGAGCCAGAGCTTGTGCTCTCCGGAATCAATGACGGGGCAAACTGCGGATACGACATCCTGTACTCGGCTACCGTCGGGGCAGCCATGGAGGCGGTCCTGTATCATGTTCCCGCGATCTGCTTCTCCCAGAGAAGGGGAGGCTGCGATCTTGTCATGAAGGAGCATCTGTCCTCGATCCTGGAGGAGCTTGTGTCCAGAAGGCTTGGACAAGGAGAGGTGTGGAACGTCAACTTCCCCTGCTGCAGTCCGGAAGAGTTCCGGGGGATCCTCTGTGACAGAAAGCCGGCGCAGACACCATTTTTTGATGACGTCTATTACCGGCAGGAGCGGGAGGAAGGCGGCTGGGACATCCTTCTGAAAGCTAAGGAGGTGACCGGCGCAGAGGAGGGCTCGGATATCCAGGCCCTGGCGGACGGGTATATCTCCGTCGGCGTCATTCGCAACAAAGTCATGGGATAAGAGCAGAGTACTGTTCATTTCTCACAAAACTTTCACAGAGGGAATATTCCATCCTGTACAGTTTCATGATAAGATAAAGCAACAAGTCCGTCTGGACTGGTATCCGGTAATTTTATTATGGAGGTAGTACAATGGCATTCTTAGATGAATTGGGAGATTCCCTCGGAAGATTAGGCAAGACTGTCGCTGGACGCGCGAAGAACGCAGCTGAGACCGGCAATCTGAAGATTCAGATCGCGAATGCTCAGAAGGAAGTTACGAAAGCTTACACTGAACTTGGCAAAAAGTTTGCCGAGCTGAATCAGGATACAATGGACGAGGCCCTGAAGCCTCTTCTGGACATCGTGAACGCGGCAGAGGCGAAGGTCGCCGAACTGCAGCAGGGCATCGAGGATTCCAGAAAGGCCATGGAAGAGGCAGAAGCGAAGCTTGCCGAGGAAGCGGCTGCGGCAAAGGCAGCGGCGGAGCAGGCAGCTGCTGAGAAGGCAGCCAGCGCTGAGTCGGAAGCCAAGAGTCTGTATGAGCAGGCCAAGGAGAAGCTGGACAAAGCTCAGGAAGCAGTATATGAGGTCGTAGAGGAAGCGTCTGACAAGGCCGAAGATGCGGCACAGGAGTGTCCCCAATGCGCGCAGGAGGCAGTGGAAGAATGCGCACAGGAAGCCCAGGAGTGCGTGGATGAAGCGCAGGAATGTGCCGGGGAAGCGCAGGAGTGCGTGGAAGAGTGCGCACAGGAGGCGCAGGAGTGCGTAGAAGAGGCACCGGCAGCTGAGGAGTGTGCAGAAGAGGCACCGGCAGCTGAGGAGCACGCAGAGGCCTGACGCAGGAACATGCGGATCTCGCAGATATTCAGGAAGGCAGCCCGTTTGGGGCTGTCTTCTTTATGTTACAGTGCACAGATCAGCCTTATATCATCTGCGCAGAGTTCTGTGGGCACAGATGAAAACAATAGGAAGCCGACTGAGCTTTGCAAGTTGCTGCAGCCGCGGAAGCGACCACGCATCTATAGGCGCTGGGAGCGGCTGCAATGCAACCGTAGCAAAGCGAAGGAAGGCAACGTGTTTTCACTGTGCCCACAAACTCGAAGCAATGCGGGCTGATCTGTGCACTGTAACTGCTTTTTGTTCTCATTGTATGTTAGCACTCACTTCAAACGAGTGCTATTGACATTTGCGCGAAATGGACGTATTATCTCTTCTGACGGCAGGCCGGTGATCTGTGCGGCTTGTATAAGAATAGAGATTAATAATAATCAAAGGAGTGATTCACATATGACTTCCAAGCAGGGAACCTTATCCATTAACAGCGAGAATATGCTGCCGATCATTAAGAAATGGCTGTATTCCGATCACGACATCTTTGTCAGAGAGGTTGTCTCCAATGCATGCGACGCGATCTCGAAGCTTCACAAGCTGGAGATCATGGGGGAGTATCAGTATCCCGATGATCATAAGGATTCGATCCGCGTGATCGTGGACCCGGACGCGAAGACGCTTCAGTTCTGCGATACCGGACTGGGCATGACAGCCGACGAGGTAGAGGAATACATCACGCAGATCGCATTTTCAGGCGCGACGGATTTCTTCGAAAAGTACAAGGACAAGGCCAATAAGGATGACATCATCGGTCATTTCGGTCTTGGTTTCTACTCCGTATTCATGGTATCGGAGAATGTTGAGATCGATACCCTCAGCTATCAGGATGGCGCGACCCCTGTCCACTGGGAGTGCGACGGATCCTCTACTTATACCATGGAAGACGGCAGCCGCGCTGAAGTGGGTACGACCATCACCCTGCATTTGAATGAGGACTGTCTGGAGTTTGCCAACGAGTACAGGATGCGTGAGGTCCTGCAGCGCTACTGCAGCTTCATGCCGGTGGAGATCTTCCTGGAGAAGGCAAATGCGCCGCAGGAGTATGAGACCATCGACGAGAGCGAGCTGAAGGATACGGACGTGATCGTGGAGCGGATCCATGAGGACGCGAAGACGGAAGAGCAGGAGGATGAGAACGGGGAGAAGAAGACCGTTGAGATCGCTCCGGCCCGTGACCGCGTGAAGATCAACAAGCGCCCGGTCAGCATCTCCGATATCCATCCACTGTGGGCAAAGCATCCGAATGAATGCACTGACCAGGAGTACAAGGACTTCTACCGCAAGGTCTTCAACGACTACCGCGAGCCGCTGTTCTGGATCCATCTGAACGCGGATTATCCGTTCAATCTGAAGGGAATCCTTTATTTCCCGAAGATCAATACGGAATACGATACCATCGAGGGAATGATCAAGCTCTACAACAATCAGGTATTCATCGCGGACAATATCAAGGAGGTCGTGCCGGAGTACATGATGCTGCTCAAGGGTGTGATCGACTGCCCTGAGTTCCCGCTGAACGTATCCCGCTCTGCTCTGCAGAATGACGGATTTGTGAAGAAGATCCGTGACTACATCTCCAAGAAGGTTGCGGACAAGCTGACCGGCATGTGCAAGACAGACCGTGAGAACTACGAGAAGTACTGGGATGACATCAGTCCGTTCCTCAAGTATGGCTGCCTGAGAGAAGAGAAGTTCAGCGAGCGTCTGAGCGACTATATGCTGTATAAGGATCTGGACGGCAAGTATTTCACCCTCAAGGAGTATCTCGAGAAGATCAACGGCAAGACGGAAGAGGCCTCCGAAGAGAAGACAGAAGAGGGCGCTGAACCGGCAGAAGCTTCTGAGGAGACGAAGGAAGCCTCTGAGTCGGAAGAGAATCTCGATGTCGAGGAGAACGCGGAGGAGACAAAGGAGAAAGAGAAAGAGAAGACCGTCATCTACTATGTGACCGATGAGGCACAGCAGGGTCAGTACATCCGGATGTTCAAGGAGATGGGCATGGATGCGGTCGTCCTTCGCCACAATATTGATTCTCCCTACATTCAGCATGTGGAGCAGAAGCATGAAGAGCTGAAGTTCGAGCGGATCGACGCGGATGTGACAGGTGCCATGAAGTCGGAGGAAACCGATGAGGAGAAGCGCAAGGCCCAGACCGAGACGCTTACCGAACTCTTCAAGAAGGCGCTGAACAATGACAAGGTGACGGTTCAGGTCGAGAGCCTGAAGGACGAGAAGATCTCCTCCATGCTTACGATCCAGGAGGAAGGCCGCCGTATGCAGGACATGATGCGCATGTACAGCTCAGGCGCTTCAGGCATGGATATGGATATGTTCGCTCCGGCCCAGACCCTTACCCTCAATGCGAACCATAAGCTGGTGAAGTATCTGCTGGAGAATACGGAAGCTGAGCATGCACAGATGTTCGCGAAGCAGCTCTACGATCTGGCGGCGATGGCCAACGCTCCGCTCAAGCCGGAAGCTATGTCTGAGTTTATCAGCCGCAGCAATGAGATCATGATGCTTCTTGCAAAGTAAATAAGAAACGAACTCCCCGGAGGATGCCGCGGCAGACGATCAGACCTGCCGCAGACAGCGCCGGGGAGTTACTGTTATATGATTGTCCCTGTTTTGGATCGCAAAGCCGCGAAGCCGTCACAGAATCTCTGCCTGGATCTGTCTGGAGCGCAGGAAGCGGAGTACCATGTCATCCCACACATTGTCCAGGGTTTTGTCCAGGGTGAAGATCCTCAGGGACGTGCCGGTGGTGCAGGTCACGGTCTGGTTCTGGTAATTGATGTTCAGAAACAGTCCCGCGATCTGGGCGGGATCCATGGAGATACCGGAGGAGGCGATGAGGCTTTTTACATTTTCCTCCGAGAGCCGGAGGACGATGCGAAATGAGATGGGTGTGTGTTTTCCCTTGATGATGTCAAAGAAGACCGGGCGGATCAGGCCCCAGGTCAGAGCGTCCGCACCCTGCTGCTCAAAATAATCGGGATGCCAGGTTCCGTCTATGGAAAAGGTGGTAAAGGTGGTGACAGAGCCTTCCGAGAACAGGAAGGTATCGAAGAGATCCTGGGCCAGGAGCTTTCTGGTTAAATCCCGGGTATCTGTAATCCTGACTGCAATCATGGACAGCGGCCTCCATAGTTATTCGTGCATAAGCGTATTAATATGGAGTATAAAATGCTTTTCAGGTCTTTTCAAGGAGTAGTATCTATGGTATACTAATGTAGTATTTAAAACTATGTCATGAATTCTAAATATGAAGACTGAGGGTACGTTATGAGTTATCTGATCGTAATAGACAGCTGCGGAGAACTGACGGATGATATGAAGGCATCAGGGCATTTTGTTTCTGCACCGCTGACGCTTGACGTAGACCAGTATCATTTTGTGGATGATGAGACCTTCGACCAGCAGGAGTTCCTGAAGCGGGTTAAGGAGAGTCCGAACTGCCCGAAGAGCGCATGTCCCTCTCCGGAATACTACAGGAAATATTTTGAGCAGGATTATGATCACATCTACGCGATCACCCTGTCAGCTGCTCTGTCCGGTTCCTACAACAGTGCGGAGGTGGCCAGGGGCATGGTGCAGGAGGAGCATCCGGATAAGAAGATCCACGTGTTCAATTCCCGCTCTGCCTCCATCGGGCAGACTCTGATCGGCCGCAGAATCGCCGAATATGAGGAAGCAGGACTTCCCTATGAGGAGATCCTCGAGAAGACAGAGGAGTACATCAATTCCCAAACGACCTGGTTCGTTCTCGAGTCACTGGACGCGCTGAGAAAGAACGGAAGGCTTTCCAACTTCAAGGCCTTCGTGGCGACTGCACTGAAGATCAAGCCGATTTGCTCCTCGACGCCGGAGGGAGAGATCCAGCAGGCAGGACAGGCCCGGGGCATCAACAGGGCTCTGGTCAAGATGGTAGAGATGGCTGCCGAGTCCGCGGAGCATATGGAGGATAAGGAGATCGCGGTCTCCCACGTCAACAATCCGGAGAGAGGACAGATGGTTCTGGACGCGATCCGGGACAGGGTGAAGGCGAAGAATTCCTTTGTCGTGAACGGAAGAGGTGTGACCAGCCTGTATGCCAGCGACGGCGGCATCATCATGGTGCTGTAAGCGGAGATTTCCCTTGAAAATAGCGCGGAATGTAGTATACTAGATTCCGTATAAAAAACGGCGTTCATATACAGGACGCGCTGAAAGGTGGAGAAGGAACATGAGTCAGGCAAAGGTTGATAAGTATAAGCAGGATAAAAAGAACCGCAAGAAGATCATGGCCAGGGAGAAGAGACAGTGGATGCTCACTCAGGCAGGCCTTACGGTCGCCGGACTTGCGATCATAGCGTGGATCGGCATCAGTGCCTATCAGGCCATCACCGCACCGGATCCGGACGCGGCAGTTGAGGCAAAGACTTATACGGTCGACAGCTCTGCGCTCGATGATTATCTTGCATCACTGACGGAAGAGTAATATAGGACAGTCACTGACACAAGAGTGATGATGAATTAAAAAGATCCTTCGGATTTTCGTCCGAAGGATCTTTTTTATCCTGTCTGTTTACAGGAAACCAGTCATTTGGACTGGTTCTTTCCCTGCATCTCATTTACCATGCCCTGGATCTTGCTGTTGAAGTTCTCCTTGGCGGTTTCCTGCAGCTTCATCGCGCGGACCTTCAGCGGAAGTCCGAACAGAGTGATGAAGCCTTCCGCGTCATGGTGGTCGTACAGATCGCCGGTGGTGAAGGAGGCCAGTGACTCATTGTACAGTGAGTACGGGCTGGTGGTGCCGTTCCGGATGATGTTGCCCTTGTAGAGCTGGAACTTCACTTCGCCGGTGACAAACTGCTGGGTGGACTCTACGAATGCCTGGATCGCTTCACGCAGCGGGGTGAACCATTTTCCCTCGTATACGGTCTGGGCAAGCTGGCTTGCCAGGCGCTTCTTAGTCTCCATGGTCTCACGGTCGAGGCACAGCTCCTCGAGCTGGTCATGGGCTGCCATCAGGATGGTTCCGCCCGGAGTCTCGTAGACGCCGCGGCTCTTCATGCCGACGACACGGTTCTCGACGATGTCGATGATGCCGATGCCGTTCTTGCCGCCCAGCTCATTGAGGGTGCGGATGATGTCGGAGACCTTCATGGCTTTGCCGTTGATGGTCTTCGGAACGCCCTTCTCAAAGGTCATGGTCACGTCTGTGACCTCGTCCGGAGCTGCCTGCGGGGTGACGGAGAGTACCAGGAGGCTGTCATAGTTCGGAGACTGGGACGGATCCTCCAGCTCCAGTCCTTCATGGCTGATGTGCCACAGGTTCCTGTCGCGGGAATAACCCTTGCCCATGGAGAAGGGAAGGTTGATTCCGTGGCTCCTGCAGTATTCGATCTCATCCTCACGGCTCTGAAGAGTCCATACGTCGGTCATGCGCCAGGGGGCGATCACCTTGATGTCCGGAGCGAGGGCCTTGACGCCGAGCTCAAAACGGATCTGGTCATTGCCCTTGCCGGTAGCGCCGTGGCAGATGGCGACGGCATTTTCCTTGCGGGCGATCTCAACCAGTCTCTTGGTGATGGCGGGGCGGGCCATGGACGTGCCCAGAAGATACGCGTGCTCGTATACGGCACCCGCCTCTACGCAGGGCATGATAAAGTCATCGCAGAATTCATCAACGATATCTTCGATGTAGAGCTTGCTGGCACCGCTGGAGAGTGCTCTTTCTTCCAGTCCGTCAAGTTCCTCCTCCTGTCCGCAGTCAACGCAGACACAGATCACGTCATAATCGAAGTTCTCTTTCAGCCACGGGATCATAGCGGTCGTATCGAGACCTCCGGAATAAGCAAGAACCACTTTCTCTTTTGCCATAATTACAAACCTCCTGGATAAATATGCTGTTTATGGTCGATACTATAACGCGGGTGGAATAAATATTCAAGCAAAAAATAATGAATATCACGATGAATAATGCATAAATGCATATTATACATTATATATACAATAATTATTAATTTAGCCTCTTTACTTTGGCTCGCATGTGGTGTAGGATGGGGCGAGATCACCCGCAAGAGTGCGAAAATGCATGAACATTCTATAATGAGGAGACTGTATATGATTAAGGCCGGGATCATAGGTTCAACTGGTTATGCAGGCGCGGAAATCGTGCGTCTGCTGCTTCAGCACCCGCAGGCGGAGATAGTATGGTATGGATCGAGAAGCTATATAGATCAGAAGTACGCGGATGTCTACCGCAATATGTTTGATCTTGTGGACGAGAGATGCCTTGGTGAAGATATGGACGAGCTGGCGAAGAAAGCGGACGTCATATTCACCGCGACTCCCCAGGGCCTGTGCGCTTCCCTGGTAAATGAGAAGATCCTCCAGGATACGAAGATTGTCGACCTGAGTGCCGACTTCAGGATCAAAAGAGTCGATGTGTATGAGAAGTGGTACAAGAGGACCCATGAGGCCGCCCAGTTCATCCCGGAAGCGGTGTATGGACTGTGCGAGATCAACCGGGAGAGCATCAGCAAGGCAAGACTTGTCGCCAATCCGGGCTGCTATACGACCACTTCGATCCTGACTCTGTATCCGCTGGTGGCGGACGGCCTGATCGATCCGGATACCATCATAATCGACGCCAAGTCCGGAACCTCCGGAGCGGGAAGAGGCACAAAGCTTCCCAACCTGTACTGTGAGGTCAATGAGAGCATCAAGCCCTACGGTGTTGCCTCCCACAGACACACGCCGGAGATCGAAGAGCAGCTGAGCTATGCCGCCGGACTGGATTATCAGGGCGGACAGAGCATTCTGATCAGCTTCACGCCGCATCTTGTCCCGATGAACAGAGGAATCCTCGCGACCTGCTACGCGAAGCTGAAGGACGGAGTGACCGCCGACCAGATCAGTGCATCCTATGAGAATCGGTATAAGGACGAATACTTCATCCGCCTTCTCGGTGCCGGGAACTTCCCGGAGACCCGCTGGGTGGAGGGCTCGAACTTCGTGGATATCGGCTGGACGGTGGACGAGCGCACCGGAAGACTGATCGCCTGCGGAGCCCTGGACAATCTGGTGAAGGGCGCGGCAGGACAGGCAGTCCAGAACATGAACATCCTCTTCGGACTGGAAGAGAATACGGGACTGAAGCTGGTTCCGGTATTCCCGTAAGATGAACGGGCGGGACTGCAGAAGTCATCCTCTGCAGGAGCAAATCAGTCGGGAAGACAGCTGACAGAGAAGAACTATCATACAGGAGACAGATATGAATATTATGGAAGGCGGAGTTACATCCGCTCAGGGATTTAAGGCGGCCGGCATCTGCGTCGGCATCAAAAAGGAACGCAAGGACATGGCGATGCTGTACTCAGAGGTGCCGTGCACACTGGCAGGGACCTTCACGTCCAATCTCGTGAAGGCATCCCCTGTACTCTGGGACCGGGACATCGTCCGTCAATATGGGACTGCCCAGGCCTGCGTGATGAACAGTGGCGTAGCCAACGCGTGCACAGGCACCCAGGGCGATGAATACTGCCGGCAGAGCGCAGAGGCGGCGGCCGAGGCTTTAGGGGTCAGCTCCAATATGGTGCTGCTTGCATCCACAGGAGTAATCGGCATGCAGATCCCGATCGACAAGATCTGCGCCGGCATCCGGACCTTGAGCGGCATGCTGTCGGATTCGCCCCAGGCAGGGTGCGACGCGGCAGAGGCGATCATGACCACGGATACGGTCCGCAAGGAAGCGGCGGTCACCTTTGAACTGGGCGGGAAGAAAGTCACCCTGGGCGGCATGACCAAGGGCGCCGGCATGATCCATCCCCAGATGGGGACCATGCTCTGCTTCCTTACGACAGATGCTGCCATCAGCCATGAGATGGCCCAGAAGGCCCTTCTGTCCTGCGTGCAGGATTCATTTAACATGATATCCGTCGACGGCGACCAGTCGACCAACGATACCTGCCTGCTGCTTGCCAACGGCCTTGCAGGCAACGAGATGATCACAGAAGAAGGTAAAGACTATGAGACCTTCTGCGAGGCGCTGGCACTGATCACGAAGAACCTTGCCAGAAGGATGGCGGCGGACGGAGAAGGCGCTCACGCCCTGTTCGAGGTGACCGTGGAGGGCGCGTCCTCCAGGGAGCAGGCGGTGAGACTTGCCAAGTCCGTGATCGAGTCGAGCCTGGTCAAGACCGCGATCGCAGGCCATGACGCGAACTGGGGCAGGATCATCTGCGCCATGGGATATTCGGGAGCCGAGTTTGACCAGCAGAAGGTCGACCTGACCTTCAGGAGCAGGGCGGGCGAGGTCCTGATCGCGAGAAATGGAGTCTCGACGGGCTACAGTGAAGAGTTGGCAACGAAGATCCTGTCGGAGGATGAGATCACGGCCGTGATCGACATCAAGGAAGGCAGCGACAGCGCCACGGCGTGGGGCTGCGATCTGACGCATGAATATATAACGATCAACGCGGATTACCGTTCATAAAAGGGCAGGATAGTATGGAACATGAAATGAATGAAAGAGAGATGGAGCTGTTTCTGGACAAGGCCGGAGTGCTGATCGAGGCCCTTCCCTATATCCAGAGATTTCAGGGTGCGACGATCATCGTCAAGTATGGCGGGAGCGCCATGGTGGACCATGAGCTGAAAAAGAGCGTGATCAAGGATGTCGCCCTTCTCAAGCTGATCGGATTCAGACCGATCATCGTCCACGGCGGCGGCAAGGAGATCACCCGGTGGCTCGGCAAGGTCGGCAAGGAGAGCGAGTTCGTGAACGGATTCCGCGTGACCGACGAGGAGACAATGCGGGTGGCCGAGATGGTTCTGAACCGGATCAATAAGGGCCTGGTGTCCATGATGGAGAAGACCGGGGTCAAGGCCTGCGGCATCTCCGGCAAGGACGGCACGATCCTGCGTGTCACCAGAAAGAAGCCGGACGGAGCGGATATCGGTTTCGTGGGCGAGGTCAGGTCTGTGGATACGACCCTGCTCAACACCCTTCTTGACGCCGGTTTTGTCCCGGTCATCTGCCCGGTGGGCTCTGATGACGGATACTATTCCTACAACATCAACGCGGATGACGCGGCCTGCGCGATCGCGAAGGCGATGAAGGCGCAGAAGCTGGTATTCCTCTCCGACATCCAGGGAGTCTATGAGGACCCGGACGATCCGGACAGCCTGATCTCCGAGATGACCGTGGCAGAGACCCGGGAGTTCATCCGGAGCGGCCACGCCGGCGGAGGCATGCTGCCGAAGCTCAACAGCTGCATCGACGCGATCCAGGCGGGCGTTCAGAGAGTCCATATCCTGGACGGCAGGATCCCGCATTCGCAGCTTCTTGAATTCTTTACCAACAAGGGTATCGGAACTGCTATAATAGGTGATACAGAACAGCGTTTCTACGAGAAAGAGAAGAAGGACTGATATCACAGATCCATATTGCTTTCTGACAGGATCCGCATGAAGTATGCGGATTCTGTTTTCATAACAGGTTTAATTTGCTACGGGAAGGAGCCGCATATGTCATTATCACAGCAGATCATGGAACAGACCGAAGAGACAGTCCTTCATACCTATAACCGTTTCCCGGTCGTCTTTGACCACGGAGAGGGCGTACATCTGTACGATGCGGACGGGAAGGAATATCTTGACTTTGGGGCAGGCATCGCCGTATTTGCCCTGGGCTATGGCAATGAAGCCTACAAGGATGCTCTCAAGGCGCAGATCGACAAGCTGATCCACACGTCCAATCTCTACTATCATAAGCCGCTTGCAGACGCGGCTGGGCAGATCATCCGCCATACAGGCCTGTCGAAGGTCTTCTTCACTAACTCCGGCGCGGAGGCGATCGAAGGCGCGATCAAGGCTGCGAGAAAATATGCGTACACCCGGGATGGCAGCGCGGATCATGAGATCATCGCGATGAACCACTCCTTCCACGGACGCACCGTCGGAGCTCTGTCCGTGACGGGAAACAGCCATTACCAGGATCCCTTCAAGCCGCTGATGGGCGGAGTGAAGTTCGCCGATTTCAATGATTTTGAAAGTGTGCTGTCCTCAGTGACAGACAAGACCTGTGCCATTATAATGGAGACAGTACAGGGAGAGGGCGGAATCTATCCTGCGGATCCTGAATTCATCAGGGCCGTTCGAAAGCTCTGTGATGAGCGGGACATCCTGCTGATCCTGGATGAGATCCAGTGCGGCATGGGACGGACCGGGGAATGGTTTGCCTGCAATGCTTACGGAGTGCGCCCGGATATCATGACCCTGGCCAAGGCCCTCGGATGCGGCGTGCCGGTGGGCGCATTTGTACTCAATGAGAAGGCAGCGGCCAGCTCCCTGGTGCCCGGAGACCACGGGACGACCTACGGAGGCAATCCGCTTGCCTGCGCCGCGGTGGCGAAGGTGTTTGAGCTGTTTGATGAGATGGACCTGGTATCCCATGTAAAGAAGACAGCTCCCTACCTTGAGAAGAAGCTGGATGAGCTGGTCGAAAAGTATGATTTCCTTACCTGCCGCAGGGGTGCTGGCTTCATGCAGGGGATCGTCGTGAAGGACCGTCCGGTGGGGGCAATCGTGAAGAAGGCCCTGGAGATGGGCCTTGTGATCCTCTCGGCAGGCTCGGACGTGATCCGTCTGGTGCCGCCTCTTGTGATTACCGAGGCGGATATCGATGAGATGATCAGACTTCTGGAGGCTTCATTCTGAGATCGGTTTTACTTGAGTAATCTGACAGACAGGAGGACAGCGATGGAAATGAATCAGTACATAATGGCACTGGATGCCGGTACAACAAGCTCCAGATGCATACTGTTTGACAAGAAGGGCAATGTATGCTCTGTATCCCAGAGAGAGTTTGAACAGATCTATCCCCATCCGGGCTGGGTCGAACACAATCCCATGGATATCTGGTCCTCCCAGATCGGCGTTGCCGCGGAGGCGATGGGAAAGCTTGGCGCCGGTCCGGAGAATATCGCGGCTGTCGGCATTACGAACCAGCGTGAGACGACCATCGTCTGGGAGAAGGCGACCGGCCGTCCGGTCTACAACGCGATCGTCTGGCAGTGCCGCCGGACGGCGGATATGGTGGAAGAGCTGGCCAAAGACGGATTTGGCGACTATATCCGCAAGACGACGGGACTGATCCCGGATCCCTACTTCTCGGCCACGAAGCTGAGATGGATCCTGGATCACGTGGAAGGCGCCAGGGAGAAGGCGGAGAGGGGAGAGCTTCTCTTCGGAACGGTGGATACCTGGCTGATCTGGAAGATGACTGCGGGGCAGGTCCATGTGACGGACTATACCAATGCCTCCAGAACGATGATGTATGACATCCATAAGCTTTGCTGGGATAAGGAGATCCTCAGGAGACTGGAGATCCCGGAATGCATGCTGCCGCAGGTGGTGCCCTCCAGCGCGGTCTACGGAAGGACGAAGGACTGCATGATCGGTGACGGCATCCCGATCTGCGGGGCAGCAGGCGACCAGCAGGCGGCTCTGTTCGGCCAGTGCTGCTTCTCGGAGGGCGAGGTCAAGAATACTTACGGGACAGGGTGCTTCATGCTGATGAACACCGGCAGCGAGGCTGTGGAGTCCAGGAACGGGCTTCTGACCACGATCGCTGTGGGACTGAAGCCGGGAGAGGTACAGTACGCCCTGGAGGGATCGGTATTCGTCGCGGGCGCTTCGATCCAGTGGCTCCGGGATGAGCTGCGGATGGTGAAGAACGCTCCTGAGTCCGAGGAGTACTGCAGCAGGGTCAAGGATACGGGAGGCGTCTATGTGGTTCCCTCCTTCACAGGCCTTGGCGCGCCGTACTGGAATCCCTACGCCAGAGGCACGATCGTCGGCCTGACCAGAGGCGCGGCCAAGGAGCATGTGATCCGGGCGACCGTGGAATCCCTTGCCTATCAGACAGCGGATGTGCTCCGGTCGATGCAGAAGGATTCGGGCCTGAAGATCAGCCGGCTGAAGGTGGACGGCGGTGCCAGCGCCAACAACTTCCTCATGCAGTTCCAGGCCGATATCCTGGACGCGGAGGTGATCCGGCCCCAGTGCGTGGAGACCACCGCCATGGGTGCTGCTTTCCTGGCAGGTCTTGCCGTGGGATACTGGAAGGACACGGATGAGGTAAGAGAGAACTGGGCGCTGGGACATGTATTCACTCCGTCGATGGAGGAAGAGACCAGAAAGGGCCTTCTGAAGGGATGGTCGAGAGCGGTCAGGACAGCCATCGCCTGGGCGCAGGATGAGGAGGATGACTGATTCCCTGCGGATGTGCAGACAGGAAGTGCCAGAATAGTGCGAGTTGTTTCTTGAAAAACTGTTAAGCATTTGTTACAATTTGTGTATTGCATGGCAGGGCAGCCTGACGGGTCAGTCAGGAGTTGTGCATGAAGAACAGAATTGTACAGGTGTTTCTGTGTCTGGCAGTGCTGGGACTTGGCGGCTGCGCCAGGCGCAGTGAGATCCGCGTGAATGGAGTCCGCCCGGCAGTACCGGCTCTTGAGACAGAAAGTGCGGCGGCATCGGCAGTGATGCCTGAGACGGAGCTTGCCGTGTACGTATGCGGGGCTGTTCTGCGACCGGGTGTCTATTATTTCCCATCCGGGGCAAGGGTCCAGGACGCTGTCGAGGCGGCAGGCGGATTCACCCGGGAGGCAGATACCCAGTGGCTCAATCTGGCGCTTCGTCTGAGTGATTCCCAGATGCTGAGGGTCTATACCGCCAAGGAGACCGCACTCATGAAGGAGCAGGGCAGCGGCGGGGACAGGGAACAGAAAGCGTTCGGCCAGAGCGGCCAGAACGCCGGCAGCGGGTCTGACGGGAAACTTGATCTGAACACGGCCTCCAGGGAACAGCTCATGACCCTTCCGGGCATCGGCGAATCAAAAGCAGATGCCATCATCCGTTACCGGGAGGAGAACGGCTCATTTTCCAGCGCCGAGGATATCATGAATATCAGCGGCATCAAGGAGCGTGTGTATTCACAGATCAGGGACCGGATCACAGTGCAGTAGTTTCAGGAATTCTTTTATAGTATTATCACTTAATATATAAACAACAGATAAGGTAGAGGGAAAACATGCCGAAAAAGGTTCTGGTAGTTGATGATGAGAAACTGATAGTCAAGGGACTTCGCTTTTCGCTTGAGCAGGACGACATGGAGGTCGATACTGCTTATGACGGCGAAGAGGCTGTGGAGAAGGCCAGGGAAGGAAATTACGATATCATCCTTCTTGACCTGATGCTGCCCAAGCTGGATGGCCTGTCCGCCTGCCAGCAGATCAGGGAATTCTCAGACGTCCCGATCATTATGCTTACGGCCAAGGGAGAGGATATGGATAAGATCCTCGGCCTTGAGTATGGCGCGGACGACTATATTACCAAGCCTTTTAATATCCTGGAGGTAAAGGCCAGGATCAAGGCGATCATGCGCAGGACCTCTTCGAGAGGCGTTCAGGAGCTCCTGGTCCTCAATCCCAACAAGGTCTACAGCCGTGAGAATCTTCTCAATCTGGTCTGGGGATATGAATACCCGGGTGATGTCAGAACGGTCGACGTTCACATCAGGAGACTTCGCGAGAAGATTGAAGAGAATCCGTCAGATCCGAAATATGTCCATACCAAGTGGGGTGTGGGATATTATTTCCAGCACTGACGACGGAGAGGGGCAGGAGAGATTCCTGCCGAAGACAAGAATGGTCATGTCCGGCCGGAATCTGATTCCGACCGGTCATTTCTTCTGAGACAGACATTCAGACAGAAGCTGACATGCAGGCACAGGCAGATATTCAGGCATAAGCAGATATTCAGGCTTGGCAGGATCGGACAGGACAGGTATGAAGGACAGACTCAAACGGATATTTCAGAGTATGCATTTCCGCATGCTGATCATATTGCTGCTGGTGGGATTCGTTCCGGCATTTATCATGCTGCGCGGCGTCCTGACCGGATATGAGAGACAGTCTGTCTCCATGCGTGCCTCGATGATCCGCAATCAGTGCCTGCGGATGAGCAGGGATCTTCTGGAGACCAAATATCTGGAAAACGGGACCTCGGATGTCGTGGACTCTGAACTGCTGCAGATCGCGAACCTCTACAGCGGCCGCGTGATCGTTGTGAACGGTTCATTCCAGATCATCCGGGATACCTACGGACTGGATGAAGGCAAGACCATCATCGCCAAAGAGATCATCGAAACCTTCAAGGGGATCAATACGGACTTCTACAATGCGGAAAATGACTTTATCGAAGTGGTAAGCCCGATCCAGGATGACGTCACAAAGAGCGTCCTTGGCGCGTTTATCATCTCGGTCCCGACAACGGATATCATCCAGAGCCGGGCAAATGTCCTGCTTCTGCAGACGATCGTTTCGATTCTGATCATCTTTGTGTCCCTGTATGCCTCCAGGCTTCTGGTCAAGCCCTTCGGCAAGGTCACAGCCATGATGAATTCGGGCGCGGATTTCCTCACAGAGGACATCTCGATCCCCGACTATACCGAGACGAAGCTTCTCTCGGAGGCCTACAACCAGATGCGCCACAGGCTTCAGGCGCAGGAGGAGTCCCGCCAGGAGTTCGTTTCCAACGTCTCCCATGAGCTCAAGACGCCTATGACTTCCATGAAGGTCCTGTCGGATTCCCTGGTGCAGCAGGCGCAGATGGGGGAGGTCCCCAATGAGCTCTACCAGGAATTCATGAAGGATATCGGGGAAGAGATCGACCGCGAGAACAAGATCATCACGGACCTGCTGAACCTGGTCAAGATGGACCGCAGATCCAATGACGTTCATATCGAGGAGACCAATATCAATGACCTGATCGCGCTGATCCTCAAGCGGCTTCGTCCCATCGCTGCAGAGAGAGGGATCGAGATCGCCCTTGAGAGCTATAAGCCGATCATAGCCCAGGTCGACCAGACGAAGCTGACACTGGCGGTGTCCAATCTGGTCGAGAATGCCATCAAGTACAATAAGGAGAACGGCTGGATCCACGTCTCGCTGAATGTGGACAACACGTACTTCTTCATCAAGGTGGAGGACTCCGGCATCGGTATTCCGGAGGAGGATCTCGACCGCATCTTTGAGAGATTCTACCGGGTGGACAAGTCACATTCCCGGGAGATCGGCGGAACCGGCCTCGGACTTGCCATCACCAATTCCGCGGTCCGGATGCACCATGGAGCGATCCGTGTATACTCCAGAGAGGGAGAAGGGACGACATTTACCGTCCGTATCCCGCTGAAGTATGAGAGAGAAGATACAGAGCAGTACGAAGACGGAGATGTTTAATGCGCATCATGCGTGTAAGGAGCTATGCTGATGAGTAGAATGATTCGGAACAGAATACAGGCGCTGGCACTTGCCGCTCTGCTTGTGCTCAGTTCTTTCCTGCCCGGATGCTCCCTGGCAGATTCCATAACGGGCACTGCTGATCACAGCGCCGAGGAGGGAGTCTACCGGATCTATTATATGAACCTGGAGGGGACCGCACTGGTGCAGCAGGAATACAAGGCTGTCAGCGAGGACTTTGAGGGAAGGCTTACAGAGCTTCTCACAGCCTTTATGAACGCGAATTCCACAAAGTACAGGTCAGCGCTTCCGGACACGGTGAAGATCAATTCCACAACGACCGGCATCTCGGAGATCATTGTTGATTTCAGCGCGGAGTATCTGAGTCTGGACAGTATCAGTGAGATCCTGCTGCGCAGTGCCCTGGTGAGCACGCTGATCCAGCTCCGGGGCGTTACCTCCATCCGTTTTACTGTGGATTCACAGGCACTGATGATCAATGACAGCGAGGTCGGCCCCATGACCGACGATACCTTTATCGTTCCCGAGGGCGATTCCATCAATTCCTACCGCTATGAGACTCTGGTGCTTTATTTCCCCAATGCGGACGGAAGCAAGCTGATCCAGGAGCTGCGCACGATCTATTATTCCACCAATGTGAATACACAGCGCATGGCGGTCGAGCAGCTGATCCAGGGACCGGACAATCCGAATCTGATCACGCTCACGACTCCGGCAGTGCTTATCAATAACATCTCGGTTGACGGCGATATCTGCACTGTGGACTTCAGCAGTGAGATCAACAATGTTCCCTTCGCGGACAATCCCACCGGCCCGGAGACGGTACTGTATGCTTTCGCCAATTCCATCATTGACTCCTGCGGCGACGAGGAGATTGAGGGCGTACGCTTCCTGATCGACGGTTCCATGGAGAACCGGTTCAGGGGACAGGTGAACCTGGATCAGACCTTTGAGCGCAATGCGGAGCTGATCGATACCTCCGGCGCCTCTGTTCAGAAGGAGGGTACGGTGATCGACAACAAAGAGACTTCTGCAGCGGCATCGGCTGATGCCGCGCAGTCCAAAACGGATGAACAGCATGTGATGATGGAACAGGAAGTCACGGAGGCTTCCGCGTAACCTGTCCGTTATCCCGGAAAGGGGGCGCAGGCGTATTCATCTACTTATCAGACGTCCGGTCTGCCTGGCGGCCATCGCACTTGCAGTGCTGATCTGGCTCGGAAGGCTGGCCGGATTCTACGATCCCGGAGGCCGGGAGTTTCCTGAAGTGCAGGACACTCATCTGACAGTTTCCGGGACTGTGGCCGCCCGGGAAGCCTGTGCGGGCGGCTTCAGGATCACACTCGATTCTTTATCATTTCAGCCATGCGGTTCCAGATCTTTCAGGAACACGGTCCATTCTCTCAATGACAGGCTGCGCACATCCGACAGGATGCTTGTTTTTCTGTACGGTCCGGGGGACACCGGAACCGATCTGTACGGCAATTCTGTATCCGACAGGAATCCATACATTTCTGCTGAGCATGAAGACCAGACGGATCTCTTCACCTGCCTTCGCACAGGTGACAGAGTGACATTGCGGGGAAAATGCGCCCAGCCGGAGCGGGCCACCAACCCCGGTCAGTTTGACATGCGAAGCTATTATCACGCCAGAAATATCTATTTTACCCTCAGGGATGTGAAGATCGAAGATGCCGCGAGAGCAAAGCCTGGCATTGAGACGCCGATGAATCTTCTGCGGGATGCTCTGTGTGAGCTGAAGTACCGGATGCAGCTTGGCCTGTCTGAAGTATTCGGCAGGGAGGATGCTTCCTGCCTTGCGGCCATGCTTCTGGGGGACCGGAGCGGACTGGACGAAAAGAGGCGCCAGATCTTCCAGGATGGCGGAATCGCGTATCTTCTCTCGGTATCTGCCCTTCATGTCACACTGACCGGCAGGACTGTATACAGGCTGCTCCGGCGCTTCAGGCGCTCCTTTGTCTGCTCGGCCCTGGTTTCAATGGGGACCGTTCTTATGTACGTGATCCTGACGGGAGGATCCATCTCTTCCCAGAGGGCCTGCGTCATGTTTTTCTTCTGGGCTGCGGCGCAGATACCCGGCCGAACCGAAGACCGGCTGACTTCCCTCGCGGGGGCCGCCCTGTTTATCCTCATCAGACAGCCCTATGCGCTGTTTGACAGTTCATTTCAGATCTCCTGTAGCTGCATCCTGTCCATGGAACTGCTGCCGGGGGCGGCAGACAGAATCTTCAGCCCCGGCAGGGCGAAGCAGTCTGTAAGCAGCCTGTGGAAGAAAAGGGTATGGGACGCGGCAGTGGTGCCCCTCAGCATACAGGCCGGGACCCTTCCTGTCTTTTTATACTGGTATTATCAGATCTGCCCCTATTCCTGCCTGCTCCATACGGTCCTTCTGACGGCCATGTCCCTGCTGATGGGATACGGCATGGGCGGTGCTGTGTGCGGGCTGCTTCTTGGCGCAGTATCCTCCGGATGGGCTGCGGCAGTTTTCCTTGCCGCGGGGCGCCTGCTGGCAGGGCCCTGCCATTATCTGATCGCCTTTTTCCTTCTGATCTGCAATGTGCAAAGGGAGCTGCCCGGATCGGTGCTGATCCTGGGAAGACCTCATTTCATTCAG
The DNA here is from genome assembly GCA_902765725.1 of uncultured Lachnospiraceae bacterium. GTDB lineage: Bacteria > Bacillota > Clostridia > Lachnospirales > Lachnospiraceae > Porcincola. The sequence goes on along the minus strand of CACXAT010000006.1, from coordinate 177,185 downwards.
ATCATTGCATATTATTCAATTCTGGCAGCATTTTTCCTGATTCCGGGAAGGGAAGACAGGAGCGTGATCAGGAAGCACCCGTTGAAGGTCAGAGCGGCAAGCCTGCTGACGGCTGTCTTCATGGCGGGCGTGATCACCTTCAGGGTGCGGCCCCGGTTTCGCTTCACCTGCCTTGACATCGGGCAGGGGAGCTGCAATCTGATCGAATGCGGCGACTATGTGAGCCTTTTTGACGCAGGATCCAGCAGTGTCGATGATGTCTGGAGATACCGAATCTCACCTGCGCTGAAGTACTATGGGATCGCAGAGGTGGACACGGTCTTTCTGTCCCATGCGGATCTGGATCACATCAGCGGGATCGGGCAGATGCTTGAGATGTATCACAGGAATCTGGCCGGAAGGAACGCGGGTGACGTTACGATCGGTCAGATCCTGCTTCCGGACCTTCCGTCAAGAGACGAGCGCATGGAGGAGATTCTGGAAGCGGCGAAGCACTGGAAGATCCCGGTGGGATATGTGGCGCAGGGAACCTGGCTGAAGGTAAATGAGCTGGAGCTGAATGTACTTGGTCCATCCGCAGACTGCATAACCGGCAATGCCAATGAAGACTGCATCGTGCTTGAGGCTTCCTGCGGCGGACTGAGGATCCTGATGACAGGCGATCTGGAGAAGGAGGGAGAGGAGCTGTTTATCAGAAGGTACCGCACAGAGGATTCTCCATTTTCCACAGACACAGTACAGGGGGAGGGAGGAGAGCAGCCTATGAGGGTCCTTGTGGCGGGGCATCATGGAAGCAGATACGCGACATCGGATGAGATGCTGGCGCTCACCAGGCCGGATCTTGTACTGATCTCCTGCGGCAGGAACAACCGGTACGGCCACCCGGCGAAGGAGATGCTGGAGAGACTGAAGAAGTATCGAGTCCCCTGGAAGCGCACGGATCTGGACGGGGCAGTCTGCATTGCCCTGCAGTGATGAAGGCATTATATTTATTTGCTTTGCGGATATGTAAAGCGGTTGTCACAGGGGTGTGATTGTGGTATGGTTATAGCGATATGATGTAATAGAATTGTAATATATAAAAGGTTATGAAGAGATCTGCATTTTCTCTGTATTTTGTACTGCATTATCTGCCCGGACTGCTTCTTGCCGGGCTTCTTTTACATGCCTGTGGAAGTGCCCGCACGGTATGGGCGGATCCGCTGCCGGAACTGTCTGCAAGGAGGTTCGAGAAGGAACTGGTCCTGATGACCGCCGAGTATGACAAGGAGGTCACACAGAGGCAGGCGGAGAGCAATCCCTACCTCAGTGAGCGCCTGATCCTGAAGAGCGCGGACCCGAATCTGGATCCCGATGAATATGGCGCCGTGGACGCCATCCAGGACAGGAACGGGACCTACATCCTGCAGTTTGAATCCCCCGGGGAAGCAAGAGCTGCGGCACATGCCCTGTCGCGCAAGGACAGCACGATATACGTGGAGCCGGACGGCTATCTGTTCGCATGCGGCTTCAGTACGGTTCTGGATGAGGCTCTGTGGGGAAGCAGCGCGAATGTGATCGGGGCGGATCAATATGCCCAGTCGCTTGCAGGAAGTACAGGAACCGTAGAGGTTGCGGTGCTGGATACAGGCATCTCATTTACAAGCCCCAAGCTGGTTGGGAAACTGGACACAGCGAGAGCAAAGAGCTTTGTAACTGACGATAATGGTCTCCTCAATGTGGATCAGAGTCAGGACAGCTCAACAGAGACCAAAGCAAGACACGGCACCCATGTGGCCGGCGTTATCGCCCAGTGTACAGAGAGCCTTCCGAATATCAGGATCCTTCCGGTACGCGTTCTGAATAACAAGGGGAGCGGTAATGTCTACCAAGTTGCAGAAGGGATCCGGTATGCGGCGGATCAGGGGGCGGCTGTTATTAATATGAGCCTCAGCGGCAAGCTGCCGATCGGTGGCGCGACCATCCGGGAAGCCATCGACTATGCGGTCAGCCGGGGAACGATCGTCGTGGGAGTTTCCGGAAACAACGGTACAGATGTTTCTGCCTATACGCCCGGCAACATCGAAGAATGTGTCGTGGTGGGAGCCGTGAATGGCAACGATTCTTCCTATCCCCGGTGGTCCGGCAGCAATTATGGCAGCACGGTCGATATCGTCGCTCCCGGTGTCAATGTATACGGCACTGTATGGGAGAATCTGTCAGACGGCTACAACAGCCTGACAGGAACCTCCATGGCCTCTCCCCATGCGGCAGCCGCAGCCGCAATGATCAAACTGGCACATGGAAGCTACGGGCCGGCTGAGATCGAGCATGTGCTGCAGCAGAGCGTGATCGATCTTGGAGAGAGCGGCAAAGATAAGTATTACGGCCACGGGATGATCGACCTGAATTTGCTGCTGGGGAATGAAGCAGCGGCCCAGATCGTTGTGGAACGGATCAGCGATCTTCCGTCCGGGATCACCCTTGATGATAAGGCTGCTGTGGAAAGCGCCCGCGAAGCCTATGACGCTCTGACAAGTGATCAGAAACCATATGTAACCAACCTGTCAGTGCTCACGACTGCCGAGGAGAAGATCCGGAAACTGGAGGCAGATATCGCGGCGGCGCAGACTGTCATGGAACGGATCAGTGACCTTCCGTCAGAGATCACCCTTGCTGACAAAGCCGCGGTAGAGAGTGTACGTGCGGCCTATGATGCACTGACGGGGGACCAGAAGGCGCTGGTGACCAATCTGTCCGTGCTCACAGGCGCGGAGGCGAAGATAAAACAGCAGGCAGAACAGAACTCCGAATATAAAAACTCCAAGCCTGCCGCAAATGTAACCTACAGGGTTCCGCTGAAAAAGAAGCAGAAGACGAAGGTCTTGAAGGTGACTGGCCTTGCGGACGGTGATTACGTGGTGAAATGGACCTCTTCTGCCAGGAAGAAGGTCAAGGTGACAGGCAGAGCCGATGGTACCTGCGTGATCAAGGCGGGGTCAAGGACCGGCAATGCCAGTGTCACTGCACTTACCGCCAGCGGCAAGAAGGTTGTCTTCAAGCTTCGTGTACAGAACGGCAAGGTAAAGACTAAGAAACTGAAGACCTCGAAGAAGACGATCCGGATCGGCGTGGGAGAATCCATAAAACTCCCGGTTACCCGATATCCGATCACATCGGTTCAAAAGATAACATATACATCGAAAAACAAAGCAGCGGCAAGGGTGGCCGGCGACGGAACCGTCACCGGAGCAGCTCCGGGCACGGCAAGGATCGTCGTGCGCAGCGGAAATGCAAAGCTGACATTTACGGTGATCACAGGCTGACCTGCAATCGGGAGGGAGACGTATGGAAGTTCGTAAAGAATGGGATGCTGTTTTTACACAGAGACTTGAGAAAAATTACGATGAATTGAAATGGCTGTATTCGGAACTGTACTATGGGCATGAGGGAGCATTCGATTATTTCCTGTCGATGCTGTTTCGCAACTATTCCGAGAGAAAGCAGGAGCTGAAGGACCTGGATCTCAAGAGGGAAAAGACGCCTGACTGGTACAGGGAAGAAGAGCTGGTCGGCATGCTGATGTATACGCAGTGCTTTGCCGGGAACCTGAAGGGCGTGAAGAAGCACCTGGATTACATCCAGGAGTGCGGCGTCAATTATCTGCACCTGATGCCGCTGCTTCAGAGTCCTGCCGGCCGCAGTGACGGCGGGTACGCGGTATCCGATTTCAGACAGGTGGAGCCTGCGCTCGGAACTATCCGTGATCTGGAGGCGCTTGCAGATGCCTGCCATGAGCGCAATATGAGCGTCTGCCTTGACTTTGTCATGAACCATACCAGTGAAGACCACGAGTGGGCGAAGAAGGCACGGGAAGGACTGAAGGAGTATCAGGACCGTTATTTCTTCTTTGACAACTGGTCGATCCCGGATGAATTCGAGAAGACGGTGCCCCAGGTATTCCCCCAGACGGCGCCGGGCAATTTCAGCTGGTGCAGTGATGTGCAGAAGGTGGTTATGACAACCTTCTATCCCTATCAGTGGGATCTGAATTACTGGAATCCGACCGTATTCAATGACATGACGGACAATATGCTCTATCTGTGCAATAAGGGCGTAGATGTGATCCGTCTGGATGCGGTTCCCTATATCTGGAAGCAGCTTGGGACTCCCTGCAGGAACCTTCCCCAGGTGCATACTCTGGTAAGGCTTATGAGGATGGCGGCCGAGGTGGTGTGCCCCGGAACGCTTCTTCTGGGCGAAGTGGTCATGGAGCCTTCAAAGGTCGTTCCCTACTTCGGGACGGTGGAGAAGCCGGAGTGCCACATTCTCTACAATGTAACAACCATGGCAAGTACCTGGCACACGGTGGCGACCCATGACGTGCGTCTGCTGAAGCATCAGCTCGGTACGGTTTTCGCACTGCCCAAGCAGTATACATTCCTCAACTACCTCAGATGTCATGATGATATCGGCTGGGGGCTGGATTATGATTTCCTCCGCCAGTTCGGCGTAGATGAGGCTGCCCACAAGAAGTTCCTGAATGACTACTTCCGCGGCTACATCTTCCTGTCCGACGGCAGAGGCGAACTCTACAACGACGATCCGAGACTGCAGGATGCCCGCCTGTGCGGTACTACGGCCTCCCTGTGCGGCGTTGAAGCAGCCCTGTATGAGAGGGATGAGAGGAAGACAGACAGGACCCTGAGGCTGGATATCATGCTTCACGCGTTCTTATTTACCCAGAGCGGCATTCCTGTTCTGTATTCCGGAGATGAGATCGCTCAGCTCAATGACTACACCTATCACGACGATCCGCTCAAGAGAGAGGATTCGAGATACCTTCACCGCGGCAGCCTGAACTGGGATGACGCGAAGAAGCGTAAGAGAAAGAATACGGTCCAGGGAAGAATGTTCAGCGCCATCCGGAAGCTGGAAGAGATCCACGGCAGCTATAAGGTCTTTGACAATGCCGCGGATATCTGGGTCGTTGAGACCTACAATGATCATGTGCTCGGGATCGGAAGATATATGGACGGGGAGAAGCTGATCGCCCTGTTCAACTTCAGCAATTACGATGAAACTGCATGGGTCAATGAACCGGAGATGTACACGGATCTGATGACCGGGCTTCCCAGAGAGGCAAAGGCAGTGGGCATACCCGCCGGAGATTTCGCATGGCTGTATACCCGGTATGAAAATGAGCAGGAGTAAAGGATCCAGGATCAGGAGCGGCCGTGCTGCCGGAGAGTGAGTATGACGATCAGAGAGCAGGCAGAACAAAGAGAATACCAGTTTCTGAGCAGATATGCTGCCCACAGTGCGGACAGCATGGGGCGTGACCGCCCGGAGGCGCAGGATGATATCCGTACGGTCTATCAGAGGGACAGGGACCGGATCCTGCACAGCAAGTCCTTCCGGCGTCTGAAGCATAAGACCCAGGTGTTCATCGCACCGATCGGAGACCATTACAGGACTCGTCTGACCCATACGCTGGAGGTCTCCCAGCTGTCCAGGACCGTATCGAGGGCTCTCAGGCTGAATGATGATCTGACAGAAGCCATCGCTCTCGGGCATGACCTGGGGCATACGCCCTTCGGGCATGCAGGCGAGCGGGCTTTGAATGAGGTCTGTCCGTCAGGCTTCAGGCATTATGAGCAGAGCATCCGTGTGGTCGAGAAGCTGGAGAGAGACGGCCAGGGACTGAACCTCACGAAGGAAGTCCGGGACGGCATCCTCAATCATCAGTGGAACCTTCATCCCTCCACTCTGGAAGGGCAGATCGTGAGGTTCTGCGATAAGATCGCCTATATCAATCATGATATCGATGACGCGGAGAGAGCCGGGATCATGACGGAGAAGGATATCCCGGACCGTTTCAGAAGGTCCCTTGGCGCAAGCACCAAGGAGCGTCTGGATACACTGATCAACGATATCATTTACAACAGTATCGATTCAGATGAGATCCGCATGTCGGATACGGTCCAGAAGGAGATGGAAGATCTTCGCAGGTTCATGTATGAGAATCTGTATACAAACAGTATCGCGAAGGTGGAAGAGAAAAAGGTCCCCGGTCTTCTCAAGATCCTGTACCAGCACTATGAACAGCATATCGAAGAGATGCCGGAGGAATATATCCAGCTGATCGAAAGCGGGGAGCAGGAGCAGAGGGTCGTCTGCGATTATATCTCGGGAATGACAGATCCCTATGCGGTCCAGAAGTTCGAGGAACTCTTTATCCCCAAGAGCTGGCCCAATCAGTAAACGGGAGTTTCTATGTATTATTCGGATGAAGTGATCGACCAGGTGCGAAGTGCCAATGACATCGTGGATGTCATCGGGCAGAGCGTGTCTCTTAAGCGTGGCGGGAGCAACTATATCGGTCTGTGCCCGTTCCACAATGAGAAAACCCCGTCCTTCTCCGTGTCAAGGTCCAAGCAGATGTACTACTGTTTTGGCTGTCATAAGGGCGGAAATGTAATCACTTTTGTGGAAGAATACAATAACATGAACTTTACGGAGGCGATGCAGTACCTGGCGGACCGCGCCGGGATCCGGCTTCCGGAGAGGGAGATCACTGCGGCGGAAAGACGCAGTCAGACAGAGCGCAGCGAGCTTCGCGAGGTCAATAAGCTCGCCGGGATGTACTATTACTACAGCCTCCGGTCACCGGCAGGAAAGGCCGGGATGGAGTATCTGACCGGCAGAGGCCTGACAGAGAGCACCATGAAGTCATTTGCCCTGGGCTATGCCCCGAAGGCCCCCTCGGACGGCCTGTACCGTTTTCTGAAATCAAAGGACGTGAGCGACGACCTGCTCAGGCGCAGCGGCCTGATGAATGTGGATGAGCGCAGGGGTACGATGTATGACAAGTTCTGGAACCGGGTCATCTTCCCGATCCTGGATACTTCAGACCGCATCATCGGGTTCGGCGGCAGAGTCATGGGAGACGGCAAGCCGAAGTACCTCAATTCCCCTGAGACTAAGATATTCGACAAGAGCCGCAATCTGTACGCTCTGAACATTGCCAGAAAGACCAGAGAGAATTATCTGATCCTGTGCGAGGGATACATGGACGTGATCTCCATGCATCAGGCAGGCTTCACCAATGCGACCGCTTCCCTGGGAACATCCCTTACGCCGGGCCACTGTGCCCTGCTGGCTAGATATACGAAAAATGTGATCCTCAGCTATGACTCAGACCAGGCCGGCGTCAATGCGGCGCTTCGCGCGATCCCCATGCTGCGAAAGGCGGGGGTCACGCCGAAGATCCTGGACCTGAAGCCCTATAAGGACCCGGACGAATTCATCAAAGCGCTCGGACCTGATGCCATGCAGGAACGGCTGAAGAACGCCGGGAATGCCCTTCTGTTTGAGATCGCCGCAGCAAAGCGGGAGTATGATCTGAACGATCCCGACGAGAAGACCCGCTTCTTCGAGAGGGCGGCGGGGATGATCGCTGAACTCGACACAGAGATGGAGCGGCAGAATTATATCGACGCAGTCAGCCGGGAATACATGGTCGAGAAGCGGATGGTTCAGGAGCTTGTGAACCGCAGGCTGGTGATCGGAGCTTCCGGACTTGGCCTGCAGCAGCCCCGCCCGCAGTCCGGCCAGACAGGGCGCGGTGCTGAACAGACCACGCGCATCACACAGGATGAAAATGAATATCCTGAGGAGTATGATCCTCAGAGCGGCTACGATCCGGATGATCCCTTTGCCTATTACGGAATAGGACAGGGGGCGGATTTCTACGAGGACGAGATGACAGGGGAGATGTACCAGGCACCTCCCACCGCTTCAAGGAGCAACCGCCTTGGCAATGTGAAGCAGCAGGGGGACACGATCTCCAGGCAGCTGCTCCTTAACTACATAACCCAGTATCCATCGGTCTATTCCACTGTAAAACAGTATGTCTCTTCAGAGGATTACGGGGAGAAAGACACTCTTACAGCCAGGGCCGCAGAGCTGATCTATGACCAGATGGAACAGAACGGAAAAGTGGATGAAGCCGCGGTGCTGTCGCGTTTTCCGGACGCTGCGGACCAGACCGTGATCGCAGGACTGTTCCATACGCTGGATCCGGCGTCTTCGACAGCAGAGAGAGAGAAGGCAGTCAGGGAAACACTGCTCAAGGTATATATGGCAGCCCCGGATGCGTCTTCCCCGGATCTGAAAACGGCAGTCGAACGCAAGAACAGGGAGGCTGAGCTCAGAAAGCTGAAGATCTCCCTTGCATAACCGGCTGCGGCACATTTCGACAGGAAGGAGATCTATGATATTATCAGACCGGCTCAGTGCAGCAGCGTCTATGGTGACCAGGGGATACCGGCTGGCGGATGTCGGGACAGATCACGGATTTGTTCCGATCTGGCTTGTCAGAAACGGCCATGTACCATCGGCGATCGCCATGGATGTGAACCGCGGTCCGCTGGAGCGGGCGAAGGAGCATATCGCACAGGCGGGACTTGAGGAGTTTATACAGATCAGGCTCTCGGACGGCCTGTCCGCTCTGTCTGTGGATGAGGCGGACAGTATCCTGATCGCTGGAATGGGCGGAGCGCTGACAGTCCGGATCTTGGAGAAGGATCCGCCCTCCAGGCTTGGCGCAGCGGAGCTCATTCTCCAGCCTCAGTCTGAGATCAGCCGGGTGAGAGAGTATCTGTGCCGGGCAGGCTGGAGGATCGATGCGGAGGAAATGGTACTCGAAGAGGGGAAGTATTACCCGATGATGCACTGTGTGCGCGGAGAGATGACACTCACGGCCCAGGAGGCAGAGTTCGGCCCCTGCCTGATCGCGTCAGGGCATCCGGTACTTCTGAAATATCTCACCTTCAGAGAGAGAGTCCTTCGAGCGAACCTGGAGAATCTCCAGAAGGGAAGCTCCAAAAGAGCTCTGGAGCGAAGAGAACAGATCCTGGGACAGATCGATCAGATCCGCCAGGTGAGAGAACTCGTGCAGGCGAACGGAGCCTGTGAAGCATAAAAAGAAGCATAAAAAAACCTTGCCAGACGGCAAGGTTTTTTAGTTCTGGAGCATATGGGATTCGAACCCACGACCTTTTGAATGCCATTCAAACGCGCTCCCAACTGCGCTAATGCCCCGTAACGACTCTGAGTATATCAAAGCATCGGCAAACTTGCAAGAAGACTTTTTCTTATGTATAATTTTTTCAAACTTGTTTGCACAATGTTGGTATCTGCCAGGCAAGGGGGAATATATGAACGATCAGAAGAGAATGATAACGATAAAAGCGTGTGGGGAGGAGAGAGCTTTTCCTGCAGGCACAAGATACCAGGAGATCGCTGATTCATTTCAGGAGAAGATCCCTTATCCGATCCTGCTTGTCCGCAGGGATGGAAATGAACTGAGAGAGCTTCAGAAGGAGGCTGACGAGGACTGCAGCCTTGAATTCCTGACGCTGCAGGATAATGCGGGAAGGGACACCTATCAGAGAAGCCTGTGCCTGATGATGCTGAGGGCGTTCAGCAAGGTGATCCACTCAGGAGATACGCATATCTGGATCCGGTTTGCGGTTTCGAACGGACTGTTCTGTACCATGAGCGGATCGGACATATCCCTGACGCAGGAGCTGCTGGACCAGGTCCTTGCGGAAATGAAGAGTCTGCGCGACCGGGCGATCCCCATCGAGAAAACCGGTATGGATACGGGAGACGCGATCTCCGTGTTCCGCCGCTACAGAATGGAAGACAAGGCGAAGCTGTTCCGCTACAGGATGGGATCCAGGACCAACGTATACTCCCTCGACGGGTATATGGATTATTTCTACGGCTATATGGTCAGCAACACATCCCTTCTGCAGCAGTTTGATCTGAAGCTGTACGAGGACGGATTCGTCCTGCTGTTCCCGACCGCGAAGAATCCGGATCGTCTGCCGGCCTTCGCCCCTGTTCAGAAGCTGTTTGAGGTGCAGAATTCCTCCAGACTTTGGGGAGAAACGCTGGAGATCGATACGGTCGGAGACCTGAATGACCTGATCACCCAGGGGAAGACCAAGGACCTCATCCTTATGCAGGAGGCACTGCAGGAGAAGAAGATCGCGGACATCGCCCAGGAGATCGCAGACCGCAGGACCGTACGCATCGTTCTGATCGCGGGACCGTCCTCTTCCGGCAAGACCACCTTCAGCCACAGGCTGTCCATCCAGCTGTCCTGTCACGGGCTGAAGCCGCATCCGCTGGCCATGGACGATTACTTTGTCAACAGGGTGGATACGCCCAGGAACCCGGACGGATCCTACGACTACGAGTGCCTCAGCGCGATCGACGTGGAGCAGTTCAACAAGGACCTGACAGGCCTTCTTGCAGGCGAGGAAGTTAAGCTGCCGACCTATAATTTCATCAGCGGCGAGAGAGAATACAAGGGCAAGACCCTGCGGCTCGGGGAGAAGGACGTGCTGGTGGTCGAAGGAATCCACGGGCTGAATGACGAACTGTCCTATAAGATCCCTGCTGAAAATAAATACAAGATCTACATCTCAGCCCTGACACAGCTCAATATTGACGAGCACAACCGGATCCCGACCACGGACGGACGGCTCCTTCGAAGGATCGTCAGAGACCAGAGGACCAGAGGGCACAGTGCGCGCAATACCATCAATATGTGGTGGAGCGTCCGCAAGGGTGAGGAGCAGTACATATTCCCCTTCCAGGAGAGCGCGGACGTGATGTTCAACTCGGCACTGATCTATGAGCTGGCGGTCCTTAAGACCTATGCGCTTCCCGTGCTGTACGCAGTTCCGAAGGACTGCCCTGAATGGGAGGAGGCAAAGAGACTGCTGAAGTTCCTGGATTATTTCCTGCCGATCCCGCCGGATGAGATACCGAAGAATTCTCTGGTGAAAGAGTTCATAGGCGGAGGTACATTTGATCTGTGATCCATGCTGCTCTTGAAACGGCAGCAGGAGTGTGATAGATTATCGCACGTAAGTGGGACAGACGGCCGCTGCCGGACAGACGAAAGGGTCCGGGAGAGGAAAGTCCGGGCTTCACAGGGCAGGATGCCGGATAACGTCCGGCGGAGGTGACTCCAGGGATAGTGCAACAGAAATGTACCGCCCGGGGATGGATGCGCGTCAGCGTGTTCATTTCCGCGGGTAAGGGTGGAAGGGCAGTGTAAGAGACTACCGCCCGTCCGGTAACGGACGGGGCATATGTAAACCCCATCCGAAGCAAGACCGCACAGGAACATATGGCTGCCCGTCAGTTCCAGGTAGGTTGCTTGAGCCGGCTGGCAACAGCCGGTCTGGATAGATGGCCGTCCACGACATAACCCGGCTTATCGTCCCGCTTATACTATGAGGTCCCGTACCGTGACAGGTGCGGGACCTTCTTTTTGTAAGTTAAGAAACTCTTCACAATTACTTTCGGGGATTCAAGGTGAAACCAGTACCCGCGGGTGATATGATTCAGATATCGAAAACACTCAAAGTGTCTATTATTGCCTGGGGGGAAAAGACAGGCAGGGACATTTGACAGAAGAGGGGATGTTTTTATGAAGAGTAACAGACGATTAACAGGACTGGTAACAGCATGCTGCATGGCGGCCTGCCTGACGATGACGACGATGGCAGATCCGGCTGTTTATGACGTCTCTCTTGCCAGCGGACAGGGTTTTTCTGTTGCAGAGGACGGTATGACCGTTACTACGAAGATCTATCCGGGAGATAAGATCGCGAACACGGAAGTTTATCTCGGACTGGATAATCTGAACGCGGGAGCGGCGGAAGGACTCTCAGACGCACTGGATGACGGGACCCCCTGCTGGGTCAACAAGACCGGAAGAGTCTATGCTGTAACATCGATGCCTGTTGATACGGGGATCCAGCAGACGGATGAGGCGGGAAACCCGATACTCGACGAAGCCGGCAATCCGGTTACGATCACGGACACAAAGTATGTTCTTGAGACATACGGCGGGATCGTTGAGACTGCATACGGCGCATCCGGTACAGATGCCACCGACCCCTATACCGGTTACTCACTCAGGGATACAGGATATTTCCTCAGGGGAGATCAGACATACTACTATACGGATGACGCAGGCATTCCCCAGTCGGTTTCCGCCGCAGACATCGACGCAGCGGCGTATCCGAACGGAACACCCGTTTATCTGACTTACAGCGCACCGGCAGATCCGTCCCTCACATTTACGGGATGGTCCGTGTATACGCTGCAGCCGGACGGATCCATGGCAAAGGTCCAGGATGATCAGATCCCGCAGCTGGGGATCCCGGAACTGACAGGTCCCGCTTCGCTTGGCGCAGACGCAGTGAACGCGGCAGGCGGCAGACTGTATATAACCGTAAACGGACTCAATGATCATCTGGTATTCGTTCCGGTATTCGGCGCAGCAGCCCAGGAGCCTGCAGTCGATCCGAATGCAGTCGATCCGAATGCAGCAGATCCCAACGCAGTCGATCCGAACGTAGTCGATCCGAACGCGGTTGATCCGAATGCGGCAGACGGAGCCGGCATCATCGGGATCGATGGCTCAGCTGACAGCGGACTGGATGCGGAACTCAATGCAGACGCAGGGATCATAACGGATCCGGCACAGCCGGCTCCCGTGCAGTATTCTTATGAAATCTATGTAAACTATATTGATCCTGAATGGAATGGTGCATCGACCGGATACTATCTGTACTCCGGCGGAGATTTCAGCGAAGAGATCAGAACCGCTTCGAACAATCCGGAAGGCCTTGTATTTTCAAAGTGGGAGGCCGATTCCGATGCAGTTATCATCGACGGTGCGGACAGTGCCACCGCAGTTCTGAGATTCGATCCTTCTGTCGCTCTGACAGAGAATAAGGTGATCAACATCAATGCCATCTATGCAGAGCCGCAGAAAACAGCCAGCGAGCTGATGATCATCGACGGAACTGTCGACACAGATCTCGATCTGACTCATGTAGAAGAGGGAACTGTGGTCACAGTCTCGGCCGCACAAAAGAGCGGACTTGTGTTTACCGGCTGGACAGCAGACGGTATCGAGATGAGTGAAGAAGAGCGCAGCCAGGCCGCGGTTACGATTACGATGCCGGCGAACGCTGTGACCCTTACTGCCCAGTACAGGATGGAGACGGAAGCGCAGCCGGAGACGCCCGCTGAAGTACCGGCAGAGACCCCGGTCGAGGTACAGACAGAAGCTCCTGCCGAAGTGCTCACCGCACAGAATGCTTCGATCCAGAGTGATGAAACCGTAGTAAATGAAGACGGATCCGTATCTGTCACGGTCGCGCAGGGCGAGACGGTTACGGTCGTATCGAATGAAGCTCCTGAGGGACAGGTATTTGAGAAGTGGAACATCACCAGTGAAGGTGAGGTAGAGACTTCCGATATCACAAAAGAGGTTCTTGAGGTCAAGGTCAGCGAGAGTGTTACGGTAGAGCCGGTATTCGCTGCCGCGGAAGAACCCCAGCAGCCGGAGACCCAGGAAACGAATCCTCAGCAGCCGGAGAGCCAGGAAACGAATCCCCAGCAGCCGGAGAGCCAGGGAACGGAGCCCCAGCAGCCGGAGAGCCAGGAAACGAATCCCCAGCAGATGGAAGGTCAGGGAGAAGATCCTCAGCAGACGCAGTCGGAATCTCAGTCTGAGACGACTCCGGAATCCCAGTCTGAGACGACTCCCGAATCCCAGTCTGAGACGCAGGCTCCCGTATACACTCTGACGGTCGTGTCCGGCTCTGCAGATCTTGCTTCCCTGAAGGAAGGACAGACTGCAGTACTGAAGGCAAACGCTCCGGCAGCAGGATACGCATTCTCATCCTGGACGGTTTCCGGTTCCGGAAGCGTAGTCGATCAGGCAAGCGCCCAGACTACGTTCACGATGGGTGCCGCGAACGCGACGGTAACCGCGAACTATACGCCGGTCAGTTATGCGCTGACAGTGAAGAACGGAAGCGGTTCCGGATCCTTCAAAAACGGAGATTACGTTGATGTAACAGCCAACTATCCGGAAACGGGCAAGGAATTCGACTGCTGGGTCGTGCAGAGTGGCGGTGTCGTATTCGATGACGCTTCCAGCTACTATGGATCCTTTATCATGCCGGCTTCGGATGCGGTGGTGAAGGCCACCTATGTCAATGGTCCGGATCCTGCGAATAATGCGATCACAGGACTTGAGAATGGCAAGGAATACCTGAAGGGATCGACCCTTACCTTCACGGCTTCGGGAGCCGGGATGGAGGAAGCGGGAAGAAATCCCGGAGATTACCGCTATAAGCCCACAGGCTACCAGATCGGCGGAGTAAACGGCTCCTGGTCCAGCTCACCCTATACGACTTCCATGGCGATCAACGCGGCTGGTGATTACACACTTACTGTCACCTACGCGAAGGAGGTTTATGATGGAAGCGGCTGGTACGCGGACGGAACGACGGTTACCAAGTCTGTGACTTTCCATATTGTAACCGCCATGTCAGTCAATACCGGCGACTCGACTCCGCTTGGGCTGTTTGCCGCAGTCGGAGCAGCTGCCCTGGCAGCGATCATTGCGGTGATCGTGGTACTGATCAGAAGAAGAAAAAGATGATATGACGTAAAGAACGCCCCTGTACCGAAGGCTCTGTAAATAAGATCAGAGCTGAGGGTGCAGGGGCTTTTTTTACAGGAGTATTGAGAGGTTACGCTCTGCTGAAGCAGAATCGGTCAAGGATCTCTGCGACTGCCGCGTGATTGTTATCCCGCTCGGTGATGTAATCGGCTTCCTTCTTAAGTGCGTCCACCGCGTTCTTCACGGCGCAGCCTGTGCCGGCAGCCTGGATCATGGTGAGGTCATTTTCCGCATCCCCGGCCGAGATGGTGTTCTCGATGGGGATCTGATAATAATCTGCAAGAAAATGAAGCGCCGCGCCCTTGTTGACTCCGGGCGGTACGATCTCCAGCAGGTTTGGATTGGAGGTAAAGCAGTCCAGCTCGCCCGCGAACGCAGCTTCAAAAATCTCCCTGAACCGGATGATGCGGGACGGATCGTCATAGTCCAGGCACAGCAGCTTGACAGAAGGCTCCATGGTGAAGGCGCGGATATCACTGGTGAAGATAACATCCAGCTTCTGGATGGACAGGTATTTGCGAAGATGATGGTTGTCGGTCTGGGAGACAACGGCCTCATCCGTATAGGCCTGGATGTGGATGCCGAATTCATTTGCCAGATCAAAGGCACGGTACATGAGGCTGAGCGGGATTGTTTTCTTGAGGAGTACTTCTTCGCTGTGCGTATCGTAGACAAGGCCTCCGTTGTAGCTGGTGATCAGCACGTTCTTTCTTCCGTAGAGGTCAAGGCTTCTCAGCAGGCCGGCCGCACCCTTCAGGGCCCTGCCTGTGGAGATGGAGATGATATTGTCCATCTCCAGAAAGCGCTCAAGGGCGACAAGATTCTCCTGGCTCAGTGATTTGTCCGTGTTTACGAGAGTATCATCTATATCGGTGAACAGGATCATTCGGCTTTGGGTAGTTTTCATATGCTGATTCCTTACATGAGGGCCGCTCCTGAGCGCGGCGGTTCTTTGTCGATGCTGCCTCAGTATAGGGGGATTGATCAGAACTTGTCAATGGACCACACAGCGGATATACTTGATGAAAATCAAAAATGAAATCGATAAAGAAATCGAAAAAGAGATTAAAACTGTTATCAGAATAGTGAGGCACAGAGAAGATCATGACGCGCAGATTATATTACGAGGATGTATATCTGAAGGAATTTGACGCAGTGGTTGCGGACTGCAGACAGGCGGACGGCTGCTGGGAGATCATACCGGACGCGAGCGCTTTCTTCCCTGAAGGCGGCGGTCAGAGCGGAGACAGGGGAACCCTTACGCAGTCAGATACCGGCAGGATGGTGGAGGTTCTGGATACCCGGGAGAGAGGCGATGATGTGGTGCTTGTGTGCAGCGGTCCTCTCGAGGCAGGAAGCAGGGTTCATGGGACGCTGGACTGGCAGTACCGGTTTGACAGGATGCAGAATCATTCCGGAGAGCATGTCATCAGCGGCCTGATCCACAGCCGTTTTGGCTACAACAATGTCGGCTTCCATATGAGCGCAGACCGGATGACCATCGATCTGGACGGGGAGATCACAGAGGAGGAGCTTCGGCAGATCGAGAGGCGGGCCAATGAGATCGTCTGGGAGAATGTACCGGTCCGCACGGATCTCTATACCGAGGAGGAAGCGGAGAACATAGAGTTTCGAAGCAAGAAGGAGCTGCACGGGGAGATCAGGGTCGTTTCGATCCCCGGTGCTGATGTGTGCGCCTGCTGCGGAACTCATGTATCGCATACAGGAGAGATCGGCCCCATCCGCATTGTCTCCCATGTGAGATTCAAGGGCGGGGTGCGCATGGAGCTGATGTGCGGGCGCTGGGCCTATGAGTACATGACCCAGCTGTTTGACCAGGGCCGTCAGGTCTCTGTGCTCCTGAGCAGCCAGATGCCGCAGATCGCTCCTGCTGTCAGGAAACTGGCCGAGGACCAGAATCAGCTCAAGGGCCGCATCATCGGTCTTTATTATGAGCAGATCGAGCAGAAGGCGAAGGAGCTTGCCGGCAAGGGCGACGTGCTGCTCTTTGCGGATCATTATACAAGCGTCCTTGTCCAGAAGCTTACGGCCAGAGTCATGGAAGAGACACCCTCCAGAGTGTTCTCATTTGCCGGAAATGACGAGGAGGGGTATAAATACGCTGTCGGACAGACGGACGGAGATCTGAAGGAGTTTGTGAAGGATATGAATGGGGCGCTTTCCGGAAAAGGCGGCGGCAGACCTTATTTCCTGCAGGGATCCGTGTCAGCATACCGCGAAAGTATAATAAATTATTTTTCAGAAAAGGCAGAAGGTATTATAATAGAGTCTGTTTGAGAATTGTGACTTGACGTGCATGAAGATTGCAAATATCATACGGAAGGATGTATGGAAAGTCTTTTATGAATGTACTGGAAGTCAGCAGAGAGAGGAATTATTATGGGAAAATACTTTGGGACAGACGGTTTCAGAGGCAAGGCGAATGTAGAGCTGACCGCCGAGAAGGCATTTAAAGTAGGAAGATACCTGGGATGGTATTACAGCAGAAATCATGAGGATCACCGCGCAAGGATCGTGATCGGCAAGGATACAAGAAGATCCAGCTACATGCTGGAGGATGCGCTCTGCGCAGGTCTCACCAGTTCCGGTGCGGATGCGTATCTTCTCCATGTCACCACGACTCCGTCGGTATCCTACTGCTGCCGTATGGATGGATTTGACTGCGGCATCATGATCTCTGCCAGCCATAATCCCTTCTATGATAATGGAATCAAGATCATGCGTGCCAACGGACAGAAGATCGAGCCGGAGATCGAGGAGAAGGTAGAAGAGTACATCGACGGACTGATCGAGGAGCTTCCCTATGCCACTGAGGACGCGATCGGCCGTTCGATCGATTACTCCGCGGGCCGCAACCGCTACATCGGATATCTGATGACCATCCCGAGCCGTGCATTTAATGGCAAGAGAGTGGCCCTTGACTGTGCGAACGGTGCTTCCAGCATGATCGCAAAGTCCGTGTTCGAGGCGCTGGGTGCCAAGACCTTCGTGATCAACAACCAGCCGGACGGCGTCAACATCAACGATCACTGCGGTTCCACCCATATGGAGTCCCTCCAGAAGTACGTTGTGGAGAACGGACTGGATGTGGGATTCGCCTATGACGGTGACGCAGACAGATGCCTCGCGGTGGACGAGCGCGGCAAGATCGTAAACGGTGACCAGATCATGTATCTGTGCGGCAAGTATCTTCGTGAGTGCGGAAACCTGGATCATGATATGATCGTCACGACGGTCATGACAAACCTCGGCTTCTACAAGACCTGCGACGCAAACGGCCTCAAGTACCAGCAGACGCCGGTCGGCGACAAGTACGTTGCCGAGAACATGATGGCGAACGGATATGTGCTGGGCGGTGAGCAGAGCGGACATATCATCTTCGGAAAATATGCGACCACGGGAGACGGCATCCTGACTTCTCTTATGGTTATGCAGACCATGCTTGAGAAGAAGATGCCGCTGTCCCTGATGGCGGATGAGATGAAGATCTTCCCGCAGGTCCTGAAGAATGTAATTGTCCATGACAAGCAGCAGGCAAGGGAGAATGAAAAGGTCAAGGCTGCGGTGAACGCTGCGGCAGAGGGCCTTGGCGACAGCGGCCGTATCCTGGTGCGTGAGAGCGGAACTGAGCCGAAGATGCGTGTCATGGTAGAGGCTCCCACACTGGAAGAGTGTGAGAAGTGGGTGGATTCAGTCGTCAGAGTGATCCGTTCCGAGGGCCTTGCGGTCGAGTAAAGCATGTTGTGCTGCGGCAGGCGGCCCGTATACATTGCAAATATTCAGGTTTTTTTGAATTCTGCTATTGAAGGTGACGATACGTCACCTTTTATAGTATAATCAGATTTAACAATGCTCTGATGCATATAAAACTGGTTATCAGTATTAATACAAGGAGAACATGACAATGAAGGGAATCATACTGGCAGGAGGAAGCGGAACCAGACTGTATCCGCTTACCATGGTCACATCCAAGCAGTTGCTGCCCATTTATGACAAGCCGATGATCTATTATCCGATGTCAGTTCTGATGAGGGCAGGGATCAGAGATATCCTGATCATCTCCACCCCTGCGGATACGCCGAGATTCGAGGAGCTTCTGGGCGACGGACATCAGTTCGGCGTGCATCTGTCGTATGCTGTGCAGCCAAGTCCGGACGGACTGGCGCAGGCATTCATCATTGGCGAAGAATTCATCGGCAGCGACAACGTGTGCATGATTCTTGGAGACAATATTTTCTTCGGGCACGGCTTCCGCAAGCGTCTGATGACTGCGGTGCGAAACGCGGATTCAGGTGCGGGCGCCACGGTTTTCGGTTATTATGTGGATGATCCGGAGAGGTTCGGCATCGTCTCATTCAACAAGGAGGGCAAGGCGGAGTCCATAGAGGAGAAGCCGGCTCATCCAAAGAGTAATTACTGCGTGACGGGACTTTATTTCTATGACAACCAGGTCGTGGAATACGCGAAGAATCTCACTCCCAGCGCAAGAGGCGAGCTGGAGATCACAGACCTGAACCGGATCTACCTGGAGCAGGGCAGGCTGAATGTAGAGCTGCTGGGACAGGGCTTCACCTGGCTTGACACCGGGACGCACGAGTCCCTGGTGGACGCGACCAATTTCGTAAAGACGATCGAACAGCATCAGCACCGCAAGATCGCGTGCCTGGAGGAGATCGGCTACCAGAACGGCTGGATCACCAGGGAAGACGTCATGGAGGTCTATGAGGTGCTCAAGAAGAATCAGTACGGACAGTATCTGAAGGATGTTCTGGACGGCAAGTTCATAGACGTAACACAGTAACTGAAAATAAAAAAGGACAGGGATCAACCATGAATATTATCGTAACCGGCGGAGCCGGATTTATAGGAAGCAACTTTATCTTTCACATGCTGCAGAAGTATCCGGATTACCGGATCGTCTGCCTGGACTGCCTGACCTATGCGGGGAATCTCAGTACTCTGGCACCGGTCATGGAGAATCCGAACTTCCGGTTTGTGAAGGAATCCATCACGGACCGCGAGGCAGTGTACAGACTCTTTGAAGAAGAACATCCGGATATGGTGGTCAACTTCGCTGCGGAGAGCCATGTCGACCGTTCCATCGTGAACCCGGATATCTTCCTGCAGACCAATATCATGGGAACCACCGTTCTGATGGATGCCTGCCGCAAATACGGGATCAAGCGTTATCATCAGGTCTCTACGGACGAGGTGTACGGAGATCTTCCGCTGGACCGTCCGGACCTGTTCTTCACAGAGACGACCCCGATCCATACCTCCAGCCCGTACTCGAGCTCCAAGGCTTCCGCGGATCTGTTCGTGCTGGCCTATCACAGGACCTACGGCCTTCCGGTATCCATCTCCAGGTGCAGCAACAACTACGGCCCCTATCATTTCCCGGAGAAGCTCATCCCGCTGATGATCATCAACGCGCTGCATGACAAGGCGCTTCCGGTCTACGGAGAGGGTCTCAATGTTAGAGACTGGCTGTATGTGGAGGATCACTGCCGGGCGATCGACCTGATCATCCACAAGGGCCGCGTAGGCGAGGTGTACAACGTGGGCGGCCACAATGAGATGAGAAATATCGATATCGTCACCATGATCTGTGACGCTCTGGGCAAGCCCCATTCACTGATCACCCATGTGGAGGACCGCAAGGGACATGACATGAGATATGCCATCGATCCCACGAAGATCCACGATGAACTGGGCTGGCTTCCCGAGACAAAGTTCCAGGATGGAATCAAAAAGACGATCCAGTGGTATCTGGATCATGAAGAATGGTGGCAGCCGATCATCTCCGGCGAATACCAGAACTACTATGAAAAGATGTACGGGAATCGCAAGGAGGTCTGAGATGCGTGTACTGGTAACCGGTGTTGCGGGGCAGCTGGGACATGACGTGATGAATGAACTCAGCCGCCGCGGTCATGAAGGGATCGGAACGGATCTTGCCCCGGAATACGCGGGTGTCATGGACGGATCCCCAGTGACGGTCATGCCGTACAGATCGCTGGATATTACGGACAGCGCCGCCGTGAAGGAGGCGGTCTGTTCACTTGCTCCGGATGCGGTGGTTCACTGCGCCGCCTGGACCGCAGTCGATCTTGCGGAGGATGAGGACAAGAGAGAGAAGGTATACGCCGTCAATGTGGACGGGACGAGAAACATCGCCTGCGCAGCGAAGGAATGCGGCGCGAAGATGCTCTATCTGTCCACGGACTATGTGTTTGACGGACAGGGAGAGACGCCCTGGGATCCGGATTACAGGGGATACCAGCCTCTCAATGTATACGGCAGGACGAAGCTCGAAGGCGAGAAGGCTGTGTCTGAGACACTGGACCGCTGCTTTATCGTGCGGATCGCCTGGGTGTTTGGAAAGAATGGCAAAAACTTCATCAAGACCATGCTGGCGGTCGGAAAGAACCATGATGAGCTCCGGGTGGTAAATGATCAGATCGGTACGCCTACTTATACCTATGATCTTGCGTCCCTGCTGGTGGATATGATAGAGACCGACCGGTACGGATATTATCATGCCACCAATGCGGAACTTCCGGACAGGGAGTGCGGATACGACGAAGACGGAACGAAGACCGGATATATCAGCTGGTATGACTTTGCGAAGGAGATCTTCCGGCAGGCTGCAGAGCTTGGGCACAGTGAGTACGATGCGGATCACCTGAGACTGATCCCGGTCACTACGCAGCAATACGGACTGTCCAAAGCAGTGCGGCCCTACAACAGCAGGCTGGACAAGTCGAAACTTGAGCGGGAGGGCTTCAGGATGCTTCCAGACTGGAAGGATGCCCTGGCCCGCTATCTGAAGGAGATCGGCTGCTGACGAATCAATATGAAGGAGAATACTTGACAGATGGGACAGATTAAAGTGACACCGGCACCGATCGAAGGACTGTATGTGATCGAACCGACCGTTCACGGTGACAAGCGAGGGTATTTTACAGAGACATATAATCTGAATGACATGAGAGAGGCCGGACTGGACATGATCTTTGTTCAGGATAATCAGTCCTCCTCCGTGAAGGGCGTGCTGCGCGGACTTCATTTCCAGAAAGAGCATCCCCAGGGGAAGCTGGTCCGTGCGATCCGCGGCAGCGTGTTTGACGTTGCGGTCGATCTTCGGAAGGGAAGCAGTACCTACGGCCAGTGGTACGGCGTCGAGCTGTCAGAGGAGAATCACAAGCAGTTCTATATCTCCGAAGGCTTTGCCCATGGCTTCCTGGTCCTGTCTGACATTGCCGAGTTCTGCTACAAGTTCACCGATTTCTACCATCCGGGCGATGAGGGCGGACTTGCGTGGAATGACCCGGCGATCGGGATCGAGTGGCCTCAGCTGGTGGGAACCTATCAGGGCAATGCCTGCGCAGGGGATTATCATCTTCTGGACGGTACGCCGCTGAATCTGTCCGAGAAGGATACGAAATGGGATGTACTTGCCAATACGTTTGCGTTTGACAGATAAAGAGCAGACTGATACAGATCAGACTGATACAGATCAGACAGAAAACGATCAGACAGAATATAAAACAGACAGGAGAGAACAGACATGAGTGAACCCCGGTATAAACAGCAGATTGACGAATGGATCGATTCCCACAAGGATGAGATGGTACGGGATCTGTGCATGCTTATGAGGATCCCGTCCGTGAGAGGGGATGCTGAAGAGGGCATGCCCTACGGACCGGAAGCTGCAAGGGCCCTGGAAGCGATGGAGGGCCTGATGAAGGAATATGGCCTCAAGACCAGCAATTATGCCAATCACTGTGTGACGGGCGATCTTGCCCCTGAGAAGAAAAAGACCCTGGACATCCTCGCTCATCTGGATGTTGTCCCCGTCTCGGATACCTGGACGAAGACACAGCCCTTTGAGCCGTATATCGAGGGCGACCTGATCTACGGTAGAGGCTCCAGTGATGACAAGGGACCGGCCATCGCGGCGCTGTACGCCCTCAGGGCGATCCGTGAAACGGGGATCGAACTTGCGAATTCGGTCCGTCTGATCTGCGGATCGGATGAAGAGTGCGGGTCCGGAGATCTTGAGTATTATTACGGGATCGAGGAAGAAGCGGAGTACACCTTCACTCCGGATGCGGATTTTCCGCTGATCAATATCGAGAAGGGCCGTCTTGCCAGTGAGTTCACGGCGCAGGGCGATCAGGCATCCGCTGAGGAGATCGAGGACACAGATGTCTTCCGCGTCCTCGCATTGCATGCAGGCGACAAGGAGAATGTGATTCCCGGAAGAGCCGGCGTCACCCTTGCCGGAGGAAGCACCGAGGTGCTTGAGGCGGCTGCGGAAGAGATCCGTGCTCTGACAGGCTGCGAGATCACCTGGGGCTTCGGGGACGGACAGTATGCGGTCGAGGTGCGCGGCAATACCGGACATGCCTCGACTCCGCAGAACGGCCTGAATGCTCTGACAGGGGCTCTGGAGCTGCTGAAGAAGCTCCCTCTTGCAAAGCGCGCCGGCGAAGAGAAGCTTCTGTGCACTGCAGCCCTGTGGCCGCACGGAGATTATAACGGAAGCGCCCTCAAGGTGGACTACAAGGATGAGGAGAGCGGGGAACTGACCATGTCCCTGGACGTTCTTCATTATGATGTGAAGGATGATGAGAGTGCCTATGAACTCAGAGGCTGCTATGACTGCAGGGCTCCGATCTGCGCCAATGACCAGAATCTGACTGAGAAGATCAGAAGTCAGCTGGCAGAGGCCGGAATCTGCATGAAGGAAGAAGCCATGAGCGAGGCTCACTGTGTTCCGGCTGACAGCGAACTGGTCAGAAAGCTTCTGGAATCCTACGAGCTGTACTTTGGCACAAAGGGCGAGCCGATCGCGATCGGCGGAGGAACCTATGTACATCATCTGAAGAGGGGCGTGGCCTTCGGATGCGCGGAGCCGGATGTGGACAACCGCATGCACGGGGACGATGAGTTCATGAAGCTGAGCATTCTCTATAAGAGCGCCAAGATCTTTGCGGATGCAATCGTAAGACTGTGCGGGTGATTGCATTTTGTGAGAGGTTCTGCTATTATGGCGTGGTCGCACGGGGCAAAACAGATATATGCCCGGAACATGATTTTACAGGGGAGATGATATTATGAAATTTACCAGAAAGCTGATTGCATTTGCTGCAGCTGCGGCTCTGACTCTTACCGCGTGCAGTGGCGGCGGATCTTCGGCCAAGAGCGTCGATGTGGCCAAGCTTGCCGATGAACTGAACAGTTCTGTCATCACGACGGATACACTGACAGAGACCAAGAGCGAGATGCTCTCAAGCATCTACTTCTTCGAAGAGGGACAGGTCACAAACAGCAAGGTCTATATGAGCGGCAATGCAACGGCGGATGAGATCGTCGTCGTGGAATGCAAGGACGAGAACACCGCTAAGGATGTCCTGGAGCTGCTCAAGACGAGAGTCAGCAACCAGTCCGAGCTGTTCGCATCCTACAATGCGGACGAGGCGGGCAAGCTAGACAAGGCGATCGTCAGGACGTCCGGCAAATACGCGGTCATGGTTGTCTGCGATGATTATGACAAGGCTGAGAGCATCCTGAAGGACGCAGGATTCTGATATTCAGATCCTCGGATCCTGCTGCTGAACAGGAGCGCAGGACTGGCGATGTAAATGAGTATGAAAAAAGGACCGGTACGATTCGTATCGGTCCTTTTTGATGTCTTACAGGATGTCAGTTGGCTCCTACGTCAACCAGCCCGCCGGACAGATCCGTATCGATACTGACAGAGGAGCTGTCAGATTCGGTATCGCTCTGAGCCGGGGAGGCGTTGGCGATATCTTCGGGATGCGCGGCCGTGGCGGCTGCGAAGTCCTCGTCGCTCACATAATGGTTCTTGAGATATTTGAGCATGTTCTCCAGGTAGGGTGCGTACAGATGGATACCATCTGAGGAAGCGTCTGAGAGGAGGCCGCCGTACCCGTTGGAGAAGATCTCGTTCAGGTTCATGTAATAGCTGTACCACAGCTCCTCGCAGGCCTGGAGGATATAACCGTTGATCGTCCTGACGTTATCGTTGTTGTCGTATTCGAAGCCGGCGGCCACCTTGGATTCATCCACGTAGATGACAGAGCATACATAGATGATCGCGTTGGGCTGGAGCTCGTGGAACTGCTTGAGCACACTCTCAAAGGTCGGCAGGAAGTTCTCCCAGGGATAGTATCCCAGGTCATTGGCGCCGAGCATGAGATAGATCCGGTCATACTGGCGGCCGCTCAGTCCCTGATATACAGAGATGTTGCCGTCCGCGGTGGCGATAATCGGTTCAGCCATGTCGCTGGTACTCAGTCCGACACCGGTGAGGAATGTACCCTGCGTGATGCCGGAGGAGTTGCGGAAGCCTTCCATACGGGAATCGCCGATGAATACGGAATTCGAGAAGTAGGAGTCATCTACCGCGGTGCTCTGGAGCGGGACAACAGCCGGGCTGTTGATTGCTTCCGGATTGTCAGAGACGGTCTGGGAGCTGTCCTGCTGGGCGCCGCTTCCTCCGCTGCCGGCCCCGGCAAGTCCGAGAGCAGAGACTCCCGAAGAGGTACCGCCGGAAGAGTCCTCCTGACTCTCCGTACTCTCCACGGAATCCTCGCCGCCTGCGGCTTCATCCCTGGAGGACATGACTTCTATGTGGTTGCCCACCTTGTGGGTGAAGAGAGTGTACATGACCTTCCCTTCGAAAACGACCAGTACCAGGCATACAAGCGCCATGAGCTGCAGGATCATGAAGCGTCCTGAATCCGCTCTGCGGCCTCTTGAACCTTTTCTGGCTGTCTTTCTCTTCCCTGTGCGGGAAGTCTTTGCATCTGCAGTCTCTGCTATGATTTCTTCGGGCTGATTCAGCCCGCTTCTTTCATCTGTCATTGTGCTTTCAATCTTCCTTCACTGAACTTGAACACATTTCCTTGTTATTATATAATAAGCCAGTTGAAAGTAAAAGGGATTTTTCCGTCATCAAAGGACTGGTGTTTCCATGATATTCAGCAGCCTGCTGTTCCTGTTCCGGTTTCTTCCGCTGGTACTGATCCTGTACTATGCATGCCCGAAGAAGCTGAGAAATCTTGTACTTCTTCTGGTCAGCCTGGTGTTCTATGCCTGGGGCGAGCCTGTATATGTAATTCTGATGATCGTGTCGATCCTGATTTCCTGGACGGGAGGTCTTGCGGTCGACCGTTTTTTGCGCGCGGGCAATGAGCGCGGCGCTAAGATCGCGCTGGGGGTGTCTGTCGCTGCAGGCCTGTCCCTTCTGGGGTTCTTCAAGTACGCGGATTTTGTGCTCAGGACCATCAATGATGTGACCCGAAGTGACATTCCGCTGCTTCGGCTTGCGCTTCCCATCGGCATCAGCTTCTATACCTTCCAGACGATCTCCTATATCATCGATGTGTACAGGGGCAGTGCCCGGGTGCAGACCAATATCATCTCCTACGGTGCCTATGTCACCATGTTCCCGCAGCTGATCGCAGGCCCGATCGTCCAGTATAAGACCATCGACAGGCAGCTGAGAATGAGGCAGGAGAGCTCGGAGGAGTTTGCCGACGGCGTCATGCGCTTTATGACCGGCCTTGGCAAAAAGGTGCTTCTTGCCAATAATGCCGGCGTTCTGTGGGACTCTATCCGTGTCATGGACACGGGGAATCTTCCGGTGGTGACCGCCTGGATCGGGATCGCAGCCTACACCTTCCAGATCTATTTTGATTTCTCCGGCTACTCGGATATGGCCATCGGACTGGGGCATATGTTCGGATTCAGATTCCTGGAGAATTTCGACCATCCCTATCTGTCCAAGAGCGCCACGGAGTTCTGGAGGAGATGGCATATCTCGCTGGGAACCTGGTTCAGGGAGTATGTGTACATTCCCCTTGGCGGAAACCGGGTGGGGAGACTGGGCCTGGTGCGCAATACCATGATCGTATGGCTCCTGACCGGCATCTGGCACGGAGCGGACTGGAACTTCATGCTGTGGGGCGTTTACTATGGGATCCTTCTTATGCTCGAGAAGCTGGTATACGGGAAGGCCCTGGAGAGACTGCCGGCGGTGCTCCGCCATGTGTACTGCATGATCGTGGTCATGATCGGATGGTACCTGTTCTCCTACAATGAGATCTCGGGCGGCATCGGATATCTGGCTGCCATGTTCGGCGGCGGGGGCTGCTTTATGGACAGGGGATCTGTCTATCAGCTCTATTCCAATGCGGTGCTGCTGGTCATTCTGATCCTCGGAAGCACCGAGCTTCCCAGGAAGGCTGCCTCAGGGATCCTTGCGAAGGTGCGAAGCTCCAACACGGCCACGGTAGTCCTGCGCGGCGCATTTACGGTGATCGTATTCACGCTCAGCGTCGCATACCTCGTGAGTGCTTCCTACAATCCGTTCCTTTATTTCAGGTTCTGAGTTATGAATAAACATCAATCGGTATATGTAAATACGATATTCCTGCTGCTGATCTTCGGATTTACCGTGGCGACCCTCATACGGCCGCAGAAGGAGCGAAGCGAGACAGAGAACCGCGTCCTGCAGCAGCGCCCGGAGCTTACCTGGGACAGCCTGCTGGCGGGAGAGTTCGCGGATGACTATGAAGAGTATCTATCTGACCAGTTCATCCTCCGGGACAGCTGGATCACTCTGAAGACCGCGGCCGAGAGAGCCGCGCTTAAGCAGGAGACCAACGACGTCTATTTCGGGAAGGACGGGTATCTGATCGAAAAGCACACAGGGGCCTTTACTTCCGGGACGGCCGGCCAGAATATACAGCGCCTTGCCGGCTTCATGCAGATGATGAGCGAGAAATATGACGCGCAGCATCTGTCCTGCATCCTGGTGCCCAACGCGGTGGATGTGCTCAGCGACAAGCTTCCCGCCTTCGCTGACCCGTACAATGAAGAGGAGTATCTCCAGAACGTGCAGGCAAGCCTTCCGGAAGGCGTGTGGGTGGATGCTTCCCAGGTGCTGAAGGAGCAGCATGCCCGGGGCGGGACGGATCCGGTCTATGACCAGCTCTATTACAGGACCGACCATCACTGGAAGACAGGCTCCGCTTATCTGGTCTTCAGAAAATGGCTGGAGCAGAAGCAGATCGGGGTGAGTTCTGAGGAGCAGTATCAGGTCACGCAGGTGACGGATTCATTTGAGGGAACCATCGCCTCCAGGCTGGGAATACAGGGAGAGCCGGACAGCATCGAGCGCTTTGACCCGGCAGTGCCCTTTGATTGTTACCTGATCTACAATCAGTCGGATGATATCCGCAACTCCATCTATCGCGACAGCTGCCTGGATACAAAGGACAAGTACGCGGATTTTTACGGCGGCAACTACGGTCTGGTGGAGGCGAAGATGCCGGACGCGGCTACAGGCCGCCGGCTGCTGATCATCAAGGATTCCTACGCGCACTGCTTCGCTCCGTTTACCTACGGATATTTTGACGAGGTGGATATGCTGGATCCAAGATACTATAATGACAGTATCGCACAGCTGATGGAGAGCAAAGATTATACAGATGTGCTCTTCCTGTTCAATGCGGCGGGATTTGCTGAGGAGTCAGCAATCGCAAGGCTTCTTGCGTGAGACGGCCTTAAAGAAGGAGTGTGGAAATGAGTTACGCGGACCGTGTATTTATCGATATGTGCAGGGATATCCTTGAAAACGGAACCAGCACGGAGGGGCAGAAGGTGCGCCCCCACTGGGAGGATGGAACCAGCGCCTATACCGTAAAGCGTTTTGGGATCTGCAACCGCTATGATCTGCGGAAAGAGTTTCCGGCGCTCACCCTCAGGAAGACCGCTCTGAAGAGCGCGATGGATGAGATCCTGTGGATCTGGCAGCGCAAGTCCAACAACATTCACGACCTGAAGCCGCATATCTGGGATGAGTGGGCGGATGCGGACGGCAGCATCGGCAAGGCCTACGGATACCAGATGGGTGTTAAGCATATCTACCGGGAGGGCGAGTTCGACCAGATCGACCGTGTTCTCTATGATCTGAAGAACAATCCCTACAGCCGGCGCATCATGACCAATCTGTATGTGCACCAGGATCTTCATGAGATGAACCTGTATCCCTGCGCGTACAGCATGACCTTCAATGTCACCCGGGAGAAGGTGCAGTGCGCGCCTGACAGCCCCGCGGCACTGGACCGGATGCCGGAGGCGGATGAGAACGGGGAGAGACTGGTGCTCAACGCGGTCTTGAACCAGAGGTCCAATGACGTTCTGACGGCAAATAACTGGAATGTCGCCCAGTACGCGGTCCTTCTGATGATGATCGCCCAGGTCAGCGGCATGGTGCCGGGGGAACTGGTCCACATGATCGCGGACGCGCATATCTATGACCGCCATATCCCTCTCGTGAAGGAGCTGATCACCAGGGAGCCGCTGCCTGCGCCGAAGGTGTGGCTGGACAATGATATAACGGATTTTTATTCATTTACGACAGACCATCTTCACTATGAGAACTATGAGACTCATGAACAGATCCGCAACATTCCGGTCGCGGTATGACAGGAGGGAAAAGCTATGAAGATCATCGCCGCGGCAGACGCGCATTGGGGAATCGGGAAAAATAACCAGCTGCTCGTGTCGATCCCGTCGGACATGAAGTTCTTCCGGGAGATGACCGATGGCTGCACGATCATTATGGGCAGAAAGACCCTGGAGAGCTTTCCCGGATCCAAGCCCCTCAGGAACCGCAGGAATATAGTGCTCACCTCTGATCCAGGCTATACGGTGCCGGGGGCCGAGATTGTACACAGTGTCCGCGAGGCGCTGGATCTGGTGAAGGAGGAGGAATCGGGCAATGTCTTCTGCATCGGAGGCTCCAGCGTCTATGATCAGTTCCTTCCCTACTGTGATACCGCGTACATTACGAAGATCGATCATGTGTATGAGGCGGATTCCTTTTTTCCGGATCTGGATGCCGACGGGGAATGGGAGATCACATCCTGCAGCGAGGAACAGACCTACTTCGATCTGACGTTTCATTTTCTGACCTACACCAGAAAAGCGAAGGAATGAGGCGCCCTTGACAAAGATCATGCATGTAATCTATAGTTATGCATGTTTTCCGAAAAGGAATCAAACAGCCAGGAGGAAAGGGTTTTGATCTACACAGTTACGTTCAGTCCGACTCTGGACTATGTTGTTGAGGTCGATAATTTTCAGCAGGGAGCCATCAACAGGACCAGCTCCGAAAAGGTATATCCCGGAGGCAAGGGAGTCAATGTTTCCATCGCACTGAAGAATTTCGGTTACGAGAATACGGCACTCGGCTTTATAGCCGGATTCACCGGTGCAGAGATCAAGAGGCTCCTGCACGGGATCGGCGTGCGGAATAATTTCATCAATGTTGAGAAGGGCATGAGCCGTATCAACATGAAGATCATCTCGAAGGAAGAGACTGCGATCAACGGTCAGGGACCGGAGATCACGGATGAGGATCTCGGTATTCTTTACGCCAGGCTCAGGTGTCTGGTAGACGGAGATTACCTGGTCCTTGCGGGACATATTCCGGATACACTTCCTTCTGATATGTACAAGCAGGTCCTGCAGTTTCTGGAGGGCCGCAGCCTGAATGTTGTAGTCGACGCGGAGAGGGAACTTCTGACCGACACGCTGCAGTATCATCCCTGGCTGATCAAGCCAAACCGCGATGAACTGGGAGAGATCTTCGGCGTTCAGATCAACACCCGGGAGGAGGCAGTTCCCTACGCGCATAAGCTTCAGGAGATGGGCGCCCGCAATGTCCTGGTCAGCATGGGAGCTCTCGGAGCCGTGCTGGTTGCCGAGGACGGGACGATCTACAGCGCTGCCGCCATCAAGGGCGATGTGGTGAGCACGGTCGGCGCGGGAGATTCCATGGTTGCCGGATTTATCGCCGGATATCTGGGATCTGACGGAGATATGAAGACCGCGTTCAAGGCGGGCATGTGCGCGGGTGCGGCCAGCTCCTTCAGCCTTGTGATTCCTGACGCCAGACAGGTCGAGCATATGATGCGTACCGCCAAGTTTGACATTACCGTAAAATGAATTCCGATAACCGGATATGGATCCGGCCGGAGTATAGTGGAGTATAATGAGGGACTGTGTACAGTCCCTTTTTCATGGATTATTCATGTTAATATTTACAAGTCAGCCGGCATGATCTGCACAGAGTTCTGTGGGCACAGATGAAAACCATAGGCAGCCGACTGCAGCCGCGGAAGCGACCACGCATCTATAGGAGCTGGGAGCGGCTGCAATGCAACCGCCGCAAAGCGAAGGAAGGCAACGTGTTTTCACTGTGCCCACAAACTCGAAGCAATGCCGGCTGACCTGTAAACTGTAACTATAAATGGCCTGAGGGCCTCTATTTGGTCTTTTCAAGTACCGGCTCATTTGCTAAAATAATATCAACCGTGGGCGTTTTACAGAACGGAGAAATGACTCATGAATATAGGGTTTATTGCTGCTGGAAGCAGAAAGGATCTGATCGAGAATTTCTGCGTGGCTTATAAGTACATACTTGCGAAGCATGAACTGTATGCAACTGAGATGACCGGCCGCAGGATCGAACAGGCGACGAACCTGAAGGTTCATAAGTTCCTGTCGGGGACTGTGGGTGGTGAGAAGCAGTTTATTGATTTGATTCAGCGTGATTATATGGACCTTGTCATCTATTTCTATAATCCGCTGATGTCCAGTCCGAATGAGCCGGACATTATCGAGATCACAAGGGAATGTGACAGATACAACATCCCCATCGCTACTAATATCGCGACGGCGGAGGCTATGGTGCTTGGCATGGAACGCGGCAGTCTGGACTGGAGGCAAGCCGTGCGGAGGGAAACGAATTGAGAGTGATTGCGGGAACTGCGAGAAGCCTTCCGCTGAAGAGTGTCAGAGGCAGCGGCACAAGACCGACTACGGACCGTATCAAGGAGACTCTGTTTAACATGATCTCGGCTGAGGTCCCGGGCTGCAGGTTCCTCGATCTGTTTGCAGGATCCGGCGCGATCGGGATCGAGGCGCTCAGCAGAGGCGCCCAGTGCGCGGCCTTCGTGGAGCAGGACAGGAATGCGCTGCAGGTGATCAGGCAGAACCTGAATTTTACGCATCTCACGGAGAATGCGAGAGTGATCGCGGGGGACGTGATCCGGATCATCACTTCCATGGACGGAGAGAAGAGCTTCGGCGTGATCTTCATGGATCCTCCCTATGACAATGGACTGGAACAGAGAGCGCTTGAGGCGCTGCGGCACAATTCGATCGCGGATTCGAATACGCTGATCATCATCGAGGCATCGGCCGATACGGATTTCTCCTATCTGGATGAATATGGGTATACGATGATCAAAGAGAAGCATTATGGATCAAACCGCCATGTATTTATCAGGAAGGGAACCGCTGATGATTAGAAGAGCAGTCTATCCGGGCAGCTTTGATCCGGTCACTCTGGGGCATATTGATATCATCGAAAGAGCGGCGGAAATCGTCGATGAACTGATCGTCGGAGTGCTGATAAACAAGGGAAAAAATCCGTTGTTTTCTGTACAGGAACGTGTTAATATGTTACAGATTGTAACAAAAGATATCCCGAATATCAGGGTTGAATCCTTTGACGGTCTGCTGGTGGATTTTCTGAAACTGAAGGATGCAGAGTTTGTCATCAGAGGGCTGCGCGCGATCACGGATTTCGAGTATGAGCTGCAGATGGCGCAGACGAATCGGATCATGTCTCCGGATACTGACACGATCTTCCTGACGACAAATCTGAAATACGCATACCTTAACAGCACGACTGTCAGGGAAGTTGCTTCTTATGGGGGAGATATATCGAAGTTCGTCCCTGATTTTGTTGCCGAAGCTGTGATGGAAAAATACAGTAACCATTGATGAGGCAAGGGAGCTGCAGATTAATAAGGGAGTGCGTCCGGGGGCGGGACGCAGAGCGAGGAGAATGAGTTATGGCCAGTAGAATTGAACAGATCATTGAAGAAATCGAGGAATACATTGACGGCTGCAAGTTCCAGGCGCTTTCTTCCACAAAGATCGTGGTGAATAAGGAAGAGCTTGAGGAGATGCTCCGTGAACTTCGTATGAAGACTCCGGATGAGATCAAGCGTTATCAGAAGATCATCAGCAATAAGGATGCCATCCTTGCTGACGCGCAGTCCAAGGCAGACCAGATCATCGCTGACGCGCAGGCGAAGGCTGACAAGATCGTGAGCGAGAGCGAGGTCATGCAGAAGGCTCTTGAGCAGTCTAACCGGCTGATTGAGCAGACCAACCAGCAGGCCCAGGAGATTGTGGACAATGCCACCAATGATTCCAACAATATCCGTATGAGCGCCATCGCCTATACGGACGAGATGCTGGACAATCTGGAGAAGATCATGGGCCACACCCTTGACTCTGCAGGTACCAGATACAATAATTTCATCAATGCGATCCAGAGCTGCTACGATATCGTGACCAAGAACAGAAGGGAACTCTCTCCGCAGGTCGCTCCGGCAGTCTATGCGAAGCAGGGTGATGCTGCCGAGGAAGAGGCACCGGCAGCGGAAGAGCAGCAGGGAGCTGAAGAGGAATAATCCTCCACGGTCAGCTTCCGTATCAGATTCAGAAGAAGCGCGGGCATCTGTTGATCGGAAACAGGTGTCCGCTTTTATGTACAGGAGACACTGCGGATGGTACGTCTGGATAAGTTTCTGGCGGAGGAATCCTCTTTCAGCAGAAGTGATGTAAAGAAGATGATCCGGGCGGGAAGGATCTGTGTGAACGGATCCTCAGATGTGAAGCCGGACAGAAAGATCGATCCGGAGACGGACTGCGTGACTGCAGACGGCATGGTGATCCGGCAGACAGGCCGGCGCTGCCTGATGATGAATAAGTGCGCCGGTGTCCTGAGCGCGACCCAGGACGCAAGGGACAGGACGGTGATCGACCTGGTGGATGTGCCCTACGCAGACAAGCTGTTCCCCATCGGGCGGCTTGACAAGGATACTGAGGGCCTGCTGCTGCTTACAAATGACGGGATGCTGTCCCACAATCTGCTGTCCCCCGCAAAGCATGTTTCAAAAACTTATTTTGTCATTATCACGGGCGGGCCGGATGAACAGCTCCAGGCCAGGTTCAGAGAGGGTCTGGACATAGGAGACAAGAAGCCTGCGCTTCCCGCCCTGCTGATGTTTCTGTCGGTGGACGGGGACTTTCTGGAAGAACATGTACGAAGAGGAGGGATAAGCGGGGAGGAGACTCCGCTTCCCTCAGGAATGGTTACTCCCGACCAGATGAAGGAATTCTGCATGAAGAGCATCGCCCTTGCGGATTATGCCAGATGCGGGGAGAATGAATGCTGCGCCGCGGTCTCGGTTACGGAAGGACGTTTCCACCAGATCAAGCGCATGTTCGCAGCCTGCGGCAGAGAGGTCCGCTTTCTCAAGAGGATCGCCATGGGAACTCTGATGCTGGATCCAGAGCTGGATCCCGGATGCTGGAGAGAACTGACATCTGAAGAATGGACGATCCTGGAAGGCTGACGGAGGATGTGGTATGTGGAGGGATAAAAAAGGCGCCATCTTCGACATGGACGGTACACTGATGGACTCCATGTGGATGTGGAAGGATATAGACCTGGAATATCTCGGACGTTTTGGCATAGAGATGCCGGAGAATCTGCAAAGAGAGATCGAAGGGATGAGCATGACAGAGACGGCGGTTTATTTCCGTCAGACCTTCGGCATAACAGACAGCGTCGAGAAGATGCAGAGTGACTGGAACGAGATGGCGATCGAGTTCTACAGGAGCAGGGTGCCCCTGAAGAAGGGCGTCCGGGAGCTCCTTAGACAGATGAAGGAGCGCGGGATGAAGATCGGGATCGCCACCAGTAATTCCGTGGAGCTGACGCGGGAGTGTCTTGCCGTCAATGGCGTGGAGGAACTGTTTGACACGGTCCGCACCGCGAAGGACGTCCCCAGAGGAAAGCCTTCTCCGGACATCTATCTGTCTGTCGCCCGGGAATGGAACATGGATCCTCAGGACATCATCGTGTTTGAGGATATTCCGAACGGAGCTCTTGCGGGGAAGAGAGCCGGCATGGAAGTGACCGCGGTCGAAGACGACTACGCGCTGCCGAGAAGAGAGGAGCTGATCCGGATATCGGATCACTATATCAGGGATTTCACTGAGATACTGTAAGATGTAAGAACAGAAAAGAGGGACAAAGCATTGAGTATATCCGGTGCGGGCAATAAAAAGAAGAAGCACCCTGTCAAGGGGGACTACGGTTATTATTCCTATGAGAAGAAGCGCAGGATCGCCATCGTCGCGCTGCTGTTCGGCATCTGTCTTATGATCTTTTTTACGGGTCTGATCATGACCGGGTCCAGGAAAAACCTGCTGACTCTGGTCGCGATCCTGGGCGTGCTGCCTGCCGCGAAATGGGCGACCTCCATGATTATGATCCTGCTGCAGAAGCCTGTGGACAGGAAGGTGTATGAGGTGACGGAACAGATCGCGGGCGATCTGACCCACGGATACGAGCTGTGTGTTACCGCCTATGAGGGAAGGCTGTCCCTGGACGCGGTCGTGGTCTGCGGGAACAGCATCGCGATCTATTCAAGCGCGGAGAAGGGAAGATTCGAGTTCATGGAGACCCATATCCGCAAGATCATCCATGGCAACGGCCTGGGCAATCCGGCCCTTAAGATCTTCAGAAGGTTTGATCAGTACACGGAGCGCATCACCCAGCTGGCTTCTGATCCGGACAGATACAGGGAGGGCCTTCGGTACGTACCGGATGAACAGCATCAGGGCGAGACCAGGGACGAGGCAGTGCTTCGCGTTATCAAGGCTATCTCGATCTGACAGAGGAGATTGTATTGAAAGAGATCATCATAACGGCACTGGAGGATGGGCAGAGGCTGGACCGGATACTGCAGAGGTATCTGTCCGGGGCATCCTCCGGATTCATCTATAAGATGCTCCGCAAGAAGAATATCACACTGAACGGCAGGAAGGCCTCCGGCACAGAGAAACTGGCGGCGGGAGATGTGGTCCGCCTGTTTTTTGCGGAGGAGACTCTTGCCAGATTCACCGGAAAGACCTCCGTGAGCGAGTATCCTGTGACAAGGCTTGATATCCTCTATGAGGATGAGAATATCCTGCTTGTCAATAAACCGGCGGGCATGCTGACCCAGAAGGCTGCGCCCTCGGATGTGTCACTGAATGAATATGTCATCGGCTATCTGCTGGAATCTTCGGCCATCACTCAGGAGAGTCTGTCGGTCTTCCGACCGTCCGTATGCAACCGTCTGGACCGCAATACCAGCGGGATCGTGGCTGCCGGCAAGACCTCCGCGGGACTCAGAGAGCTGTCCGCCCTGTTCAGGGACAGGACAGTCCATAAATATTACCAGACCCTTGTGGTCGGCACCCTCAGCAGGGAGGCGCAGATCGAAGGCTTCCTCACCAAGGATGAGAAGAACAATACGGTGACCATCAGCCAGGAGGGCGGAGACGGTCATCTGATCAGGACCCGGTATGTACCCGTCGCGCACAGGAAGGATTCGGACAGCCGTCATGCTCTGACACTGCTGGAGGTGGAGCTGATCACGGGAAGAAGTCATCAGATCCGCGCGCATCTGGCGTCCATCGGCCATCCGGTGGTGGGGGATCCCAAGTACGGAAGCAGCCGGCGCAACGATTATTTTCGCCGAGAATACGGCCTGAAGGGGCAGTTCCTTCACTCGGGAAGACTGGTGTTTCCCCGGATGGAAGGCGCGCTGCAGGACCTGTCCGGCAGGCAGTTTACAGCCCCTCTGCCGAAGCTGTTTTCGGATATCTTACTAGGAGAGCATCTGATCTGATATGGCGACATGGAATTCAAGAGGCCTTCGGGGAAGCACCCTGGAGGATCTTATCAACCGGACAAATGACCAGTACAGGGAGAAGAAGCTGGCTCTGATCCAGAAGATCCCCACACCGATCACTCCCATCGACATCGACAGAGAGTCAAGACATATCACGCTGGCTTATTTCGATCACAAATCAACGGTGGACTATATAGGGGCGGTCCAGGGGATCCCGGTCTGCTTCGACGCAAAAGAGACCAAGACGGACACCTTCAGCCTGCAGAATGTCCATGAGCACCAGGTGGAGTTCATGAGGCACTTTGAAGAGCAGAATGGGATCGCCTTTCTGCTGCTGTTTTATTCATCCAGGGATGAATTTTACTATATGCCCTTCAGGGATCTGGACAGAGCCTGGAGCCGGGCGCAGGAGGGAGGGCGCAAGTCCGTTCCCTTTGAAGAGATCGATACCGATTACCGGATCTGGCCGAACCGGCACGGGATCCTTCTGCCTTATCTGGATGCCCTTCAGACAGACCTTGCTCAGCACAGCTGGGCGGATGACTGAGCGGTTGACAGGACAGAGGGATTTGGATAATATAGCATAAGTTTAGCAAGTTATCACTTTACCGTATTAAATTACAGTTTTACGGGACGGAGTTTGAAATGAATCAGAAGTTACTTCATACCCCCGAGGGAGTCCGGGATATCTACGGCGATGAATGTGAGCGCAAGCAGATCATAGAGCAGAGGCTGCATACGGTGCTGAAGAACTACGGCTACAGGGACATCGAGACACCGACCTTTGAGTACTTTGACGTATTCGGCAGTGATGTGGGAACGATCCCTTCCGCGCAGCTGTACAAGTTCTTCGACCGCGAAGGGAATACCCTGGTTCTGCGGCCGGACTTTACACCTTCCATTGCCAGGGCTGCCGGACGCTATTTCATGGACTCTGACAGACCGGTGCGTCTGAGCTATCTTGGAAGGACCTTCGTGAATCATCAGGAGCACCGGGGGCGTCTGAAGGAGAATACGGAGATCGGCGCGGAGCTGATCGGAGAGGGATCTGCGGACGCGGACGCTGAGATCATCGCCATGGCGGCAGATATGCTCCTGACGTCAGGACTGTCGGATTTTCAGATCAGTATCGGTCATGTGGCCTTCTTTGAGAGCCTGGTGAAGGAAGCCGGGATCGATGAGGAAACGGTGGAGCATCTGCGTATCCTGATCCACAATCATAATACCTTCGGCGTCGAGAAGCTGCTCTCAAGCAGGCACATCGATGAGCGGATCGCAAAGATCCTCACATCCCTTCCGGTCATGAACGGATCGGTGGAGATGCTGGAGAAGGCGTATGAGATGACGCAGGGGCTCAAGGCCAAGGAATCTGTTCTGAGACTGCAGGAGGTCCTGAGGCTTCTTCGGATCTTCGGCATGGAGGAGCATGTGAGCTTTGATTTCGGCATGCTCTCGACCTATATGTACTATACCGGGATCATATTCCGGGGATATACCTACGGAACGGGAGACGCAGTGGTCAAGGGCGGACGCTATGACAATCTGCTCGGACATTTCGGAAAAGAGACGCCTTCCGCCGGATTTGTCGTGGTTCTGGGCAATCTGATGAATGCGCTCAGCAGACAGAAGATCGGTGTCTCCCTCGAGACGCGAAGGACTCTGATCCTGTACACAGAGAGCAGCCGCGACGAAGCCCATCGGATGGCTGCCGCGATGCGGCAGGAGGGCAGGAGCTGCGAACTGATCCTGAAAGACGGAAAGACTCTGCCGGAGGATCTGACAGGATATGCACAGATCCTGGATCTGCAGGAGAAACACGGATGAATCCGGAGCAGGGACGGGCGGTCACGGATAACAGATTGGAAAATGATATGAGATATCTTACATTTGCCCTGACAAAGGGGAGACTGGCCAGAAAGACCATGGCCCTTCTTGAAGAGATCGGCATCTTCTGTGAAGAGATGCGCGATCCGGACACGCGAAAACTGATCTTTGTAAATGAAGATCTGAAACTGAAGTTTTTCCTCGCCAAAGGTCCTGACGTGCCGACCTATGTCGAGTACGGCGCGGCGGATATCGGAGTGGTCGGAGAGGATACGATCATGGAGGAAGGCCGCAAGATCTACGAGGTGCTGGACCTGGGCTTCGGCAGATGCCGCATGTGTGTGGCCGGGCCGAAGGAAGCGCAGAAGCTGCTCAACGGCCAGGAGCAGATCCGGGTCGCCACCAAGTATCCGAAGATCGCCAGAGATTATTTCAACGATCAGAAGAATCAGACGGTTGAGATCATCAAGCTGAACGGTTCCATCGAGCTGGCACCGATCGTCGGACTGGCCGAAGTGATCGTGGATATCGTCGAGACCGGCTCCACTCTGAAGGAGAACGGCCTGACCGTGCTGGAGGAGGTATGTCCGCTGTCTGCCAGGGTCGTAGTCAATCCCGTAAGCATGCGGATGGAGAATGCCAGGATCACCAAACTGCTCAATGACATGAATGAGGCACTGAACAAATGAGAATTGTAAAGCTGACGGAAGAAACCAGAAAAGACCTGCTGAGCACACTGCTCAGAAGAAGCCCGAACCAGTACGGGGAATATGAAGGGACCGTCGCCCGGATCGTGGATGACGTCAGGGAAAGAGGCGACGAGGCTTTATTTGAATACACGGAAAAGTTCGACCATATTAAGCTTACGCCGGAGACGGTACAGGTTACGGAGCAGGAGAT
This sequence comes from uncultured Lachnospiraceae bacterium, assembly GCA_902765725.1. Classification (GTDB taxonomy): domain Bacteria; phylum Bacillota; class Clostridia; order Lachnospirales; family Lachnospiraceae; genus Porcincola. Next base: position 138,014 of record CACXAT010000006.1, on the reverse strand, counting down.
CGAGGAGGCATACAGGGAAGTGGATCCGGCTCTTCTTGACGTGATCCGGAAGGCTCTTGTCAATATCAGGAGCTACCATGAGAAGCAGAGGCGCTCCTCCTGGTTTGATTCACAGGAAAACGGGATCATGCTGGGACAGAAGATCACTCCGCTGCAGAGGGCGGGCGTCTATGTTCCGGGAGGAAAGGCGGTCTATCCGTCCTCGGTCCTGATGAATGTCATGCCGGCTAAGGTGGCCGGCGTATCGCAGATCATCATGACGACCCCCTGCAGGGACGGCAAGGTGAGCCCCAATACGCTGGTCGCTGCTCACGAGGCAGGAGTTGACCAGATCTTTAAGGTCGGCGGGGCTCAGGCGATCGCGGCGCTTGCCCACGGCACCCGGACCATCCCCAAGGTGGACAAGATCGTAGGCCCGGGCAACATCTTTGTGGCCCTTGCGAAGAAGGCAGTCTACGGGTTCGTGGGAATCGATTCCATCGCCGGACCCAGTGAGATCACTGTCCTTGCCGACGAGACAGCCAACGCGCGCTATGTGGCCGCGGATCTGCTGAGCCAGGCAGAGCATGATGAGCTGGCCTCCGCGATCCTGGTCACGACTTCCCAGAAGCTGGCCCGCGAGGTCGAGGAGGAAGTGAATGGCTTCCTGAAGGTACTCTCCAGGACAGAGATCATTCGGAAGTCCCTGGACAATTATGGCTATATCCTCCTGGTGGATTCGCTGGAGGAAGGGATCATGACGGTCGATCAGATCGCTCCGGAGCATCTGGAGATCGTGACGGCCAACCCTTTTGACGCGATGACCAGAGTGCACAATGCGGGCGCGATCTTCCTGGGGCCCTATTCCAGCGAGCCTCTCGGAGATTATTTCGCAGGACCCAACCATATCCTTCCGACCAACGGGACCGCAAGATTCTTCAGTCCGCTGTCGGTGGATGATTTTGTCAAGAAGTCAAGTATCGTGTATTATTCAGAAGAGGCCCTGAGGGCGGTGCATACAGATATCGAGACCTTCGCGAAGGCGGAGGAGCTGACGGCCCATGCCAATTCTGTTGCAGTGAGATTTGAATGATGCCCGGAAAATGAGATGCGGTGAACTGCCGCGGTAAATTGCCGCGGTGAACTGCCCCCGGAGGTGTGATCTATGGCAAGGATAGGAGAAGTTGAGCGGTATACATCCGAGACCAGCATTGAGCTTTCGATCAATCTGGACGGCTCGGGCAATACACAGATCGATACCGGCATCGGGTTTTTCGACCACATGCTGGACGGATTCGCAAGACATGGTTTCTTCGACCTGACAGTCAAGGTGGACGGAGATCTGCAGGTGGATGACCACCATACCATCGAGGATACCGGGATCGTGCTGGGACAGGCGATCGCAAGAGCCCTTGGCAGCAAGAAGGGGATCGCGCGGTACGGAAGCCGCATTCTTCCCATGGATGAGGCCCTGGTCCTGTGTGCCGTCGACCTGTGCGGAAGGCCTTATTTTTCCTGGGACGCACAGTTCCAGGGAGAGAAGATGGGGGAGATGTCCACTCAGATGGTGAAGGAATTCTTCTATGCCGTCAGCTACAGCGCCATGATGAACCTGCACCTGAAGGTGATCACGCCCGGCAATGACCATCATATGTGTGAGGCGATGTTCAAGGCCTTCGGCAAGGCACTGGATATGGCGGTGGCCTGCGATCCCCGCATCACGGATGTACTCTCCACCAAGGGAAGTATCTGACAGGAAGGTTGATTATGGAGAAAAAGCTTGTATCTGCCGTCTTTCTGAACAGAGGGAGGGCAGTTTCGTCACTTACAGACAGCAGTGAATACGCCTCCGGCGATGCGGCCCTGCTGGCGCAGCTGTATTCTGACCGCGGCGCGGATGTCCTGCTGGTCTTTGACCAGTCTGAGGGAGATGAGGAGCATGACGATTCCCTGACTCTGATGCGCAGGATGGCCAGGATCACGGATATCCCCATGTGGGGCGCTGGCAATGTGAAGCGTGTCGAGGATGTCAAGAAGATCCTGTACGCAGGCTGCAGGAAGGCGGTACTGAACGCTTCGAAGCCCTCCAATCTGGAGATGCTCAGGGAAGTGTCCGAGCGCTTTGGCAGGGAGAAGATCGCGGTGTGTATGGCCCCCGGAAAGGATCCTGAGCTGTCGAAGGAGCAGCTTGGCCTGGTCGCTGCGTATGCGGACTGTGTCATCCTGCTTGCGGACAGTGTACAGAGTGCGGAGCTTCGAGGCTTCAATGACCGGCTTCGGGAACTGTCTGACCAGGGCGCAGGAAGTCTGGAGACTGTGCTGTGGCTGACGGAGGAATGCCCGGATGCGCAGACCTGCGCCAGTCTCCTGAGAGAGGATCTGGCAGCAGGCATCGGCGGCCGGATGACACAGGATACGGAAGCGGATCTGATGGAGTATAAGGTCTGTCTGAAGGAGCTCGGAGTGGATATGAATACATATTCCTGCTCCGTCAGCTGGGACGATCTCAAGAAGGACAGCAGCGGCCTTGTGCCGGTCGTGGTCCAGGATTACCGCAATGAAGAAGTGCTGATGGTCGCCTACATGAACCGTGAGGCCTTTGAGAATACCGTGCGGACAGGCAGGATGACCTACTGGTCCAGATCCCGGGGCGAGCTGTGGCTGAAGGGACTGACGTCGGGACATTTCCAGTATCTGAAGGAAATGAGAGTGGACTGTGACAATGACACACTCCTGGCAAGGATCTCCCAGATCGGTGCCGCGTGCCACACTGGTAACCGCAGCTGCTTCTACCGGTCGGTCCTGAAGAAGGATACGCCTCAGAGAAATCCCATGAAGGTATTTGAGGATGTGTACGGTACCATAGAGGACCGGAAGGCGCATCCCAAGGAAGGATCCTACACCAATTATCTCTTTGACAAGGGAATAGACAAGATCCTGAAAAAATGCGGAGAGGAGGCGACGGAGATCGTGATCGCCGCCAAGAATCCGAACCCTGAAGAGATCAAATACGAGATGGCGGATTTCCTGTATCATATGATGGTGCTTATGGCAGCAAGAGACATTACCTGGGACGATATTGCCCAGGAACTGGCAAACCGCGAGTGATACCCTGAAGGTATCGCAAAAGGATTGACATTCCGCGCCATACTGGGGATAATCTCTGTGTCTGACAGTACGGAGCGTTATAGAAGGAGCCGTAAATATGATGAATCATACCAAATATAAAAAGCAGTTTTTCAATCCGCCTGAAACAGGCCTGAAATGGGCACAGAAGGATTCTGTCCAGAAGGCGCCTGTGTGGTGTTCCGTGGATCTTCGCGATGGCAACCAGGCACTGGTCGTTCCGATGGATCTGGAAACAAAGCTTAAGTTTTTTGAGCTTCTGGTGAAGATTGGATTTAAAGAGATCGAGGTAGGATTCCCTGCGGCATCCGAGACCGAATTCGAATTCCTGCGCGCCCTGATCGAACGCGATCTGGTTCCTGAGGACGTAACCCTTCAGGTGCTGACACAGGCGAGAGAGCATATCATCCGCAGGACCTTCGAAGCGCTCGAGGGTTGCAGCAATGCGATCGTTCATGTATATAACTCCACTTCCCTGGCGCAGAGAGAGCAGGTCTTCAAGAAATCAAAAGAAGAGATCAAGCAGATTGCCATCGAGGGAGCGCAGCTTCTGAAGCAGCTGACCGAGGAAGCCGGGCAGAAGTACCGTTTCGAGTACAGTCCGGAGTCCTTCACCGGCACAGAGCCGGAGTATGCGCTTGAAGTATGCAACGCGGTGCTGGACGTCTGGCAGCCGACCGCTGACAGGAAGGCGATCATCAACCTTCCCTCCACGGTTCAGCTGTCCATGCCTCATGTATATGCCAATCAGATCGAATACATCTCTGACAACCTTAAATACCGTGAGAACGTGGTGCTGTCGCTGCACCCGCACAATGACCGCGGGACTGGAGTTGCCGACGCGGAGATGGGACTTCTGGCAGGCGCCGACCGTATCGAGGGAACGATCTTCGGAAACGGGGAGCGTACCGGAAACGTCGACGTGGTAACACTGGCGCTGAATATGTACAGCCAGGGTGTGGATCCGCAGCTGCACTTTGACCATATGCTTGAGATCGTTGACAAGTACGAAGAGTACACCGGAATGGATGTCAACCCGAGAACGCCCTATGGCGGAGCACTGGTATTCGCGGCATTCTCAGGTTCTCACCAGGATGCCATCGCCAAGGGCATGGCGTACCGGGCGGGCCATGATGACATCAAGTGGACTGTTCCCTATATTCCGATCGATCCCACGGATATCGGACGCAGCTATGACGCGGACGTCATCCGCATCAACAGCCAGTCCGGCAAGGGCGGCGTCGGCTTCATCCTGGAGCACAACTTCGGCCTCAGGCTTCCGAAGAAGATGCGCGAGAGCTTCAGCTACATGGTCAAGTCGGAATCCGATCATGCCCACAAGGAGCTCACGCCGGAGCAGATCTTCGATCTGTTCATCGACAAGTACGAAAACGTCAACCGTCCGTTCAGCATCTCGGAAGTTCATTTCCGCCAGAGAAACGGAATTGTCGCTTATGTCACGACCCAGTACAAAGGCCAGTCCTCAGAGGTCATGGCGAATGGAAACGGACGTCTGGACGCTGTATCAAAGGCCCTCAAGAAGCACTACAACTTCGACTATGTGCTTGAAGTATACGAAGAGCATGCGCTGGAGATGTCTTCCTCTTCGCGCGCGATCGCCTATGTCGGCATCAGGCCCGCGGACGGTCAGCTCTACTGGGGCGCGGGAGTCGACGTCGATATCATCCGTGCTTCCATCGACGCGCTTCTCACAGCTGTCAATAACGCGGCTGCAGCCGCAGGAATCAAATAAATCATTGCAGACCTGGACCGGTCTTGCCCCCTGGCGGGCAAGGCCGGTTTCGTCTTCCTCTCAACCTTCACCATATCTTGTAGAAATGCTGTAAAAAGACCACAATATTACGTATATATTGCAAAATTGTTACAAAAATATTGACAAAGCGCCGAAAGATATCTATACTTATCGATGTAAGGAGCTTGGAAATATGGTAAAACGGTGGTCGATGACTCTGATCGGAAAGATCTTTTTCATCAGAGATACAATTGAACAATCGGTATTCTATATTGCACTGGCACTCATCATGCTGTGTGCGGTTCTGTTTCTTGCGGTTCCATCTGTACAGGGACAGGTCGCGCCGTCCTCCGGCCTGGAGGACATGACAGTCACGCTGGCCGGAGCCGGAACGGAGTACGCTGAGGCGGAGCCGGGCGTGCCCGTCCAGTCCGAGGGGGTATCGCGTCTGGATCTTCTTGGCCTGTGCCGTGAGAATCTGGACAGGGCAGTGAGGAATGTGGCGGCGGCAGAGCCTGCCCACAGTCTGTCTGCGGATCCGGTGAATGCCGCGTCTGTGATCGGATATACGGCGATCAATACGGTGGAAGAAAACCGGATCATGTCCTACAACGATTACCAGACACTTCTTCAGATCGTCGAGGCGGAATGTACCGGAGGAGATGAACGCAGCAAGCAGTATGTGGCCTGCGTGGTCCTGAACAGAACAAAGGATGCCCATTTCCCGGATACGGTCTACGATGTCGTATGGCAGCGCCTGTACGGGGAGGCTCAGTTCTCACCGACCCAGGACGGACGCATGGGGACGCTGAAGATCACGGATTCCACTGTGCAGGCAGTAAACAATGCCCTGACGCAGGAGGATATCTCAGAGGGAGCGCTGTTCTTCCTGGCAAGAGAGTACGCAGCCAAGGACAACGTCGAATGGTTCGATGACCAGCTGGAATACCTCTATTCCTATGGCGGCCATGAATTCTACCGTTTTAAGGATGAGGCGTAAAAATCTAAGCAATGCATACACCGGCAGGACCCCTTTCGGGTCCTGCTTTTTTATGCAGTGAATATCCTGCAGGGCCTGATTCCATGCTTGCCTGAAGACTGGATTTAGATTATTATTATGCAATAGCAGATAATAGCAGCATACAGAATGGAGTTTTAAAACTATGCAGATCATGTACAGGAGTACCCGCAGCAGCGAATTGAGAGTGACCGCTTCACAGGCTGTTCTGCAGGGACTGGCACCTGACGGCGGGCTGTTTGTTCCCGAGAAGATACCGCATTTTACCCCGGACTGGACGGCGATGGCCGCTCAGAGCTATCAGGAAACAGCGCTGCAGGTCATGAGCCTGCTTCTGACCGATTATACCCAGGAGGAGCTGAGGAACTGCATTGACAGAGCCTATGACAGCAAGTTCGATATCCCCCAGATCACCTGCCTGAGAGAAACAGACGGCGTATGGTACCTGGAACTGTTCCACGGCGCCACGATCGCCTTCAAGGATATGGCACTTTCCATCCTTCCGCACCTGATGACCACCGCGGCAGCCAAGAACGGCGTCACGGACGAGATCGTGATCCTTACCGCGACCTCCGGAGATACGGGCAAGGCGGCAATGGCAGGATTTGCGGATGTGCCGGGGACCAGGATCATCGTATTCTACCCCAAGGGCGGCGTCAGCTCTGTCCAGGAGAGACAGATGGTGACCCAGAAGGGCGCGAATGTACATGTGGTCGGCATCAACGGCAATTTTGACGATGCCCAGTCGGCGGTGAAGAAGATCTTCTCGGATGAGAAGATGAAGGAGCGCATGGCGCAGGCAGGAAAGCGCTTCTCCAGTGCCAACTCCATCAATATAGGAAGACTGGTGCCCCAGATCGTCTATTATTTCTATGCCTACGGACAGCTGGTGAAGGATGGTAAGGTCCCTGCCGGGGAGAAGATCAACATCACCGTTCCGACCGGAAACTTCGGGAATATCCTTGCGGCTTATTATGCGAAGCAGATGGGCCTTCCGGTCAGAAAGCTGGTATGCGCATCCAATGAGAATAAGGTGCTGGTTGATTTCTTCAGAACCGGTGCCTATGACCGCAACCGCAGCTTCATGCTGACGTCCTCGCCCTCCATGGATATCCTCATCTCCAGCAATCTGGAGAGGCTGATCTATCAGATCGCGGGGGAGGATCCCCAGGTGACAAAGAAGCTGATGGAGAGTCTGGGCTCCTCAGGTGTCTACTGCATCACGGATGCCATGAAGGCCGGACTGAAGGACTTCTACGGCAACTATGCGACCCAGTCCGAGACCTCCGATGAGATCCTCCGGGTTTATGACAGCTATGGTTATGTGATCGATACCCATACGGCGGTCGCGTCCAGGGTCTGCCGGAAATATCAGGCGGATACCGGCGATCATACGCCCATGGTCACTGCCTCCACGGCAAGCCCCTATAAGTTCGCAAGGACTGTGGTCTGCGCGATCCGTCCGGAGCTTCAGTCGAAGACGGACTTTGAACTGATCGACGCGCTTCATGAGATCTCAGGGACAGCGATCCCGCAGGCGATCGAGGATATCCGGTCAGCTCCGATCCTTCACAGGACGGTGGTGGATGTGAAATGTAATCAACATAGTAGGGAGTACATCTATGGATACCAATTCTATATTCGGATTAATGGATTTTCTGATCATCGCCGCAGGTCTGTACATCGTCTATTCCTGGTACCTGCTGATGTTTAAGGGAGAGATCAAGGAAGGAGTCCTGGTGAGCCAGGGCTGGGGAACAAAGTGCAAGGATCTGGACGGCTACCGCAAGTTTATCGGCTTCAAGCTGCTTGCGCTGGCTGTCGTAGCCTTCCTGTCCGGCGGTGTCTGCCTGTATTCGGATTATGTGAAGCCGGTTCCCGCATCCATCTATCTGGGAGTGACAGCCTTATTCTTCATTGTACTGATCTGGTTTATTGCCCAGACAAGAAAGGCTCAGAAGCTTTTCTTCTATTCATAAGGGATCCATAAGACAACTGAGAATGAGTGTATCAGTGCAACCGGCCGCCCGCGATGCAGGCGGCCGGTTCTTTCAGTCAGAACTGATCAGGATTAAGTTATGAGAGAACAATATGCAGTATTGACCCGTCAGCAGATGGTGAAGATCATCCCGGATGCTCTGAGACGGGAACTTGACAGGGAAGCGGAGCGGATCCTGGAGGGGATCATCGATATCATTAATTATTCGGATGATATCCGCATGGAGTATCAGGGGGACAGACTGTCCCTGGCCGCCGCTTCCTCTGAGGAACCGCTGAGGAAGATATTCGAATATCAGCTGCAGGAGGATTCCCTTCTGAACGGTGTACTGGGCATGAAGGTCCGGCACGGGAAGGACAATGAATCGCTGCTGCACTATATCCGAAGGAAGACGGACCGCAGAGTGCTGGATGACAATGAGCGGGATATCCTGCGAAGAGTCAGGAATTATTATTTCCTCGAGAGCGGCTCCGGAATCGACCGGGCACAGGGGAAGAGAGGCGGAAAACGGCAGGGCGGCAGATCTGCGGACGGCGGATTTTACTGGCCGGATGACTTCGACATCTACGGGATGCACACGGATCGGAGGGGACTGGGGCGCACCCTGCTCATCGGATATCTGGTCTCCCAGATCGGAAGGTCCACCAGGATCCTGAGGGCTGCGGCTGCCAGATTTCTGCTGACGGATGTAACAGACATGCTGGAGCTGTATGATTCGATCGGCTTCTCTGCCCCTGCGCACATTCCGGACCTGTTTCCTGAGGCAAGGAAGATCAGGCGGCATTTTATCATCCATGTGGGCGGGACCAACACGGGCAAGACTTACGATTCCATGAGGATGCTTGTCCAGGCTCCCTCGGGCGTGTACCTGTGCCCCCTGAGGATGCTTGCCTACGAGGGCAGGGACGTGATACGCAGACTGGGCGTCCCCTGTTCATTTGCCACAGGGGAGGAGAAGGAGATCGATCCCGGGGCAAAGCACGTCTCCGAGACCATCGGCATGCTGGATTACAGCCATCCCTATGACTGCGCTGTCATTGATGAATGTCAGCTGATCTCGGGCGAAGACGGATCCCTGTACACCAACGCCATTCTCGGGGTAAATGCGAAGACAGTATGCGTATGCTGCGCATTCAGCGGCCTAGAGATCACAAAGCGCCTGATCGAGCTGTGCGGCGATACCTGGGAAGTCATAGAGCATCACAGGACGTCGGAGCTGAAGTTCGAAGAAGAGGAGTATGAAGGCCCGAGGAAGAATGACGCCTATATCGTCTTTTCCAGACTTGGCGCCTATCAGATGGCGGAGTGGCTGGAAGAGAAGGGAATGACTCCGTCCATCGTATACGGGAAGCTTCCCTATGAAGTAAAGATGGAAGAGGCCAGAAAGTTCGAGGCGGGGGAGACAGACTGCCTCGTCGCGACGGACGCTATCGCCATCGGCCAGAACTATAATATCGAGAGGATCGTGTTTCGGGATGTCACGAAGTTCATAAACCGCAGGGAGATCCAGCTGGACTCCCAGACGGTCAAACAGGTGGCAGGCCGCGCCGGGAGATACGGAAGGTTCCCTGTTGGCTACGTGAACACACTGCGAAGCAGTGACCGTGAAGAGATCCGGTCAAAGCTCAGCCAGGAGGACGTGCCCTCCTCAACGGCTCCCCTGGAGCTGCCGTCCTTTCTCGTTGCAAAGGATCTTCCGCTGAGTCTGATCTACAGGGCCTGGACCTCCAGCGAGGCGGGAGAGCCCTTTGTGAAGGCGGATACGACAACGGAGCTTGTGATCTGCCGGCTGATCGAGGAGGAATTCGGCAGGATCAGCAAGGCGGATGAATACACCCTCGCGTCCCTGCCTCTGGACCTTCGGGACCGGACACAGATCGATTTTCTCAGACAGCTGCTGGGGGCCATGCTTCGGCCCACCAGTGACAGGGAATGGAAGGATCTGCTGCCGCAGCCCGACATGATCAGGGCCATGATGGCCTACCGGCCTCATCTGAGCAGCTGCGAGAAGCTGTGCCGGGATCTGGATCTGGCCTCCAGCTTCTTCTATAAGATCCGCAGGGATGATCTGGCTGAGTATGTGATCCGTCTCAAGCCGGCGATCACGAAGCGCATCGCTCAGATCATGGCCGAGGAGGTCCCGCAGACTGCTCCCGGGGAGGATCCCGAGTACAAGGAAGATACATCTTCCTGGCCTCTTGCCTACATCTATGTCAGCCTGTCAGGACAGACGGAGCGCAATACCGGGCGGTTCCCGACAGGAGACTATTCGAAGCTGTTCTCCCACAGGCTTGAACAGTCCTTTGGAAATGAAGCCTCCTATATTGATTACTATTGCTATAAGAAGAAGGACAGAACGCCGGATTACTGCAGGTATGAGCCCTATCTGCGCTATACCGTAAGGCTGGATCCCAGGTTTATCATCTCGGATGAGGGAAGATACTATCTGGCCGAGCGCTTCGAAGTGGTGAAAAGCGATTATAAAGAGGCGGCATCGCCCCTCAGGCCGCAGTCCTACCGCAATCACCGCCCGCGGCGAAGAGGCTGCAGAAGACATTGAAGTCATTGACATAATCGGGGCAGGAGTTCAGAGCATGAGACAGATACTGCATATCACACAGCCCGGCCATCCGGAGCTTGAAGTCTTCACGGCACTCAAAGAGCCGCAGCTGTATCACTATTATGAGCCGTCCCCCGGCCTGTTTATCGCGGAAACCCCCAACGTGATCATAAGGGCTCTGGAGGCAGGATATGAGCCTGTCTGCATGGTCTGCGTGGAGGCGATGGAAGAGAGGGCGGATGAGATACTCCGGGAATATCCCCAGGTGCCGGTCTATTCCTGCAGCATGAACGTGCTGAAGCAGATCACAGGGTTTTCCATGACCCATGGAATGCTCTGCTCGATGCGCAGAAAGAGCAGGGAAGACGCCCTGCAGCTGATTCGGAGGATCAACGGCGAGAAGGGCAGGACCGGACGCGTCGCAGTGCTGGAGGGGGTGGTCAATCCGACCAACGCAGGGGCGATCTTTCGAAGCGCCGCGGCTCTTGGTATAGATGCCGTACTGCTGACCGGCGACTGCGCGGACCCGCTGCAGAGGCGGTGCATCAGGGTGAGCATGGGGACTGTTTTCCAGATTCCCTGGGCTTTCCTGGAGGATGACTGGACAGAGCAGCTTCGGGGAGAGGGCTACAGGATCGCTGCCATGGCACTGGAGGAAGACAGTCTGGATGTGAGGGACCCGTCCCTCAAGGAGGCGGAACGTCTTGCCATCGTACTTGGCAGTGAAGGGTACGGTCTGAAAAGGGAAACGATCCTGCAGTGTGACACGGCAGTACTGATCCCCATGTACCATGGAGTGGACTCTCTGAACGTCGCTGCAGCAGCTGCGGTAGCCTTCTGGGAGATCACGAAATGAGGCAAAATGACATACATTTAACAAAGTATGTTTAAACATGTTACTGATTTTTTCCATTTTCATCAGAATATGTAACAGAATATGGGGGTAAAACCCCTCTGATTTATAAAAATATCGATAAATATCGAAAATACCTGCAATTTAAACTTTACAATTATGTTACATTCGTGTAAAATCCAAAGTAACGGCGTAAGGAGAAAATTGCTATGTTTTCAGAAAAGCTTAAGAAACAGAACATCTGCAGCAGATTGATCCTGCTGATTGCGGTTATCCTGCTTGCGGCAGTGTTGCTTCCCGGCAGAGTACATGCAGCTTCTGCGACCAAGACGAAGAAGGTTACGATGAGAGTCGGACAGAAGGTTCAGCTGGAGCTGAACGGAGTCGACCCCACCGAGCTCAAGTGGAAGGGCAGCAATGCCAAGTCTCTGAAGGTCTTCAGAAAGACCGGCGTCATCAAGGCTAAGAAGAAGGGTACCGTTGTCGTAACTACCAGCTACGACGGTGTCACCTACAAGTTTAAGGTCAACATCAAGAAGCGCAAAAAGAACCAGTCTACTGAAATTCAGACTGTCACCTGCAATCTGAAGAAGACATCCGGTTCTGCCGCGACCGCTGCCACTGTGACAGAGGACGAGGAAGAACTGACTGCAGTGCAGTATGCCGGACTGAAGACGACCGCAACCGGGTCCTATGCTCCCAAGGATATCATCATGGTTGGTGATTCCCGCACCGTAGGCATGAAGGCGGCTGTCGGCGGAAGCATGACTTATATCGGCGAAGTCGGTCAGGGTCTTGCGTGGCTGAAGAGTACTGCAACCGAGAAGCTGGTCAAGCTTGGCAATAAGGATAAGCTGAATGGTAAGGCTGTCGTATTTAATCTGGGTGTAAATGACCTCGGGAATGTCAGCGGATACATCTCCTACATGAACACTCTTGGGAAGGTTCTGAACAGATACGGCGCGACGGTTTATTTCATGACTGTCAATCCTGTGTACAACAAGCTGGCAAAGACCTGGTCTGTTGTCCGCAATTCAGGTGTTCTCGCATTTAACAAGGCGATGGTCGCCGGACTGAACGGATATGGCATCATCGACAGCTATGATGAGCTGGTATTCAGCAAGTTCTCTACGGTTGACGGTGTCCACTATACCGCGGCTACCTATTCCAAGATCTATAATTATCTGATCAAGTGTATCGGAGCCTGAGACATTACAGAATTCATTCTTGACAAAATACCTCTGCATCAAGCAGAATTAAGCACTGAGCAAGGGGGATGAGAATCATGAATGGACGAATCACTGAATTGAATAAGTATTTAACAAGGGGCGGATTGACTGCAGTCACATTCGCCCTCTTTCTGTGCGCTGAAACGGCTGCCGCACCCAGATCGCTGGATCTGTGGGTCTGCCCTGCGGGCGGCTATGAGGAAGAGGAAGCCGTCAGCGCGCTTGCCAGGGACTATGAAGAGGCGAATCCCTCTGTCAGCGTCAATGTAAGGATCCTGGATGAGGAAACCGGCACTGATGAGATAACGGGTGTCCTGGGAACGGAGAATGCCCCTGATCTGGTGATCTCCTCGCCGGAGGATATCGTCACCACGTGGGGCGGGAGCGGATACATGGAGGATCTTGGCAGCCTGTGGGACGAAGAGACGCTCCGGGAGATCGATCCTGAGGTGAGAGAAGCCTGCGTCAGCCGGGATGGAATCTATTATCAGATGCCTGTCTTCAGGGACGTATATACCATGGCCATCAATTATGAAAGCTTCAGCGAGACAGCTACGCTGCAGTATCTGAACGAGGATGTTCATTCATGGAAGGACAGCGGCTTCATTGACTGTGTACTGGTGCTGCACGACTATATATTCCTGCATGAGGACCGTGAGCTTACGGTCGCCAGGATCCCCCGCCTGACAGGCAGGGACGTGAGATACTTCATGTCCTTCATAACCAATCTGTCCAACGGTTCACTGATCAGTGACACGCGCAATTCCTATACGGTCAGCAGCAAGGCTGTGCGAAACAGCTTCGCGATCCTGAAAAAGCTCAAAGGCAAGGGCATTGTATTTGACAAGAAGGCCGGAAGTGAGGAGGAGCTTGCTCAGTTCCTGAGCGGCGAACTGCCGGTCACCTTCTTCTGGAGCTGGTACAGACACCAGAAATACGCTCAGAGCACTGATTTTACCGTATTTCCCATGATGTATCCCAATTCCAAGAACCTTCCTGTCCTGTCGGGAGACATCTGTGGATTCGGCGTTGTGAAGGGAGAGGATGAGCAGGCAGTCGCTGATTCCCTTGATTTTGTCCGCTTTATCACGGAGGATCCGGAGGAGTACCGCAAAGCGGTCGCCGCTTCTTCCTGTTTCCCGGTGCGGACCAGCGTGAAAGGGCAGCGGGTTGAAGGAATCTACCCGGAGGGAGAGGACGCGCAGCTGTTCCGGTCCTTCTCAGAGTTTTTTAAAGACTATGTGCCGACGATGCCGCTATTTGATGATCTGGAAGCAGAGTGGCCTGAACTGGTCAGACAGATCGGAGCGGGCGCCGGAATCAAAGACCTGACTCAGGCAATTGATGAAAAATTGAATAAGAAACTGGAAGAAGAATACGGAATTGTAGAAAATATTGTGGGATAATTACTAAATATTACAATTTATTTACAAAACACTTGACCGGAAGCCATTTTCCATTTAGAATGTCGATACATTCACTTTTATCGATCTGATATTGCGCATTCTGAGGAGGAAATGGTTTGAGCAGCTACCGTATATCGATCAGAAGTATGCTATATGCGCTCCTTGCGGCAATCCTGCTATTGCTGACAGTTGCTCCTGCCGCAGATCCCGGCTCTCATACCGCTTTTGCGGAATCGGAGGACACGGAGAGTGCTTCCGGTCAGACAGGATTCGTCAAGAAGAAGGGGATCTGGTATTATTACCAGAACGGGAAGAGGCAAACGGGCTGGATCACCGTCGGCGATCGCACTTATTTCGGCATCATGAAGGGAAATCAGAAGTACCAGCTTGTGAAAGGATGGAAGAAGATCCGCAAGAAATGGTACTATTTCCAGGAAAAGGGCAAGAAGGGCAAGATCTGCTCGATGGTAAAGGGACGCACCATGAAGGTGAACGGCATTGCCTGCATCTTCAACAGTGACGGTTCATTTAAGAAATGCAAATATGCCGGCAAGAAGAGCGGGTTTATACAGAAGATCGGAGAGATGGCCAGAGAGAACCAGGCCAGGAACAATATCCTCGCCTCGCTGGTAACTGCTCAGGCGTGTCTTGAGACAGGACACGGGAGACATATCTATCACAACAACCTGTTCGGCATCCGTGCCGGCAGCGGATACAGGCATTACAGTTCCTGGGAAAAGAGTCTGGAGCACTACACTCAATTCATGAAGCAGTATCTGCCCTATGTGTTCGGAGTCAGGAACTCCTACAGAGCCTGCTCGATCGTGGGAAACAGCGGATATGCGCAGGCCGGGAATTACGGCGGCATGCTCGTGACCATGGTACAGTCCTATAACCTGACAAGATTCAATAAATAAATGGGAACTCACAGCCCTCCGTATCTGATCTGCTGCCCGGGGCAGTACACCAGTGCCGTAGGGCTGTTTTATTGGTCAGTAAAGTGTTTTGTTGTCTTCATGGTGAAACTGAAAGTTTCTCTTGCCAAACGAAGGCGCAGCCGTTATAATAACACCGTTGTTTGAAAAAACGTGCCGGATTAGCTCAGTCGGTAGAGCGACGCATTCGTAATGCGTAGGTCGTGGGTTCGAGTCCCATTTCCGGCTTCCCAGGAGGATCGTCAGACCAGATGGCGTGTCGATCTTCTTTTTTTTGTATCAAATATGTAGTAAACTGAATCTGTATCTTGTAACGTATCTGCAACAGAAAGCTTTGCACAGGTGGGGTGAAAATGATGCATTCTGAAAAACGTACAAGTCTAGTGATCATGGCTGCCGGGATCGGAAGCCGGTTTGGACAGGGAATCAAGCAGCTTACTTCATTTGGCCCGTCAGGAGAGATCATCATGGATTATTCGATCTATGATGCGCTGCAGGCCGGTTTTGACCGGATCGTATTTGTGATCCGGAAGGATCTTGAGAAAGATTTTGACGAGGTGATCGGCCGCAGGATTGCTGCGCATGCCGAGGTATCCTATGTCTTTCAGGAGAAGGATGATCTTCCGGAGGGCTTCGTGCTTCCGGCCGGGAGAAAGAAACCCTGGGGTACGGGGCAGGCGATCCTCGCCTGCAGGGATGTTGTAAAAGAGCCTTTCTGTGTTATCAACGCAGATGACTATTACGGCCGTCAGGCTTTTGAGCGGATTCACAGCTGGCTTGTCAGTGAACATGCCTGTGAGGATCCTTCGCATCTTCAGATGTGCATGGCAGGCTTTATCCTTCGCAATACGCTGTCTGAGAACGGCGGCGTGACAAGGGGGCTGTGCAGTGTAAGTGAGCAGGGATACCTGACCGCGATCCGGGAGACAAAGAATATCGTCCGGTACAAGGATGGCTCGGGCATCATGCACGAAGACGGATCTGTCCAGGTCCTGGATCCGGACACGGCAGTGTCCATGAATATGTGGGGCTTTGGCAGTGAGTTTCTGAACGTTCTGGATGAAGGATTCACCGCGTTTCTCAGAGAGCATATGGGATCTTCGGATGAGAACACAGCCGAATACCTGCTTCCGACGATCGTCGGCGGTCTTCTGGCTGCCGGCAGGGCACAGGTAACCGTCCTTCCTACGGAGGATAAGTGGTTCGGCGTCACCTATCAGGAGGACGTCGAGGGCGTACGAAAGAGTATAGATGATCTTGTCAGAGGAGGGGTCTATCCGCCGGCACTGTGGAAGTGACCGGATATGATCCGCTGTGAGTCTGTGGCACGCGGCGGATGAGCATCACATAGCAGAGCAATCAATCGGGGTAATGCTGAGTATGAGAATCGGATTTGATAACAATAAGTACCTTAAGATCCAGTCTGAGCATATCAAGGAACGCATGGGCCAGTTTGGCGACAAACTGTACCTTGAGTTTGGCGGCAAGCTTTTTGACGACCTTCACGCGTCCCGCGTTTTACCCGGATTTGAGCCGGACAGCAAGCTTCAGATGCTGATGCAGCTGAGCGATATGGCCGAGCTGGTCATGGTCATCAGCGCCGCGGACATCGTCAAGAACAAGATGCGCGGGGATATCGGCATCCCCTATGATGAGGATGTGCTCCGTCTTGCCTCCAAGTTCGAGGACAGAGGGCTGTATGTCAGCTCTGTGGTCATCACACATTACACGGGCCAGGAAGCGGCAGCATCCTTCAAGGAGAAGCTGGAGAAGAAGGGGTTCCGTGTGTATCTGCACTACATCATCGAAGGATATCCCTCCAACGTAGAGCACATTCTGTCTGAAGACGGCTTTGGCAGAAATGATTATATCGAGACGACCCGGCCTCTCGTGGTCGTGACCGCTCCGGGACCCGGTTCCGGAAAGATGGCGACCTGCCTGTCACAGCTGTATCACGACAATAAGCGGGGGATCAAGGCAGGGTATGCCAAGTTTGAGACCTTCCCGATCTGGAACATACCGCTGAAGCATCCGGTCAATCTCGCCTATGAGGCTGCCACGGCGGATCTCAATGATGTCAATATGATCGATCCCTTCCATCTGGAAGCCTACGGGAAGACTACGGTCAACTACAACCGGGACATCGAGATCTTCCCGGTTCTTGCTTCGATGTTTGAAGGAATCTACGGGGAGAGCATCTACAAGTCTCCGACAGATATGGGCGTCAACATGGCCGGCCTGTGCATCTCTGACGACGAGGTCGTGTGCGCTGCCGCCAAGCAGGAGATCATCCGCAGATATTATGATACGATCTGCAAGGTCGTAAATGACGAAGCCTCCGAGGATGAGGTCTATAAGATCCGCCTTCTGATGAAGCAGGCGAAGATCAGTACAGATGACAGGAAGGTCACGGTGGCCGCCAAGGCGAGAGCGGAGGATACGGGAGTTCCTGCCGCAGCGATCGAGCTGGCGGACGGTTCCATCATCACCTCCAAGACCTCTGACTTCCTGGGCGCATCGGCAGCCCTTCTGCTGAACGCTCTGAAGCATCTGGCGGGAGTCGATCACAGTGCGAAGCTGATCTCTCCGGAGGAGATCGTACCCATCCAGGATCTGAAGGTCAGATTCCTGCACGGAAAGAATCCCCGCCTTCATACGGATGAAGTCCTGATCGCACTGTGCCTTGCGGCCAGATCAGATCTCAAGGCAAGGGAGAGTCTGGAGCAGATCCCGAAGCTTCGCGGCTGCCAGGTCCATACTTCGGTCATGCTGACAGAGGTTGACAGACATGTCTTCAAACGACTTGGCGTTGATCTGACCTCGGAGCCTGTCTCCAACATCCGCAAATGGTGACTGTGCATTGAATAGGAGTGAGGTATTCAATTTTCGGGGTTGAACAATTCTCTGCTATTTGATATAATGCAGAACTATCGGGGTGTGGCCCAGCATGGTCAGGGCGCTTGACTGGGGGTCAAGAAGCCGTGAGTTCGAATCTCACCACTCCGACGTTCAGAACCGGTTCCTGCAGGGGAACCGGTTTTTTATATCTGTAATCCGGGCTTTTTTCCATACAATGGTCACTTCGGTTCCTCTCAGAAGCAATCCTCTCAGTTTCTGTAATAAATTTATTGGAAATAATCATAAAAAACATTCATTTATCAGACAAAAATTTATTTAAACGTGTTAATATAATAAATAAAACTATAAAAGAGAGGAGGAGTATCTTATGAACTGTGAATTCTATTCTCCGGCGTCCATCGATGAGGCAGTTGCCATGATGAAGGATGGCTGCGCTTATTTTGCAGGTGGTACGGAGACAGAGCATCTCAATTCACGGGTAGAGGCATCTGCCTTTATCCTTCTGCGCGGCGTTGCCGGACTGACCGGTATAGAGGCATCAGGAGAAGATGTCCGGATCGGATCGATGGTGACGTTTACCAGGGCACTGAAGGCTCCCGGGATTCCGGAGTATTTCAGGGAAGCGCTTCATTTCTGCGGATCTCTTCAGAAGAGGAATATGGCAACGATTGGCGGCAATATCGCATCCTGGAGGTGTGATTCCTATCTGATACCGACTCTGCTTGCGGCCGGTGCTCAGGTAGAGCTGGCGGATGAGACGGGCCGGTGCACGATGCCGCTTGAAGAGTACGGTCAGAAACGGGATTCTCTGAAGAAGGCGCTGATTACTGCTGTGATCCTTCCGTCAGAGGCGTCGGGGGTGAAAGTCCTGTCAAAGAGATACGCCAATACGGTGGAGAGCCATGCATATCTGACCATCGCCATGGGGAAGAAGGAGGATGCTTTCCGGATCGGCCTTGCCATCAAGGGAAGCGGCATCTTCACACCCGATATTACGAACTGGGGTGTTTCCTGGAAGATGGCGGACGTGAAGGACGACATGTTCGGATCAGAGGCATATAAGCGCTATCTTACCGGCACTACGCTGGATGACATGTACGAGAAGCTGAGCGGGGAAGGAGGAGACCAGGTATGAAGCTGAATCTTACGATCAATCATATCCCGAGATGTTATGAAACAGACCCGGCGAAGCGTCTTCAGGAAATCCTTGCCGACCACGGATACAACGGTGTGCGTGATTCTGATAACAATGAAGGTTTCTGCGGCTCTGACACCGTTCTTCTCAACGGTGAGCCGGTGTATGCGGATCTGATCCCGGCGGCCGCGGCCCAGGGAGCGAAGATCATCACCCCGGACGGGCTGCGGGATCTTGGCATCCTTGCCGCGAAGGGCGTGGATCTCACCGAGGATTTCTTCGGTGAAGGCTGCTCACCCGAAGAGGGAAGGGCGGTTGTGGACCGCGCGCTGCTCCTGAACGGAAAAGAGGCGGGCGACTGCCTGACACTCGTACAGCAGGCCATGGTGGATGCCGGTGTCGTCGGAAGCGCTTACAATGCTCCCGCTGCGGCGCTCCTGCTTACATGGCTGATCATGAATGATCCGCATCCGGACAGGGAAGCTGTCAAGGAGGCCATGTCCGGCATCTTCATCCGCGACGCAGGCTATGAGCATTATTATCTGGCTGTGAAGCTTGCCGTGGAGCGAATGGACAGCGGCGCTTATTCCACACAGCCGGCGCCTTCCTTCCGGCCTCATCTGAATATCATCGGCAAACCGGCCGAGAAGGTGGATGGCCCCGCCCTGGTGCGCGGAGATCGTGTATTCGTTGAGGATTACGTCCCGGCGGACTCCTGCATCCTGAAGATCCTCAGATCTCCTCATGCGCATGCGTACATCAAATCCATCGATACCACAGAGGCAGAGAAGGTTCCCGGCGTTGTGCATATCATAACGGCCGCGAACTGCCCGGATATCTATTATATGCAGGCCGGACAGGGCAATCCGGAACCCTCGCCCCATGACAGAAGACTGTTTAACTGGAAGGTCCGCCATGTGGGAGACCGTGTCGCAGGCATCGTTGCCGAGACCGAAGAAGCCGCCATGGAAGCCATGTCTCTGATCAAGGTGGAATATGAGCCGCTCAAGGCTGTATTTACCGTGGAAGAGGCCATGGCCGAAGACGCGCCGAGAGTTCATAACGGCATCGTGGAATACCGTGCGGGCGCGCCGGCGGATCTTGACGAGTACAACAAGGACGCAGGCGACTGGCGCGACGGTAAGGTCGTCTACCAGTTCCCGCTGGGCGCGGATATCCATCACAATGTCGCTGCCGGAAACCGCGGCGGGATCGGAGATGTGGAGAAGGCCTTCGGGGAGGCGGACGCGGTTGTCGAGCGTACCTATCAGACGAGCCAGATCCAGCATACGCCCCTTGAACCCCATGTATGCTTCGCCCGCATGGAGGGCGGACGGCTTGCGGTCTATGCTTCCACACAGGTTCCGTACCATGTGAGAAGGATCGTAGGCTGGGTGACCGGACTTCCAGAAAATAAGATCCATGTCATCAAGACCAGGGTCGGCGGCGGTTATGGCTCCAAGCAGGATATTCTCGTAGAGGATGTCACCAGCTATGCTGCGTTCATTACCGGTCGTCCTGTCTACTACAGAAATACCCGTGAGGAGGAGTTCATCGCGAACTCGACCCGTCATCCGATGAGAGTCCGCGTCAAGATGAGTGGCATGAAGGATGGCACGATCACAGGCATCTTCATGGAAGTGCGCGCCAATACCGGCCCCTACGGCAATCACTGCCTGACGGTCCCGATGAACAGCTGTTCAAAGACACTGCCGCTGTTCAAATGCGCGAACATGGCATATGACCTGAAGGTTCTCTATACCAATTCACCGCCAGCCGGAGCCTATCAGGGGTACGGTACCCCGAAGGGAACCTTCGGCATCATGATGTGCATGGCGGAGCTTGCAGAGAAGCTGGGCTGTGACTACAAAGACATGGTCCTGAAGAATCATGTGGAGACCGGCTATATGCTCGATATCCTGAAGGGTCTTGGCGAAGGCCGTGAAGGAAATGTCGTACCGGTTGGATCCTGCGGTCTGAGGGACGCCGTCCTTCAGGGATGCGACATGATCAAATGGGGCGTGAAGGAAGTCAGCAGCGATCCGGATGTGAAGATCGGCAAGGGCTTTGCCATGATCATGCAGGGCTCCGGCCTTCCGGGTCTTGATCACTCCGAAGCGATCGCAAAGATGGAGACAGACGGAACGGTCATCCTGAACAGCGGATGCGCCGATATAGGAACCGGACTGGATACTATCTGCGCGAAGATCGTCAGTGAGATCATGTGCATGCCCATGGAGCACGTAACCGTGCTGTCAGGCGACACAGATGCCGCCGCGTTTGACACCGGATCCTATGCATCCTCCGGAACCTTCTTCTCCGGCAACGCCGCAGTCGTCGCGTCGAAGGGCCTCAAGGAAGAAGTCCTGAAGGAAGCGGCCCTCCAGCTGGAGGAAGACAAGGAAGATCTGGAGCTTCGCTATCCGGGAGAGGTCTATTCGAAGAAGACAGGAAAGGTCCTGACCTACGCAGACCTGTCCCATACCGCATGCTCAGGCTCCGGCCGCGGCATGATGGTCTATCACGGAAACTTTGTCACGACAGCATCCTCGGTACCTTATGGTGCGCACTTCGCCCAGGTGGCCGTGAATACCAGAACCGGCGAGATCAAAGTGCAGAAGTTCTACGCTCTTCAGGATGCAGGAACGCCGATCAATCCGGAACTGGCACTGTGCCAGATGTACGGAGCCGCCCTCAAGTCCATCGGACATACCCTCTATGAAGGCATGATCCTGGATAAGGATGGAAACTGCATCAACGCCAACATGACCGACTACGGCGTACCGATGATCTACGAGCAGCCGGACGACTTCAAGTCCGTCCTGATCGACGTAGACGACCCCGACGGCCCGTTCGGAGCCAAGTCGATCTCCGAGATCGCCTGCAACGGCGCTGCACCTGCCATCGGAATCGCCATCCATGACGCCGTGGGCGTGTGGCTGGAAGACTGGCCGATGACCCCCGAGAAGATTCTCAGAAAACTCGGAAAGATTGTGTAAGGCAAAACTGAAAAACAAGCTAAGCTGCAGGAAGACCAGGAAGACCGCCCGACCCGGGCGGTCTTCCTTACATATTTCTGCCCTCAGATCTTTGATCTGCTGATCGATTGCGCGTAGTTCTTCTGTCAATTGATGGATCATCAGTTCCTCCTTATGAAATTAAAGTGAAAAAGAAGTGCTGCAGAAATCAGAAAAATAGAAATGAATTATTGTGTTTCTAAGTAGAGCTGTGTGTGATAGAATAACCTACAATCAGGAGGTTAAGCAACAATGGGAAAGCTTGGAAAGAAAAATAAAGACAGTAAAGAAGCAGCCAACAAGAAGATCGCACAGCAGCTCGCCGCGCTGAAGAGAAAGCAGGCAGCCAAGAAGAAATAACGATCTGGCTGTGAGCTGCCGGCGCTATGGCGACTATGGCTGCGCTGCCTGCGTGGCCGGCGCAAGGTTCCGGCCCCGGACTCAGGATACATTGTAATACAGCTTCGATCAAGTCTGCCTTACGCAGACTTGATCTGTATTTCGACAGAGTCACACAAAGGGACCTGAGCAAGCAAAGAAAGACAAGGACAGTCAAAGACAGACAAGAATAGTCAAGGACCGTCAAAGACAGACAAGGATAGATATATGAATTATAAACTTGCATTGCCTGAGGAGATCCTGCTTTCGGTCAGTAAACCGGAGCGATACCTGGGAAACGAAGTGAATGCAGTCAGGAAGGATCCCGGGGAGGTTGAGATCCGGTTTGCCATGTGCTTTCCGGATGTCTATGAGATCGGTATGTCCCATCTGGGCATCCAGATTCTCTACGAGATGTTTAACAGAAGGCCGGACGTGTGGTGCGAGCGGGTCTATTCTCCATGGGTTGACCTGGACAAGATCATGCGGGAGAAGAAGATCCCGCTGTTTGCCCTGGAATCGCAGGATCCGGTTTTAGCTATGGATTTTCTGGGGATCACGCTGCAGTACGAGCTGTGCTATACCAATATTCTTCAGATCCTCGATCTGAGCGGCATTCCTCTGCTGGCGGAAGACAGACTCCATATCAGGTCGGTCACTCCCGGAGATGGAAGGGATATGAAGCATGATCCGGCCCCGGAAGACGCTGCTGAGTGCAGGGAGCGAGGGGACTATATCGGGGAGGGGGAGACGGTCTATGACCAGCTCCTGGACCTGTATAAGGAGTGCAGAAAGAACGGAGAGACAAGGCGGGAATTCCTGAAAAAGGCCGCCGCCGTTCCGGGGATATACTGTCCCATGTTCTACGATGTTTCCTACAATGAGGACGGCACACTGCGGTCCTTTGAGCCTTCCCAGGAAGGGATCCCGGCCCGGGTCAGGAAACAGGTCGTCACGGATATGGACGATGCCCCCTATATCACGAAGCCGCTGGTCCCGTTCATGCAGATCACGCAGGACCGCGTCGTACTCGAGGTGCAGCGCGGGTGTATCCGGGGATGCCGCTTCTGCCAGGCCGGCATGATCTACCGTCCGACCCGCACCAAGAGCCTGGAGACACTGAAAAAGCAGGCCTCCACACTGCTGGAGCAGAGCGGACAGGATGAGATCTCCCTGAGCTCACTCTCGACCAGTGATTATCCCGAGCTTCCGGGACTGGTGAACTATCTGATCGAGCAGTACGGAAGGCCGAAGAACATCAATATCTCCCTGCCTTCGCTGCGGATCGACGCCTTCTCGCTGGACGTCATGAGCAAGGTGCAGGACATCAAGAAGAGTTCCCTTACCTTTGCTCCGGAAGGCGGGTCCCAGCGCATGCGCAATGTGATCAACAAGGGCCTTACCGAAGAGGATATCCTGCGCGGGGCTGCGGATGCGTTCCGCGGCGGCTGGAGCAAGGTGAAGCTGTATTTCATGCTCGGACAGCCGACGGAAATGGAAGAAGACCGCAGGGCGATCGCCCAGCTGGCCGAGAAGATCGCGGAAACCTACTATGATACCGTGCCGAAGGAGAAGCGGATCGGAAAATGTTCCATCACCATCTCGACCTCCTTCTTCGTGCCGAAGCCATTTACCCCGTTCCAGTGGGCAACGATGTTCGATCCCGAGGAGTATCTGGAGTTCGCGCACACCGTCAACCAGGAGGTAAAGAGCAGCCTGAATCACAAGTCGATCCGCTACAACTGGCATGAAGCCTATGTGACGGTCCTGGAAGGACTGCTGGCCAGAGGCGACCGCAGGATCGCCCGGACCATAGAGGCCGCGTACAGGGCCGGGTCTCTCTTTGATGCCTGGACAGAGCACTGGGACTGGGAGCGCTGGGTCAGAGCCATGGAGGACACCGGGATAGAGATCGACTTCTACACGAAGCGCAGGAGAACCGAAGAAGAACTGTTCCCCTGGGATTTCATTGACGCGGGAGTGTCCAAGAAGTATCTGCTGAGTGAATGGCACAAGGCCATGCGCGCAGAGATCACGCCCAACTGCCACGTACAGTGCAATGCATGCGGGGCCGCGAAGTACCACGGCGGCGTGTGTTTCAACGAGACGGGAGAATCCCTCCAGACCAGGGCCGGAACACAGCTGCCTTACATCTATCCTGCCCCGGACTGCAACCCTGTTCCCGGGATCCATGCTGCTGCGACATCATCATGATGAATCCTGTGAGCACCGATTCATTATTGATTCATGAAGGAGACGATTGAACTGATATGAGAATGCGTATCCGTTATTCCAAACAGGGTCTGATGAAATTCATCGGTCATCTTGACATGATGCGGTATTTCCAGAAAGCCTGCAGAAGGGCAGGGATCGACGTAACCTACACAGAAGGCATGAGCCCGCATATGTCCATGTCGTACGCATTTCCCCTCGGAGTGGGAATGACCAGCGACTCAGAGTATGTGGATGTTGATATCAATACACCCATGACCGGAGAAGAGATCGTGGAGCGGCTGAACCTGTCTGTGCCGGAGGGAATCCGGTTCCTCGACGCCTGTGAGATCGGCATCACCAAAGCGGACAAGGGCATGAACCAGGTGGCGAGGGCGGATTACACGCTCCGTTTCCGAGAGGGCTGCGAGTGGGATCCGGACTGGAAGAGCGCCTTTTATTCATTTCTGGAGCAGGATGAGATCCTGGTCATCAAGAAAGGCAAAAAGACAGAGAAGGAAGTCAATATAAGGCCGCTGATCTATAAAGCAGAGGTCACGGCGATGGAGGATGCCGGGGACGCCGAAGGCGATGTGATCCGCCTGGGTCTTGCGGCGGGAAATGAAAACAATATCCGTCCTGAGCTGGTAATGCAGGCCTTTGCGGATGCGGCAGGCAGGACATTTACACAGTTCATGTTCCACATCAACCGGGATGAGGTCTACGCGGACCGGGGCAGTGCGGATGCGCATGAATTTGTGCCCCTGATAGATATGTGTCTGTAGGATCTATGATGAAATATATCGTTCAGAAAAAAGAAGAGAAGATATACTCCTTCCTGCTGGATGAGGCCGGGCATGCGGTGGAGATCCATGCGGACAGTCCGGCAGACGGGCCAAAGCTTGGGGATATCTATATCGGCCGGGTCCAGAAGGTTGCGGAGAATATCCATGCGGCCTTTGTGGAAATCCTGCCGGGAATGAACGGATATCTGCCCTTTGATGAGATCGCCGAGCCGATCTATACCCTGAAAGGCCCGAAGGATCAGATCCAGCCGGGCGACCAGCTGGTCGTTCAGATCAGCAAAGATGCCTTCGGCCAGAAGGACGTGTCGCTGACCACGAAGATCACGCTTCGCGGACGCTATGTCGTACTTACATCCGGGGGAGTCGGCCTGGGCGTATCGCGCAGGATCCCGGAGGAGAAGAGAGCTCTGCTGAAGGACAGGGTGCTGTCCTCGGAAGAGTTTGCCCGGATCCAGAAAAGGATCGGAAGGTGCGGCATTGTGCTCAGGACGAACGCTTCCGTGGCCCTCGCCGGGGAGGAGGACGGTGCAGAGACGATCTGTGCCAAGGCTGTTCTGGATGAACTTGCAGCCCTTGAATCTGTCATGGTGGATCTGAAGCTCAAGGCTCCATACAGAAGCGCTTATACGAATCTCCTGAAGCAGCCCCACAGATGGCTGGACAGGGTCACGAACCTTCACACAGAAGAAGTGGAAGCGGTGATCACCGATGACCCGGGCATCTACAGACAGATCCTGCAGGCGATGCGCTCGGATCCTGCCGGGGAAAAGGGATCCGGTTATCCGGCCCTTCGGCTGTATGAGGATCCGCAGGTATCCATGGAGAAGCTGTTCTCCCTGGAGCGGGAGATGGACAGGGCTGTCTCGAAGAAGGTAAACCTCAGGAGCGGTGCAGATCTTGTGATCGAATCTACGGAAGCGCTCCATGTGATCGATGTCAACTCGGGAAGGGCAAAAAACAATAAGCACAAGACCAAGGAAGAGGCCCTTCTGGAGGTGAATCTGGAGGCGGCAAGAGAAGCCTGCCGCCAGATCCGGCTGCGCAATCTGTCCGGGATCATTCTCATTGATTTCATCAATCTGAAGCAGGCTTCAAATTCCCAGCGTGTCATGGAGGAGCTGCGCCATGCGGCCTCGAAGGATCCGGTCCGCACCCAGGTGGTGGACATGACCAAGCTTGGACTGGTGGAGATGACGAGGCAGAAAATTGAACTGCCGTTAACTGAAATTAGCCGTTGACGAATGTCTGCGCTTTATGCTATAGTACTCCGGTATGCCGCACAGAGAGGCCTAAGTGCGTCCATTATGCAGGATGCCGCCGGATCTGGCGAGTTTTTTAAGAATGGGAGGAGACCCAGATGTACGCTATTATCGCAACAGGTGGTAAACAGTACAAGGTCGCTGAGGGCGACGAGATCAGAGTTGAGAAGCTCGGACTGGAAGAAGGAGAGAAGGTTACCTTTGATTCTGTTCTTGCAGTGAGCACCGATGATGGTCTGAAGGCCGGCGCTGATGTTGCTTCCGCAACAGTTGAAGCTTCGGTCGTGGCAAACGGTAAGGCGAAGAAGGTCATCGTTTACAAGTATAAGCGCAAGACCGGATATCACAAGAAGAACGGCCACAGACAGCAGTACACTCAGGTTAAGATCGAGAAGATCAACGCCTGAAACGGAACCTTGGGGATTCCGCATGATCACAGTTGATTTCTTTCTGAATACAGATGGCAGATACCGCGGGTTTCAATTTGAAGGCCACGCAGGTGCAGGAGAGTACGGATACGATATCGTATGCAGCGCCGTTTCGGCTCTGAGTATCTCAACTGTCAATGCCCTGGAGGCTCTCGCGGGGGCTTCCTTTGAGGAAGAAGAGGCAGATGAAGAGGGCGGTTTCCTGAAAGTCATCCTGACAGCTCCCTGCGAGGAGGACCATGACTCGCAGCTTCTCATGGAGACGCTGCATCTTGGCATCAGTCAGATGGCTGACAGTTATCCGGAGAATCTCCGGATCAGACACATCGAAAGATAGAATTACGGGAGGTATTTATTATGCTTAACATGAACCTTCAGTTCTTCGCTCATAAGAAAGGTGTCGGTTCCACTAAGAACGGCCGTGATTCCGAGTCCAAGAGACTTGGCGCTAAGAGAGCGGACGGACAGTTTGTTAAGGCTGGCAACATCCTTTACAGACAGCGCGGAACTCATATCCATCCGGGTGAGAACGTAGGCCTCGGCAAGGATGATACTCTGTACGCAAAGGCAGACGGAGTTGTTCATTTCCACAGACTTGGCAAGTATCGCAAGCAGGTCTCTATCATTGTGAAGGAAGAGACTGAGGCTGCGGCTGAGTGAGCCTGAACATTGTTTTTTGAGAGGGGTGCGGATACTACAGGTATTCGCATCCTTTTTGCTAATCGTATTGCAATTGCACATATTGAAGGAGAACTATGTTTGCTGACAGAGCAAAAATCATTATCAGATCGGGCAAGGGCGGTGACGGACATGTGAGCTTCCGAAGGGAGAAGTTTGTGCCCGACGGCGGCCCGGACGGCGGCGACGGCGGAAGAGGCGGCGACGTGATCTTCGAAGTGGACAAGGGACTTACCACGCTGATCGCTTACAGACATCACAGGAAGTTCTCTGCCACAGACGGCGAGGCGGGCAGAAAGAAACGCCAGCACGGCAGTGACGGCAAGGATCTTACGCTGAAGGTACCCGAGGGCACGGTCGTGAAGCTGGCCAGTACCGGTGAAGTAATCGCAGATATGTCCGGAGACAATATGCGCCAGGTTATACTGAAGGGCGGACGTGGCGGCAACGGCAACATGCATTACGCCACCTCCACCATGCAGGCTCCGACCTATGCCCAGCCGGGGCAGGAGGCCAGGGAGCTGGAAGTCCAGCTGGAGCTGAAGGTGATCGCGGATGTGGGCCTGATCGGCTATCCGAATGTGGGCAAGTCCACCCTGCTCTCGAGGATCTCCAATGCCAACCCGAAGATCGCCAATTATCATTTCACAACGCTGGAGCCGAACCTGGGCGTCGTGGATCTTGGCGATGAGCAGGGATTTATCGTCGCGGACATTCCCGGACTGATCGAAGGCGCCAGCGAAGGCGCAGGCCTTGGCCATGAATTCCTTCGCCATATCGAGCGGTGCAAGATCCTGGTCCATGTGGTGGATGCGGCCTCCGTGGAAGGCCGGGATCCGGTCGAGGATATCTATAAGATTGACGAGGAGCTTGCCAACTATGATGTCTCTCTGGAGAACAAGCCTCAGATCATAGCCGCCAATAAAGTGGACGCGGTGCAGACCGGGGAGGAGTCAGAGGATCCTGTGCAGAGGATCCGGGACGAATTCGAGCCGAAGGGGGTTAAGATCTATGAGATCTCAGCCGCGACGGGCCAGGGGCTGAAGGAGCTGCTCTACGCAGTATACGAGCTGTTGCAGACGATCCCGCGAGACGTCACGGTATTTGAGCAGGAGTATTTCCCCGAAGACCATATCCCGGGCAACAATCTTCCCTACCAGGTCTGGAGGGACGAGAAGGATCCCCATATGTTCCATGTGGAGGGTCCGAAGGTCGAGAAGATGCTCGGCTATACCAATCTGGATTCAGAGAAGGGCTTCCAGTTCTTCCAGAATTTCCTCAAGGACTCCGGCATCCTGAAAGAGCTGGAGAAGCTGGAGGTAGAAGACGGGGATACCGTCAAGCTCTATGAGCTGCAGTTTGAATATTATAAGTAAGACCCGGGCGAGCAGTCCCGGCAGTAAGGAGGGGTGGGATGAAGATTATAGACATCCTGAAGAGCGACGAACTGTCTGTTTCCTTTGAAGTTTTTCCGCCAAAGAAAGCAAGTTCTTTTGAGACGGTACGCAGCGCGACGGAGGGGATCGCTGCACTGCACCCCTCCTTTATGAGTGTAACCTACGGTGCCGGCGGAGGCACCAGCGATTTTACCATCGATATCGCAAAGCACATTCAGGAAAAGCATCATGTTCCCATGATGGCCCACCTCACGTGCATCTCATCCTCAAAGGAGATCGTCAGAGAACAGATCCGGAAGATGCACGACGCGGGGATCGAGAATGTCATGGCACTGCGGGGCGATATCCCTGCGGACATGACCGACGAGGACCGCAGCAGCTGGGATTACCGGCATGCCGTCGAGCTTGTCACGGAGCTGAAGGAATCGGGGTATGATTTCTGCATCGGCGGCGCGTGCTATCCGGAGGTCCATCCGGAGAGCTCCTCCAGCCTGGAAGATATCCTGTATCTGAAGGAGAAGGTGGACGCAGGCGTGGACTTCCTGACGACGCAGATGGTATTTGACAACGACCTGTTTTTCCATTTCCTGTACCAGCTGCGCGAGAGGGGCATCTCGGTCCCGGTGGTCCCCGGGATCATGCCGATCACGAACAGTACGCAGATCTACAAGGCTATCCGCATGTCCTCGGCCTTTATTCCCAGGCGGTTCAAGACACTGTCAGACCGCTTTGGCCATGATCCGGAAGCAATGAAGGCCGCGGGCATCCTGTTTGCCGCTGAGCAGATCATCGACCTGTACTCAAACGGCATCCGCCACGTGCATGTCTATTCGATGAATAAGCCGGATGTGGCGCAGGGGATCCAGGATCACCTGAGAACATTTCTGGGAAAGAACATGCGGCACCTGTCAGGCATCAGGCTCCGTAATTCTTGACATTACCGATACGCAGGCATAAAATTATATGCGCTGCCGCCCTGCCGCGGCAGATCATGACAGACAGAACAGAGATTGTTGGAGGAAAATGATATGGCTATATCCTATAACCATCGCGCGATAGAGGAAAAATGGCGCCGCGACTGGGAAGAACATCCTATCAATGTCGAGGGCGACAAGGAGAAATACTACTGCCTCGATATGTTTCCGTATCCGTCCGGAAACGGACTGCATGTCGGACACTGGAGAGGCTATGTCATTTCCGACGCGTGGAGCCGCTACAAGATGATGCAGGGCTACTATGTGATCCATCCGATGGGATGGGACGCATTCGGTCTGCCGGCTGAGAACTATGCGATCAAGACCGGCCAGCATCCGAGGATCTCCACAGAGTCCAACATTAAGAATATCAAGAAGCAGATCAAGCAGATCGCGGCGATCTATGACTGGGACCGTGAGGTCAATACCACTGATCCGAAGTACTATAAGTGGACACAGTGGATCTTCGTGCAGTTGTTCAAGAAGGGACTTGCCTACGAGAAGGAGTTCCCTCTCAACTGGTGCCCCAGCTGCAAGGCTGTCCTTGCCAATGAAGAGGTCGTCAACGGCTGCTGCGAACGCTGCGGCACTCCTGTCACGAAGAAGAATCTGCGCCAGTGGATGCTGAAGATCACCGAGTACGCGGACAGACTGCTGGAAGGTCTTGACCGCCTTGAATGGCCGGAGAAGGTCAAGAAGATGCAGACCGACTGGATCGGCAAGAGCTATGGCGCGGAGGTCGATTTCCCGATCGAAGGCAGAGAAGAGAAGATCACGGTATACACAACCCGTCCGGACACCCTGTACGGTGCGACCTTCATGGTTCTAAGCCCGGAGCATGAGCTCACTCTGAGCCTGGCTACCGATGAGACCCGCGACGCGGTTGAGAAGTACATCGCCGATGCGGCCAACAAGTCCAACGTAGACCGTATGGCTGTGTCCGACAAGGACAAGACCGGTGTATTTACCGGCTCCTACTGCATCAATCCGCTCAATGGTGAGAAGATCCCGATCTGGACCTCTGACTATGTACTGTCCGATTACGGCACAGGTGCCATCATGTGCGTTCCGGCGCACGATGACCGTGACTTTGCCTTCGCGAAGAAGTTCGGCCTTCCGATCATCCAGGTCATCTCCCAGGACGGCAAGGAGATCGAGAATATGACAGAGGCGACCACTGCGGTCAGCGGTGTCCTGATCAATTCAGGGGACTGGACCGGCAGAGACTGCGCCGAGATGAAGAAGGAAGCTCCCCATATCGTCGAGAAGATGGGAATCGGCCGCGCGACTGTCAATTACAAGCTGCGTGACTGGGTCTTCTCCAGACAGAGATACTGGGGTGAGCCGATCCCGATCATCCACTGCCCGAAGTGCGGCAATGTGGCGGTCCCGGAGAAGGATCTGCCGGTGCTGCTTCCGGATGTCGAGAGCTACGAGCCGACCGATACAGGTGAATCACCGCTCGCGCACATGGATGACTGGGTCAACTGCACCTGCCCGCAGTGCGGCGGTCCGGCGAAGAGAGAGACCAACACCATGCCTCAGTGGGCTGGCTCCTCCTGGTACTTCCTGCGCTATGCGGATCCGCACAACGACGAGGCCCTCGTCTCGAAGGAGAACGCAGCAAAGTACCTCCCGGTCGATATGTATATCGGCGGTGTTGAGCATGCGGTCCTGCATCTGCTGTATTCCAGATTCTGGACCAAGTTCCTGTATGATATCGGCGTTGTCGACTTCGACGAGCCGTTCACCAAGCTGTTCAACCAGGGCATGATCACCGGCAAGAACGGGATCAAGATGTCCAAGTCCAAGGGCAATGTCATCAGCCCGGATGATCTGGTTGAGAACTATGGCTGTGACAGCCTGCGCATGTACGAGCTGTTCGTAGGACCGCCCGAACTGGACGCTGAGTGGGATGACAGAGGAATCGACGGTGTATACCGTTTCCTGAACAGGTTCTACAACCTGGTGATGGAGAACAAGGACAAGACCGATTTCCAGCCGTCCAGAGAGATGGTCCGCGTGCACAACAAGATGATCGCGACCATCAGCCAGAGATTCGAGAACTTCAGCCTGAATACGGTCATCTCCGGATTCATGGAGTATACCAACACACTGGTCAAGCTGAACCAGGCAGAAGGCGGTATCGATCACTCGACACTGGAAGACGCAGTCCAGATGCTCGCGCCCTTCGCGCCGCATATCGGCGAAGAGCTGTGGAGAGAGCTGGGTCATGACGACTCCGTATTCCATTCACCGTGGCCGACCTTCGACGAAGAAGCCATGAAGGAAGACGAGATCGAATATCCGGTCCAGATGATGGGCAAGACCAGAGCGGTCATCAAGCTGCCGGCAGACGTGACGAAGGAAGAAGCCCTCGCGAAGGCGAAGGAAGCCCTCGGCAATAAGCTGGAAGGCAAGACCATCATGAAGGAGATCTTCGTTCCGAAGAAGATCATCAACATCGTGGCAAAATAATCAAAACAGCATGAAACAGAAGACCCGCCCCGGATCAATGGGGCGGGTCTTTTTGAACTTTACAGACTGCGCAGATCTGCTTACAGCAGCGGCGGATTTACTGCAGGAGCGTCAGTGACTCGATGTCCGGTTTCGCGACCATGGAATAGTTCGTATAGTACACAACGAACCCGGGCTTGGCTCCGTTTGGCTTTTTCACCTCCCGGCGCTGTACATAGTCGATCTCCACCTTGTCCGCATTGCGCCCGGCCGAATAATAGGCGGCTGCGGAGGCTGCCAGCTCATATACGTGATCCGGAAGAGGCGCGTCGCCGGTTCTCTTGACGATCACATGGGAACCCGGCATCTTCTTGGCATGGAACCACCAGTCGCCTGCGTTGGCAAAGCGGAAGGTCAGCTCGTCATTCTGGATGTTGTTCTTTCCGACATAGATATCGTAGCCATCCGGGGTGCGGTAGTGGTAGGGGCGGGACTTCTCCGGCCGGGAGGCTCCCTTTTTGCCCTGGCCTTTTCCGGCGTCAGCTCCGTGCCTGCGGATATAATCTGACTGCACCAGCTCATCCCGGATCTGTGAGAGATCGGCCTCGGTCTGGGCCTGGTCGAGGAAGGTCCGGATGGATTCGAGCTGCTCTACCTGCGCCTGGGTCTCCTTGATCAGTTCACTGAGCGCTTCGAAGGTTCGTTTCTGCTTCTCGTACTTTTCAAAATAGCGCTTCGCGTTGTCCGAGGCGGATTTGGTCTCATCGAGAGGGATCCGGATCTCCTTGTTGTCATCGTAGTAGTTGGGCACGGTGATAAATCTGTCGCCGGGCTGGGCGCTGTATCCGTAGGTGTGGAGCAGTTCGCCGTAGATCCGGAACTTTTCACGCTTTTCCGTATCCCTGAGCTGCCGGTGCTGCAGATCCAGCTTTCTGGATTCGCGCTCCAGGATCGTGGTGACAACATGCCGAAGATCCGCGGATTTCTGCCGGATGCGGTTTGCAGCGTTCCTCTGGGCGTAGTAGGTCTCCAGCAATTCCGATACAGAGGAAAACACTGCAGAGCGGTAATCCCTGTACATGGTCAGAGGGACGGAGGCGAATTCCACGGGCATTCCGGATTCATCATAGTAGATCGCAGGAGAGAAATGAGCGTTTCTGACATCCTCCATCAGTTCGGTGAAGATCCTCAGCAGATGAAGCTGCTCGGCCTGGGGAATCTCTCTTGCGCTCTGATCGGATTCGACGCTCGCCCTGTAGCACAGCTCCTCGGCCATGACCGGGCTGATGCCGGTATAACTGGTGTAGAGCGCTTTTGAGAGCGGGAGCGGTTTGGAGAAGACCGTCTGCAGGAACTGTTCTTCTGTCAGTGCGGTGG
Source organism: uncultured Lachnospiraceae bacterium (assembly GCA_902765725.1). Taxonomy (GTDB): domain Bacteria; phylum Bacillota; class Clostridia; order Lachnospirales; family Lachnospiraceae; genus Porcincola. The sequence continues at coordinate 104,180 of CACXAT010000006.1, read as the reverse complement.
GATCTTCCTTCTCCTGGGTCTGGGGGATGAAGTACTGCCTGCCGGGAAGCACTTCCCGGACGGAAGAGGTCTGGGCCCCGATATGCTTGATGGAATCCAGGATCATTCCGTCTTCATTGCAGAAGATCAGGTTTGAATATTTGCCCATCAGTTCAAGGATGAGATCCTTTCTGCGCAGATCGCCCATCTCATCGTAGTGTTCGATCTCAAAATGAATGACACGCTCCAGGGAGGGCTGCCATACACGCAGGATCCTTCCGCTGCCGATATGCTTGCGCAGCAGCATGCAGAAATTCGGCGCAGTCATGGGACTGAGTTTATTTTTCTCTGTAAAATAGATCAGCGGAAGAGAGGCAGAGGCGGACATGAGAAGCCGCTTCTGGCCGTCCGCCGTCCGCAGGGTCAGCATGATCTCGTCGGGTTCGGGCTGTGTGATCTTATTGATCCTGGCGCCGGCAAGCGCCGTGTTCAGCTCGCTGACAATGCTGGCAACCGTGATGCCGTCTAAAGCCATAATCGATGTATTCCTTTCCTAAACATATGTAAGAATCTAACACACCTGCAGGTGCGGCGCAAGGCACAGGGCCGGGAGCATGGCACCAGGGCGGCCTGAATGCATTTGACTTTGCATTCTTTATTGACATATAATGTTTTCTGTATCATTATGTTCAGACAGAGAAGGACTACTTCAATATGATCAAAAGTATGACCGGCTTTGGCCGGGGTGAATATGCAGGTGAGACTCTGAAGTTTATCGTTGAGATCAAGAGTGTCAATCACCGCTATCTGGACGCCAACGTCCGGATCCCGAAGGAATATGCCTTTATGGATACTTCGATCCGCTCGGAGCTGAAGAAGTATCTCCAAAGAGGCAAGGTCGATGTGTTTGTCACCTATCAGATCATAGGTGACGTCAATTATGATCTTCAGTTCAATGAACATCTCGCCAGAGAGTATGTGGATGCCTATGAGCGCATGGCTCAGAGGTTCAACCTGACGAACGATCTGACTGCGGCAAAGCTTGGAGCCCAGCCGGAGATCTTCCGCCTGAAGGAAGATTCCATGAATGAGGAAGAGGTCTGGTCGATCCTGAAGCAGGCGCTGGATACGGCGCTGGAGATGCTGGTGGAGACCAGGACTGCCGAGGGCGCGAATCTGAAGCAGGATATGATCGCGAAGCTGGATACACTGAAGGCGGGCGTCGAACAGATCGAACTGCGCTATCCGGAGATCCTGGCAGCCTATGAGAACCGGCTCAAGGAGAAGATCGCGGACATCCTGGGAGACAATCAGATCGACGAGAGCCGTCTGGCGGCCGAGGTCGTACTGTTCGCCGACAAGCTTGCTACTGATGAGGAGACAGTCAGACTCAAGAGCCATATCGACGCGATGAAGAAGGAGCTTGAGAAGGGCTCTGACATCGGAAGAAAGCTTGACTTCATTGCCCAGGAGATGAACAGAGAGGCGAATACGATCCTCTCCAAGGCCAATGACCTTGAGACGAGCAATATCGCCATCGATCTGAAGACAGGGATCGAGAAGATCCGCGAGCAGGTACAGAATATTGAATAATCAGTTTATCAATGTAGGATTCGGCAATCTTGTCAATTCCGACAAGATCATATCCATCGTCAGCCCGGACGGGGCTCCGATCAAGCGCCTGGTCCAGAGAGCCAGAGAGCAGGACCGGGTCGTGGACGCTACGGCGGGAAGAAAGACCAAGGCGGTGATCGTGTGTGAGGGCGACCAGATCGTATTGTCGAGTCTGGTGCCGGATACGATCGGCAAGCGTCTTGGCAATACACCGTCCCTGATCGGCTGACCGGATCGAGAGCTATCGACACTTTGCAGTTAGACAGATTCTAATAAGGAGACAGCTGTTCATGAAGACAAAGGGAAGTCTGATCGTTCTGTCGGGTTTTGCCGGCGTAGGGAAGGGCACAGTGCTGAAGTCTCTGTTTGAGACCCACGAAGGGTATGCCTATTCGGTTTCTGCGACTACCAGAGATCCCCGTCCGGGAGAAGTGGACGGTGTGCATTATTTCTTTGTTTCCAGAGAACGTTTCGAGCAGATGATCGAGAATGACGAACTGCTGGAACATGCCTGCTATGTAGGGAATTATTACGGTACTCCGAAGGCTTATGTGGACAGAAAGCTGGAGGAAGGATTTGACGTGATCCTGGAGATCGAGGTCCAGGGTGCCCTGAATATCAAGAAGAAGGTCCCGGAAGCGATCCTGATCTACATGCTTCCTCCTTCCGCAGAAACGCTGAAACAGCGGCTTACCGGCAGAGGGACCGAGACGGAGGAAGTGATCCTCAAGAGAATGAAAAGAGCCTGCGAGGAAGCGGTCGGAGTCGAGAATTACGACTATATTATTGTAAATGACAACGCGGACGAATGCGCTCAGGAGCTGAATGGCCTGATCCGCGCGCAGAGACTCAGAGCGAAGAGTAATATATCCTTTATCAGGAAAATACAGAAAGACCTGAAGGATCTAACAAAATAAAGGAGATTGAATATCTATGCTGCATCCATCTTACACAGAACTTATGAAGCTGATCAACCAGGATTCCGAGGATGACACCCCGGTGATCAATTCCCGTTATTCCATCGTTATGGCAACTGCCAAGAGAGCAAGACAGATCATCGGCGGGGACACTCCGATGATCGGACTTGACAATGAGAAGCCGCTCTCCACAGCTGTCAAAGAACTGGAGCAGGGCAAGATCAGGATCCTTGCGGAGGATCAGAATATTATTGACGGACAGGATATCTCTGCCATGGCAGACCGCTATGTCGAAGAGAACATCCCGTCTGAGGAAGAGGCCAGGGCGATCATCGAAGAGCGCGCTGAGGCTGCCGGGGAGGTTCAGTGACAGCGAAGATATTATTTGTATCACTGGGCTGTGACAAGAACCGTGTAGATGCCGAGAAGATGCTTGGCCTGCTCGGACTGTCCGGATACCAGGTCACGGATGATGAATCTGAGGCGGATGTCATAATAGTGAATACCTGCAGCTTCATCTCCGATGCCAAGCAGGAGTCGATCGATACGATCCTCCAGATGGCGTCCTGGAAGAAGGAGGGCAGGTGCAGGGCACTGATCGCAACCGGATGCATGGCACAGCGCTATGCGGATGAGATCCGTTCCCAGCTGCCGGAGGTGGACGCAGTCGTCGGCACTACCGCCTACGATACGATCGCTGAGGTGGTCGACCGGGCACTGAACGGGGAGCGAAGCGAGCAGTTTGACGATCTGAAGAAGATCGCCCTTCCCGAAGGAAGAAGAGTTCTGACGACGGGCGGACATTTCGCTTATCTGAAGATTGCGGAAGGGTGCGACAAGCACTGCACCTACTGCGCGATCCCTTCCATGAGAGGGCCCTTCAGGTCTGTACCGAAGGAGGACCTTATCCGGGAAGCCAGGCAGCTTGCCGAAGACGGCGTGAAGGAACTGATCCTGGTTGCCCAGGAGACGACGCTCTACGGAACAGATCTCTATGGCAGAAAATGCCTTCACGAGCTGATCCGTGAGCTTGCCGGCATCGACGGAATCGTCTGGATCCGGGTGCTCTACTGTTATCCGGAAGAGATCTATGACGAACTGATCGAATGCATGAAGAGCGAGAAGAAGTTCGTCCATTACCTGGATCTGCCGATCCAGCACAGCAATGACGAGATCCTCAGGCGGATGGGACGCAGAACCAGTGAGGCGGATCTTCGGGCGATCATAGGAAAGCTTCGCACGGAAGTTCCCGACATCATCCTGCGGACGACTCTGATCTGCGGTTTTCCGGGTGAGACCAGAGAGCAGTTCGAGGATCTGTGCCGGTTCATCAATGAGATGGAATTCGACCGGCTCGGGGTATTCACCTATTCCCAGGAGGAAGGCACACCTGCAGCCCGTATGGACGGACAGATCGACGAAGAGACAAAGCTGTCTCGCCAGGATGAGCTCATGGAGCTTCAGCAGGAGATCTCTCTGGATCTGAATGAGCGGCTGAAGGGCTGTGAGACGGATGTCCTGATCGAGGGCTATGTGCCCAATGAGAATGTGTATATAGGTCGCGGCTACGGCGATGCGCCGGATGTGGACGGATTTGTGTTTGTCAGCAGTGACGAGAATCTTGAGACGGGAGATTTTGTTCGTGTGAAGATCACCGGATCTTCCGAATATGATCTGATCGGTGAACTGATGACTAGACTGTAAGAAGAAAAGAGGAGAAGGTTATGTCTGACAGGGAGAAGGACAGAATGGACGTTGATCGGGAAGGGATCTTTGACGATGACGCAGTGCAGGCAGATATGGTGACACAGGACGAGGCGAAGGCTGCACCGGAGAGCACCGCAGAACCTGCGCAGAAAGCAGAGCAGGCACAGAATACGGAAAAAGCCTCCGGGGCTTCCCAGAATGCGAAGAAGGCTGCCGCAAAGGCAGGCAAGAGCGCGGCTGGTAAGAAGAAATCCGGAGAAAAATGGGTTCCGGGACCGAATCTTCCCAACCAGCTTACGATCCTCAGGATCTGCATGATCCCGCTGTTTGTCGTGCTGCTGCTGTGGGTGAAGAAGCCGGCAGGGAATATCCTTGCGATGATCGTGTTTATCGCGGCAAGCCTGACGGATGCCTTCGACGGTCACATCGCCCGCAAGTACAACTACATCACAACCTTCGGCAAGTTTATGGATCCGCTGGCGGACAAGCTGCTTGTGTGCTCCGCCATGATCTGCCTGGTGGACCTGGGAAGGCTTGAGAGCTGGATCGTCATTATCATCATCGCGAGAGAGTTCATCATCTCCGGATTCCGCCTGATCGCGGTGGAGAAGGGCGTTGTGATCGCGGCGAACTACTGGGGCAAGCTCAAGACCGTATTCCAGATGCTCATGGTCATTCTGATGATCGGCAGCTTCGGCGGCGTGTTCAATATGACAGCACAGATCCTGAAGTGGATTGCCCTTGCGCTCACGGTCATTTCCCTCGTCACCTATCTGCTGCAGAACCGTCAGGTCCTGAAGGATGTGCACTGATACGGGATTTTGATTATTATTCACACAAAAAGCGGTGTCCTGACAATGACACCGCTTTCTTTTTGTGTTACTATCTGAGCGTTATGAATTGCAAGTGAAAGCAGAGGAGGTAACAGTATTATGGAAAAGATCAGGATGACAACTCCGCTCGTCGAGATGGACGGAGATGAAATGACCCGGATCCTGTGGAAGATGATCAAGGATCATCTGCTCCTGCCTTATATAGATCTGAAGACCGAGTATTACGACCTCGGACTTATGAAGCGTGACGAGACTGATGACCAGATCACGGTCGACGCCGCAAATGCGGCGCTGAAGTACGGCGTTGCGGTCAAATGCGCGACCATCACCCCGAACGCGGACCGTGTGAAGGAGTATGGCCTCAAAAAAATGTGGAAGAGCCCGAACGGGACGATCCGCGCCATCATGGACGGAACGGTATTCCGCAGCCCGATCATCGTGAAGGGGATCGAGCCGGCTGTCCGCTCCTGGAAGAAGCCCATCACGATCGCAAGGCATGCCTACGGCGACGTATACAAGAACTCCGAGATCGTGATCCCGGGGAAGGGGACCGCAGAGCTAGTGTTTACCGCCCAGGACGGATCCCAGACAAGGGAGCTGATCCATGAGTTTGACGGACCGGGCATCATCCAGGGATGGCACAATCTGGACAGCTCCATCAACAGCTTCGCCCACAGCTGCTTTGAGTTTGCGCTGGATGCCGGCCAGGATCTGTGGTTTGCCACCAAGGATACCATCTCCAAAAAGTACGACGCCCGCTTCCGGGAGATCTTTGACCAGGTCTATCACGCGGAGTACGAAGAGAAGTTCAAAGAGGCCGGCATTGTGTATTTCTATACACTGATCGACGACGTGGTGGCCAGAGTCATGAAGAGTGAGGGCGGATTCGTCTGGGCATGCAAGAATTATGACGGTGATGTGATGAGTGACATGCTGTCTTCTGCCTTCGGATCCCTTGCCATGATGACCAGCGTCCTGGTCAATCCGGACGGCAAGTATGAGTATGAAGCGGCCCACGGAACCGTTCAGAAGCATTATTACAGGCATCTGAAGGGGGAGACCACTTCCACCAATTCCGTAGCCACGATCTACGCCTGGACGGGCGCGCTGAGAAAACGCGGCCAGCTGGACGGTATCGATGAGCTGGTTTCATTTGCGGATGCCCTTGACAGGGCGGTGATCCGTACCATCGAAGAGGGTTATATGACAGGGGACCTGGCTCTCATCACGACGGCGCAGAATGTGACGAAGCTTGACAGTGAAGGATTTATCATGGCAGTAAAGGAAAGGCTTGAGGAGGAACTGAATGGCATCTGAGGATTATATTAAGGCGAACAGAAGCGCAAGGTCTGCCTACAGGAAGGCTGTCGCGGCCGGTGAGTATCCCTATCTTCCGGCGCTGGATGACATCATTGACAGCCGGGACGTGCGTACCGAGGAGCCTCTGGGCATGGTCAGCATTCCCCTGGACCGGATCGTCGGCACGAAGACTGTCGGACGCAAACAGGCTTTTGCGTCCAATTTCATGCCGCTGATGCCGGAGCACAGTGAGTTTTCGATGAAATGGGACGGCGTTGTCCAGTATCATCTCAGCCAGGGCGTCGGGGACCCGATCGTAGCCTATGAGTATCTGAACCGGTTCTATGTGCTGGAAGGCAATAAGAGAGTCAGTGTCCTGAAGTATTTCCATGCGGATTCCGTAGAGGGTACGGTCACCAGGCTTGTCCCCTATGAGACCAGTTCCAAAGAGAACCGGATCTATTATGAGTTCATGGACTTCTACAGGGAATCCCAGATCAACTACCTTGATTTTACCGAGGAGGGATCCTACGCCAGACTGCGGGAAGCCGTCGGAAAAAAGAGCGGCGAGAAGTGGACAGATGACGAGAAGATCGATTTCAAGTCTCTGTATACGGAGTTTTCGGAGATCTTTACGGCGAAAAAGGGAGCATCCCTCGGGATCACGCCGGCGGACGGCCTGCTGTTCTATCTGTCCCTGTATCATTATGATGAGGTGAAGAACAAGTCTCTGGAGGAGATCCGCGCGGACGTGGACAAGATCTGGGACAATCTGCCGCTTCTGTCTGAAGAAAACAAGGCGAACGTGTCGATGGTGTTCAAACCCTCTGAGGAACCTTCCGAGGGAGTTTTTACCCGGTTCTTCAAGCTGAACAAGGTGAAGCAGCTCAAGGTCGCGTTTATCCATGACAAGCCGGCGGCTGTCTCCGGATGGACCTACATGCATGAGCTGGGCCGGATGGACCTGGAGCATGTCTTCGGCGACAGGATCCGCACGGAAGCCCTGATCCTGAAGGATTCCGAGACCGATATCTCCGAGCTGCTGGAGGAAGCGATCGCGGCGGGCAATCACATTATCTTTACTCCGAATTCCAGATTCCTGGCAGCCAGCCTGAAGGCATCCATAGAGCATCCGGAGGTCAAGATACTCAACTGCTCCCTGGGACAGCCCCATAAGACGCTCAGAACCTATTACGGCCGCCTGTATGAGGCCAAGTTCCTGTGCGGCATGATCGCCGGGGCGATGACGCCCAACGACAAGATCGCCTACCAGGCGCCTCTGCCCAATTACGGCGCGATCGCGGACATCAATGCATTTACCCTCGGCGCGAAGATGACCAATCCCAGGGCGAAGGTGTATCTGCACTGGGCATCGCAGACGGACGCAGAGTCATTTCATTCCATGCTCAGGCGTGAGCAGATCTCGGTCGTCTCGGATAATGACATGATCACGCCGGCCTCGGAGGACAGAGCATACGGACTGTACCTGTATGAAGAGGGGCACATGAAGCGTCTTGCCACTCCCATGTGGAACTGGGGGAAATTCTATGAGCGGATCATCAGGGATTTCCTGCAGGGCAACTGGGATTCGGTGAAAGAGGCGAAGGAGAAGCCTGCCATCAACTACTGGTGGGGGATCTCCGGCGGAATCATAGACCTGATCATGTCAGATGAGCTTCCCCACGGGATCGAGACCCTGGTCAATATCATCAGGGGGCAGATGGCGGTGGATTATTTCAATCCCTTCTGGGGTCAGTTCCCGAAACAGGATCATACCATGGTCGGACAGAAGGATAAGGGACTCTCGCCGGAAGAGATCATAATGATGGATTATCTGGTGGAGGATGTGATCGGCTCCATCCCGGACAGGCAGGAGCTGACAGAGGCCGCCAGAGAGAGAATAGAGCTGCAGACCAGTATAACACCGGCCGCGACAACCATCGGCTGAAGGGATACTGAGCGGATACAGGAGATAGGGTGATGAGAATACTGCTGGTGGGTGATGAGCCAAGCAAGGCACTCTGGGATTTTTATGACGGCGAGATTCTGAAGGGGATAGATCTGATTCTGTCCGCTGGAGACCTTCCGCCGCAGTATCTGTCCTTTCTCGTGACCTTTGCCAACTGTCCGCTGCTCTATGTTCACGGCAATCATGACGGGGTATATGATCAGAAAGCCCCGGACGGATGCATCTGCATCGACGACAGGATCTATGAGTTCGAAGGGATAAGGATCATGGGTCTTGGCGGTTCCATGCTGTACAACGACGGTCCGTATCAGTTCACCGAGAAGCAGATGCGAAGGAGAGCCAGAAAGCTTGCCTTCAGCGCCTGGAGAAAGAAGGGGGTCGACATCCTCCTCACCCATGCTCCGGCAAGGGGAATGGGCGACCAGGACGATCTGCCCCACAGAGGCTTTGAGGTGTTTGAGACGCTGATCGATCAGTACCATCCAAGATACATGGTCCACGGACATGTACACATGAACTACGGATATGGCATAAAGCGTCTTCGCGAACATGGTCAGACCACCATCATCAACGCCTATGAGCGCTATCTGCTTGAATATTAACGGATCTATTAAAATATGCCCGGCGAAGTCGCCGGGCATGTTTCGTATGTACTGTTTTCTGAATGTCAGATCTCTTTGCCTGTGAGAAGCGTGTAGGCCTCTTTGTATTTCTCGATGGTTCTGTCAATCACGTCATCCGGCAGGAGATAGTCGCTGTCCGGGTTCGCCTTAAGCCAGTCTCGGACAAACTGCTTGTCATAGGAGGGCTGTGAATGACCGACCTCATAGCCGTCCACCGGCCAGAAGCGGGAAGAATCCGGTGTCAGCATCTCATCTGCAAGGACGATGCTGCCGTCTTCGTCAAGGCCGAATTCAAACTTGGTGTCCGCGATGATGATCCCGCGGGTGAGCGCGTACTCCGCGCACCGGTTGTACAGGGCCAGGGTCTTATCACGAAGAGCGGAGGCATATTCTTCGCCGTGCCCGGGGAATTCCTTTTCCAGTACTTCGATCGATCTCTCATAGGAGATGTTCTCATCGTGATCGCCGATCTCGGCCTTCGTGGAAGGCGTGTAGATCGCTTCCGGAAGCTTCTGAGATTCCTGCAGGCCCTCAGGAAGAGTGATGCCGCATACGGTCCCGTTTTCCTTGTAGGAGGCCCAGCCGCTGCCGGTGATGTAGCCTCTTACGATACACTCCAGCGGGAGCATCCTGAGCTTTTTAACCTTCATGGAGTTCCCGGCATATTCCTCAGTGCGGAAGAACTCGGGCATGTCAGCAGGATCCATGGAGATCATGTGATTCGGGATCAGATCCTTCGTATAGTCAAACCAGAAGGCTGACATACCGGTGAGAATTGCTCCCTTGCCGGTGATCTTGTTCTTAAGAATGTGATCAAACGCGGAGATGCGGTCCGTGGCAACCATGATCAGGCTGTCGCCTGCATCGTAGACTTCCCGGACTTTTCCAGATTTAAATGGTGTGTATACCTGCATGCATGTCCATCCTTTCGATATGCTGATTGATAAATCGCCTTATATTAGTACATTTCCGGCTATTCTTCAAGCTCCGACCAAATTTCTATGAGCTCCTCCAGCTGCTGCGCGATCTGCGCCTTCTCGCTGGACAGGGCAGTGACCTTCTCAAGGTCGGTATAGATCTCCTCCTTCGCCAGGTCCTCATCGATCTGACCGTCCCGCTCCTCCAGCGAGGCGATCTTCTCCTCGACTTCCCTCAGCCTTGCCGCACGCTTTCGCTCGAGGGCCTGTTCCTCCTTCTGTTTTTTCCAGTCCTGCCTGCCTTCTGAATCTGCATTCTCCGCAGGGCGGTGCTGCATGGACAGGTGGGAGGTGTTGGTCGAAGAGATCGCGCCTCCGGAGGAATGGGTGAGGGCGCCGGGGGACAGAAGTCTTGCGGTCAGCTCCTCATGCTTTTCGAGGTAGTAGTCGTAGTTGCCCTTGTATTCGATCAGAGTGCGGCCTGTCAGATCCAGGATCCTGGACGCGGTCCTGTTGATGAACCAGCGGTCGTGGGATACGCACAGGACCGTACCTTCGTATCTGCAGATGGCATCCTCCAGGATCTCCTTGGATACGATATCGAGGTGGTTGGTGGGCTCATCCAGGATCAGGAAGTTGGCTTCCGACAGCATGAGCTTTGCCAGGGACACCCGTCCGCTCTCTCCGCCGGACAGGTCGCCGACCAGCTTGAAGACATCGTCGCCGGTAAACAGAAACGCGGCCAGGGTGTCCCTGATCTGGGTGTTGTTCAGGGACGGGTAGGCATCCTGGAGTTCCTCGAACAGGGTCTTGTCAGGATGAAGGATCTGGTGTTCCTGGTCATAGTAGCCGATGTGGACATTGGTGCCCAGCTTTACAGATCCGCCGTCTGCGTCCATCAGTCCGATCAGGATCTTGAGCAGAGTAGACTTGCCCGTTCCGTTATTGCCGATCAGCGCGACCTTCTCGCCTCTTCTGATCTCCAGATTGAGATCGTCGAACAGGGAGTATTCGAAGGATTTGGACAGATGCTGCGCGCTGAGCACGTCCTTGCCGGATTCTATGCGGGGCGTCAGGCTCAGGTGCATGTCGGAGCGCTCCTGTGTGGGTTTTTCCAGCCGCTCTACCTTCTCCAGCATCTTCTCACGGCTCTCGGCACGCTTGATGGACTTCTCGCGGTTGAAGCTTCGAAGCTTCGCGATCACTTCCTCCTGGTGACGGATCGAAGCCTGCTGATTGATCCAGGCCTTGAGCTGCGACTCGCGCAGCTGTTTTTTGTGAACGGAGTAGGCGTTGTAGTCTCCCGGGAAGGTCATCACATGTCCGCGGTCAATCTCCACCACCTTGGATACCACTTTGTTCAGGAAATACCGGTCATGGGCAACCACGATCACAGCTCCCTGATAATTCAGGAGATAATTCTCCAGCCATTCGATGGAGTTGAGGTCCAGGTGATTGGTCGGCTCGTCCAGAAGCATGATATCGGGGGCGGAGAGAAGCAGCTTGCCCAGGGCGACCCGGGTCTTCTGACCGCCGGACAGCTTGTCCACCGGCTTTAAAAACTCTTCGTCGGTGAATCCGAGACCGCGCAGCACACCTGCGATCTCACTTTTCCACGCATAGCCGCCGGCCTGTTCAAACTGAGTCTGGGTCTGGTGGTAGCGCTCCATAAGAGCGTTCAGCGCCTCGCCCTGAGTATGATCCATCTGCCTCTCCATGTCCCGGAGACTGTCTTCCATGGCGATCACATGCTGCATCACTTCGGCAACTTCATCATAGATGGACTGGCTGCCTGACAGCATGTTCTGCTGCGCCAGATATCCGATCGACGCGCCCTTCGAGATGGTAACCTCCCCCTCATCCGCCGTCTCTTCACCCATGATGATGCGCAGCAGAGTAGACTTGCCGGCACCGTTTATGCCGACCACAGCTGTTTTTTCATGTTCTTCTATATGAAATGAGACATGCTTCAGGATCTCATCTGTACCGAAAGCCTTGCATATATTGTGACAGGACAGTATCATAACAGACCTCTTTTACCTACAGCGTTTTATTGACAGTGTAACCATCATATGAAAAGAAGAAACAAAAATCAAGGGTGCCTCATTTGACAAAGATTGACAATAAGATTGTTAAAAAGTAGAATAAGTGGAATAACGTTACATTAAACTGTGCTGTTATTGTATAGAACAATGAGGTAGCCATCTATGGATAACAAAGCGATCTCCAAAGCTGTTATCAACAGACTGCCCCGGTACTACAGATACCTGGGCCAGCTGCTGGATCAGGGAATCGAGAGGATCTCCTCCGGTGAGCTGAGCAGACGCATGAACGTAACCGCATCCCAGATCCGCCAGGATCTGAATCTGTTCGGAGGATTCGGACAGCAGGGGTACGGCTATAATGTTGCGCATCTGTATGAAGAGATCGGGAAGATACTGGGTCTGGACAGATCATACAGTCTGATCGTCATCGGAGCGGGCAAGCTCGGACAGGCGATCTCCAGCTACTTTGGCTTTGAGAAGAGAGGCTTCAAGATCGAAGCGATGTTCGACAGGGATCCGGATAAGTACGGCGGTGTATCGTACCGCGGGACCAGGATCCATCCGCTCTCGGATCTTCAGGAGTATCTTCATGACCATGTGATCGATATTGCAGTGCTTGCCATTCCCGCGGACCCGGCCAGGACGATCACGCCGATCCTGGTGGACGGAGGAGTCAGGGGAATCTGGAACTTTGCGCACACGGACCTGGAGGTGCCTGACAACGTGGTTGTTCAGAGCGTGCATCTGTCAGAGAGTCTGATGCAGCTTTCCTATAAGATCAATCACTGAGAGCGGCACATGGCAGGATATGGACAGATAGAATCGAGGGATTATTGATCATGCAGCATGCAAGAGTCTATGCAAGGATCGATCTTGGAGCAGTGGAAGAAAACTTCCGGAATATGAAGGCGAACCTCGCTGAAGGGGTCCGCATGATCGGAGTGGTGAAGACAGACGGGTACGGACACGGGGCAGTGAGGATCGCCCTGAAGATCCAGGATTATGATTATCTGTGGGGCTTCGCGGTCGCCACGGTGGAGGAAGCCATGGAGCTTTGTGAAGCCGGAATCACCAAGCCGATCCTGATCCTCGGGTTTACTTTCTCGGAAGACTATGATACGGTTGTGCGCAATTCGCTGCGGCCTGCCGTGTTCAAGCTGTCGATGGCGAAGGAATTGAATGAGGCAGCCAGAAGAGCCGGGATCAAAGCCCCCATCCACCTGGCGGTGGATACCGGCATGAGCCGGATCGGACTTCCGGCAACCAGAGAGGGCGCCGATGAGGCTGCGCAGATCGCGGCCCTGGACTGTCTTCAGACAGAAGGTCTGTTTTCTCATTTTGCAAGAGCGGATGAGGCGGACAAGACCAGCGCATATGAGCAGTTTGAGCGTTATCAGAACTTCGCGCGCATGCTTGAGGAGCGGGGAGTACACATCCCCATGAAACATATCGGAAACAGTGCGGCGATCGCGGAGCTTCCCAGGGTACAGCTGGATGCTGTGCGGGCGGGGATCACGATCTACGGGATCTATCCCTCGGATGAAGTGGACCGCTCGAAGCTTGCCCTCAGGCCGGTGATGTCACTGATCAGCCACATCGCTTTTATTAAGAAAGTGCCGGCGGGGACCCCTGTGAGTTACGGAGGGACCTATGTCACCAGCCGTCCGACCCGCATCGCCACCATCCCTGTGGGGTATGGAGACGGGTATCCGAGGCTGATGTCTGGGAAGGGAGATGTGCTGATCCGTGGGAAGAGGGCGCCGATCCTGGGGCGTGTCTGCATGGATCAGTTTATGGTGGACGTAACTGATATCGAGGCAGAAGAATTCGACCAGGTGACGCTGCTTGGCACGGATCAGGGAGAGACCATATCGGTTGACGAGATCGGCCATCTGTCCGGAAGATTCCCCTATGAACTGACCTGCGATATCAACCAGAGGGTGCCCCGGGTATTCGTGGACGGTTGACGCAGACGCTGAATATTGATATATTGATATGAATTCTATACTATACTTAGTGATATTGGCCCTGCTTGTGGCGGATGCTCTGGTAATGGCTTACCGGACTGCGGTCATGAGTCTCACCGACGGTGATCTGAGTGATAATGATGACCGTGACGATGACGCGGTCCTGATCAGAGAGCCTGCCCGTTCCAGGATCCGGGAAGGAAGAGACAATCCGGCCCGGCTGACAAGGGCGGTCTGGTTCTGGCAGATCGTGACAGCCTCGCTGTCATCGGTGATCCTGGCGGATTCCCTTCCCATACACCGCTATCTGAGCGTTCTGATCTGTGCTGCAGCAGTATATCTGCTGGGCGCTGCGGTGCCGTACCTTGCCGCAAGGATGAATCCGGTCCATGTCTCACAGGTGCTGTCGGGGATCGGTGAGCGTCTGACGGCAGTGACCGTTCCGTTTACTTCGGTTCTAAGCTTCCTGTCCGGTATCCCCGCAAGGCTTGCCGGGGTGGATCCGAAGAGCCTTGAGGACCGCATCAGTGAGGACGAGATCCTGTCCATGGTCAATGAAGGACATGAGCAGGGGGCGATCGATGAAGACGAGGCGGAGATGATCACTAACATCTTCGAGCTCGATGACAAGCAGGCCCAGGATATAATGACCCACAGGGGAGATATCAGCACCATCGACGGCAGCATAAGCCTGACCGAGGCGCTGGCCTGCATGGTCGAGATGCCCAATTCGCGGTTTCCCGTGATCGATGAGGACATCGACCATATTATCGGGGCCCTGTACCTGAAGGATGCAGTCTCCTTCCATATGAAGGAGCAGTTTGACGAGATGCCTGTCCGTGATGTCCCGCATCTGCTTCGGGAGGTTAAGTTCATCCCGGAGACGGTGGATGTGGACGATCTGTTCCGGCAGATGCAGGAGAGCCGCAAGCAGATGGCCATCGTCGTCGACGAATACGGTCAGACGAGCGGTCTGGTCACCATGGAAGATATCCTGGAGGAGATCGTCGGGAACATCCTGGATGAATATGACAAGGAAGAGAAGCTGATCGCCCGGACCAGGGACGGAAAGCTCCGGATCAACGGCAAGGCTCTTCTGGACGATGTCTCCAAGGTCCTGGGCGTTGAACTGGACCAGGAGAATTACGATACCATCAGCGGATATCTTACCGAGAAGCTGGGCCACATCCCGACAGGGGATGACAGAGGCGCGGTGATCGAGGATAAGGCTTCCGGATACCGGTTCCGTGTTCTGGGGATCTCAGGGACGATGTTCGGATGGCTGGAGGCTGAGAAGGCATCCGACCTGCCGGAGGAAGCCGGCAAAAACAGTTAATTCATTATTATTTTCAATAGATGAGGAGATAGGTTATGTCAGGACATTCAAAGTTTGCCAATATTAAACACAAGAAAGAGCGCAACGACGCGGCTAAGGGCAAGATCTTCACGATCATCGGAAGAGAGATCGCCATCGCAGTCAAGGAAGGCGGAGCCGATCCCAACAATAACTCCAAGCTTCGTGATGTCATCGCCAAGGCGAAGGCTTCCAATATGCCCAACGATACGATCGAACGCGGCATCAAGAAGGCTGCGGGCAATCAGGACGCTGTGAATTATGAGCAGGTCACCTACGAAGGATATGGACCGAACGGAATCGCGATCATCGTCGATGCACTTACTGACAACCGCAACCGTACCTCCGCGGATGTGCGCGCTGCCTTCTCCAAGGGACAGGGCAACATCGGAACTCCGGGATGCGTCTCCTTCATGTTTGACAAAAAGGGACAGATCATCATCGACAAGGAAGAGTGTGATATGGATCCCGATGATCTGATGATGGAGGTTCTGGACTGCGGAGCGGATGATTTCCAGGAAGAGGATGACTCCTATGTCATTCTGACGGACCCGGACAGCTTCTCCGAGGTACGCGAGGCGATGGAAGGAAAGGGAATCCCCATGGCGTCCGCGGAAGTCACCATGATTCCTCAGAATTATGTCGCACTCACCGATGAGACTGCCGTGAAGAACCTGAACAGGATCCTCGACCTTCTTGATGAGAGCGATGACGTACAGGCAGTCTACACAAACCTCGAAGAGGAGTAAGAACAGATATGACGGATTATCAGGTTGCGCTCCGGGGAATGGAGACAATGATCGCAGATCCTTCAGGGCTGATCCAGACATTCAAGCGCGGAGCCTATGAAGGAGGATTCCAGAAGTTCTACCTGAAGCAGGTGCCGGTCTTTGACGCGATCGAGCATCTGTATACGACGGTTGTTGAGAAGGATACCATGCTGGATAACATGGCAGAGGCCTTTGCCGCTTCCGGTGATGCTCTGATGCAGAGCGCGCCGAGAAAAGACAAAGCCGTCATGAACATCAATCTGTCGCTGGCTGTGGCCGGGTTTGTATTTCCGTCCATCCTGAAGTATAACGGGGAATCCTCGAAGCCGCTTATCGAAGCGATCCAGAAACGGTGGAAGGAGCATTTCCCCAAGTCCAATATCTCCGCAGCCCCCTATGAGGATATCGAGAAGGGCTTCCACAGAAAGTGGTGCTATATCACCACCGCTGCCTGCCATTACCGCGGCATGGAGGATGACTGCGAAGAGCTGAACCTTCTGCGTGCCTACAGGGACACCTACATGATGTCCAGGCCGGAGGGTGCTCAGCTGATCCATGATTATTATGATATCGCGCCGTCCATCGTCAAGCATATCAACAGCCGCAGTGACTGCAGTGTCATCTATGACGATCTGTGGGACCGCTATATCAGTCCGTGCATTACGAATATCCGGGAAGGACGGATGGAGGAGTGTCTTGACTCCTACACAGACATGGTGTACGAGATGAAGGAAAAGTATTTCCATCTGTATCCGCGTGTGAAGTCAGAATAAACGTGAACGAAAACGGAAGAACGCCTTTTTGGCGTTCTTCTGCTGTGAAAGGAATAATAGAGACATGTCGATCTTGCAGGCCATATTTCTGGGAATCGTCCAGGGACTGACGGAATTCCTTCCGGTATCAAGCTCGGGACATCTGGCGATCTTCCAGAATATATTTAATATCGATACAGGAAACAGCGTTACCTTTGATGTGATGCTCCATGTGGGAACACTGCTGGTCGTCTTCCTGGTGTACTGGAAGGATATCTGCAAACTTATTGCAGAGGCATTCAAGATGCTGGCGGATATCTTCAGGAATCTGAAGACACTGTTCTCCAGGAACAATACCGGCCAGCCCAAGAAGTATCTGCGGATCATCCGGACCAATTACCGTAAGTTCGTGGTACTGATCATCGTATCCACGATCCCGACGGGACTGATGGGGTATTTCGGGCAGAAGCTGATTGAAGACGCGTCTTCGACGCTCCTGGTACCCGGAATCTGCCTTCTGATCACCGGCGTGATCCTGATCTTCTCTGACCGGGTTGAAAACTGCTGGAAGATCCCGAAGGATGTGTCCTGGGGCGAGGGAGTCCTGATCGGCATCGCCCAGGGATTCGCCACGCTGCCCGGCATCTCCAGATCCGGGACTACGATCGCAGCCTGCACCTTCTGCGGTTTTGAGCGCAGATTTGCCGTGAAGTATTCATTTATCCTGTCGATCCCGGCGATCCTCGGGGCGGCGGTGCTGGAGCTGGGTGACGTTGTGTCGGAGGACATCAGCGCCTCCATGCTGGGCAATTACGCGGCAGGGATGGCGGCAGCTGCGGTGTTTGGTTATTTTGCGATCCGCACCATCGGCAATCTGGTTAAAAAGAGAAAAATGAGATATTTTGCGTTCTACTGCTTTGCGGCAGGCGCGCTGGCAATCGCAGGCGCGGTTTTCCTCTGATGGGGAGATTGGAAGAAATCGCGCGTCCGGATGGACATAGATAATTATAAGGGACAGGTTTTACATGGCTGCAAATAAAAAGAATTCAGGGAAAAATACCGGAGCGAAGAAGTCTTCTTCTGCAAAGAAGACCTCTTCACGCGCCGGCACATCTAAGAAAACCCGCAGCGCATCCTCCACAGGGACAAGGAAGACAGTCAAAAAGACCGGCGGGAATTCATCGGCAAAGACCGGGGCAGTCCGCTCTTCGGGACGGACCTACAATGATACCCGTGATCCTATGATGAATACCGAGGTCCTGTGCTGGTGTCTTCTCGGAGCCTCAGTGCTGATCTTTATCTGCGTGCTGGGATTCGGAGGCAGGCTGGGAGACGCGTTCGGGGATCTTCTGTTCGGGGTGATGGGCACCAATGCCTATCTGTTCCCGTTCATGCTGTTCTTCCTCACGATCTATATGACGATAAACAGGGGCAATCATGTGGCAGTGATCCGTACGCTGTCCGTGGCGGCTCTGTTCTGCATCCTCTGCGGGATCTGGCAGCTGCTCAATTACGGGGATATGACCAGTATCAGCGGCATCTCGGATTATTTCGCCCTGGGACAGCAGTACCACGCGGGCGGCGGTGTGATCGGAGGCGCTCTGATCATGTTCTTCAGTCCGACGGTGGGGCTGGTGGGAACATGGGCAGTCTTTCTGATCGCAGTGTTCCTGTTCCTGGCGCTGATCACACAGAAGACGCTCTTTATCAATACCGGACGCCGCGGCAGTGAGGCCGTGGAGGCAAGGCGGGCGAGAGCCGAGGAGATCCGTCAGGAGCGCAGCGCGCGCCGTCAGGCCGAGAAAGAGGCAAGAAGGGCGGAGGCGGAAACGAGAAGGGCTCTTCGGGAGATGGAGCTTGCCAGGGAGGAGAGCTCTGACAGTATATCGCCGGTATTTCTCTCTGTACTGAAGAAAGACACAGGGGCCGGGGAGGAGCAGAGCCCGGAACAGGACTCGGGGCCGAAGTTTACCACCGATCTGTTCGGCGACACGAAGAAGTCAGGGGCTAAAAGGACCAGAATGCCTGCGATCACTCCGGATCAGGTTGTCTTTGGCTCCGTGGAGACGGAGCAGCCGCCTTCAGGGAAGAAGATCATAACAAGCTTTGACGCAGAGCCTGTAAAGACAGACAGCCGCGCCGAGAGCAGGGAAAAGCCGGCCAGGAGCGGAGGGAAAACGACTCCCTTCGTGCGGATCAGGACATCAGAGAAGGTCTCCCCGGAGGATGGGGATCAGGAAACTGTCAGCGTGCGCCCTGCGTCCGGAGAGCATATGTATGCGCCGGAGGTTCAGTTTGAGACAGAGCATGATCCGGCCAGGCTGTCTGATTCCTTTGTGATCCACAGGGCACAGAGCGCTGCGGAGGAGATGCCGGAGGAAGAACCGGAAGCAGCTCCTGTCGTCACGAGAAAAGATATAGAGGATGCCGGTGTCTCCAGGTCGAAGAAGAAGGCGGATGAAGAGACGGCCAAGGTCAGCATGACCAGGGAACAGACCCAGAAGGAAGTCGATTCTGTCACGAAAGAGATCGAAGCGAAGGAGATGGAAGAGGAGCCCTATGAGTTCCCCTCCACAAGTCTTCTTGAAAAAGTGCCCAGGGACAGAGGCGGCATGAGCGATGAAGAGCTCAGGGAGACTGCCTCGAAGCTTCAGCAGATCCTGGCCACCTTCGGTGTCAACGCACAGGTGACCAATGTCAGCTGCGGGCCCAGCGTGACCCGGTATGAACTGATGCCGGAGCTTGGAACGAAGGTCTCCAAGATCACCAACCTTGCGGATGACATCAAGCTGAATCTGGCTGCGGCCGATATCCGTATCGAGGCCCCGATCCCGGGCAAGGCTGCCGTCGGCATCGAAGTGCCGAATGAGAAGACGGCCACCGTCTATCTGAAGGAACTGATCGAATCGGATGAATTCAGGAAGCATAAGTCCAAGCTCGCCTACGTAGTCGGAAAGGATATTGCGGGGCGCATCGTAGTATCGGATATCGCCAAGATGCCTCACCTGCTGATCGCCGGTGCCACGGGCTCAGGAAAGTCGGTCTTCATCAATACACTGGTCATGTCGATCCTCTTTAACGCAGATCCTTCAGAGGTGAAGATGATCATGATCGACCCGAAGGTGGTCGAGCTGTCGGTGTACAATGGGATCCCCCATCTGTTCATACCGGTGGTGACGGATCCGAAGAAGGCAGCCGGCGCCCTGAACTGGGCTGTGGCTGAGATGACGAAGCGATACGAACAGTTTGCTGCCTGCGGCGTCAGGAATCTTGCCGGATATAACGCCAGAGTGGAGACGCTGATCAAGAACAATGTTCCGGACGCTCCGAAGAAGATGCCCCAGATCGTGATCATTGTCGACGAGCTGGCGGATCTGATGATGGTATCCGGAAATGAAGTCGAGGACGCGATCTGCCGTCTGGCACAGCTTGCCCGCGCCTGCGGAATCCATCTGGTCATCGCGACCCAGAGGCCTTCCGTCGACGTCATCACAGGTCTGATCAAGGCGAACATTCCATCCAGGATCGCCTTCGCCGTATCTTCGGGCACTGATTCCAGGACGATCCTTGACATGAACGGCGCCGAAAAACTTCTCGGAAACGGCGATATGCTGTTCTCACCGCAGACCTACAAGAAGCCGGTCCGTGTGCAGGGAGCTTTTGTCTCGGATGAAGAGATCCAGCGCGTGGTCGATTCGATCCGCAGGGATGACGATTCTCCTGCCGGGCAGGAGCTCATGAAGAAACGTATGCAGGAGATCCAGGCTGCCACAGCCTCCTCCGGCGGAGCTGGAAGCAGTGACAGTGATGAGCTGTTTGCGGATGCGGGACGTTTTATTATTCAGAAGGACAAGGCCTCCATCGGAATGCTGCAGAGATGGTTCAAGATCGGCTTCAACAGAGCGGCCAGGATCATGGATCAGCTGTCTGATGCGGGAGTCGTCGGCCCGGATGAGGGCACGAAGCCCAGAAAGGTCCTCATGAGCGAGGAACAGTTTGAGAATTATCTTGAACAGAACTGAATGAATCATTATAATAATTCAGTTGAATGAATAGATAACTGCACAGGATTTACGCAGGAGGTTTGTCATGTATAAGATTCTTGAGGCAAGAAACCTCGCCGGTCCTAACTATGAGATGATCGTGGAGGCTCCCCGTGTAGCGGCGCGCTGCCTTCCCGGCCAGTTCATAATAGTTAAGCTGGATGAGCAGGCAGAGCGTATCCCGCTTACCATCACGGATTATGACCGTGAAAAGGGGACCATTGAGATCGTTTATCAGCCGGTCGGTGAGAGCACGAGCAAGTTCACTGAGCTTAAGGCCGGTGATTCATTCATGGATTTTGTCGGTCCTCTCGGAAGGCCCTCTGATCTGTGTGAGTCGGAGGATCCGGAAGCGATCGAAGCTCTGAAGAAGAAAAAGATCGTGTTTGTGGCCGGCGGTGTCGGAGCGGCTCCGATCTATCCGCAGGCGAAATGGCTGCACGAGCATGGAGTTGAGTGCGATGTCATTATCGGCGCGAGAAACAAAGAGCTTGTCCTGCTCGAGGATCGCATGAAGGAAGTCGCCAATGTATACGTGACGACAGATGACGGCTCCTACGGGCGCAGCGGCATGGTCACAAAGTGCCTTGAGGATCTGATCGCGGAGGGTCATACCTATGATCACTGCGTATGCATCGGACCGATGATCATGATGAAGTTCCTCTGCCTTACCACAAAAAAATACGGCATCCATACGGTCGTTTCCATGAATCCGATCATGGTGGACGGAACCGGCATGTGCGGTGCCTGCCGCGTTACCGTCGGCGGAGAGGTCAAGTTTGCCTGTGTCGACGGTCCTGAGTTCGACGGCCATGAGGTCGACTTCGATCTTGCCATGAAGAGACAGACGATGTACAAGACGCAGGAAGGAGAAGCGTTCCTGGCCTGGAAGGAAGGCAGCACACACCACGGCGGATGTGGAGAATGCGGAGGTGAGAAATAATGGCTGAAGCAAAGAATATGCTCACGAGAGTTCCGGTCAGGGAGCAGGATCCGAAGGTCAGAGCGGCCAATTTTGAGGAAGTGTGCCTCGGCTACAACGAGGAAGAGGCCGTAGCTGAGTCACAGCGCTGCCTGCACTGTAAGAATGCAAAGTGTGTCCAGGGATGCCCTGTCAACATCAACATTCCGGAGTTTGTCGGAGCCGTGAAGGAGAAGGACTTCGGCAAAGCCTATGATATCATCTCCGAATCCAGTTCCCTGCCTGCAGTCTGCGGACGTGTATGCCCGCAGGAGACCCAGTGCGAGGGCAGATGCATCAGAGGCATCAAGGGAGACGCAGTCTCCATCGGCAAGCTGGAGCGTTTCGTAGCCGACTG
Source organism: uncultured Lachnospiraceae bacterium (assembly GCA_902765725.1). Taxonomy (GTDB): domain Bacteria; phylum Bacillota; class Clostridia; order Lachnospirales; family Lachnospiraceae; genus Porcincola. The sequence continues at coordinate 82,072 of CACXAT010000006.1, read as the reverse complement.
GGCGAAGGAACACGGCATGAAGATGAAGTGTACCGCGAAGCAGACCGGCCGCAAGGTCGCCGTCATCGGCGCCGGCCCCTCGGGACTTACCTGCGCGGGTGATCTGGCGAAGATGGGCTATGATGTGACGATCTTTGAAGCGCTGCACAAGGCGGGCGGTGTGCTGGTTTATGGAATACCGGAATTCCGTCTTCCCAAGGACAAGGTCGTGGCAAAAGAGGTCGAGAACGTACAGTGCCTCGGAGTCAAGATCGAGACCAACGTGATCATCGGCCGTTCCGTCACCATCGAAGAGCTGATGACCAAAGAAGGATTTGAGGCTGTCTTCATCGGATCCGGCGCAGGCCTTCCGATGTTCATGAATATCCCGGGCGAGCAGGCCAAGGGCGTGTTCTCCGCCAACGAGTACCTCACCAGGAACAACCTGATGAAGGCCTACAGGGATGACTATGATACCCCGATCGTACACGGCAAAAAAGTCGTGGTCGTGGGGGGCGGCAATGTCGCCATGGACGCTGCCAGAACAGCGCTGCGTCTGGGCGCACAGACCCACATCGTATACCGCAGATCCGAGGCGGAGCTTCCCGCAAGAGCAGAGGAAGTGCATCATGCGAAGGAGGAAGGCATCCAGTTTGACCTTCTGACCAACCCGGTCGAGATCCTGGCTGATGAAAATGACAATGTCCGCGGGATCCGCTGCATCCGTATGGAGTTGGGAGAGCCGGACGCGTCCGGAAGAAGACGTCCTCAGCCGATCGAGGGATCTGAATTCGAGATCGAGTGCGATACGGTGATCATGTCTCTCGGCACCAGGCCGAACCCGCTGATCTCCTCCACCACCTACGGGCTGGATGTCAATAAGAAGCTGTGCATCGTGGCTACGGAGGAAGAGGGAAAGACCTCTCTGGAAGGCGTATACGCAGGCGGCGACGCTGTCACGGGCGCAGCGACGGTCATCCTGGCCATGGGTGCAGGCAAGAAGGCGGCCAGAGGCATCGACGCATATCTCAGATCCAAAGACTGACAGGATCTGAAGCTAAGCTATACTGATTCAAAACTTCGTCGTGAGTGTACATCTCGCGGCGAAGTTTCTTTCATTGTAATATTCTGTGAGGAGCCTATGAAGATCACGCTTGCGGTAGTGGGGAAGATAAAAGAAAAGTACTGGACACTTGCCATCGATGAATATGTGAAGAGACTTTCCAGATATGCCAGCGTTCAGATCTGCCAGACCGCGGACGAACCGACGCCTGACCGGGCCTCTGCCGTGCAGGAAAAACAGATCCGGGACAGGGAGGGAGAGAGGCTCCTGAAGGAGATCTCAAGATACGATCATGCCGGGGACGTGCGGGTGATCGCCCTTGCCATCGACGGCAGGTCCTATGACTCCGTGGCCTTTTCAAGGCACCTGGAGGAGCTGCAGGTGAATGGGTACAGTCATGTCATTTTCATCATAGGAGGATCCCTGGGTCTTTCGGAAGCGGTACTGCGAAGAGCGGACGAGAAGCTCTCCTTTTCAGCGATGACCTTTCCCCATCAGATGATGCGGGTGATCCTGCTCGAACAGATCTACCGGGCCCAGAGGATCTCGCACAACGAGCCCTATCATAAGTGATTTGATTGACGAATCACCGGTAGTATTATAAAATACAATTTGGTTTTCTATGTTATGGTACAGGAGCTGTCCTGTTTCTGAAAGGTATCTGAATGGCACTTAGCGAGAGAGAACTTGAGATTCCACAGGATGTACAGAGTCAGGTATTCGGCCAGTTTGACCGGTATCTGAAGCAGATCGAGCGGACGCTGAACGTGACTGTGATCAGCCGCGGATCCGCCCTGAAGGTCGTGGGGGCCGGCAACGGTCCGGAGGGGGCCAAGAAAGTCCTCGATGACCTGACCAGGCTCGCCCTGTCGGGTGAGACGATCACTGAGCAGCATGTGAATTATGATCTTTCGCTGGCGCTGGAGCATCATGACGGCGGGGTCTCCCAGATCAATGGGGACATTATCTGCCATACCATCGGAGGCAAGCCGGTAAGTCCCAAGACCTACGGTCAGAAGGAATATATTGACGCCATCAGGAATCATATGATCACCTTCGGCATCGGGCCTGCAGGCACGGGAAAGACCTATCTGGCGATGGCCATGGCGATCACCGCTTTCAGAAATGAAGAAGTGTCCCGCATCATCATGACGAGGCCCGCCATCGAGGCGGGGGAGAAGCTGGGATTTCTTCCCGGAGACCTGCAGAGCAAGGTAGATCCTTATCTTCGTCCTCTCTATGACGCCCTCTATCAGATCATGGGGCCGGAGAGCTATGCGAAGAACGCGGAGAAGGGCGCGATCGAGGTTGCCCCTCTTGCCTACATGAGAGGACGCACTCTGGACAACGCGTTCATCATCCTGGACGAAGCACAGAACACCACACCCGCTCAGATGAAGATGTTCCTTACCCGTATCGGGTTCGGATCCAGGGTCATCATCACGGGCGACCTGACACAGAAGGATCTTCCCTTTGAATCCAGAAGCGGCCTTGAGGTTGCCGTGGATGTGCTCAGGAAGATCGACGACATAGCATTCTGTACGCTGACCAGCAAAGATGTGGTAAGGCATCCGCTCGTTCAGAAGATCGTACAGGCATATGAGGTATATGAACAGAAACAGCATGACACTGAATTACGAAAACGAGACCGGCGCCGTTCTGGATCTTCAGGGAGAGACCGAAGAAGCTCTGGCCAGGAGGGTGATCGGGGCAGGACTTGAGATTGTTGACTGTCCTTATGACACGCAGGTAAGTCTTCTGATCACGGATGACGAAGGGATCCGTGAGATGAACCGGCAGTTCCGCGGCATCGATTCGCCGACGGATGTGCTTTCCTTCCCGCTGCAGGAGTTCCCCGCGCCGGGTGATTTCTCCCAGATCAATGAAGAGGGAAGCGATGAGTTCGATCCGGATTCCGGCGAGCTGCTGCTGGGAGACATTGTGATCAACGCGGACCGTGTGATCTCACAGGCGGAGGAATACGGGCACAGCCGGAAGAGGGAGTATGCCTTCCTCATCGCCCACAGCATTCTCCATCTCACCGGATACGACCATATGGACGAGGAGGAGAGAGAGCAGATGGAGGAGATGCAGCGCCGCATCATGGAGGCGGTGCAGATCCCGCGCTGAGGTGCGCTGATCCATGGGTATGATCCTGAAAGCCTTGCAGCTATTAAGCCTGAGGCTTTTGAGATAGAAGGAGTATTAAGTAACCACAGGGGTAGGGCTTACGGCCCTGAAAGGAGTGAGTATCTATGAAAATGAAGAAAGTAATCGCAGGGGCTGCTGCCATGCTTATGGCAGTGTCAGTACTTGGTAGTGCTGCTTCGGCTGCAGAGGGTGATACCTGTAAGAGCTATCTTACCGGTGAGACCGTGCCGACTTCCATCGGCCGCACCAGACCGGTGGGACTGATGATCGAGAATGACTCTGACGCAGTTCAGTGGCAGCGCGGGACCAGCTATGCGAGCATCATGTATGAAGCGATGGTCGAGGGTGCCATCACCCGTATGGAAGGAATCTTTGAGGATTTCCAGGGTGCCTCCCAGATCATGCCGATCCGTTCCTGCAGACCCTACTATGTTTATTTCGCCCGTGAGTTCAATGCGCATTACGGACATTACGGACAGGTCATCTACGCGGTTCCGATCCTTCAGCTTCCGACTACGGATGACATCGCAGGCATCCCCTACGGTGAGTCCGGACAGGATTATGTACTGCATGACGGAAGCTCTGCCTACATCAGGGATCATGAGGGTGTTACCGGTATCTACACCAATTACGACCTGATCAACAATGAGATCGCAGAGTCCGGCTGGAGCACCGAGTATTCCGCAGGATACAACGGACATTACAACTTCGCCGAGGACGGACAGGAAGTCAATCTGGAGAACGGACAGATCGCCAAGGTCGTCCTTCCGGGATTCGTGTACAACCATGCGAGATTCGACTACAACGAGTCTGACAAGCTGTACTATCGTTCCGAGTTCGGCTCTGCCCAGGTCGACAACCTGAACGGCCAGCAGCTGTGCTACAAGAACATCATCATCCAGATGTGCCCGTCCACCATGTTTGACGATCACTATCTGTGGACCGATCCGGTCAACGGATCTGAGGGCGGCACCGGATGGTTCATCACCAACGGACGCGCCGAGCAGATCACCTGGAAGAAGGAGAACTGGAGCGCCGATGATCCGATCGAGACCACTATCTCTTCCGCAAATGTAGCATTTGACGTACGTGAGTGCGACTTCAATGTCACCCGCTACTATGATATGAACGGCAATGAGATCACCCTGAACCAGGGCAAGACCTTCGTTGAGATCGTACGCAATCAGGATGCGTCCAAGGTAGTCATCTCGGATGATCCGAACGTGGATACCTATATCATCGACAGCCTTTGATCTGAAGCACTGAGAGGAATGTCATGCCCGGCGGTGCGCCGCCGGGCTGACAAGGATGAAAAGTTTAAGAGGTTACTCAATTGGCGGATCAGAATAATATGAAGAATAATGGTGATTCTACTGCGAAGAATGTCCTTGTACAGGGGACGATCCTCGCAGCTGCTTCCATTATTGCCAAGATCATAGGCCTGATCTACAGGATCCCCCTGTACAATATTCTGGGGGATGTCGGAAACAGTTATTATTCCACAGCGAATGAGATCTATTCCATAATCCTGATGATCTCCTCCTTCAGTCTGCCCCTGGCGGTCTCCAGACTGATGAGTGAGAGGATCCAGAAGGGTGAGATGCGCAACGCGAACAGGGTCTTTCTGTGCGCGATGCGTTTTGCTGTTATTTCGGGCGGTATCCTGGCCCTGATCACGTACGTATTCTCCGGAGTCCTGACCAAGCAGATCATGAATCTGGAGTATGCAAAGTACGGACTGAAGGTGCTGGCCCCGGCAATTCTTATTTTTGCCATCACAGGTACATTCCGCGGTTTCTTCCAGGGATTCTCCAACATGGTCCCCACCGCGATCTCACAGGTCATCGAGCAGATCATCAACGCTGCTGTCTCTCTGTGGGGCGCATGGGTGCTCTATGATTACGGTCTGTCGCTGGTCGCGGATGGCGCGGATGAGCTGGTCGCCCCGGGCTGGGGTGCTGCCGGCGCAACCTTCGGTACGGTCGCTTCCGTAACGATCGCGCTGCTGTTTATGATGTATCTGTACTCCAGATTCTCGCGCAGATTCCGTCACGCGATCCGCAAAGACCATACGGGCAGGAGAGAGTCCTCCCGCTTCATCTACCGTCTGCTGATCCTGACGATCCTTCCGATCATTCTGTCCACCCTGATCTACAATATCTCCAATGTTCTGGACCAGGGTATCTTCAATGCGATCCTGAAGACGCAGAATTATACGGAGAAGCAGTATGCGACGATCTGGGGCATCTACTCCGGAAGATTCCGTGTCCTGATGAATGTCCCGCTGTCCCTGGCTTCGTCTCTGGGACCTGCGGTGGTGCCTTCTCTGACGGCGGCCGTGGCTGCCCGCGACAAGAATGCCGCGGTGAGAACGGTTCATTCCTCGACACGTTATACCATGATCATAACGATTCCCTGCGCACTGGGCATGGCCGCACTGGGCCGTCCCATCACGCAGATGCTGTTCCATCCGCAGACAGGACTCGATCTCTCTGCGGGGATCATGCAGGCCGGAGCCCTTGTGATCATATTCTACTCGCTCAGCACACTGACCACTGCGATCCTGCAGGGCCTGGGCAGGCTCAGAGAGCCTCTGATCCACTGCGCCATTGCCCTTGTGATCCACGTGATCGCTCTGTATGTGATGCTGCGCTACGCGAACCAGAACATATACGCCGTGCTGTATTCCAATATTATCTTCGCGCTGGTCGTCTGCATACTCAACGCGCTCTCGATCCGCAGATATATATTCTACCAGCAGGAGTATAAGAAGACCTTCATAGTTCCGGCGATCTCCTCCATCATCATGGCCTTCGGCGCCTACGCGGTGTGGTATGTGCTGCATCTTGTCATGGGCAACACCATCTCGACGGTGATTGCGATCATGACGGCGGTCGTGATCTATGCCCTGGCACTGGTCGCTTTTCGCGGCATCACCAAGGCTGAGATGCTGAAGCTCCCCAAGGGAGAACTGATCGTCAAAATCTACACCAGACTGGGATTATTGCATTAATGAATAAGAATACTGCAGTTTTTGAATCTGAAGAATTTCGGGAGATGCTGTCCGCTGCCCGGGATATGAATGAGCCGCCCCAGCAGGACGGCTCTCTTCGTCAGGCATGGTTTATCAACCGGGCCAGAGAGCTTGTATCCGAAAAAGAGCAGGAGCTTGGCAGGAAGCTGACTTCCTGCGTCGTGACCTTCGGATGCCAGATGAATGAGAGAGACTCGGAGAAGCTCCGGGGTATCCTGAAGCTTGCCGGTTATGAGGAGAGTGAGACCGAGGACGCGGACTTTGTTCTCTACAATACCTGCACCGTCAGGGAAAATGCCAATGTCCGGGTATACGGACGCCTGGGATCGCTGTCTGCGCAGCGCAGAAAGAATCCGGGCATGATCATCGCGCTGTGCGGCTGCATGATGCAGGAGAAGGATGTGGTGGAGCGCATCCGTACGGATTACAGGTACGTGCGGCTGGTATTCGGCACCCACAATCTGCATCGGTTCGCCGAGCTGCTGGTGGCCTCGCTGATGTCGGAGAGTCCTGTGATCGACGTGGTGGACAAGGATGATTCGATCGTTGAGAATCTGCCCGCGGAGAGGACGTATTCCTTCAAGAGCGGCGTCAATATCATGTTCGGCTGCAACAATTTCTGTTCGTACTGTATCGTTCCCTATGTCAGGGGCCGGGAGAAGAGCAGGGAGCCGAAGGAGATCGTCCGGGAGATCGAGCAGCTGGCCGACGACGGCGTGGTCGAGGTAATGCTGCTGGGACAGAATGTCAATTCCTACGGGAAGGGACTGGAGAATCCCATGTCCTTCGCGGGCCTTCTGCAGGAGATCGAAAAGATCGACAAGATTCAGCGCATCCGCTTCATGACGTCTCATCCGAAGGACCTGTCGGATGACCTGATCGAGGTGATGGCCCATTCGAAAAAGATCTGCCGCCATCTGCATCTTCCGGTGCAGAGCGGTTCCTCGCGCCTTCTGAAGATCATGAACCGGCATTATACCAAAGAGTCCTATCTGGATCTCGTGGACCGGCTCAGGAAGGCTATGCCCGATCTGTCCCTGACGACAGATATCATCGTGGGCTTCCCGGGCGAGACCGAGGAAGACTTCCTGGAGACCATGGATATTGTGAGAAGAGTGGAATACGATTCCGCCTTTACCTTTATCTATTCCAGAAGGACCGGAACACCGGCCGCCTCCATGGAGGATCAGGTCAGCGAAGAGGTGATCCGGGACCGCTTTGACCGGCTGCTGAAGGAGGTGCAGAGACTGGGAAGACAGAAGTCCTCCCGCTTCGAGGGACAGGTGATGCCTGTGCTTGTCGAGGAGCGCAACCGTCAGCTGGTGGATCATATGACCGGGCGCACTGCGCACAATCTGGTCGTTCATTTCCCCGGTGACGATGATCTGATCGGAAGGATCGTTGACGTCAGGCTCAATGAAGCCCGCGGGTTCTATTATATGGGAGAGAGAGTTTAATTCATGTTGATAGATGAGATCGACGTCAGCAGACTGTCGCCGATGATGAAACTGTATGTCGAGACGAAGAAACAATATCCCGGGTGCATATTGTTTTATCGCCTCGGCGATTTTTATGAGATGTTCTTTGATGATGCCATCCTGGTATCGCGGGAGCTGGAGATCACGCTGACCGGAAAGGACTGCGGCCTGGACGAGAGAGCGCCCATGTGCGGAGTTCCCTTCCACGCAGTGGACGGTTACCTGAACCGCCTGGTGGAGCACGGCCACAAGGTCGCGATCTGCGAGCAGGTCGAGGATCCGAAGCTGGCGAAGGGCCTGGTTAAGCGGGAGGTCGTCCGTATCGCCACCCCCGGGACCAACCTGGATACGTCATCCCTGGATGCGGGCAGAAACAATTATCTGCTGTGCATCGTATATCTTTCTGACAAGTTCGGGATTGCCGCGGCGGATATCACCACGGGTGTATTCTTTGTGACCGAGGCGGATTCCAGAAGGCGCCTTCGCGATGAGATCGTCCGCTACCAGCCGGCCGAGATCATATGCAACGAGGCACTGCCCCTGTCGGGGTTCGATCTGGAGGAGATCCGCAATACTGTTCACGCCGCTGTCTTCACGCTGGACCCTTCCTACTTTGAAGAAGGCCAGTGCAGACAGGCGATCCTTGATCATTTCCATGTGGGCCACCTGCAGGGACTCGGACTGGCTGACCTTGACTGCGGCATGATCGCTGCGGGCTCCATGCTGCGCTATCTGACCGAGACCCAGATGACGGATCTGGGAAACCTGACCGAGATCACGCCCTATTCCATCGGAAAATACATGGTCCTGGATTCTTCCTCCAGAAGGAATCTGGAGCTGACCGAGACGCTGAGGGAGAAGCAGAGAAGAGGATCCCTGCTGTGGGTGCTGGACCGCACGAAGACGGCCATGGGGGCGAGAATGCTCCGCTCATTTCTCGAACAGCCGCTGATCGACGCGGAAGAGATCGAGGCGAGGCTGGAGGCGGTCAGTGAGATGAACCGCAACGCCATCACCAGAGAGGAGATCCGCGAGTATCTGCAGCCGGTGTACGACCTGGAGAGACTGATCTCCAGGATCTCCTACAGGACGGCGAATCCCAGGGATCTGATCGCCTTCAGGACTTCCCTGGAGATGGTGCCGGCCATCAAGACGGCGCTGGGTGAATTCAGCGCTCCGCTTCTGAAAAAGATCCGGGATGACATCGATGAGCTGCAGGATCTGTGCGCCCTGATCCAGGCTTCCATCATCGACGATCCGCCGATGATCATCAGGGAAGCCGGTTTTATCCGGGACGGCTACAACGAGGAGGTAGACCGCCTGCGCGCGGCGGCAAAAGACGGCAAGGGATGGCTTGCGGATATCGAGCTGCGTGAGCGTGAGAGAACCGGCATCCCGAAGCTCAGACTCAAGTTCAATAAGGTCTTCGGATACTATCTCGAGGTTCCGAACAGCTTTCGCGACAAGGTTCCGGAGGATTATATGCGCAAGCAGACACTGGTCAACGCCGAGCGCTATATCACGCCGGAGCTCAAGGAGCTGGAGGAGACGATCCTGGGGGCCTCGGACAAGCTCAACACACTGGAGTACGAGCTGTTTGTGGAGATCCGGGAGAAGATCGCGGACAATACCGCCCGCATACAGGGCACAGCCCGGGCGATCGCCGCAGCCGACGTATTTGCCTCTCTTGCCTGTGTCGCGGAGCGCAACCGCTATGTATGCCCGAAGATCAATGACAGAGGCGTGATCGACATACGTGAAGGACGCCATCCGGTCGTGGAGCAGATGGGAAACGGAGACCTGTTCGTTCCCAACGATACGCTTCTTGACAACCGGAAGAACCGGGTCAGCATCATCACCGGTCCCAATATGGCGGGCAAGTCCACCTACATGAGACAGACAGCGCTGATCGTGCTGATGGCCCAGATCGGGTCCTTCGTGCCGGCCGCTTCCGCCAATATCGGACTGGTGGACCGCATCTTTACCAGAGTCGGCGCCTCCGACGATCTGGCCAGCGGACAGTCCACCTTCATGGTGGAGATGAGCGAGGTGGCGAACATTCTTCGCCATGCGACGCGCAACTCCCTCCTGATCCTGGATGAGATCGGACGCGGCACCTCCACCTATGACGGCCTGTCCATTGCCTGGGCAGTGGTGGAGCACATCGCGGATACGAAGCTGATCGGCGCCAAGACACTCTTTGCGACCCATTACCACGAACTGACAGAGCTGGAGGGGAAGATCCCCGGCGTCAACAATTACTGCATCGCCGTCAAAGAGAAGGGAGACGATATCGTCTTCCTGCGCAAGATCGTAAAGGGCGGAGCGGATAAGAGCTACGGAATCCAGGTCGCGAAGCTGGCAGGGGTTCCGGATTCGGTGATCGCCAGGGCAAAAGAGCTGGCGGAGGAACTGTCGGAAAATGACATCACCGAGACCGTGGTGTCTTCTGCCGGGGAGGAAGTCCTGAAAAAGCCCAGAAGGCAGAAGATCGACCAGACAGACATGAACCAGATGTCATTTTTTGATACCGTGACCGACGAGGCCATCGTAAATGAACTGATGGAGATCGACGTGTCCCATCTGACGCCCATCGATGCCCTCAACAGCATCTATGCGCTGCAGAATAAGCTGAAGAACCGGTGGAAGCCGGAGTAACCAATCCTATTTCAGAGGTATGTCATGAACCGGATACAACTTCTGGATCAGGCCGTCATCGACAAGATCGCCGCAGGCGAAGTCGTGGAGCGGCCCTGTTCCATCGTGAAGGAACTGTGTGAGAATGCCATAGACGCAGGCGCGGGTGCGCTGACTGTGGAGATCCGGGACGGGGGCGTGGGCCTGATCCGCGTCACAGACAATGGCGGAGGGATCGAACCGGACCAGATCCGTACAGCCTTTCTGCGCCATGCCACCTCCAAGATCACGAAGGTGGACGATCTGACAGGGATCCGTTCCTTCGGGTTCCGCGGAGAGGCACTGTCCAGTATCGCTGCGGTCAGCCGCGTTGAGCTGATCACCAAGACCCGGGAAAATCTGACCGGGATCCGCTACAAGGTGGACGGAGGCGCTGAGATCCTGTATGAGGAGATCGGAGCTCCGGAAGGCAGCACCTTCCTGGTGAGAGATCTGTTCTACAATACACCGGCAAGAAAAAAGTTCCTCAAGAGTGCCCAGACCGAGGCAGGAGCGATCAGTGACTTTGTCAGCAGGCTTGCCCTGTCTCACCCTGAGATCAGTGTCAAATTCATGGTAAACGGGACCACGAAGCTGTCGACCTCCGGATCCGGCAGCCAGAAGGACGTGATCTATTCCGTGTTCGGACGGGAGATTACGGCCAATCTGATCGAGGTAAACCATGAGGATGAAGAGAGCGGCATGAAGCTTTCCGGCTGGATCGGAAAACCCCTGATCTCCAGGGGAAACCGCGCCAATGAGATCTTCTATGTGAACGGCCGGCTGATCCAGAACAGCATTATGTCAAAGGCCGCAGAGGAGGGGTATGAGACCTTTCTGATGCAGCACAAGTTCCCCTTCGTGATCCTGAGTCTGGAGCTTCCCGGCACGATGGTTGACGTAAATGTGCATCCGGCCAAGGCACAGGTCCGTTTTTCAGACGGGCCCGCTGTGTTTGAACTGGTCAAGAACACCGTAAAGGAAGCCCTGACCCATAGAGAGCTGATCATTGACACCACCTTCGGATCTGTTCAGGAAGAGGAGGCGCAGAAGAAGGCTGCCCGAAAGAGGGCGCTGGAAGCAGAGGCCAGATCCGCGGTGCCGGAGCCCTTTGAGAAGCTTCGAAGAGAGCACCAGGCACAGAATGAGGGACGCGGTTTCGCCCCGGACACAACAGGCCGCAGTTTCACCCCGGACAAAACAGGCCAGGCCTCTCCCTACGCAAGGCAGTATCCCGCCGTGGACAGGCAGAGGGAAGACTCCGCCCGGCGGATCCGGCAGTCCAATGAGTTCCTGAAGGAAGTCTCCCAGATGTCGGTCTTTGATGAGCAGTTCGGCGCCGCACAGGTGCGCGAAGAGCCGCAGTACGGATTCCTGAGTCAGGAGAACCGGCCGCAGCACCGGATGATCGGGCAGCTCTTTGATACGTACTGGATCGTTGAGTTTCAGGACCATATGTATATCATCGACCAGCACGCAGCCCATGAGAAGGTCATGTTCGAAAGGCTGATGGCAAAGTACCGCAGCAAGCAGCAGACCTCTCAGATGATCAGCCCCGCGATCATCCTGACACTGAGTCTTGCGGAGGAGGACCTGCTGAAGTCCAATCTGCAGCATTTTCACGACATCGGTTTTGAGATCGAACCCTTCGGGGGCCATGATTACGCGATCAGCGCGGTTCCCCAGGATCTGTTCGGGCTGACCGGACAGGAGTATTTTGTGGAGATGCTGGACAGCCTGAGCGCCGATACCGGCCGCCAGTCGATCGAGAACCTGACCGCCCGGATCGCGACCATGGCATGCAAGGCAGCGGTCAAGGGCAATACACGCCTCAGTGTTCAGGAGGCAGACGCGCTGATCAGTGAGCTTCTGACGCTGGACAATCCCTACAACTGTCCCCACGGACGGCCTACGATCCTGTCCATGTCAAAGACAGAGATCGAGAAGAAGTTCCACAGGATCGTATAAGACCCAGACGAGAGTAAATCTATGACAGACGGAGCTATTATGAACAGACCAAAGCTGATCGTCCTGACCGGTCCGACTGCGGTCGGAAAGACGGCGCTGTCCATCAGCCTTGCCAGGGCTGTGGGCGGAGAGATCATATCTGCCGATTCCATGCAGGTATACCGGGGGATGGATATCGGATCGGCCAAGATCCGGCCGGATGAGATGCAGGGAATACCGCATTATCTGATCGATATCCTGGATCCCCGCGAGGCCTTTGACATCGTGCAGTTTCAGAAGCTGGCCAGGGAAGCCATGGAGAAGATCTACGCGGCAGGACATATCCCCATTCTGACAGGCGGGACCGGTTTCTATATCCAGTCTGTAGTCTATGATATAGATTTTGCCCAGGATGACGGAGACACTGCATACCGCAGGACGCTGGAGGCAGATCCCGATCCGGAGAAGCTCCACCGAATGCTGGAAGAGGTCGACCCGCAGTCTGCCTCCATGATCCATGCCAACAACATCAAGAGAACGATCCGGGCCCTGGAGTTCTACCACCAGACCGGGCGCAGGATCTCCGAGCATAACGCGATGGAGCGGGAGAAGGAGTCTCCCTACAACTTTGCCTATTTTGTTCTGAATGACGACAGGGCGAGGGTATATGAGCGGATCGACGCGAGAGTGGACCAGATGATGGAGGAGGGACTGGAGGAGGAAGTTCTGCGTCTTCGGGATGCTGGCATGACGCCTGACATGGTCTCCATGAAGGGCCTTGGCTATGCGGAGCTGCTGCACTATCTGGACGGGGAGTATCCTCTCCCGGAAGCGGTCCGCCTGATCAAACGTAATACAAGACATTTTGCCAAGCGTCAGATCACCTGGTTTAAGAGGGAAAAGGAAGTGACCTGGATCGACCGGGGGCGCTATGGCGATGACGAGCAGAAGATTCTGGCAGCAATGCTTGAGGGTCTTCGGGAGAAAGGAATCATATGACAGAGCAGGGAAGAGAGGCACAGATCCAGAAGATCCTGGAAAAATACACAACACAAGGCTTCTACGAACAGATGGGCATCTCCCCCGGGGTGCTGAAGATCTCAGAGGAGGTATGCGGCCATCTGAAGGAGCGTTTTGCTCAGTTTGATCAGACAGCGGAGGCCAATCAGCTCAAGGTGATCGGCGCCATGCAGAAGAACCGGATCTCGGCAGAGCATTTCAACGGCTCCACCGGATACGGATACAACGACGCGGGAAGAGATGACCTGGAGAAGGTGTACGCGGATACCTTTCACACGGAGGATGCCCTGGTACGCACCCAGATCACCTGCGGGACCCATGCTCTTAGCCTGGCCCTTGGCGCAAACCTGAGGCCGGGAGATGAGATGGTCTCGATCAGCGGCAAGCCCTACGACACGCTGGAGGAGGTCATCGGCATCCGTCCCTCCAGGGGCAGTCTTGCCGAATACGGCATCACCTACAATCAGGTAGAACTGAAGGAGGATGGCTCCTTTGACTTTGACGCCATCCGCAATGCCCTCAGGCCCAGGACGCGTCTTGCCGCGATCCAGCGCTCCAAGGGATACCTGACGCGCCCTTCCCTCTCCGTGGACCAGATCGCTGAGGCGATCGCCTTCGTCAAAGAGCTGAGGCCGGATATCATCATCATGGTGGACAACTGCTACGGAGAATTCGTCGATGTCTGTGAGCCTTCGGACTTTGGCGCGGACATGACCGTAGGATCTCTGATCAAGAATCCGGGCGGGGGACTTGCTCCCATGGGCGGCTACATCGCCGGGACGAAGGAGTGCGTGGAGAACTGCGCGGTGCGGCTGACTTCGCCCGGACTTGGAAGAGAGGTCGGTGCGAGCCTGGAGGTAAACCGTTCTCTGTACCAGGGACTGTTCCTGGCTCCGACGGTCACCGCAGGGGCGCTGAAGGGCGCTGTCTTTGCCGCCAACCTGTTTGAACGCTTTGGATTCCGCTGCATACCGGATGCCTCGGAGAGAAGAAATGACATCATCCAGGCGATCGAGTTCGGGACCCCGGAGGGCCTGAAGCGGTTCTGCGAAGGCATCCAGGCCGCGGCGCCGGTGGATTCGTATGTAACGCCGGAGCCCTGGGCGATGCCCGGCTATGACAGTGACGTGATCATGGCCGCAGGGGCCTTCATCCAGGGATCCTCCATCGAGCTGTCGGCAGACGGTCCGCTGCATGAGCCCTACGCGGCTTATTTCCAGGGCGGACTCACATGGGAACACGCGAAGTTCGGCATACTGAAGGCGTTCCAGAAGCTGGCGGACGCCGGACTGATCAGAGAACTGTGACATAGTTTTTCGGGGGGAGGAATCGTCATGAAGAGTGTAGTGATCATAGGCTGCGGCGCCGCCGGGATGATGGCAGCTCTGGCAGCCGCAAGAGAGGGAGCCCAGACAACGGTGCTGGAGATGGGGAGAAAACCCGGAAGAAAGCTTCTTCTGACAGGAAACAGCCGCTGCAATCTGACGACGCTGGATCCTGACCTGTGCAGCCGGTATCAGTCTCTGGGAGACAGCTCCTGCAGCTCCTTTGTCCGGACCGTGTACGAAGGTTTTTCGGTCAGGGATACGCTGCAGCTTTTTGAGGACTGCGGTCTTCTGACCATGACGGAGCACGGCTCCTGGGTATATCCTGTCACGGGCAGGTCGGAGAGCGTTCTCGGGGTGCTCCTGAGAGAGCTTCGCCGGCTCAAAGTCAGGATGAAATACAATGTGGAAGTGACCCAGATCAGCAGGCAGGATGGGATGTGGCAGGTGCAGACGGAAGGATGGTCCTATCCCTGCGACAGCGTTGTGATCGCCTGCGGTTCCAGGGCCGTACCCTCTACCGGCTCCAATGGAAGCGGGTATGAGCTGTGCCGGGGACTGGGTCTTGACGTGACGGACATCCTTCCGGCGCTCACGGCAGTCTCCTGCAGACTTGAGAGGGAGGACTGTCTTCCCTATACGCCCGGAATGTCTACGCAGTCTGCCGCAGGCGGTAAAAAAGGCGGATCTGCAGCCCCGGATCCGCTGGCCCTTGCGGCCGGAACCAGGGCATCAGCCGCCGTGAGTGTATACACAGACGGAGTGCTGACTGCCAGTGAGAGAGGACAGGTACAGTTCACCCAGACAGGAATCTCGGGCATCGTGGTGTTCAATATGAGCCGCTATACGGTTCGGGCGCTGCATGAGGGGAAGGACGTACGGATACAGCTTGATCTGCTGCCGGACGTGCCGCTGGAAAAATTGACCGAAACCCTTCTGCGTCTTCACAATCTGCGCCCGGAGGACAGCATGCGTGATCTTCTCACGGGGATCCTTGCGCCGGGTCTGATTCCTCTTTTTGAAAATGAACCGGACTGCCGCAGGACGGCGGAGCGCATCAAGGCATTGGAACTGCAGGCGCTGGGACACAGAGACTTTGACAACTGTCAGGTGTGCGCAGGCGGCGTCCGGCTGACGGAACTGTATCCCAGAACGATGGAATGCGTTCGCAGCGACCTTCGGGGCATCCATATCGCGGGGGAGCTTGTGGATGTGGACGGCCCCTGCGGAGGCTACAACCTGCAGTGGGCATGGGCAAGCGGATATGTGGCGGGACGCCACGCAGCAATGTAAAGGCAGACATATGATCAGGATCACTCAGCTGAAATTAAACCCTGACAGCAGCGCGGACCTTGAGAAGATGGTCCGGGATATGCTTCGCCTGGGAGAAAAAGATCCATGTACCATAGAAATCGTCCGGCAGTCGGTGGATGCCCGCCGAAGGCCGGAGCTTTATTATGTCTATACGGTACATGTCACTCTGAAAGACGAGAAGACCGAGCGGCGCATCCTGAAGCATGCCAGAGGCCGGAATCTGGAAGTGGTCCGCCCTGTGACCTACAGGTATGCCGAAGCGCCGCGGATCGCTCTTGAAAACAGAAAAAGCGTCGTCATTGTCGGAACAGGACCGGCTGGTCTGTTCTGCGGTCTTCTTCTTGCAAGGGCAGGATACGCTCCTGTTCTGATCGAGCGCGGGGAACGGGCAAAGGACAGGACACGCACGGTTCAAAGATACTGGGACGGGGTGTCGGCAGATCCAGCCCCTGATTCCAACGTACAGTTTGGAGAAGGCGGAGCGGGAACCTTTTCTGACGGCAAACTGAACACCGGCATCAAGGACCCGGAGGGACGGATCCGTTTTATACTGCAGACCTTTGTGGAGGCCGGGGCGGATCCGGATATTCTGTATTCCTATAAGCCCCATGTGGGAACGGATGTGCTGACCGGGGTCGTCACGCACATCACAGACGAGATCTGTGAGCGCGGCGGAGAGGTCCGGTTCTGCACCAGGCTTACGGATCTGGAACGGCGGGAGGACGGCACCTGGGATCTCACCCTGGAGATGCGCTCGCCGGGCACGGACAGTCCGGATGAATATCATATGACAGCCTCAAATGTCGTGCTTGCCATCGGCCATTCCGCGCGGGATACCTTCTATATGCTCAGGGACAGAGGAATCCATATGACTCCCAAAGCATTTGCCGTCGGTCTGCGGATCCAACATCCCCAGGAGCTGATCGACCGTGCCATGTACGGAGAAAACTGTCCCTATGATATGTCCCCGTCTCCCTATAAGCTGACCCACCGCCTGCCGGACGGCAGGGGTGTCTATTCCTTCTGCATGTGTCCCGGAGGCTATGTGGTCAACGCTTCCTCGGAGAAGGGCATGTTGGCAGTAAACGGCATGAGCCTGCGAAGCAGAGCATCCGGCAATGCGAACAGTGCCATCGTAGTGACGGTATCGCCCGAGGAGATCGCATCCTTCCTGAAAGATCCCAGGCAGGAATATGAAGCCGGGATCCGGACAGGGGAAATGCCGGTCCCGGCCGGGGCGGCCGGGGATGTGCTGGCCGGCGTGGAATTCCAGAGAAGGCTGGAGAAGGCCGCCTGGAGTGCCGGGGAGGGCAGGATCCCTGTCCAGACCTTCGGAAACTTCAGGCTCCGACAGGCCGGATCGATCGATGACGGGTTTGAGCCGAGGATCCGGGGCCTGTACAAATCCGCTGAACTGAGACACATCCTTCCTGAGAGCATCAGCTCCGGGATCGAAGAGGGAATCCTTGCCTGGGACAGACAGATCCGGGGCTTTGCCGATCCGCGCGCCCTTCTGGCAGGCGTGGAGAGCCGGACTTCCTCTCCGGTGCGCCTGGAAAGGGGGAATCTGTGCCAGTCCGTCTCGCACCCGGGCCTGTATCCCTGCGGCGAAGGCGCGGGGTACGCAGGCGGCATCACCAGTGCTGCCGCAGACGGACTTCGGGTCGCGGAGGCCATCCTCTCCGAGTCTGATTGTTGATTATTACAGGTTAATCATGTAGAATAACCGGGAGAGTACGCAAGGTACAGCGTATGAAGAACAATCATTACAGAACCATCAGCCAGTTCCCGGATACAGAGAGACCCTATGAAAAATGTGAACGCTCCGGGCCGGGCATGCTCAGCGACGCGGAGCTTCTGGCAGTGATCCTCCGGACCGGATCGGAGGGCGTAAATGTGCTGGACATGAGCCGCAACATCCTCTCCCTGTTTGAGAGGGAAGGGATCGCGGGCCTGTGCAGGGCAACTGAGGAAGATCTTCGTCAGATCCGCGGGGTCGGCAGAGTAAAGGCTCTGCAGATCCGGTGCATCGCGGAGCTATCCAAGAGGATCTCCCACGCGCAGATCGGGTATGAGGCAGAGCTGAACTTCAACGATCCGCAGACCATCGCGGACTACTATATGGAAGATCTGAGGCACGAGAATCAGGAGGTCATGTACCTTCTGTGCCTGAGCAGCAAGGGGAGTCTGCTGAGAAAAGAGATCATTTCCAGAGGAACTGTAAACGGCACAGTGGTCAATCCAAGGGAGATCTTCGTATCTGCCCTCAGCCACAGGGCGGCCTGCGTCATCCTTCTGCACAATCATCCCAGCGGGGATCCCACTCCGTCTGAGGAAGATATCGCATTTACCAGAAGGATCCAGCTGTGCAGCCGGCTGATCGGTGTCGAGCTCCTGGACCACATCGTGGTTGGCGATCACAGATTCGTCAGCCTGCGAATGGAAGGCCTGATGGACAGCGAAGACCAGATGCAGACTGCTTCCTGAGCAGATCTTATAAGGGGTTGGATATAGACAGATGTTTTTTTCGAATATGATCGGTGTAGACCTCGGAACGGATACTCTGAAGCTTCGGGACAGAAGCGGAGAGAAGTTCATGGAGAACCGGGATATGATCGCCGTACGGGATAAAAAGGTCCTGGCGATCGGCAATGACGCATATGAGATGTATGAGAAGAATCCGGCATCGGTCCGGGTGTCCCGCCCTATGACAGGCGGCGTCATCGCCTCCTCCTCCGACATGGAGCATGTTCTGACCTACACCTTGAAAAAGTTCACTTCATTTTCCCAGAAAACAGCGGGAATCTGCATCGCGGTGCCGTCACAGGTGACACCTGTGGAACAGCGCGCTTTTTATAATGTCTGCAACACTACACTCAGCCCCGGCAGAGTTCACCTGGTGGAGAAGGGGATCGCGGACGCGATCTCCATCGGTCTGCCGGTGCTCGGTCCCGAGGGACATATGATCGTCAATATCGGGGCTGATACCACGGAGATCACGGTCATATCCGACGGCAAGGTCGTGATCGGACGCACGCTGAAGGAGGGCGGTTTTTCGCTGGATGAGGACATCGTGACCATGATCCGGCGCAAGTTCAACATCAGCATCGGAAGAAAGACCGCAGAGCAGCTGAAGAACAATCTGGCATTCATGATCAATGGACCCAGACTGGAGCAGAAGGTCTTTGGGATCCACACACTGTCCGGGCTTCCCAAATCCGACATGATCCCGGCACTGGCCGTCTCCGTGGCTGTTCTGAGCACCATCGACCGCATCGTGGATGAGATCCGTCAGGTGGTCGACCGGACTCCGCCGATCCTCAGGCAGGATATCATGAAGGAGGGGATCTTCCTTACGGGTGGCGTATCCATGCTTCAGAATCTGCCGATCTACATCCAGAAGGAAGTATCGCTTCCGGTGTACCATATACAGGACCCGAAGCATTCTACGATCCGCGGCCTTGTCACCATGATTAACCAGAAGGAGCTGCACTCACTGATGCGCTCCCCAAGGAGGTAGCAGCATGAACCAGAATCAGAAGAAGGGAAAGACGACTCTGATCGTCCTTACGATCATCTGCATCCTGCTGATCGGCATGTCGATCATCGGATCCCAGATGACCGGTCCCGTTACCGGATTTACCGGATACATCATCACTCCGATCCAGAAGGGCATGAACACGCTGGGTTCATTTCTGGCGGGCTTTTCCACGAATATGACGGACGCGGCAGCGCTGCGCGAAGAGAATGCCAGACTGCAGGCCCAGGTGGATACCCTTACGGAAGAGAATTCCAAGCTGGTACTGAACAAGGAAGAGCTGGACCGTCTTCAGGAGCTTCTGTCCCTGAAAGAGCAGTATTCCGATTATGACACCGTCGGGGCGAGAGTGATCTCCAAGGGATCCGGCAACTGGTTCTCCTCCTTTACCATCGATAAGGGCAGCAATGACGGGATCACCACAGACTGCAACGTTATGGCAGGCGCAGGCCTGTGCGGTATCGTCACCTCGGTCGGACCGAACTGGTCCAGGGTGCGCGCGATCATCGACGATAATTCCAATGTATCGGCCATGATCTCCACGACCTCAGACACCTGCATCATCGCGGGAAACCTGCGGCTGATCGATGAGGGAACCCTCTCTCTGGTCAAGCTGACCGATGACAACAACCACGTTCACGTGGGGGACAAGGTCGTTACCAGCAACATCTCCGAGAAGTTCCTTCCCGGGATCCTGATCGGATATATCTCCGAGCTGAACAACGATTCCAACAACCTGACCAAGTCCGGCACGGTCAACCCCGCGGTCGATTTCAAGCATCTGCAGGAAGTGCTGGTCATCCGGACGAAGAAGGTCTATGTGGCAGAGGATGCGGATGGTTCGCAGGAGGTTCAGGCCGAAGCGCCTGACACGACCACCCTTACCGCCCCCAGGGCTGAGGAGGCTGCCGCAGCCTCAGACGCATCCGCACAGAGCGCAGAAGACGCGGCCGGAGAACAGAGCGCAGAAGATGCAGCCGGAGAACAGAGCGCAGAGGGCGCGGCCGGAGAGCAGAGTGCAGAGGGCGCGGCCGGAGAACAGAACGCAGAAGAGGGCGGCCAGGAGGCAGCCAACGAAGGAGGCGCTGAGTGAAACGCAGACTGACACTGGGGATCCTGTGCATCCTGACAGCCGTGCTTCAGACCACGCTGCTGTCCTATATACAGATTGCCTCGATCCGTCCGAATCTCCCGGTCATTCTTACGGCATCCTTCGCACTGATGTGCGGAAGAGAGAGCGGAATGCTGATCGGTTTTTTTACAGGCATACTGCTGGACTTCTTCGGAGGAGGGATCCTGGGGTTCTATGCCCTGATCTATACCGTGATCGGATACTGTGCCGGTTATACATACCGTATCTTTTATGACGATGATATCAAGACGCCCCTGCTGCTGATCGGTATCTGCGACATTGCCTACGGTATCTGCCAGTATGTGACCACCTTCCTGATCAGGGGGAGGATCCAGCTGTTTTTCTACCTGAGAAGGATCATCATTCCGGAAGCGATCTACACGGTTATCTTTGCCGTATTTCTGTATCAGCTGAATTACTACGTTAATAAGAAGACCCGAAGCTCCTATTACTGAGGATATACAGATTGAGTAAGAAAAGAACGAAAAACAGAAGAATATCAGCCGATTCTTCGCTCAGAACCAGAATCATCGTGCTGGTCATGGTCTTCCTGCTGATGGCAGGGGCGATCATTACCCGGCTTTTTGATCTGCAGATCATGAGGGGAGAGAGCTATGAAAATGACTTCACCCTGTCCATCGAGAAGAAGAGGGTCCTGAAATCCACCAGGGGCGAGATCTATGACTGCAACGGAAACCTGCTTGCATACAATGAGCTTACCTACCAGGTCACCTTTGAGGACAAGGGAAGCTATGAGAGCAACCGTCAGAGGAACCTTGCCCTGAACAGCATCCTCTACACAGCGATCAGGATCATAGAGTCCCACGGAGACAAGACCTACAATAACTTCAGGATCGATCTCGATAAAGACGGCAATTACGTATACAACGTGAAGGGCTTCAACCTGTCGCGATTCAAGGCGGACTTCTTCGGCTACAGGACCATCGATGAGCTCAAGCCCATGGAGGCGGACATCTCCGCGCCGGATCTGATCGCCCTTATGTGCTCAGACGATTACTATGGGCTCATTTCCGAGAGAAATACGAAAGAAGACCTCCGGGAATGGAATCTTCCGGAGAGCTTCACGAAGGAAGAGATCCTGCAGCTGTGCCAGTTCAGATCCACGCTGCAGGCCAATGCGTACCAGAGGTACAATTCCATCATCCTCGCAAAGGATGTGAAAGAGGAGACCGTCTCCCAGCTTCTGGAAAACACCGGGACACTGCAGGGGATCGACGTGACAGAGGATTACAAGAGGATCTACAATGACGCGCTGTATTTCTCGCCCATCATCGGATACACAGGCCAGGTATCCGCGGAAGAACTCAAATCGCTGAAGGAGCTGGACTCCAGCTATGACAGTACGGATATTGTAGGAAAGGTCGGTCTTGAGAAGGTAATGGAGACGGATCTCCAGGGCCGGAAGGGCTCTGAGACGATCTATGTCGATAACCTGGGCCGGACCATCTCGACCTCCTCCTCCACGCAGCCGGAAGCTGGCAACTCACTGTATCTGACCCTGGATTCTGATCTTCAGAAGGCCTGCTACAAGATCCTTGAGGAGTATATAGCCGGTATCCTGTGGGCGAATATCGTAGATACGGAGTCAATCGACGAGAGCTGGATCGCGTCGGCTGACGATGTCCGTATCCCCGTATATGATGTGTATTATTCCCTGTTTGAGAATAACGTTCTGAGCGTTGAACATCTGTCCTCCCCGAATGCTTCCAACAATGAACAGAATGTCTACCGCGCATTCGAGGAAAAGGCATCCTCGATCTTCGCGGAGCTCAAGAACCAGCTTACGATCGATGATCCGACGCCCTATTCAGAGCTGTCGGACGAGATGAAGGTCTATCAGTCCTACATCGTGGACACGATGCTTCCCCAGGCCGGGATCCTCAATCAGGAAGCCGTCGATAAATCTGACCTGACCTACAAGGCCTGGGCTGAGGATGAATCCATCAGTCTGCAGGAACTGCTTACATACGCTCTGTCCAGAAACTGGATCGACGTCAACGGCATAACCGATAACATCAGCTATATGGATTCAACGGAAGTGTACTCCGCGCTGGCGGATTACATCGCCGAATATCTTGGATCTGACTCGGATTTCTGCAAGAGAGTCTTCCGCTACATGCTGATGGAGGGAAGTCTTTCCGGCGCCCAGGTCTGCCTGTTGCTGTTTGACCAGGGTGTCCTGGACATGAACACCTCCGATTATGACATGCTGTCAAACGGATCCCTGGGCGGATATGATTTCATCCGCGACAAGATCTACAATCTGCAGATCACCCCGGACCAGCTGGCTCTCAATCCCTGCTCCGGCGCGATCGTGATCACGGATCCCGCAGACGGATCGGTAAAGGCATGCGTGACCTATCCCAGCTATGACAGCAACCGTCTGGTCAACGAGATGGACAGCGCCTACTACAATAAGCTGGTCACAGACCTGTCCAGTCCCTTCTACAGCCGCGCGACCCAGGAGCTGCTGGCTCCCGGTTCCACCTTCAAGCCGGTGGCGGCTGCCGCCGGAGTTGCGGAGGGTGTCCTCGGAACGACGGAAGGACTGTACTGTACAGGTGAGTTCGACGGGGTCGATCCTCCGATCAAGTGCTGGATCCATCCGGGCGCCCATGGAACGGAGACTCTTGCGGACGGTATCAAGAACTCCTGCAACTTCTTCTTCAACACCATCGGCTGGCGTCTTGCTTCTGTGAGCGGAGAATACGATGACGATGAGGGCGTCAGGCGGCTTCAGAAATATGCCACCATGTTCGGCCTCGACTCTCCCTCCGGTATCGAAGTGCCGGAGACCAGTCCCCACATGCTTACCTATGACGCTGTCAGAGGCGCCATGGGGCAGGCAGACAACGCCTATACCGTATCCCAGCTGGCC
Organism: uncultured Lachnospiraceae bacterium; assembly: GCA_902765725.1. Lineage (GTDB taxonomy): Bacteria > Bacillota > Clostridia > Lachnospirales > Lachnospiraceae > Porcincola. Next base: position 58,516 of record CACXAT010000006.1, on the reverse strand, counting down.
CGTTATGTCATGACCATCGCCAACTCGGGGAACTGCTATGACCTGACGCTGGTCGACAAGATCACGGACCAGAACGGCAATACCGTCTCTGATAATGATCCGGTCCTCCATGACCAGGCCTCCCTGCCGGCGGAGCTGTGGGACGCGATCCATCTCGGAATGAGAGAGGTGGTGCTGAACCACAAGGCCTATTCGGATTACAATGTGTCCGGTGGTGTGGCGGTATCCGGCAAAACCGGTACGGCACAGGAGATCGTAACAAAGCCGAACCATGCACTGTTCATCGGGTACGCACCTTCCGATGCGCCCACCATGTCCCTTGCCTGCAGGATCGCCTACGGATATACTTCGACCAACACTGCGGCGATGGCAAGAGACGTAATTGAATACTATTTCAATCAGAAAGATATCTCGGAGCTGATTCCGGGACATGCGATCCAGGTAACTACTGATAATACACGAACAGACTGATGTGATACTCAGACAGGCCGGTGCATATTATGAGACAGTCTTCGATTGAACTGAAAAGCACAAAATACGTTCTGACCCTGGTCATGGATCCGGATGTACCCTTTGAAACAATCCTTGAGGACGTATCGGAAAAGTTCCGTCAGAGCGGCCGCTTCTTCAAAGGGGCTTCTATGGCGATGTCATTTGCCGGAAGAGCCGTCGACCAGAAGCAGGAGAGAGAGCTTCTGGCGGCAGTCACCGGAAACTGTGAGATCAACATCACCTGTATCATTGAGGAAGATGAGGACAGGGAGAGGGCGCAGTACGAGGCGATCGCAAGAGCGCTTCCCCCTGTGGAAGAGGCAGATGAGGCAGAGGATCCTGACACTGGTGCCGGAGAAACTGCCGATATCCTGCGGGGCAGCCTGAAAAACGGACAGAGGGTCTATTCTGACAAGACGATCCTCCTTCTGGGGGACGTGGAGCCGGGAGCGGAGGTCTCTTCTGCTGAGAATGTGTTCATTGCCGGATGCGCCATGGGCACGATCCGGGCAGGAGTGGGCGGTAAAGAGGGCTGCTTTGCAGCAGCGCTGATCATGAAGCCCGCGGCCCTTGAGGTGGACGGACACCGGTCTGTCGCCGCCATCCGCAAGAGAAGCTTTGACGACAGCTACACGCCTTATCCGCAGATCTGCACCATTGAGGACGGACGGATGAAGATGGACACCATCTCAGGCCGTACCTGGAACCATATATTTGAACGGCTGTCTTCAAAAAAGGACCAGGACGCGGAAGCGGAAGAATGACTCTGAGACAAAGGAGCTTGAGTTTCTATGTTTCGACAATACAGATTACGTAATTACAGTTTCCCGCTGATCGCGGCAGTCATCGCACTGTCTGTGATCGGGATCATGGTCATCGGAAGTGCTCAGCAGTCTTCCCAGAACCGGCAGATCTTCGGACTGATCATCGGAGTGGCGGTCATGCTGATCCTCTCGCTGATCGACTACGGGACCTATACGAGAATGCGATGGATCATCTATCTGACCGGCTGTCTTCTTCTGGTGGCTGTTCTGCTGATCGGAACCACCGTCGGCGGCGCGACAAGATGGATCGAGATCGGAATCCGCTTTCAGCCCTCCGATCTGATGAAGCTGTGCGTGATCGTATTTTTCGCAGGGTTTTTCAATCAGTATGACTCGCAGCTGAATACTCCGAAGATCATACTGGGATCCCTTGCGATCCTTGCGGTACCGCTGTTCCTGATCTATAAGGAACCTGATCTGTCGACTACGATCGTCACAGCTCTTGTCTTTTGTGCTATAATATTTGCGGCCGGACTGAGCTGGAAGATCATATTCGGTATTCTCGCGGTCACCGTGCCGGGAGCGGCCATCTTCCTGAGTCTGGTCCTGAGTCCGGATCAGACGCTGATCGAGGATTACCAGAGGGACAGGATCCTGTCCTGGCTCAGACCCGGAGAGTATTCAGAAGCCGCCTACCAGCAGCAGAACTCCATCATCGCGATCGGTTCGGGCCAGCTGTATGGCAAGGGACTGAACAACAATGCCGTCAACTCCGTTAAAAACGGCAACTTCATCGCCGAGCCGCAGACAGACTTCATCTATGCGGTGGCAGGTGAGGAGCTGGGATTTGCAGGCTGTGTCCTGATCATCCTGCTGGAGCTGTTCATCGCGCTGATGTGCTTCAGGATCGGTATGAGAGCCCGTGAGAAGGAAGGGATGCTGATCTGCATCGGTGTAGGATCACTGATCATGTTCCAGAGCAGCCTTAATATCGGTGTAACCACCGGCCTGATGCCCAATACGGGTATTACGCTTCCGTTTGTCAGCTATGGTGTCACATCTCTTGTCACATTCTGTATGGAGATCGGCATCGTGCTGAATGTGGGACTGCAGCCCAAGCGGCCGCCTGCAGTTCCATCCTCCGGCCAGGCCGCGATGAGGTTCAGAAACAGTACGTATATATCCTGACGCAGGAAAGGAAGAAGCAGCAATGAATATTGGATTTATTGCGCATGACGCCAAAAAGAAACTGATGCAGAACTGCTGCATCGCCTACCGGGGGATCCTTGCAAGGCATGATCTGTACGCCACCGGGACTACGGGAAGGCTCATACAGGAGGCGACCGGACTGCAGGTCCATAAGTTCCTGGAGGGACATGTGGGCGGAGAGCAGCAGATGAGCGCGATGGTTGAACAGAACCAGATGGACCTTGTACTGTTTTTCAGGGATCCGGAGGGAACTGTGTCAGCCCACAGCGACGCTGCGGATCTGTCCAAAGTGATCCGGATGTGTGATCTTCACAATGTCCCCCTTGCAACCAATATCGCCTCTGCCGAGATCCTTCTGAAGTCTCTCGAAACCGGCGACCTTGACTGGCGTGAGATGTATCATTGATTATGAGTAAAAGAAAACAGACTAAACCCGCTTACTATACACAGCGCGAATGGAACCGCATCCAGGCCAGGGAGAGAGCCCGGGCCAGAGCTTCCCGCAATCTCCTGATCACTGTGATCATTCTTTTTGCGCTCGTGTGTGCCCTTGTCTATGCCGCATGGTTCTTCATCCTGCGCTCACATGACACCTCGCTTCCGGCGGCCTACGATGAGAACAGCCGCGTCTTCGGCTTCCATACCGAGGGCGACCGCATGGCCAGAGCCGTTCCCTTTGCCGATGGTCTGTGCGTCACGGATTCCGACGTGGACGCAGACGCGATCTTCATTACCGCCTCAGAGGCGGCATTGTTCGACATCAATTCCGAGAATGTGGTCTATGCGAAGAATATCTTCGAACAGAGGTCACCGGCCTCCATCACGAAGATCATGACAGCGCTGGTCGCGATGAAGTACGGCAACCCGGAGGATATGGTCACGGTCACGGAGTCGGCTTTTGACATCGAAGAAGCATCCTCTGTCTGTGAACTGCACCTGGGGGACCGGCTGACTCTCAAGCAGCTGCTCTACGGTCTGCTGATCGCTTCGGGCAATGACGCCGCGCAGATGATCGCGGAATATGTCGGGGGAGGGAGCATCAGTCATTTCGTCGACATGATGAACCAGGAAGCGCTTGCGCTCGGCGCGACGCACACTCATTTCATGAATCCTCACGGCCTTACCCAGACGGATCACTATACCTGTGCGTATGATGTGTATCTCATGCTGAATGCTGCAATGAAGTATGATCTTTTCATGGATATCATCCAGAGAAAGAATTATTATGCAGAATACACGGATGCGGACGGGGATGCCTACGCGATGACCTGGGATACCACAGACCATTATCTGACCGGAGAGGCTGCCAATCCCGCCAATGTGATCATCTATGGCGGAAAGACCGGTACTACGGACGACGCAGGTGCCTGCCTGGCCCTGATCTCCAAGGATCTGTACGGGAATCCCTATATCTCGGTGATCCTTCACTCTGAATCCAAGGAAGGCCTGTACAATGAAATGAATCAGGTCCTCTCACTGGTTTCGGCATAGTTTACAGTATGCCGCTCCTATGCGGTGGAAAACTCGGCAATACCTCAGGTTGTATTTCTGAGTCATAAAAGTTATAATGAAGGTACAAATATCAAACAATTCAGACCTGAACAGGAGGGCTAACGTTATGATACAGTTCATCATCGGTGAAAAGGGAAAGGGCAAGACCAAGGTTCTTCTCGAGAAGGCGAATCAGGAAGTTAAGAGCGCAAATGGCAACTTCGTATATCTTGACAAGAATACCCAGCACATGTTTGAGCTTCACAACAAAATCCGTCTTATTGATGTAACCCATTACCCGCTCACCGATTCAGATGAATTTATCGGTTTTCTGTGCGGAATTATCTCTCAGGACCACGATCTTGAGAACGTCTATCTTGACAACTTCATGAAGATTGCAAGGGTTGCAGAGGGAGAGAATGTCATCCCGGTTCTTCGTCAGATCGAAGCGATCGGCAAGCAGTTTTCGGTCAAGTTCATTATCAGCATCTCACTGACAAGGGCAGATCTTCCGGAAGATTTCCAGGAGATGATTGTCGCAGAGCTGTGACCTGACCCGCCAGTAACGAATTCATAGTGCAAGATCTGCAGTTATCGAGTAGGATCCGTCCTACTCGATTGCATGTATAAGGGGATTATCTTTGGCTTTATTCCGGGATAGAAAAAAGAGAAGACGGACAAATGTCATTCCGATCCCGAGAGTGTTTTCCGGCATGGACGTAGGAACACTCCTGTTCGGGCTGATTTTTGTCTATATACTCGTGACTCTGATCCTGTATCTCACCCAGAGCCATGTTACCAGTTATGAAGTCGTATCGGGAACGATATCTGGCAACTACCGGTACAGCGCGCTCGTGCTCAAGGAAGAGGAGATCGAGAAGGCCAATGAATCCGGCAATGTCGGTTATTATGCACGTGAAGGCTCCAAGGCCAATGTGGGCATGCTGGTCTGTTCTGTAGGAGGCACCGTTACCGGCTCCCAGGACAGCAGCATCGTGACCTCCCTGTCCGACGAAGATATCAGGGAGGCCAAGAATGACATGAGCATCTTTGCCATTAATTTCGGCGAGGATGTATTTTCCAGAGTCTATGATTTCAAGGCGGACATGCAGGGCGTGATCCTCCAGTCCTCCATAGACGAGAATGCCGGGGAGTATGTCAGCGGCAGCTACGAAGCGCCGCTTCCGGGATTTGTAGTCTATTCCACAGACGGTCTGGAAGGAGTCACCGAGGCGGATGTGACGCGCAGGATGTTCGACCAGAGCTCCTATACCAAGAATAACCTGCGCCTTCGCAGCACGGTCAGTGCAGGAGATCCGCTGTACAAGCTGGTGACCAATGATACCTGGAAGCTATGCTTTCCTGTGGATGACCGGCTGAAGGCTGACCTGGAGGGCAGGACCAAGATCAGCATCCGTTTTCTGAAGGACAACAATTCATTTTCCGCGCCTCTGGAGCTGGTGCAGGGTGCAGACGGCCTGTACGGGGTCATTACCATGAAGAGCTCGCTGGTCCGCTATGTGACGGACCGCTACCTGGACGTGGAGCTGATCCTGGATCGTACGAAGGGTCTGAAGATCCCGGTCTCCTCCATCACGGAGAAGTATTTTGTCCGGATTCCGGAAGAATATGTCACTAAGAACGAGAATTCCGATTCGGAAGTATTCCTGATCCGGGAGACCTTTGCCAAGGACGGATCCTCTTCAACCTCCAACGTGACAGCCACGGTCTATTCAAGCAACAAGGAAGAAGGATACTATCTGATCAGCCCCGGGCTGTTTGAGGACGGCGATTATGTCGTAATGCCCGGCACCTCGCGCAAATATCAGATCACCGACGATGTCTACGAGACGATCCAGGGTGTATATAACATCAACAAGGGATACGCGATTTTCCGTGAAGTGACCATTGTTGATGAAAATGAAGAGTTCTGTATCGTGGATCCGACGGATGCCTACGGGCTGTCAGCCCATGACAGGATCGTACTGAACGCGTCAGAGGTGAAGGATGACGAGATCATCAATTGAGGATATAGCAATGAGCATCACTGAGAATGTGAATACTGAAAACGTTGATATCGCAGGGAATCTGCTGGATGTGGAGAGACGTATCCGGGAGGCCTGCGAGAGAAGCGGACGCAGAAGAGAGGATGTGACCCTGATCGCCGTCAGCAAGACCAAACCGGTCTCCATGATACAGACTGCGGCTGCCCAGGGGATCCTTGATTTCGGTGAGAACAAGCCGCAGGAGCTTCGGGACAAATACGATGAGCTGCCCAAAGACCTGCGCTGGCATATGATCGGCAACCTTCAGCGAAACAAGGTGAAATATGTGGTCGGTAGGGCCGTCATGATCCATTCCGTCAGCTCCCTCAAACTGGCAGAAGCCATCGAGAAGGAAGCAGCCGCAAAGGATCTTCGGATGCCGTGCCTTGTGGAGGTGAACGTAGCGGGAGAGGATTCCAAATCCGGCATCGCTCTGCAGGATGCAGAGCAGTTTGTCCGGCGCATCGCCGAGTTTCCTCATCTGCAGATGAAGGGCTTCATGACGGTGGCCCCCTATGTGGAGGATCCCGAACTGAACCGCGTTCACTTCAGGGCGCTGAAGAATTTGGCGGTTGACATAGGCCGGAAAAACATCGATAATGTAATGGTTAATGAACTTAGTATGGGAATGACCGGGGATTTTGAAATAGCGGTAGAAGAAGGGGCTACACTGGTCCGCGTAGGAACAGGAATCTTTGGGGAGAGGAATTACAATATATGAGTGTTTTTGACAGATTTCTGAATTCTATCAAACTGAATGATGACGAAGATCTCGAGGATGACGAATATTTTGACGAGGACGACAGCGGTCTTGACGACTCCCGTCCGTCCAGACGTTTTCTTGCCCGTGATGTAGATGAAGAGGAATCAGAAGAGGAAGAAGAGCCCATCAGACCTGTCAGACAGCCTGCAAGACAGGCATCATCTCCGAGGGGATTCGGCAGGACCAGAACACAGTCAGCGAGGGAGAAGGAGTCCAAGGTATCGGCTTTCCGTCCGAGAAGAGTGGTGGATGAGCCGGAACAGGCGAATAACTTTTCAGTCTGTGTGATCAGGCCCAAGTCCATGGAGGACGCGCTTCAGATCGCTCAGATGCTCATCGCCCAGTGCACGATCATCCTGAACCTGGAGGGTCTGGATCTGGATGTCTCCCAGAGGATCTTTGATTTTGCGTCGGGTGCCTGCTGCGCGGTGCGCGGCCGTCTCGACAAGATCAGCAACTATATCTTTGTCCTCACACCGCACAATGTGGATATTACCGGTGAGTTCCAGGAGATCCTTACGGGCGCCTTTGATCCGGATCTGGATCTGTCAGACGACCTGTAAGAGATGCGCTGAGACGCTGTTGGCTGATAAAAACAGAATAGAAAGATTTCAATGCTGCAGATGATCTCTGCAGCATTTTTTGGGGTATATATCGAAAAGATGTATAGACATGTGGCGGTTTGCCCTGTATTATTAACTATTCGTCACCACAGTCGTGACAGGAGGACGCCGGTGCGGTATAGTTCATAGAGGACACTGCCGAACAGGCAGAAGGATGCCCGGCAGATTCATATGTCGGAACATATATGGAGAAGGATTATGTCAGATAAAAATACCATATCACTTACAGATGCGATCGAAGTGAAGAAGGACCGCCGTTTTGCGTACCGCATATGGCCGCAGAACGGATTTGACGCGCTTGCGCAGCGCATGTCGGAGCTTGAATGCGCAGAAAGACGGATCGCAGTGATCACGGACAGCAATGTGGAGAAGCTGTACCTTAAAGAGGTGACAGAGGCGCTGCGCCCGGCATGCCGAAGCATCTCCAGCTATGTGATCCCGGCCGGAGAGCAGAACAAGAACCTGGATGAGATCAGAAAGATCTATGTGCATCTGATCGAACATGGCCTGGACCGCAATGACATCCTGGTGGCGCTTGGCGGCGGTGTGGTCGGAGATATGACAGGATTCGCGGCAGCAACCTATCTGCGCGGGATCCGATTTGTCCAGATCCCGACAACCCTGCTGTCCCAGGTGGATTCTTCAATCGGCGGTAAGACCGGCGTGGATTTTGATTCCTACAAGAACATGGTCGGTGCATTTCACCAGCCATCCATGGTCTACCTGAACATCAGCACGCTGAAGACGCTGGATGACACCCAGTTTGCCAGCGGCATGGGCGAGGTGCTCAAGCATGGCCTGATCAAAGACGCTGCCTATTATGAATGGTGTCTGGACCACATGAGCGAGATCGAAGAGCGGGATACGGATACCCTGCTGGAGATGGTCATACGGAGCATCCATATCAAAAGGATCGTGGTGGAGAAGGATCCGTTTGAAAAAGGCGACAGGGCCCTTCTGAACTTTGGTCATACAGCCGGGCACGCGATCGAGAAACTGAAAAACTTTGAACTGACCCACGGAGAATGCGTGACCCTTGGGATCATAGCCGCATCCTACATCTCATGGAAGAGAGGATACATCGATGAGATGACCTTTTACGAGATCCGGGATATGTTCGTAGGGTTCGATCTGCCCATTTCCTTTGATTCACTGTCCGTTGACGATATTCTGGAGGCCATGCGCAAGGACAAGAAGATGGATAAGGGACATCTGCGCTACATCCTTCTGAAGAAACTCGGATCAGCAACCATCGATCAGACAGTGGAAGACAGTGAGATCCGGGAAGCGCTGGAGTTTATCAGATACGATGAGAACGCAGACCTGCAGGAGGAGCCGGTCTTTACCGGAGCCTGAGCAGAACCGGCAGGATATATACGGAGCAATCTTGTAATGACAGAAAAGGAATTTCACAACAGATCTGCAGGCAGCATGGCAGCGGCAGTTCTTTTATTTGCCGGCGCCGTACTGCTGGATCAGATCACAAAATATCTGGCCGCATCCAGACTCAGGCAGACCTTCAGGGTGCCCCTGATCCCCTCGGTCCTGGAGCTTCAGTACCTGGAGAACCGCGGCGCCGCCTTCGGAATGCTCGAGAACCGGCAGTGGATCTTTATTCTCTTTGCCTGCGTCATCATGGCAGGATGCTGCATCTACGGACTTCGCCTGCCGCGCAGCAGAAAGTTTCTTCCGATGAAGCTGTGCCTTGTAGTTCTGAGCGCAGGCGCCCTCGGAAATATGATCGACAGGATCTGGCATGGCTATGTCATCGATTTTATTTATTTCTCCTGCATCAATTTCCCGATCTTCAATGTCGCTGACATCTATGTCACGGTAAGCGTGACCGTGCTGGTGATCCTTGTTCTTTTCTATTACAGGGATGAGGATTACGCAAAACAGTGATGGAACCATTCACGGAGATTCAGACATGATACAGAAGGAACAATTAGAGAATATCCCCGATGCTGAATGGATCGCAGATAATGAGCTGATTTCTGACGAAGAGATTCCTGACGCAGAAACTGCCGAAGATCCGGCGGCCGGGGATAACAGCTGCACACTCACAGTCCCTGCGGAAATGAACCAGAAGCGGCTTGACGTTATCCTGAGTGAACTGCTCAGTGACTGCTCCAGATCCGTCTGCAGAAAGCTGATCGAGGACGGACGTGTCCGCTGCGCAGATACGGTGTATCAGAAAGCCGGCCAGAAGATGCGCGCAGGCGAGATCCTGACAGTCAGCATTCCGAAGCCGGAAGAGATCAATATCGAGGCGGAGGACATCCCCCTGGACATCCTCTATGAGGATGATGATGTGATCGTTGTCAATAAGCCAAAGGGGATGGTCGTGCATCCTGCGCCGGGGCATTACAGCGGGACGCTGGTCAATGCGCTCATGTATCACTGCAAAGACAGCCTTTCGGGAATCAACGGCGTGCTGCGGCCGGGAATCGTGCACAGGATCGACCGCGACACCACCGGTTCTCTTGTGATCGCCAAGAACGACGCGGCGCACGTAAGCCTGAGCGCTCAGCTGAAGGAACACAGCATCAACCGGCGCTACCGGGCGATCGTACATGGGAATCTTCCTCAGGACGAGGGCGTGATCGACGCTCCGATCGGAAGACATCCCCAGGACCGTAAGAAGATGGCTGTTCTCAGGCCGGGGCAGGGGACAAGCAGGGATGCCGTTACACATTATACGGTCCTGGAACGATTCGGCCAGTTTACCTACATAGAATGCCGTCTGGAGACCGGACGGACCCATCAGATCCGCGTCCATATGGCCCATATAGGCCATCCTGTTCTCGGAGATGCCGTGTACGGCCCGAAAAAGGCCCCATATGCCCTCGAAGGGCAGACATTGCATGCGATGGTGCTTGGATTCATTCATCCCTCTACAGGGCAATATATGGAGTTTCAGGCACCACTGCCGGAATACTTCGAACAGCTGCTGCGTAAGATGCGGTCCTGACAAAAAGATAAAGAGAACAGAGAACTGTCCGTGCCGTCAGCCGGACAGTTCTTTTATATACTGCTTTGGAGACATGCCGTAAGTCTTTTTAAACTGACGGCTGAAATAATAGGGATCCTGATATCCGCACCGCAGGCTGATCTCCTTGATGGGAACCCTGTCTTTATACTGGTCAAACAATTCTGCAGCCCGGTCCATCCTTCTGTTGATAAGGTAGCCGGCAGGTGTCACGCCTGTCTCCTGCTGGAATACTTTCCGGAAATGATTCACCGTGTATCCGGTCTCTTCAAGGACCGGTCTGATGTCATAATCCACTTCCATAAAGTGCTCATTGATCTGCTGGATGACCTGGAATACTTTCGGGTGGATCGTCAGGGACTGCATACCGCAGGCAATAAGGGCAGAAAACATGAGCTGGTGGATCGCCGCATTGACAGAATCATAGTAGGGCAGCGGATTATCCTGTGTATCAAGCCCCATATAGAAGATCTGACGAACCAGGTCTGTCGTATCAGCGGGAAGAAGCTGCATATCTTCAGGCCTCGATTTATAATCATGGATTGCGATGCATCCAAGCAGGATCCCGCCCGATCCTGCCGGTTCGCATTCAGCTGACTCATCCGCCCGCAGAGTAAACATATCGTGTCTGGACAGCTGAATCTGATGCTGCCGGCTGGAGAATGTTCCCTGTCCTCTGAGGATCAGAAGATAACGGTAGCAGTCTGCAGGATTCAAGCGTCCTTTTTTGCGCAGCATAATCGTTGAAAAATCCATCCACATATCTGTTCTCCATTTCATGCTGATTAATACTTATCCGGTAATATCTTGCAAATCCGCATAATCATTGTACTACTGAATGCGACAATATGCACGCAGCCGGCGGACATAAGTCGATAATAATATGTGAATTGTCCATCAAGAATTCTGTTTATTCCATTTCAGTGCATTCCATCCGATCCTACAATGAATACAGAAAGACAGAACAAAGACAGGAGAGATGACATGAAACCGTATGCTGCGCCGCCATTTGGTGATGGAATGGTTCTTCAGAGAGATGTACCTGTAAGGATCTGGGGACACGCTGATCCGGAAGAATCGGTCACGATCTGCCTCCAGGGAAAAACAGTGACGACCCTGAGTGACCCGGAGGGAAACTGGCAGACCATCATCGCGCAGCTTGCTCCATTCGGAGAGACGCCCGATGACATGTCACAGGATTTCCCAGTCATACGGCAGAAGCAGGAGAAGGTTGCCGGGACTGTGAGCGGCGTATGGCTTGCATCCACTTCAGATGCCGGCCACCCCTATGACATCCATCCGAAAGAAAAACGGCCGGTCGGAACCAGAATGGCGCTTCTTGCCCTGCAGCATGTGTATGCACTTCCCATAACCGGAGAAGCGCCCTGCGTATCAGGGATCTCCCATACACAGGACATGACAGCGGTTCATTTTGATCATGCACAGGGCGGTCTGGCCGTAATGGGCGATCATATACAGTCCCTGCAGCTGTTCGATGCAGACTGTACAGAGATTCCGAAAGAGCAGTGGAATGCATGGGCAGAAGGGTCACAACTGATCATTCAAATGAAGCCGGATGCTCCGCAGATCAGTCAGATCGCCTTTGGCGCAACTCCTTTTTATCGTGTGAACCTCTACAATATGGCAGGCCTGCCTGTCAGACCATTTACTGTGAAAGTGTGAATGAATATGAGAGTATCTGATCTGTTTGCAAATCATATGGTTCTTCAAAGAGAGATACCGGTTCCCGTCTGGGGAACCGGCAAACCCGGCGAACTTGTAACGGTCACCCTGCAGGGCCAGGAAGCGAGCGCTCAGGTCGGACCGGATGGGAACTGGTCGACAACACTGCAGCCTCTGACTGCATCAGCTGCGGAAACGATGGTGATCCGGGGCGAATCCGGTGAGCTGATCCTTGAGGATGTTGCCGTCGGTGAAGTCTGGATCGCTGCAGGGCAGTCGAACATGGAGTTCCACATGCGCTATGACAAAGATTATTCTTCGGAAATATCGGTCTGCGCAAATGAAAATATCCGCTTCTTTGATGTCCCGATGATCTCTACTGAAAAGGGCGGCCGGCTGTTTGACTATAAGAAAAACTTCGGTTTCTGGAGAAAGGCGGATCCGGAAGATCTGGAATGGTTCTCTGCCGTAGGATATTATTTCGCGAAGAATCTCCAGCCAGCGCTGGATGTACCTGTCGGGATCATCGGTGTGAATTGCGGCGGATCCAGGTGTGCCTGCTGGATGGATGAGGAAACGATCCGGGAATGCGGCCCCGTCTGGATGGAAGATTATCAGAATGGCCTGCAGTCGATCCCTGATCTTGAGAAAGCTGAGGCAGATTATTACAATGGCGGACTCGGAGACCATTCGCAGCCTTTTGCCAATCCTGTCTCAGACCGTCTGATGTACGGCGTCAGCATTGAAGAGATCGAAGCTGCTTTTGGCAGCATGGCTCAGCTGGGCGGTATGGTCATCGGCCCCTGGCATGAATGGCGCCCCGCGGGACTCTATCATACGATGTTGGAGAAAGTGATCCCATACGCTGTAAGAGGAGTTCTCTGGTACCAGGGGGAGAGTGATGAAGACCATCCGGAGATCTATGCGGATATGCTTGACGGCATGATCAAGCTGTGGAGAAGGAGATGGGGATACAGGCTGCCGTTTATCATCACCCAGCTGGCTCCTCTGGGAGAAGCGATCGGAGCCGGCGGCCGTGTTTACCCGATTCTAAGAAAACAGCAGCAGTATGTTGCGGATCACACACAGGATGTGTTCCTCACTGCCACAGGAGATGTTGGGCACTCATACGATATTCATCCCAAAGAGAAGCAGCCTGTAGGAAGAAGGATGGCCCTGCTTGCAAGAGGCCATGTCTACGGAGAGAAGCTTCTGTGCGACGCGCCTGTACCGGATTCTGTGAATCGAGATAATGACCGTATTGTGGTTCATTTTGAGAATGCAGAAGGAGGACTTGTCCTGAAGGGAGAGGCTGTAGAGGCTGTGGAAGTATTCCTGGACGGAAATAAACTAGCTGCCTCTGATTATACGCTTGAAGCAGAGAAGTCCAGTCTGCTTGTGAAGATTCCTGGCAGACAGATCGCAGATCATGCTGTAGAGATCCGTTTTGCGGAGACTCCCTACTTCACAGTGAATCTGTTCAATCAAAGTGATATACCTGTTATTCCGTTTACTGCTAAGGTCTGAGAAATGCATACGTCCGGAGATGCGGACCAGTAAGGGACAACAGGATAAAGAAATAAAGAACGTTAAGACCAATCACACAGGAGGAAAAACATGACACTGAGAAAATGGTTTGTATTCGGTACAGCACTGATGATGACAGCATCTGTACTCACAGGTGCGGCTGTCTATGCGGATGAAAGCGGAGCTTCGCAGATCAATTCAGACCCCATCAACGAGACAGTTACGGATGAGAAGATAACGCTTGCGTTAATGTCTGAACCTTCTACGCTCTGGGGCGCAGGAACCGGCAAACTGGAGAACGAGGATGTATATATCTCCAGCGCTCTGTTTGATACACTTGTTGTACTCGACCAGGAAGCATGGGAAGTCAAGCCGTCCCTTGCTACGGAATGGGAATGGGTGGACGATACACACTGCCGTTTCACTCTGAGAGATGATGTGCAGATGACGGATGGATCCCTTATGACTGCAGATGACGTTGTCTACTCAGTGAATGTCTGGATGGAGCAGAGCGCTTCCACCGACACAGGACGTTATCTGGCCGGGGCAGTTGCAGACGATGAGCATACTGTCACGATCGAATTCAACGTGGAAGCTCCGGATATGCTGATCATGATGGCATGGCCTCAGTTCGGAATCGTCAGTGAAGATGAAGTCAACGCACTGGGTGGATATAATGAAGCCGGCATGAAGCCTGTCATGGGATCCGGAAAGTACAGATTCGTGGAATGGAAGACCGGTGAGAAGATCCTCCTTGAGCGCAACGAAAACTACTGGAATCCGGATTATAAGGGATATTTCAAAGAGATCGAGATTCATTTCATCTCTGACGGCGCTGCAAGAGCGATGGCTGTCCAGTCCGGCGATGTGGATGTTGCCTACGATGTCCCGCTCATGACTGCGGACTCGGCGGCAGGATCAGCCAAAGAGTATCTGTATTCTTCCGGTCAGCTCGCTCATCTGTGGTTCAACATGGGCGAAAATGCAGGCCCGACAAAGGACATCAAGGTCCGCCAGGCGATCGACAAAGGTCTTGACTATCAGGCAATCAGCAGCGTTGCAACAGCCGGTCATGATGTGACTCAGCAGCTCGGATATGCAGGAACAGACAGCCCTTACTACAACCCGGTATGGACTGAGGAAGAAAAAGCCGTCGACATTGAAGGCGCCAAGGCTCTCCTTGAAGAAGCAGGATATGCGGATGGTCTTGAACTGACGATTACCGGACTTAACAACTATTCTGATGTGTACACAGTCATGCAGGCCAATCTGGCCCAGATCGGCATCAAGCTGAACATTGACATGCCTGATACAGCTTCCTTCGTAGAGAAAGCATTTGGCGGGGATTATGATATCATCATCGTCGGTGAGCTGCTGAAAGCCAGGGCTCCGAGTGTGTTCCCCTTCATCGTCAGAGCAAATATCGAGGGACCCGGAATTGTCATCGGCGGCCCGAAGTGGACAACCGATGAGCTTGATTCCATGGTTAGTGAGTTCATAGCAGCTAAGGATGTGGATAGCGCAAAAGACATCATAACAAAGATCGACACAAGCCTGAAGGAAGAATGTGTATGCACACACCTGTTCATCGAGCCCAAGGCAGCGATCTGCAATAACGATATAAAAGGATTCCGCACACGCGATGAACGTGCTTACGCTGACTTGACAACATTCTACAAATAAAAACAAAAAAGAGATTTGTAAACTTCACCTTTCAGATAAAAAGAGAAGCTTCAGCTATTTCAGATGGCTGAAGTTTCTCGCTATTTATAATTATCTTACTGATCCGGCGGAAATAACCACAAGATGTGACACTTTTTCATGACAAAGTATGGTTTATCATGTATAGTAAATAATAAATATAGTTGCAGTTTGTTATGCACAATTTGCAGACAAGGAGCCTGAGTTATGAGAAAGAGATGGTACAGTCGAACACTGCGAAGAACGATGTCCCTGACACTTGCATTGATGCTTGGAATCACTGCAGTGCCTGCGGCAGAGGAGGTTATAACCGCTGAAGCCTTCGAGAGTGAGGAAGCTGCGGAAGATCCGGCTGCCTCTGACATCGCATCGGACGAGACCATGCAGGAGCAGGATGTGGTGATGATCGAAGAGGATCTGACACCCGGCCTCTCTGAGGAGGAGATCCTTCCGGGGGACGAATCCCTTTCAGAGGAGGTTCAGGAGAGTCAGGAGCTTCCCGACGGGGTCATCGTCGATGAGAGTACAGAAGAGGAAGTGCTTCAGGCCCAGGCGGGCGACTGGATCGACGTCGATAACTGGGACGATCTTGCCCTCCTGCTTTCACCGGAGGTGGAGCTTAAGGCCGCCGACTCAGATGTTCTTCAGATCACTCTGACAGAAGATATTATCTGGAACGAGGACTGCGAATACTCCTGTCTGAATGTCTACGTTGACGCAGTAATCGACCTCAACGGTCACAGGATTGACCGCTGCCTCACACCTGATTCATCGGATCATTATTCTGTCTTTGAGAACTATGCCCGCCTTACACTGTGTGACAACAGCGGCAGAAGAGGCGTGATCACCGGAGGCAATTACTCAGGCATTGCAAACTTTAGAGACCTCAAGCTTGAACATGTAGAGATCAGCGGCAACTATTCTGATGAGGATGGCGGTGGTCTGTACAACGACGAGAATGCTGATGCTTATCTTGCAGACTGCACCATCGTCAATAACAGCGCAGCCTTGAATGGCGGCGGTATTGCAAACTATGGGGAACTGCTCCTTGAGAAGGCTGTGATCAGCGGCAACACCGCAGACGGGGAAGACAGTCTCGGCGGCGGGATCTATACAGACAATGATATTTATATCGGCCAGAACGATCCTGGTGATCTTATCGTCGCGGAAGCTTCCTCAATCGATATTACGATCCAGGACAATACGGCGGCAGGGAATACTTCGAATGTTTACCTTGGATGGGAACAGCTGTACTTCCAGCAGGGGATCAGCCTTGGCAGCTCGAAGATTGGCGTCACCACACAGGAAGCGCCGTTTATTGATGAGATTTATCGTGTTTATTTTGGATCTCAGCCGGCTTTAGACAATAAGGCCAGCCTGTCAGCTGCCAACTTCACCTCCGATGAGGGATATGATGTCCACATCGACGAGTATTCGGAACCCTACCTTGCCTTGCCGAAGGCGGTGGTAAAGGCATCGGATCAGACCATTCTGTATGGAACCAGCGCAAAATTGAATTATGATTTTGAGATGCCGGCCTGTTTTGACCTAGACAATTATCCCGGTCTGGTAATCATTCCCCGAATCGAGATCACAAGTGGTGAGGATGTGATCGATATCGATGAGGAGACCTTAGACATTACCACAAAGAAGATCGGAACTGCCAGTGTCACCATCACAGCCATGGCGGTCATCCCTGATGAGCCGGTTGAGGTTGCTGAAGATACAGGGGATGAGAAGACAGATGACCGGATGATCGCGATCAGTGATCCGGCTGTTGCTACAATCCATGTTGTGAAGGATCTGTCCCCATATACCGTCTCAGACATAAAAGACTCCTATACCTACAGCGGAAGCGGGATCGAGCCTGTCCTGACCGTAACCGATGAAAACGGCAATGCTCTGAAGAAGGATACGGACTATACAGTCAGCTACAGCAATAATCTGGTTCCGGGAACGGCAACCGTTACCATCGCAGGTACCGGAGACTATATCGGCAGCATCACTAAGAACTTCACGATCCTTGTTTCAGAGACGATTGCCATGACAAAGGCAAACCATTCCGGCTCGAAGCTGAAGCTTGGATGGTCTGCAGTCAGCGGCGCCGACGGATATGACGTATACGTTCAGTACTGCGGAAAGAATTTCAAGAGCAAGCCGACAAAATCAGTAAATAAAGCCAGCCTTGCACTGAAGAAGCTCAATAAGAAGAAACTGAAGTCCAAAGAGGTCAAATACCTGATCAAGGCTTACAAGATCGTAAATGGAAGCAAGGTGGTTGTAGCAGTCTCTCAGCCGGGCCACATCGCTCCTAAGAACAGCAGGAAGTATACCAATCCGAAGAACCTGAAGACAGATGCGCCGAGCATCACCCTTGCCCCTGGCGCAAAGCAGACCATCATCGCGTCTTCCGTTAAGTCCAAGAAAGCCAGGAAGCTGCTGAACCATGCACTTTCCCTGCGTTATACCACCTCAGATCCGAACGTGGCAACCGTATCGCCTTACGGCGAAGTCACTGCAGTGGATAAGGGAACCTGCTGGATTATCGTGTACATGATCAACAGCAAGGCGCTCAGAGTCCAGGTAACGGTTCAGTAAACAGCAAGGGCAGATTTTAACAGAAGGGATACCGTTTCATGCGGTATCCCTTCTTTCTGCCTGGTCCTTCAATTACCCTTAATCTTCCCGGAGTCTGACTGCGCCGGCAGCCTGACGTCTTCTCAGATCATCCATGGCTGCATAATGTTTTTTGGTCGTATTAACGTCCTTATGTCCGAGCACATCCGCCACCAGGTAGATGTCGCCGGTCTCCCGGTACAGAGCGGTACCATAGGTACTGCGCAGCTTGTGGGGCGTGATCTTCTTGGTGGTAGTCACCTGGCGGGCATATTTTTTGACCATATTCTCGATGGCCTGTACGCCCATGCGCTTTCGCTGGGAAGAATAGAAGAGAGCGTTCTCATCTCCCTCGGCCGGAATGATCGACTTGCGCTGCTCGATCCAGTTCTTTAAAGCCTTTTCCACCTCGTCTCCAAAGTAGACAATGGACTCTGAACCGCCTTTGCGTATTATGCGCATTCCATTATTGCGAAAGTCTATATCATCGATATCCAGACCGACACATTCGCTGACACGGATCCCCGTGCCAAGAAGCAGGGTCACGATGGCCAGGTCCCTGACCCTGGTTTTCTCATAGTAGACCTTTTTCTGGCCTGTGAGAGCTTCGCCGCCGTGCTCGATATAATCCAGGAGCGCGGCCGTTTCGCCTTCATCCAGCCGAACGATGGCCTTCTCGTGAAGCTTAGGCATATCTACCAGAAGAGTCGGATTGGTCTGGATCATTTCCCTTTTATAGAAATAAGCATAGAAGCTTCGAAGGGCCGACATCTTGCGCTTCAGGCCTTTTTCATCGTTGGTAAACCTGCGGCTTTGCGGAGATCCTGCGACGGATTCATCCACATTGTAGACCTTCAGGAATTCCTGATATTCCTCAATATCAACAGCAGTGAGCTGATCCAGCAGCGAAACCTTCCAGGTAAGAATATCCTTGTTCTTCAGAGAAGGATTTGTTTCCTGCAGATATCGGAAGAAGGTACGGATGTCATAAGCGTAGGACAGACGCGTGCGGGTCTGAGTTGTCGGCTCGATGGCACGGAAATACTGCTTGGCGAAAGGCGGCATAGTCATCAGAAGTTCGCGAAGCTGCAGGACATTCTGCGTGTCTTTTTCCGCGTGATAAGTCTGTTTCTTGTCAGCCATAGTAATAAACCCCTTAATATAGAATTCCCCATGAAACGGCCTGATTTTGGATAGATCTATGTAAAAAACATGTGTTTTCTGTATAGATGGATATCATTATACTCCATCTCTCCCAGACTGTCCAGCTCCGTATAAAGCCTTCAGAAGCCTTATTTTCACAGGATTCTATATACATTGCAATCCGATCTGCGTGCATATGGAAATCGGGCTGAAAGCGTCTTGCCGACATCTCTCAGCCCGATTCCTGATCAATTTAGAATATGGATCTGATCATGCATGCCTTTCCGGCTTCTATGCGTGATCCCATATTATGTAAACCTTATCACGTAAACTGAATGCTGCAGTTTACGGTTGCGACTGCTGTGGACGGATCAACCGCCATTCCTTCTTCAGGAGCTGCCGCGTAATATCTTATGGTAAGCGTTACCTTGCCTGCCTGGACCGGTGTGATCACGACCTTTTCTCCGCTGCCTGCGGTTACGCCTGCATTGCCGGAATCAACGGCGGCCATGGCCATGCTGGAATCCTCCACGGTTACGACTGCATACGCTGCGCTCATATCAGAGGGGAACTGTACGCTGCCCTGTGCTCCGTTCATGTAGGAGGCACCGCTCAGAGTATATCCATCTGTCACAAATCCGGCTTCGACTACAGAACCCGCATAAGGTGTGTAGTTATCGATCGCTACGTTCAGAAGCGGCGCTCCGTCTGTCTGTGCGGGATCCGTGGTCTGCGCAAACTGCGCATCCAGCGTATAGGTGTAATTCTGGCCTGCTACCGGTGTAAATGCTGCGCCGGTATTGACATCCTTCGGAAGGATCACAAGCTTCGTATAGCCGCTCCATCCGCCCGGCAGACTGATGGTAGAATCCATTCCGACTGTAAGGATATTGGTCTGGGAAGCGTCCACTGCAGGATTCGTGATATCCAGTGCCGCTACTTCTGCTCCGGTGTTATCCGTTACATGAAGTGCTCCGCTTACCGGAACAAGGTTGTCATACGGAAGGACCAGTGCGATCGGAGCGCTGCCGGAAGCCTGTGCGCTGCCGTCTGCGGTCACATTGTAGGATACAAGCTGTGCGTTGCCGGAGTTCACGTCATCCACGGTGACTGCCGTGTCACGTACCATTGCAGGCGCTGCTTCCGGTGCTGCTTCCGGCTCCGCCGTTGCTGCTGCGTCCTCAACTGCAGGGGCCTCTTCGGATGCAGGTGCTTCCTCAGCTGCGGGTGCTTCCACGGCGGCAGGATCCTGGGCAGTATCCGTATTGCTGAAAGGATCAAATTCGGAAACATCGGTTCCATCATCGACTGCCGCAGGTGCGGATCCATCATCGGTTGCCTCCGGGATGACGGTGGAATCTGTTGCTTCCGGGATCACTGCGCTGTCAGTCGCCTCCGGGATACCGGTGTCAGTGGCTGCCTGCTCAGCTGCCGCATTCTGTGCCTCCTCGATCTGCTGATCCAGATTGGTGGCTACAGAAGTATCGATGGTGCTCTCTGCAGTCGAGGAAGAGATAACACTGCCATCTTCCGTCGTTCCTGCAAGTGCGCTCTCATCGGTCTGGACCAGAATGCTGTCCTGGGCAAGTGCCTGATCGGCTGCGGAAGCGGGAGCTTCGGCAGGCGTCTGAGATGCGTCTGCAGCGGCAGGTGCTTCGGCTGCGGGATCTGCGGTAGGTGCTGCGTTCTGCTCGATCTGTGTAGTTGCCGCGGTACTCTCGGTCTTGGTCTGGCCTTCCAGAGTGGACTGGATCTGAGCCAGGGCGTCGATGGTACCCTGCTCATAGGATTCCTTCGCGATCTTGATGGCCAGCTCCTGAAGAGCCGCTGCGTCTTCCGCGGTCAGTCCTGTATTGTTGGTTGTCGTCACATTGTTGGTGTAGTTGTTGACAACATTGTTGACGATCTCGGTGATCTCATCGTTGGAAATGGAATTGTCCTGCTCCAGCGTTCCGTTAATGACCTGCATCTTCATGTCATTGACGATCTGCTGTGCCTGCTGCTGTCCAACGGACTGTCCCAGCTCATAGGTGGTCGCGAATTCCTGTGCGGCAGCGTCTTTCTTGGCCTGGTTCAGGGTGACGCCGGTGAGATTCTCATATGCCATCAGGGTGCCGGTCAGAGCGCCTGTTCCGGATACCGGGAAGGGTGCTGCCGCGAGGACCTCGCAGTTGGTCACGCCTGCCGTCGCAAGGTTGGAGGCGATCATATTGGAGGTGACGTAGGTCAGATTCGCTGTCTTGACCTGGATGCCGCCGGAATTCATCGGGCGGATCAGCGCGCAGCTGATCGTTCTCGTACCCACGACATCGCGGCTCATATAGCTGCCGAGGTGAGCCCATTCGTCCGCGTTTGTGACGGTGATGGTCGTGTAATTCTGAGCTGAAACATTGAAGTATTTCAGAATCATGTTCTTCTGCTCTTCTGTCAGATCGGCGCCGACTGTAACCACCATCATGGAATCTGCCTGAACGGTCATCGGTACGGCTGCCAGTGCTGAGATGATCAGCGCCAGAGTGAGCATCATGCTGAGAAGTTTCTTTCTCATACCACATATCCTCCTGTGATTTATTGAATTGGTATGCTGCTGTAGTGTTATCAGCTAGTGTGATTATAACACGCAGGCACAACGCATTTCTGTAGTATTAATTAATAATCTTCTAAATTGTTTGCCATATTCCGAATCGGTTTAAGAATGTCCTATTTTTCCTTTAAATACGGGGATTAAGAAACATTGAGGGAGTTTATATCGGTTTGCCGTGTTTTATGCCAAATCATAAAAATCTTGAAAAATGGGGGTATAAATTGGGGTATGAATTGGGGTTATTCCGAGCGATAAAAAAGAGATGCAGTAAGAATTCCTTCACTGCATCTCTGACAATTATATATTGTCTCTCCTGCTGCCCTGGTTGGATCCTTTTATATCTTACAAACCCGCATATTTACTAGGGTCTTCAGAATAAAAGGTTCCAAAATGTCTGGAGTCACTGTTCCAAAAAGTCTGGGGTAGCGTTCCAAAATGTCTGGAGTCCCTTCCCGAAATTCTGAAGAACCATACTATAAAGTCAGTAGAAACCGTACAAAAAAAGACAATCCTCACCGTTCCAAAAAGTCTGGAGTCCGTAAATAAGAGTCAATAATACCCGTACCAAAAAGGCTTTAGTCTCGATTTCCAAGAGTCTGAAGCGTTCCAAAATGTCTGGAGTGCCAACAATAAAAAGGCTATATAGCCAGTACTATATTTGCACATGTGTATTAATACTCAATCTCATGGGAATGATCTGGACAAAAAAGAGAATGCAGAGAGGATTTCCTCAAAGCATTCTCAACTCAGTTTGTTTTCTGTGTCTCCTACTGCTCGCTTGGTGAAGCGTTCCAAAATGTCTGAAGTCAGACAGGGATAGGTTTTAGGTCTGCGCTCTCCTGTTCCATTTGTCTATGGCGATCTTCCGAGCCTCTTCTTCTGTGATTGTACACCCCGCGAGAGCATTGTATCCTTCGATACCTACTCCAGACCGAGCGCCACATCTTCCGCAACTAACAAAAAACATTTTATATGGCTTATCCGCTGGTAATCCCCACCCTATTGACGTTTTTGTTTGCTCTTGGACTCTCACGCAATCAATATGATGAGTGTCTGTTTCAGCGTTTCCGCAAAAAGGACAGCTTAATAATTCTTCTATCATACTTTTATAAACTCCTTTCCAATCATTCACAGTTTCTCGGGAGATCGTTTATTTTTAACCCTGGCACGCCCATGTAAAGCGTCCTTTGTCAGCACTTTTCCAAGAACCAAGACCTTTGGTTCTTCCATAATCAAGCCATTCTCCGATTACATCAATGTAGTCGTCTAATAAGCATTCAACAGTAAACTCAAGCGTTGCTCCAGCCGGGATTGTCTCGGAATTCACCAAGTATATTCTCTCTCCAAATGCCTCTTGAACTCGAATAGGTCTCTGACAACTCCCCATTTCTCCATTAAACTGAATTGGGATTTCACGCTCATTTATGAAAATAAAACTGTCGATTTCTTTCTTATATGCTTTTAGTTTTGATGATTCCATATCGGGAATCTTGCGAAGTATCTCACAGGCATCTTTAAAGAACCGTTTAATTTGGTAGTCACAAAGAATCGCGTTTCCGCTTTTGTCCTTACAAAAGAGAGATACTATCGTCGAATTCTCTTTTGCCATTATATTCGTCCTCAGACATTCTCGGAACATGGTCGATCTGGTCAAGTAACTTCTGAAAGTGTACTTCCCGATCGCGAGCGTGTGTCAGATCATCGCAAGCCACATTGAAAGCCTTCTCCGTCTGTGCCTCTTCCTTTGCTCTCTCTGCCATCGTCTGAGCATCCCGGGCTTTCTTTATGATTGCCATGTATTCCGCACGTTCCTTGGGAACTTCCGTCCTCAGTGTTTTGATTCTGTCCGCTACCTTCTGAAAATCTTTATTCATGTATGTGTCCTTTCTGGCGATCTTATCGCCCATTGACTTATTGAGTACCATTCTCATTTGTGACCTCTCTTTCTGCCTGTCGTTGGCGGAGCAATCTTATAAACTCATTTGCCTCTGTTGCGGTTTCAAAGATCCCGAGCATCTCATAATCGTTAGATCGTTTTCTCAAGGCATTTTCCAGATTCATTTGGAGCACATCCCGTAATAAATCTGTATGAAATGAATCTTGGCTTGCCGAATACTCTGCTACAAAAAGATCATTTATCATCCCACTTATCCCACCTATCCCACCAAAAATAAGGATCTATAAAAAATGAAAAAAAATAAAAATATGTGTGAGAAAGTTTTTTTATTTCTCTTTATAGTGTTAGTTATTAGTGGGATAGTGGGATACTATAGTGTTTTTCCTTACAGTTGAGGCATTTTATCCCATCCCACTGTTTTCGGTTTTGTGGGGTTGCATCCCACCCTTTTTGGGATTCTGTCTGCAACTCATGCCGTCCAGATACCCCATAACGATACGATTGATAACAGGATCATTTCCCCCGTCGTATTTTTTCATTAGAGCATCACACCAATGAACGAGAGTTTCCCAATAATGATCGCTGTCTGGTGATTCAGTGTCTGGAAACTCATAACTCGCTTTTATCAGTTTCCAAAAGTCCCCCATGAACCCGGAAAAGTATTCTTTGTGCTCGTTTGTAATTGTCCAATCTTCTCTTCTCATTGTGCCACCTCAAAACGGCAACGGTTCTGGTTCGCTCTCAGACTCACCAAACCCGGAGCAGATCACCCAGCACCGCGACTGGCGGTTTGTTCCCGGAAGAGTTACCTTCTTTTGCCTGTGTCGACCGTCCCCTAGAACGAGTAGCCCCTTCTTCTCGCACCACGAAAGGAACTGACGCTTGTCAAAGTTCCCGATCCGGGCGAAATCAGAAAGTTTTGAGTCTATGATCGCGACTGTTTCTCCGTCGTCACGTCCCCATGATTCTGCGAAGTCGTCCGAGTCTGTGAAATTCCGAGAGTGAATAGCAACTTGGTCGAACAGAAAACGATAGGCTCTTTCGCACTCGCTGATCTGATCGGATGCCTTGAGAGCTGAAACCACGAAGTGAAGGTTCAACTTAATGCCATCCCGGAAAATGGATGACTCTGCAATCTGATCGGACGCGAGAAGCAATGAAGCGGGAATAATCTGCTTGCGCTCTAACTTTATATCTCCAGCACACTCAATGATCCGCGCCTCATATTCTTGAACCAAGGTTTTCACCGATTCGAATCCATCCTGCTGAATCTGGCGGACAAACATCTCCCCCGCGAAACCATAGTTTGCTGACAAACCCGAGACAACACGATTCGGATCATTAAATATCTCACCGTCCAGAACTGGAAAGTCAAGAATACGATTGATCGCTCCCGCTCTCATCTGATCCCCCGCAAGAGGTCGCTCGAGGTTGGTGAGGATCGTATTTGCCCATGTCGATGTCTGTCGGGCTCTAGTGTTCCTGTCCAGCCGACCCTTTCCGCCCCCAGCGCAGAGTAGATAAACGAGATCTGTAATTTTCTCCGCTTCGTTCGTCTTAGAGAGATCATCTACCAAAAGAGGCAGATTATTAAGAGTGTTCAATCTCATCTCAAGTGCGTTCCCTGTGCTGTTTGACTCTGATATCAATCCCCGCCCGGAAGGATTGCCCCAGACAGAAGCACCGAGCATCAAACAGACCGTCTTTCCTGTCCCTGTCCGTCCGAAGAGATTTGTTATGAACGGAGAGATTCTGATAATCGGAACGAGCACGGAACCAAAAGAAGCTGCCAGAGAAATAAGGGGCTCCTGTCTCCCGGTGGAGCGTATCTCACGGACTAGAGATAACCATTCGTCAAATGATCCCGCGCTATGAATGGACTCTGCGAGCGCCCGCTGAGACGACTCAGCATCAAAGCGTATCACATCTGTGAACGGAACGAAGTCATTCTCGTGCCAGCCGAATTTCCCCGTGCTCTGCTCAACCGGGATTAAATCCGAGTTTAGGGATTCGAAATCTGACAGATAACAGATAAGCGCCCGAGCCGTTTCGGAAGTGACGGGGAAACCGAAAAGAGAAAGATCGACGATCTTCGACCGAGACGCGACCACATCTCGACGGGCTGTAATGCTTCTCAGCGAGCCGTCCTTCAACCAAGTGAGAACGAGACGCTCTTCATTGGACTCCACATTGACCAGCCGTTTAGATATGACTACTGGATATAGGCTTGCGATCTGCGCTTTCTTTCCCTGAGAACGAACTCCCCGGGAGTCAACGACCCAGATCCCAGTCTGGAAAGTGATCGGATCCTTTCCCGGTCGCTCGAACAGATATGTATTATCCGCGACAATCTCCAGACGCTGATTCATCTCCCGCAGATGATTTTTCAGAAGAGCATTGAAATCTGTTAGACAACGTAGTTCTCGCGCTCTCTGCTGGCAATCTCGGACGATTTCTCTCCGTTCAAGCGTCTTCGTGTCTTCTAAGATCAAAGCAACGAATCCCGGATCGAGAAGTTGTTTGCGGTCGGTTCCGTGTAACTGATCTAGGATCTCAGTTCTAGAAAAGGTCATGACTTATTATCCTCGGTGTCCAGTTTGTCCAGATACGCGCCTGCGACTTTCAGATCGTAAAGCACTCTTCCGCCAAGTCTGCGAGTGCATCCGATCCGCTCTCCCAGTTCCCGAGCAGAGTTCCGCCCGAGCCCGGTCCAGACCATAAAATCCCGGATTCCGACTAGACGAGGCTGGATTGTGAACTCGTTCTTCTCAACCATTATTTGTGTTCCCCCTCTCGGTTGTCAGTTCCTTGATTGCCTTCTCGATCCGTTTCCGATTCCGATCAGAAAGCGGAAACCTCATTATTCGGCAGAGATAATCAGCACGAATCCCCATCTTTCCAGCAATCTCCTTGTAGCGGACTCCAGTATCAAAGACTCGGTGACGAATCTCTTTATTTACCAACCATGTACACGTCCTTCCGATAAACAAATATGTGTCTTATTTGTTTATTTGTGCTATAGTTAGTGTGCAACGAATTGGACAGAAAAGCAATTTCCGATAGTTTGTGTATCTGTGTCAGAAGCTGTTGTAATATAATATTAAAATATGCTTATTTAACTCAAATTCACTTACATATAAACAATATAATCAAATCAATTTGTTTATTTCTGTATGGGGGCATTATGGGGAAGTACAAACTACCACGAATGAATGGTGAACGACTCAGACAAGCAATCAAAGATAAGGGTTATAAACAAAACCAGTTTGGAGCTCTCTACAAAGAAGACGAAATCTATGGCGGGATTTTTATTAATCGCCTCTGCCTTGACGATGATAACCCAAATAAACAAGGCGCTGATTTGAATACCATTTATGATATGGCAAGAAGGCTAGATGTCCTTCCAGAATGGTTGTTGGGTGAAACAGACTATAGGACTAAAGAAGAGCAATTAGAAGCGATTAGAGCACGTGAGCACACTCGGAAAAAACAGATTCATTCTGTTACGAGGCACACTCAGATCAATCTTAAAAAGAGTCCGATCTTTAGTCTTATTGCTGACAGGCTAGAGAATCATCAAATCAAAACAGATGAAGACGGGGACTCATGGATCAAATTTTCTTTTGGAGATGATGACTATATGATTTCTGCTGATGAGTTACCAATAATCGAAAATATATGTGCTGATCTTTGTTGTAGTCTCATCAAAAACAATTCTATTCCGAAGGACGTTCAACCGCATATTGTTGAACAATCTGTTTTCGGAAATATACCGTTCTTTATTCGTGAACGAGAAGATAATCCTCAGTGAGATCGCTATAGGATTATATGCAATTAAACTGGATCGCAGCTGGAGACCAGAATCATTTCTGAAAATGATCGTTTCTATTTTGCGTGAGAATTTTCGTTCTAAGATAAAATGCATAGACGAAAGGATAACCCGGGAAGGATTTTCCGTTTCAGTATAACAAACTGATGTTATGGCGGTTCTGGGGGATAGGATCCCGGAGCAGTCTGCTGTTATCGAACATGATTTGCTGGTCTTCTCTTCTGAAGAAAGGAAAAATCCGAACGTACGGAAAAATCCAGATCTGATTAAATGGGTATGACCGATCTTATTATGGTTGCGTCAAATCGTTTTTATCATCCCGAGAAGATAAAATCATTCTTTGCTGACAGTCCCGTTTGACAGTGTTTTTCGATATGGGTCGATTTTCACTTTCGGATCTGATTATATTGCTCTATTAACCCTAGTCCGAATTCAGACGAAGGATGTCAGATTTCTATCGGTAATGATTCCAGACCTTGCCAGCCCTAAAGGTTCTGGGGATCGCTCTCCTGTCCCTTGAACTTTACCCTCGTTACAGTATTAAGAAGACTTCCGGGAGAATGAGGTCTTTATGCAATCACCTTCCTGAGTGTGTCTCGTCCGATGCCGAACTGTTTCGCAGTTGCTTCATCCGCTCTAAGGGTGTCTGATATCGGACAGAGGTTTTATCACCTTGCCATGAAGAATTCTGCATACCTATAATCTTTGGATAAAATCCTCTTACGGTTCTGTCCTTTCCTTGATTCACCTTCCGCAGATTTCTGCGTAGGGTTCTCTGGTTCTCGAATACTTATAGCATCTGTGATAAAATAAGTGTGCAAAGTTATATTTGTGTTCCATTAAATGGGGTGTGTTCGTTTGCTGGCGATTGCACCCCATACTCATTTGCTATTGTATCTAAGTCCGAATTCTGACTAAGATTATTTTTTCTCTTCCTTCGGTTTCTGCCTATTAATCAAAGATCTTGTAATCCCGTTGCGAAGTTTTTTTTATCTGCACTTCTGTCAGTTGCTCTAGTTTCCATTCTGCGTAGTCTTCCGGGGGAATGATGTCTTTGTGCTCGACGATCTCCATCTCCTTTTTCATGGTGTCGTGAGAAAATCCGAACTGTTTCGATACAATCTCCCTCGACGTACCCTGTGCAGATTTCTGCATAGGTTCTCCATGCGTTCCTTCGCCTTGGCCTGCTCAATCCTCATGAGCCGTCTCATATAATCCGCACGTTCAGCATTCGAGAACTCTTTCCTGCTCTCGTTCTCCATCGTCTTGCCACTGATCCCGAATTGCTCTATGGTCTTGTCTCTGGCTCGACCACCTTCGGGAAATTTTTCCCCAAGGGTCTGTCTCTCCTTTGTCTGCTCGATACGTGGGGATCATTCGTTATAGTTCTGAATTATGACAATCTCCATTTGTTTCTTGTTCAATGTCTAAAGGTTTTGCCGTCCATCGGTAGGCTTATATTTGTACGGAATATACCTTCGTCTGAATTCTGACCAAGGTTCCGCCTAAACCGTTCTACCAGATCGAAAGGTAAAGCCTTTCTCCCAGATCAGCGTCTCGGATCAGTTGATCCCGGTCTTGTGCCATGGCAAAATCATCTTAGTGAGAATTCTCACAAAGGTTTATCTTATCCTCTTTACGTCTGCCATCGACGTTAATGATCTCAATCCGATATCTCCTCGGGGTGTTAGACAACAGTGTATACCGAATGATTTTCATTGGCTCTCAATCGGTTCCCATTTGTCTGAAGTCAGATGATATCCGCTATGGCTCTTGTCCTGTTCCGGGAGCATCAATCCGCCTCTTGACCGTTCCCAGCAATAAGTCTGCGGGTAGAACACTTACCCTTTGAAGTATTCTGCAATTGCCCTGAGAATCTAATATGAATTTGCTCATGTCATTCTCTGAAAAATCGACTTCTATACAGAATGGGGTAAAATGTGGGGTAAAAATCAGACTCTCATTCAAAGAATATTGTATTTAAGCCATTCAGAGCGCCTGTCTGTTTTTTTAATTAAGAAAATCTGAATCACTGCGCATGGGTTTTATCGAACAGGTTTTCGAAACATTTGTTTGCATTTCATATGCTGCTGTGATAGAATTTCAATAATATTATGGGGTATGGGGAGATACTGAGGAAAGCAGAGGTATTCTTATGGCGTACGGGAAGATATCAAAAAAACAGGAGGAGATCCTTAACTTTATTAAGAGTGAGATTCTGAAAAAGGGATATCCGCCTGCTGTCCGTGAGATCTGTGAAGCGGTGAATCTGAAGTCTACCTCTTCTGTCCACTCTCATCTTGAAACGCTTGAGAAAAATGGTTATATCCGCAGAGATCCGACCAAGCCCCGCGCGATCGAGATCATGGATGATGAGTTCAATCTTACACGGCGCGAAACGGTCAATGTCCCGATCGTCGGCACGGTCGCGGCCGGCGTACCGATCCTGGCACGGCAGAATATAGAGAACTACTTCCCTGTTCCGTCAGAGTATATGCCCAACGCCCAGACATTTATGCTGCGGGTCAAGGGCGACAGCATGATCAATATCGGGATCAATTCCGGTGATCTGGTCCTTGTGGAACAGGACTCCAGCGCGCGCAACGGTGACGTGGTGGTCGCCCTGGTAGGAGACTCCGCCACGGTGAAGACCTTCTATAAAGAAAAAGGACATATCCGTCTGCAGCCTGAGAATGACACGATGGAGCCCATCATTGTCAGCAGTGATCTTCAGATCCTGGGGAAGGTATTCGGAGTATTCCGTCTGATGCGTTAAAAGCAGATAATATAAGGCGCTGTTTCCGTTCTGGAAGCAGCGCCTTATTCAATTCATTTTCATCAATTCTGTTTGATTATTTCTTCTCCGGCATCTTCGTGATCTTGGAGTGATTGCCTGCAAGAGGTGCGTTGACCGGAGCCTTCACCGGCGCTTTTACCGGAGCCTTCACGGGTGCCTTTACGGCTGCCCTGGCTGCGGCCGTCTGGGCCTCCAGGAGCTTTCTGGTCTCCTCTGCCCCCTTTTGCACCTCCTCGGGGAAGTTCTTCAGCACCTGGTCGATCAGCTGCGTTGTGATCACGACAGAGCATCCGACCGGGTTCATGATATATCCCTTCACATCCTTGGGCATGGCCTGTTTGAGCCCCGCAAAGGGAAGGGTGACTGCCTGGAAGTTCTTCTTCTGTTTAAACTTATTGAACTCAAAGGTATCTGAGAAGATCGGACGGAAGCTGTCGCCGTTCTTGGTATTGATATTCACGAAGCCTACCTGGCCCTTGCGGATCTTCTCCTCCGGAGTTCCCGGGCCGCTCTTGAGCTCTATGGGCATCAGGAATCTGGACCTGGCAAGATTGATCAGAAACTCTTCATTCAGGCTGGCCAGATCATCCTTCTCTTCGTTGGGAACCTGCCTCTTGACTTCCTGCATCAGATAGATGCCGGTGAGCTGAAGGGTCGGGTTCTCAAGCGGTCTGCGGAGAACGGGAACGGCGGACATATCCTGTTTCTTTACGAACTGATCCAGCGGGATCTTCGCGCTTGCGCCATTCTCGGTGAAGACGATCTCGGTGATGCCGATCGGGAGCAGGGATGCAAAGAAGGCCGGATAATTGTTCTTCTGTATCGTAAGTCCGCGGAGAATGAGCTTCTTTGCGGCAAAACGCTCCGCGAATTCCCTGAAGCCTTCTTCGTCCGAGAAGATCCATACCTGATCTTCAAATGAAACCGGATCGCAGATAACATATGGCATATTTGTAGATACGCAGAATGCCACGATGAGCTGTTTTGCCTGCAGTACTTTCTTCTGCATGAAATGATTATCGATTGCCATCTGTCCGTTATCCTTCCTCTAATTCTCCGATTGTTGTCTGCGTTCCGTCTCTCCAGATTCTCTCCAGATCATAGAAGAGCCTGTTTTCCGTATCGAATATATGCACGACAATATCGCCGTAATCCTGGAGGATCCAGTTTGCGGTGCGGTACCCTTCTGTCTGCTTCGGCTCATAGCCGGCTCTGCCCAGCGCCTCGTCTACCGCGTCGGCCATGGCCTGGACCTGATTGTGATTCTTTCCTGACGCGATTATAAAATAATCCGCAAGCGTACTGACCTTCTCGATATCAAGGACCTTGATGTCCTCCGCCTTTTTCTCTTCAAGTGCGCGGTATGCAAGACTGGCCATCTTTTTGGATCTGTTATCTGCCATATTCTCTCTCCCATCTGTGAATCTGCGGACACTGCTGCTGCGCGCCGACTTATACAGTCAGCGAATTGCCTTTATCCTCTGTCTCAAAGAACAGATTGTGATAATACCGGTAGGCGCTGCGGCTCATCGGATCGATCTCTGCCTTGCCTGAGTCAAGATAATGGAGCGTATCCTCCAGGATCCTGCAGACAGTCAGATTCAGATCGTGAAACGCAAGCTGCCTCACTTCCTTCAGGTTCTTGGCCTTGTAACGGGCAGGCTCGATATAATCTGCTATAAATATGATCTTCTCAAGGGTGGTCATATTCGGACGTCCTGTCGTGTGCCACATGATGGCGCCCAGAATATCATCATCCTTCACACCGTATTTGGATGAAGCCAGAAATGCGCCCAGCTTGGAATGAAGCAGATAGGGCGCGTCCATTTCCACCTTGGTGATCTCCAGGCCGTTATCGCGACACATACGGATCTTCCGGTCATTGGGAATGCATTTTGCGCAGTCATGCAGAAGCCCTGCAAGCTGTGCCTTCTCCACATCTTCGCCATAACACATGGCGAGGGACGCAGCTGTATACATGACGCCGAGCGTATGCTGGTAGCGGTCTGCGTCCAGCTCTTTTTTCAGCTTGCGCTGAAGTTTAACAAGACTCGTTGTTCCCATAGATATCCTCGTTCTGTATGTATTCTCTTACTTCATCGGGAACATAGTACCGGATACTCTCCCCTTCCATACATCTTGTGCGGATCGTATGGGATGAGATATCAAGATTGGGGCTCTCCAGTTTTCTGATATCCGCATGATAGCGTTCTTTCAGCTTCAGGATCTGTGCATCCAGCTCTTCGGCAGGCATCTGGTCCCGTACCGCCGCCACCAGGACGCACTGATCACAGATCTCCTGCGGTCCCTTCCAGGTATGAAAAGTGAGAACTGAGTCCGCGCCCATGATGAAATAATAATCTGTATCCGGATGTTCTGCGCGCAGCCGCTTCAGAGTCTCTTTGGTATAGACATATCCCTCTTCATGCATCTCTGCGAGGGACAGTTCAAAATGATCGTTGGACGCAATGGCTCTTCTTACCATCTCCACCCGCTGTTCATTGGTCGCCCCATGACGATTCTGCTTATGCGGCGGATTGCCGGAGGGCATGAACAGGACTTTCTCCAGCTCAAACTGCTCCCAGGCGCTTTCTCCAAGGATCAGATGGCCGATGTGGATCGGATCAAAGGTCCCGCCCATGATCCCTACTTTTCTTCTCTTCATAGCTGCTCTGATTTATCTTGCTGCGGGCGGAAGCTGGATCTTCTTCTTCTCGTCCCTGCCCTCTTTGTACAAAACAAACTTGCGTCCGATGACCTGAACCAGCTGGGAACGGGTCCTGGCCGCAGCGGTCTGGGCCATCTCATTGATGTCATCAAAACAGTTCTGCAGTACGCCCACCTTGATCAGTTCTCTGGCGGTCAGCGCCTCCTGCATGGCAGCCGTATTCTCGGGTGTAAGTCCTTCCTTACCGATCTGGACAACGGGATCTTCCTTCGATGCCAGACTCTTCAGATATGCTCTCTGCTTGCTTGTCATAGTTTCCTTTCTGCATAGAAGACTGCTTCCGTCAGATTCAGTACATCTCAGGAAGCACAGGTGTCTCAAAACTAGTAAGAGAATACCATAGATACCAGTAATTGGCAAATAAGCAATCCGTGAATGATCCTGCACTGTTGCTGTTTTTTATACCGTCAGCGATAGTTGGAGATCCTGATCTGAACGGTCCTGATCCCCCTGAATTCATTGATCTCCGGATGATAGGCTACAGCAAGCCGAAGGTCATTGTCCCGGCCAAGGCGAAGCCTTGCCAGCGTCTCCTCCGAGTACTGCTCCCGTATGTATTCTTCCAGCAGGGATGCGTCACCGAACCAGACTGCGTCCATACGCGTGCCCTCATCCTCCAGCAGCATGCGGACGGCATTGCGCCTCTGTCCCAGGACCTGCATCCTGAGAACCTTCAGGCCGCTCTGGGCAAAGAGCGGTGACGGATTCCCGGTCCCGAAGGGCTCAAGAATGTGGAGAGACTGGACGAATTCTTCTGTCACATAGGACAGGGGAAGACGCATGTCAATGCGCACTTTCCGGGTCAGGTCCTTTGCTGTCAGCGTGCACTCTTCATTGATCCGCCTGCAAAGCTCTTCCAGGCGCTCTCTTCGAAGGGATACGCCGGCGGCCATGGCGTGCCCGCCGAATTTGGTAAAGACATCCTGTATGGAGGACAGTGCCCGGAACATGTTATAAGCTTCGATGGACCGGCCGCTTCCCTTGAGAATCGCAAGATCCTCGGAGTCTGTGAGGATCAGCGTGGGCCGGTTGTAGGTGTCCTTGATCCTGGATGCGATGATCCCGGCGACCGATTCGTGGATCCCGGGAAGGTAGATCACCAGGACTTTCGGGAGCGTATCACTTTCTTCGATCTGACGCGCAGCCTCTACCCTTCCCAGCTCTGTCATTTCCTTTCGTTCTGTATTCAGTGCGTGGAGCTGGGCAGCCATCCCGATGGCCTTCGCAGAATCCTCCTGTGTGAGAAGCTCGATACAGCGCTTTGCAGAGTCCAGTCTTCCGCCCGCATTCAGGCAGGGCCCCAGGATGAAGCCGATATCGTAGCAGTTGAGCTTTTTGCCTGCCAGCTGGGTCTGGGACAGCAGAGCCTGAAGTCCCTGATTGCGGCTTTCGGAAACCATGGAGAGTCCGAATTTTACAAGGATGCGGTTTTCACCGATCAGCTTCATGACATCCGCGACGGTCGCAATGGCGGCAAATGGAAGATGCTCCATGGCGATCCGGCATTCATCTGCGCTTCGAAGCTCTGTGCCTTCAGTCTGCAGATACCTGCATTCATACAGATACATCAGCTTCCAGGCAAGAGCTGCGCCGCACAGCTCCTTGTTGGGATAGGGATCCCCGGGCATCTTCGGATCAACGATGAGATCCGCCTCCGGAAGAGATACACCCGGCTCATGGTGATCGGTGATAATGACGCACATGCCCAGCTCTTTTGCCCGTTTTACCGCATCG
Source organism: uncultured Lachnospiraceae bacterium (assembly GCA_902765725.1). Classification (GTDB taxonomy): domain Bacteria; phylum Bacillota; class Clostridia; order Lachnospirales; family Lachnospiraceae; genus Porcincola. The sequence goes on along the minus strand of CACXAT010000006.1, from coordinate 23,901 downwards.
GTGGCAGCGATCCCATTGTCACAGGTAATGATGGTGTCGACTCCGTCCTGATGCGCGTCTTCGATCAGCCGGACATTGAGTCCGAAGCCATCCCGTATCCTGTCCGGGACATCATAGTCAATGATCGCCCGAGTGCCGTCCTTTGCCTGTGAGGCTGCACCACCTGAGGCTGCATGCATCCTTGCTGCAGCAGTCAGGACGGAATATAAGATATAGGTGGCGCAGATCCCGTCTACGTCATAGTCCCCTATGACCCGGATCCGGCTTCCCTGCAGGATCTTCTCGTGCAGAAGCTCCACCGCTTCAACTGCATTGCCAAGCTGTCTGGGGTCTTCCAGATCCTGAAGCGTTCCATAGAGAAAGCTGCGGATCTCATCATCCGTCTCGGCCCCTCTGTTTCGAAGAAGCCTGGCAATGACGGGACTTACCGCATATTTCTGACCGATCCTTACATAATCGCCGCCTTTGCGGATCTCCACCCACTCCTCTGACTGTCTGTAGGACATACTGATTCTCCTGTGCATGCAGCACTACATGCAATACTGATTCAAAAAGACTGCCGGGAGCTGGCAGCTCCGACAGTCTTTTCTACACACTTCATGGCTGTTCCCCTTCTGCTGAGCGGGGACTCAATGCGATTTAATTCGCAGCCTTCTTGTTCTTTTTCTTCTTGCCAGCGGTGATCTTGGAAGCCGCTGCAGCCTCAGCCTGCGCCTTTGCGGCAGCCATTTCCTTCCTGTCCTTCGCCTTCCTGAGGATATACCAGATCGGGCCTGTCAGGCAGACAGAGGAGAATGCGCCGGCCAGGATACCGACCATAAGCGGAAGAGCGAATTCCTTGATGGACGGAACACCGACGATGTAGAGCGCAGCGATCGTGACAAAGGTCGTCAGCGAAGTGTAGATCGAACGGGTCATGGTCGATGTGATACTCTTGTCGACCAGCTCCTCAAGGGTCTCATTATTCCTGCGCTCCTTCAGGTTCTCACGTACACGGTCGAAGATGACGATGGTCGCGTTGATGGAATAACCGACGATGGTCAGCATGGCCGCGATGAAGGTATTGCCTACAGAGATGCGTACGATCGCATAGGAAGCAAATACCAGAAGGACATCGTGAATCAGTGCCAGTACCGCAGCGGAGGCGAAACGCACATCCGAGAAACGGAACCAGATGTAGATCAGCATGCAGATGACTGCGATGATAACTGCGATCACGGCATCTCTTCTCATCTCACTGGAGATGGTGGAGGAGATGGTCTCGAAGTTGATGGACAGTGCTTCCTCACCGGCATTGTCGGTGTAGGTCTCGATCGGATACGCTTCATTCAGCGCGTCTGTCAGAGTCTGACGCTCATCAACGCTCAGCTGTCTTGTCTTGAAGATGATCTCATTGCCGCCGGAGACCTTCTGGGCCTGAATCTCGGCACTTCCGATGACTTCCTGGATCACAGGCTTGATCTGTGCGTCGATCTCTTCAATGGTAAAGGAATCCTTGAAGGTAACGTCGGTGGAGGTACCGCCTCTGAACTCCATGGAAAGGTTCAGCGCGCCTTCTCCCCTGGCGCCGTTGATGGCACAGAATACAGGGCCGGAAAGCATGCAGATGATCGCGATGGTGAAGAACAGCTTTCTCTTCTCGATGATGGGAAGAAGGTTGAACTTGATCGCCTTGCCGAAATACTTCGCGTCCTGAAGACCAAGGGCGTAGCATGCGTTGACAAGCAGTCTGGAGATAACCAGCGCCGTAAACATGGACAGAGCGACACCAAGTGCCAGTGTCTGGGCAAAGCCCTTGACAGAGCCGGTCGCCATCAGATTCAGTACGAAGCAGGCGATCAGTGTAGTCACGTTGCCGTCGATGATGGCAGAAAGTGCCTTCTTAAAGCCGATGTCTATGGAGGATCTCACGGTCTTGCCGGACTCGATCTCTTCACGGATACGGGCGTAGATGATGACGTTGGCGTCAACTGCCATACCGATGGACAGGATAACACCTGCGATACCGGGCAGTGTCAGCGTCATGTCAAATGCATTCAGTGCAGCAAGATCAAGAGCCGCATACATAACCAGAGCGAATCCGGCGATCAGTCCGGGGACCTTGTACGCGAAGATCATGATCAGGACAACGATCGCAAGACCGATCAGGCCGCCGGTCAGGGAGCTGCTGAGGGCCTTCTGGCCGAGCTGGGCTCCGACCACATTGGAGCGGATCTCTTCCAGTTCAAGAGACAGAGAACCGATACGGATATAGGAAGCCAGTTCCTGTGCAGATTCAATGGTGAAGTTACCGGTGATCACGCACTTGCCGTCTGTGATCGCCTCATTGACTCTGGGAGCACTTACGGTCTCGCCGTCATAGACGATAGCGATGGTGTCGCCCACATGAGCACTTGTGGCATCAGAGAATGCCTGGGTGCCTTCCTTATCAAACTCAAGCTGAACAACATACTCCGTATTGTTCATGTTGTTCTTCTGGGAAGCTGCTTCCGCAGAGACAACATGGGAGCCGTCCAGGATAACTGTGCCGTCATCAAGCTGGAATTCCAGTGATCCGGGCTTGCCCAGATCCTCAAGGATCTCGTCAGCATTGGAAACGCCGGGGATCTCGATATTGATACGGTTGTCGCCTTCCTGATATACGGAAGCTTCGGTTGAATAACCGTCTACACGCTGCTGCAGCTTGTAGACCGTATCAGACATCTCTTCCGCAGACGGATTATCATCCACTGCCTGATATGTGATCGATACACCGCCTTCAAGGTCAAGTCCAAGCTTGATGTTTCTCGCCGCTCCTGATCCGGTCTTGCCCCAGCCTGCAGCTACTGTATAGACCAGTACCGCAAGAATGGCAGCGAACGCGATCAGAGTAATCCTGGCTTTTGTCTTGTTCATTGCTTTGTTCCTCTTTTCTGGGTTGATATGTTGCCTTTGATATTTTAATCTGCTCCGCCTGCATCTGCAAGTGCGGCTTTGATCATAATGGCTGATTCCACTCTCTTTCTCTCCAGCTCGCAGCCGATCTCATAGACATCGTCTATGCGGCCGTGGAAATTGTAGGAATTCGCCGCGCATCCACCGCTGCAGTAATAGCGGGCAAAGCATTTTGTACACTCTTTCCTGGAATACACGTTGCAGCACTTGAATGTGTCTACCAGGTCTGTTCTCCGGATCCCTTCATCCACATTGCCCAGCAGGAAATCTTCATTTCCTACAAACTGATGGCAGGGATAGAGATCTCCCCAGGGCGTAACTGCAAGATACTCGGTTCCGCTTCCGCAGCCGCTGAGCCTCTTGTACACGCAGGGGCCTCCGCTCAGGTCGATCATGAAGTGGAAGAAGGTAAATCCTCTGCCCTCCTTCTCTCTCTTCAGCATCTCCCTGGCAAGAATGTCATACTGCTCGCAGATGACGGGAATATCCTCAGGCCGGATCGCGTAGGGAGCGTCCGCGGGAGCGACCACAGGCTCCATGGAGAGCTGGTCGAAGCCGAGATCTGCGAAATGAAGTACATCCTGGGCAAAGTCCAGATTGTAATGAGTGAAGGTTCCGCGGATGTAGTACTGTTTTCCCAGAGCTTTTCTCTGAGCCGCGAACTTCTGGAACTTCGGGACGATCAGGTCATAACTGCCCTTGCCATTCCGGAAGGGTCTCATGCGGTTGTGGACATCTTTTCTGCCGTCCAGGCTCATGACAACATTGTCCATCTCCCGGTTGCAGAACTCCATGACCTCATCATTGAGCAGAACGCCATTGGTCGTGATGGTGAAGCGGAAATGCTTGTCCGCTTCCTTCTCCAGCTGTCTCCCGTATGCGACCAGATCCTTTACGACCTGGAAATTCATCAGAGGCTCTCCGCCGAAGAAATCCACCTCCAGGTTGCGTCTGTTGCCGGAACTGGCGACCAGGAAATCCAGTGCCTTTTTCCCGACCTCATAGGACATCAGGGCGCGTCTGCCGTGATACTCACCTTCCTCGGCGAAGCAATATTCACAGGCAAGATTGCAGTCATGGGCGATGTGCAGGCACAGTGCCTTCACAACCGTCTGGCGCTTCCTGAAATCAAGAACCGCTCCCTGGTAGATATCCTGCGCGAACAGCTGTCCGTGCTGCTGCAGATACCGGACCTCCTCCAGTGCTTCTCTGACCTCCGCCTGGGGATACTCTCCGTTATATTCCGAGAGCACCGTCTCATCCGGGCAGGCCGGGTCCTGCTTTACTCTTTCAATGATGTCATAGACAAGATCGTCGACAACATGCACACTGCCGCTGTCAACATCCAATACGATATTATATCCGTTACTGCGGTACTGATGAACCAATAGTGCCTCCAAAGTTCCAAAGAACAGGCTGCCGCAGGTGCTCTCTGCGACAGCCTGTCAAATTGTATATCAACGTCTAGGTTTCAGATGTCGGTGTGAGGGAAGAAGGATTACTTCTTCTGCTCACAGGTCTGATTGCCGACCGTGCAGCTGGTCTTGCATGCGGACTGGCAGGATGTCTGGCATTCGCCGCAGCCGCCCTTCTTCATGCTTTCCTGAAGCGATCTGGTATTCAGAGTCTTAATGTGCTTCATATCTGAGGCCTCCTTCTAAGTAATGTCGTGTAACTCTTTTCGATAAAGATCAATATTGTACCACGGCATTATATCACAGCCATACAGGATTTAAAAGAGAAACTTATCAATCCTGCTTCTTTGCGCGCTCTGCGATCTCCTTCTCCTGGACTTCTGCCGGAGCCTGCTCATAGCGTGCGAATTCGTATGCGAAATCTCCGCTGCCGCCGGTCATGGAGCGCAGCTGTGTGGAATATCCGTACAGCTCACTCTGCGGAACATCCGCATCGATGATGGTGTTGCCCTTATGATCCGGGTTCATGCCCAGCACGCGTCCGCGTCTCTTGTTCAGGTCGCCCATTACGTCGCCGGTGAACTTATCCGGAACCGTAACATGCAGGGATACAATCGGTTCAAGAAGGACCGGGCCGGCTTTCATGAAGCCATCCTTGAATGCCATGCTGGCAGCGGTCTTGAATGCCTGCTCGGAGGAGTCTACCGGATGATAGGATCCATCATACAGGACAGCCTTCACGCCGACTACCGGATATCCGGCCATCGGGCCTGCGATTACGGAATCAGCGATACCCTTCTCAACAGCCGGGAAGAAGTTCTTCGGAACCGCGCCGCCGACAACGACCTGCTCGAATACATAAGCTTCGTTCAGATCTCCGGAGGGCTCGAATCTCATCTTGACATGACCGTACTGGCCGTGTCCGCCGGACTGCTTCTTATACTTGGAATCGACGTCGCTGTTCTTGCGGATGGTCTCCTTGAATGCGACTGCCGGCTTGCTCAGTTCAGCGTCGACCTTGTACTTGGTCTTCAGCTTGCTGATGATGATATCCAGATGCTGATCGCCCATTCCGTACAGGAGCGTCTGATGATTGCCTGCGTCATTGACCGTCTTCATGGTCAGGTCTTCCTGGCCGATCTTTGCAAGAGCCTGCGCGACCTTGTCCAGATCACCCTTGTTCTTGGCTTCGTACTTCTTGTAGGTGTACGGCGTGGAGACGTCAAACTTCTTGAACAGCACAGGAGCTGCCTTGGTTGAGAGAGTATCTCCGGTGGAAGCATCCAGCTTCGCGATGGCGCCGATATCGCCTGCCTTGAGCTCCGGGATCTCCTGGGGCTTGTTTCCGCACATGATGTACAGCTTGCCTGCGCGGAATTCATCCTGGGACTCGGTGTCATACAGTGTGTCATCCGGCTTCAGGCTGCCGCCTGCGACCTTGACCAGTGAGTACTTACCGATGAAGGGGTCAACGATGGTCTTCCAGATAAACGCGCACTTCGGAGCGTCTGCCTTGTAGTCCACATCGATGTCCTTGTCACTCTTGACATCCTTGCCGCTGATGGTGCGGTCAGCCGGTGCCGGGAAGTAGCGGACAACATCATCCAGAAGGATGTTGATTCCCTGCAGATTCGTAGAGGAACCGATGACGACCGGGCACATATCGCACTGGCAGACATTCTGCTTCAGAGCACTGAGGACTTCTTCCTCTGTGAACTCTTCGCCGCCGAAATACTTGTCCATGAACTCTTCGCTGGTCTCAGCGACGGTCTCAAGCATGGAATCGCGGCGGGAAGCGACATCGTCCTTCATGTCAGCGGGCTCGTCGATCTCGGTCTTCTTCTCTTTGTCGACATACTTGAAGGCTTTCTGGGATACCACGTCCACATAGCCTACATACTTCTCGTTCTCGCGGATCGGCAGATACAGCGGAGCGATCTTGGTTCCGTAGAGATCGGAAAGGGCATCGACAACCTTGACCGCGGAAGCATTCTCCACGTCCATGTTGGAGATGTAGAAGATTCTGGGAAGATTGTACTTCTCGCACAGATCCCATGCCTTCTGGGTTCCGACTTCAACGCCGCTCTTGCCGTTGATAACGATGATGGCAGCGTCAGCCGCCGCAGCTGCTTCCTCAGCCTCACCGACAAAATCAAAGTAACCCGGAGCATCCAGTACATTGATCTTCACATCTTTGCGAATGACCGGAATGACAGAGGTGCTGATCGAGAACTTTCTGTTCTGCTCTTCTTTATCATAGTCACTGACAGTATTGCCGTCAGCAACATTGCCTAATCTGGAAGTAATGCCTGACAGAAAAGCCATCGCCTCTACAAGGCTGGTCTTTCCTGCTCCGCCATGTCCCAGGATAACAACATTGCGGATCTTATCAGTGGTGTAAACATTCATAGATAATACCTCCATTCACGAAATTAGGGCACGGGCCCATATGCAAACATTTTACTAAAACGGCCTGTCTAATGCAAGACTTTTATATGTTTTGCCCTACTGCACTTGCGATTTCCTCCTCATTGTGCCATACTTTATGAGCGTAGTGCACTTTTACAGTTGAAATCGCGAAAGATAATCGGAACAGGAATACTACTATGAATACTTATGGATTTTACGGGCTCGGCCTGATCGGCGGGTCCCTTGCGAAAAGCATCAGAAAGATCGACCCCAACTGCAGGATCATTGCCTGCAGCCGTTCCATGGACACCTGCAGGACCGCTCTGAACGCGGGACTGATCGATGACATCTGCCACGGGCCGGACGATCCGGCTTATCTGTCCTGCGGCATGATCTTTCTGTGCGCTCCGGCAGAGATGAATATCGAAGCTCTCCCTCACATTAAAAAGGTTCTCTCCTCCGACTGCATCCTGACCGATGTGGGATCGGTTAAAACGCCCATCCATGAGGCGGTGGAAAAACTCGGACTGTCTTCCATGTTTATCGGCGGACATCCCATGGCAGGCTCGGAGAAATCCGGCATCGTCAATTCCACGGACCATATGTTTGAAAACGCATACTATATCCTCACGCCCACAGACCAGGTATCTGCGCTGAAGCTGGAGCGGCTTCGCAGCTTCGTGCTGAAGCTGAAGGCGCTGCCGATGGTCCTGGATCCGCGCCAGCATGACTTCATAACCGCTGCCATCAGCCATCTTCCCCATGTGATCGCCGCTTCTCTGGTCAATACGGTGCATGACCTGGATTCGGAAGAGGAATACATGAAGACCATCGCGGCCGGCGGCTTCCGGGATATCACCAGAATCGCCTCCTCCTCTCCCCAGATGTGGGAATCCATCTGTGTGGAGAACTATTCCAACATATCGAAGGTCATGGATACCTTCCTGGACCATATGATCGAGGCCAGGGACAAGATGTGCGAGGGAGACGGCGGCTATATCAACCGGATGTTTGAGAAGAGCCGCGACTACCGGGATTCCTTCAGTTTCGAGTCCCGTGGCCCTGTCAAGAAGAGTTACCGGATCTACTGCGATATCATCGATGAGAGCGGCGCCATCGCCACGATCGCCACGGTCCTGGCGGTGAACGGAATATCCATCAAGAATATCTCCATCATCCATAACCGAAGCTATGAGCAGGGAGCCCTGGCCATTGAGTTCTATGAAGAGGAACCCATGAAACAATCCATCGCCCTGCTTCGTCACCATCGCTATACAGTCTGGGAAAATGACTGAAAAGGAGTTTTACACGACCATGGACAGAACTATTCATGCTGCAGGACCGCTTCGCGGAGAGGTCCTGGTCCCCGGAGACAAATCCATCTCACACAGGTCGGTGATGTTCGGCGCCCTCGCGCAGGGAAAGACCGAGGTTACTCATTTTCTAATGAGTGCCGACTGTCTGTCCACCATTTCCTGCTTTGAAAAGATGGGGATCCGTGTGGATGTGGATACGAAGGAGGACAGGGTCACGGTGAATGGCCTCGGGCTCCACTCTCTTCACAGCCCGGATTCTCTGCTCTACACGGGCAATTCCGGGACCACCACCAGGCTGATCTGCGGAATCCTGGCGGGACAGTCCTTTGACAGTGTCCTGAGCGGCGATCCGTCACTGAACTCCCGTCCCATGAGACGGGTCATTGATCCCCTCACTCAGATGGGAGCCTCCATCTTCTCTGAACCCGGAAATGGCTGCTGTCCGCTTCATATCAGCGGCAGCAGGCTTCATGGAATTGACTACCGCTCTCCGGTCGCCAGTGCCCAGGTCAAGTCCTGCATCCTTCTGGCAGGCCTGTACGCAGAGGGAGAGACCTCTGTCACTGAATCCGCCCTCTCCCGCAATCACACAGAGCTGATGCTGGCCGGATTCGGGGCCAGTGTTCGGTCCGAAAAAACTCCTGATGGATGGAAAGCATCCATTCTCCCGGAGCCGGTCCTGACCGGGCAGAAGATCTCTGTGCCCGGGGATATCTCGTCCGCGGCTTATTTCATCGCGGCGGCGCTGACGGTGCCTGGCAGTGAAGTGCTGATCCGCAATGTGGGGATCAATCCGACCCGGGCCGGAATCCTGGAAGTGGTGAAGGCAATGGGCGGAAACGTGGAGCTGATGAATGTAACCTCCCAGGGCGGGGAAACCGCAGCTGATCTTCTGGTCCGCAGCTCCTCTCTCCACGGGGTCACCATAGGCGGGGAGCTGATCCCGTCTCTGATCGACGAGCTTCCCGTGTGCGCTGTCATGGCAGCCTGCGCCCAGGGAGAGACCGTGATCCGGGACGCCGCTGAACTGAAAGTAAAGGAATCAGACCGCATCAGTGCCATGACAAATGCATTGTCTGCAATGGGCTGTGATATCACCGCGACAGATGACGGTATGATCATCAGAGGGGGCCGGCCCCTTCACGGCGCAGTGACTGACAGCTGCAAAGACCACCGCATCGCCATGAGCCTGGCCGTAGCGGCGCTGTCCGCAGAGGGCGAGACGCAAATAAGAGATGCCGACTGTGTCGACATCTCCTATCCTCAGTTCTACAGTGATCTGTATTCTCTTATTCGGTGATCTGTTCTGATCAGAGCTTCTTGCCGAATTCCACGACCTCGCAGTTGGGTCCCTGTACCAGGAAATAATAATAGCCATTGTCCCAGAAGGGAAGTGTGCAGGGGCCTTCGATCACGGGGTATTTTGTCTTTTTGATCTCTTCATAGACCTTGTCCACATCGGTGACCATGAGGGCCATATGGTCCACGGCGCCGCGTTTTTCGGCAGCCTCCCCATGCTTTTCATAGGTCTCGACCACGATATCTCCCAGTCCGAAGAAGATCACCTTCCCATCGTGATCCGTTTCAAACAGATTCTTAAACCCGAGAGTCTCATAGAATTCGATCGTGGCGTCCATGTTATTGGTGGGTACGCCGATGTGCTCATAGCCGGTTACATAATCTGAAACTGCCATACTGTCCCTCTTTCTGCTCAGAAGCTGAGCGTCTTGCTGCAGGCATGCGCCTGAGAAACCGGATAATGGATACTGTACTGTGAATAGAAATTGGGATCTCCGAGCCATCTTGATCCGTGCTTCTTGTCGGAGGACAGGATCCAGTTGTGGGATTTCCCGGTATCATATCCCTGTACGTCAACATTGTACCATATTCCGTTCAGATTGACTTGATTCCAGTAATGACTGTGGCTGAGAGAATTCTTTACAATGATTGTCTCGATGCCCACCGCGTCCGCAAGGAGCTTGAAGGCTGTGGAATAACACCAGCAGTCGCCCACTCCCAGGTCGATCACCCGGAAGAAATTGCCGTTTCCTGAGCCATATTTCGCTCTGTCTGCGATATAGTCCGCAAAGTATACGACCATATCCTTCTGAGACATGCCCGGGGTCAGACCCGCCAGGGCGTCTGTGCGGTACTGCTCACGTTTCTTCCACTTCACGGACTGCTTGACATTGAAGCTGCAGCCGATGGTATGTCCGGTCAGATCCTTTCCTGCGATGGACAGGGTCCCGCCGGAGGGCCATACGGTAAATGTGATCTTTCCGTTTTTCTTATAGGTATCGGTCAGGATCCGGGCGTCTTTTGCGCAGGTGCCCGAGAACTCCCAGGTCCAGTCATTGGCTCTGGCCGTTTTGTTGAGAGTGAGGGTGATCACCTCTCCGACCTTGATATTGGAGCCCTTGCTGCAGGTAATAGTCCCTGCTCCTGAGGAGGAAGATGCGGCCTTCTTCGCATTCGGATCCACCACAACGACCCTCAGCTTTCCGCTCCTCTTCTTGTATCTTACAGTGATCGTAGCCTTGCCGGCTTTCTTCGCCTTGACGTACCCCTTCCTGGTGACCTTTGCGATGCTCTTGGATGAAGACGCGTACTTTACCTTCGTCGGTGTCAGGGTCTTCTCTCCCCTCAGCACGGTGAGAGGGATCTTATCTCCCACATTCAGGGTGATCTTTTTAACAGTCTCTCCGTTTACGGCGACCGACAATGCCTTCGCAGCGTGTGCGCTCATCGGGATGAACGCAGTCAGAAACAGTGTAAGCATCAGCATAAAACTGAGTTTTCTTATGGCCTGTTTCATAAAACCTCCTAAAATCTGTTACAGGTGAAACATTAAATAAAATTACATATTTAACAATAATGTAACATATTTGTAATCACAAAGCAAGCACCAGAGCAGAAAAATGTCCGGGCCAGAAGGCCCGGACATCTCGGTATATCTTATTCTGTTTGAATTACGCGGACTGATAGGGACCCTGCTTTACATCCTTCATGGAGAAGGACAGTCTTCCCATCTTGTCCTTGCCAAGGCAGACAACCGTCACTCTGTCACCCAGCGTCAGCACATCCTCAACACGGTTGATCCTGTGCTTTGCGATCTTGGAGATATGGACCATGCCTTCCTTGCCCGGTGCAAACTCGATAAAGGCTCCGAATTCCTTGATGGATACAACAGTACCGGAGAGGATCTGGCCCTCTTCGAACTCGGTGGTGATGATCTTGATCATCTCAATCGCGCTGTTGATGGCATCCATATCGGTTCCGCATACATTTACGCTGCCGTCCTCATCAATATCGATCTTGGCGCCAGTGCGGGCAACGATCTCGTTGATGGTCTTGCCTCTCTGTCCGACGACATCGCCGATCTTGGCCGGATCGATGGTGATCTGTACGATCTTCGGAGCATACGGAGACAGCTCTGCGCGCGGCTCTGCGATGCAGGGAGTCATCACTTCGTTCAGGATGTACTCTCTTGCCTGCTTCGTGCGGGCAATCGCTTCTTCGACGATCGGACGGGTCAGTCCGTGGATCTTGATATCCATCTGGATCGCGGTGATACCGTCATGAGTTCCGGCAACCTTGAAGTCCATGTCTCCGAAGAAGTCTTCAAGACCCTGGATATCGGTCAGGACCAGATAGTCGTCATCGGTATCGCCGGTCACAAGTCCGCAGGAGATGCCGGCAACCTGCTTCTTGATCGGTACGCCGGCCGCCATCAGGGACATGGTGGACGCACAGATGGAAGCCTGGGAAGTAGAACCGTTGGACTCGAAGGTCTCGGAAACAAGACGGATCGCGTACGGGAACTCTTCCTTGGACGGGATCATCGGGCGCAGAGCTCTCTCAGCAAGTGCTCCGTGACCGATCTCACGGCGTCCCGGTCCTCTGGACGGCTTGGTCTCGCCTACAGAGTAGGACGGGAAATTGTACTGATGGATATATCTCTTCTCGGTGATATTCTCATCAAGTCCTTCCACTCTCTGAACCTCAGACAGCGGAGCCAGGGTGGTAACAGTGCAGATCTGGGTCTGGCCTCTGGTGAACATGGCACTGCCGTGGACTCTCGGGATCAGATCGACTTCCGCTGCCAGCGGACGGATCTGGTCGATGGCTCTTCCGTCCGGTCTCTTGTGATCCTTGAGGATCATCTTGCGGACAGTCTTCTTCTCATACTGATACATCGCATCCGGAAGGATCGCGAGCCACTCTTCATTGTCTGCCCATGCTTCGCTGACTCTGTCAGTGAGAACACGGATATTCTCTTCTCTCTCCTGCTTTACGTCTGTGAAGACTGCGTTCTCCATCTCTGCCGGCGGAACGATCTCCTTCAGAGCCGCGAATACCTCTTCCGGAACTGCCGCTGACTCATAGGAATGCTTTTCTTTACCGACTTCCGCGACGATCTTATTGATGAAATCAATGATGGTCAGGTTGATGTCATGGCACTTGTAGATCGCCTCGATCATCTTGTCTTCCGGGACTTCCTTCGCGCCTGCCTCGATCATGATGACCTTGGTGGAGGTGGATGCAACGGTCAGCTGAAGATCGCCCTCATCCCACTGCTTCTGGGACGGGTTTATGATGAACTCACCGTCGATCAGGCCCATCTGGGTCATGGCGCAGGGGCCGTCAAAGGGGATATCGGAGATGCAGGTTGCGATGGAGGAGCCGAGCATGGCTACCAGCTCCGGTCTGCACTCCGGGTCTACGCTCATGACAAGGTTGTTGAGCGTGACATCATTGCGGTAATCCTTCGGGAAGAGCGGGCGCATGGGACGGTCGATGACTCTTGCCGTAAGAATAGCATTCTCACTGGCCTTTCCCTCTCTCTTATTGAATCCGCCGGGCATCTTGCCGATGGCATAATACTTCTCTTCAAAATCGACGGAAAGCGGGAAGAAATCAATGCCTTCACGGGGTTTCTCGGATGCGGTGGCAGTACACAGAACAGTGGTATCACCATAATGCATGAATGCCGCGCCGTTTGCCTGGGCTGCTACTCTGCCGACGTCAACACTCAGTGTCCTGCCGGCGATCTCCATGGAAAATCTTTTTCCTTTCTGCATGGTAACTCCTTTCGTTGATGAATCTTTCAAAATGGAACACATGGTGAGATTCATCTCCGAATCAACTGGAAAACTTACCTGCGCGCGCAGATCAGCTTTACAGTTGCCTCGAACGATGATCTCCCATGTAACATGCAAGCACCCGGCCCAGCAATGGACCGGGTGCCTGAAATCGCAATTATTTACGAAGTCCGAGCTTCGCGATCAGTGCACGGTATCCTTCGATATCATTCTTCTTCAGATACTCAAGAAGGCCTCTTCTCTTACCGACCATCTTCAGAAGTCCTCTTCTGGAATGATGATCCTTGGTGTTCACTTTCAGATGCTCAGTCAGCTCTCTGATTCTCTCGGTCAGGATTGCGACCTGAACTTCCGGTGAACCGGTATCGCCGGGCTTTCTTCCGTACTCTTCGATAAGTGCTGTTTTCTTCTCTTTTGTGATCATGGTTACATTCCTCCATATGATATTGATCGCCTGCCACGAAGAAGAGGTCGGAGTTGTCCATCTCCTGAGCGGCGGCTTGTTAAACATACCTAGTGACTATACCATCTGAAAATCGGTGAGTCAAGTATAAAACGCTTCTGCTGCGGATTTATCCTTCTCGATCTGCTCTCTGAGCTTCTCCATGGAATCGAACTTCTTCTCGCCCCTGATGAAATGCCCGGGTGAAAGGCTGATCCTGGATCCGTAGAGATCACCGCTGAAATGAAGCAGCGTCGTCTCAATGGTCCTGTGGGTTCCGTTTACGGTAGGCCTGAAGCCGATATTGGTAACGCCTGTGCGCACAGATCCGTCAGGGAGCGTAACCTCACTGGCGTACACCCCGTCTGCGGGAAGAATCTTGTCCTCGGGCGGCAGAAGATTGACAGTCGGCATATCATACTGTGAACCCAGATGTCTGCCATGCTGAACGATCCCGCTGATCCTGTAGGGCCTGCCGAGAAGTGCGGCGGCTAGCTCCATGTCGCCTGAGCTCAGCGCGTCCCTGACTCTGGTGGAGCTGATCTCCTCCCCCAGGTACATCTCCTTGGAGGCGATATCCGTCTCAAAACCATATTTGCGGCCCAGCATCTTCAGTGCGTCCGCATCACCTGCGCGGTGATATCCGAAGCGGTAGTCATCTCCGACCGCCGCATAGGATGCATGCAGAGTCCTGCACAGAATATCCTGTACGAATCCTTCCGGAGTCATCTCCATGAATTCCCGGGAAAAGGGACATTCGATCAGTACGTCAATTCCCATGGACTCAAGCATCTGGGCCCGCTCTTTATGAGAGAGGATCCCCTTCTCATGAAGCTCTATCACAAAGACCACTGACTGAAGCTGCTGCCGGGATGAAACATCCAGCACGTTATGGATCAGCTTCAGATGTCCTCTGTGAAGGCCGTCAAACTTGCCAAGAGTGACTGCGCATCTTCTGTCCTGACTGCATTGATTTCTGTATTCTTCTAAACTGTAATATACATGCACGGTACTATGCTGTCTCCTGATCGCTGAAGGCGCGGACAGGGTTACAGGTCCGTCAGCATCCGGTAGGGTCTGTAGGAACCTGACTGCTCGTCCCGCCTGTAAACTGCAATAAATTCACCCTCGCTGGTACAGACTCTGAGAAGCTCTCCGGCACCTCCTGGAGGAAGGCCGATCTCCTCAGGCTCCAGCCTGTTTCCATTTAACAGCTTCCTGTCGCAGGAAGGCTGAGTCCTGACCCGCAGATGATCGAGGAACATCTCTTCCACCGGAATGATTCTCTCCCCGATCTGTCCCCGGTCTGCCAGCTCCTGGATCCTGGACAGGGTGAGGGCGTCCTCGATGTAAAAGCCCCCCACACGGATCCTGGAAAGATGGGCCAGCGCTCCTCCGCAGCCAAGCTTCTCCCCTATATCCGCGCACAGAGTCCTGATGTAGGTACCCTTGGAACAGTCCACGGTAAATGTCACCTCCGGCAGTGCGACAGATTCGATCCTGAGAGCATCGATCTTTACACGTACCGGTCTTCGTTCGACAGTGATCCCCTCCCTGGCCAGATCATAGAGTCTTTTCCCGTTGATCTGTTTTGCGGAGTACATGGGCGGGATCTGGTCGTATTCTCCCTGAAATGAAAGCACCGCCTCTGTCACGTCCTTCTCGGACAGCGTGCTGACATCCCGGGATTCAAGCACCGTTCCCGTAGTATCCTGCGTATCCGTAGTTACGCCCAGAAGCAGTTTTGCGCGGTAGGTCTTGTCGTGATCCATCATGTATTCAGAGATCCTGCATCCGCTGCCCAGAAGCACCGGAAGCACGCCGACGGCGGCAGGGTCCAGAGTCCCCGCGTGCCCGATCTTTCTCTGATGAAGGATCCCGCGCAGCTTCGCGACAACGTCGTTGCTGGTGAATCCTTCTTCCTTATATACGTTGATGATTCCGTTAAACATTCTGTTCCTTTAACTGCTCGTCGACCTTTGCGACGATGTTGTTGACGACATCGTGAACGCCGCCGTTTATGGTGCATCCCGCCGCCATCCTGTGACCGCCGCCCTGGAAAAAGACCGCGATCTTCGACACATCGACCTTACCGTTGGACCGCATGCTGACTTTGTACTCTCTCACACCGCTCTCATAGAGGAATACTGCCACCTCTACTCCTTCGGTCACACGCAGGTGCTGTACGATGCCGTCCAGATCCTGCGGCTGCACCTGGTAGAACTCCATATCTTTCCTGCGGATGGCGGTAAAGATCACTCTGCCGCCCAGCATCAGGATGCTCTCTGTCAGTGCTCTGCCAAGGATCTGATTCTGATGATAGCTCTTTTTGAAAAATGTGTCGTCGCAGATCTTTGAAAATGCGATGCCGGTATCGATCAGCCATCCGCCGACCATCATGGTCCTGCTGGAGGTGCAGCTGTACTGGAAGATCCCCGTGTCATGGACGATCCCCATATACAGAGCCTCAGCGATGGACCTGCTGATCCTGGCGCGGCCGATCAGCAGCGCAATGATCTCCGAGGTGGAGCTGGCGTCAGGCTGGATCTCATTTACCATGCCAAAACCGCTGTTCGAGACATGATGATCCACCACGACCGTCTTTGCGGCTTCGCTGAAATATTCTCCGGCCTTTCCAAGCCTTGCGAAGTCCGCACAGTCCAGACTGAAGAATACATCATGGGGATCCTCGGCAGGATAATCATGGATGATCCTGTCAGATCCGCTTATGAAGGTGTAGGTCTGTGAGTAGGAATTCTCCAGATAGACCTTCACCTCCGTCTGCGGGTAGTATTCCCTGATAAACAGGTACAGACCCATGCAGCTGCCGAAGGCATCTCCGTCGGGTTTTACATGTCCTGCGATTCCGACACGCTTCGCGCCGGCCAGCAGTTCGTCAAGATCGATCACTCTTCAGCACTCCCTTCCGACTCATCGTCATCTGTCTGTGCCTCTGACGCATATTCCGCACGCCTGCGCTCATCCTCCGCGATCACTTCATCGATCCGGTGTGTCATTCCCACACCGTAGGCAATGGAAGAATCAGCGATAAAGTTGATCGAAGGCGTATTTCTGAGATTGACCGTGGCGGCCAGCTCTCTGCGGATAAAGCCCTCTGCCTGCTTCAGTCCCCGCACTGTGCTGTCAAGGGATTCCTGACTGCCAAGTACGGAAATGTATGCCCTGCAGGTCTTCAGATCCGGTGCCACCTCAACTTTGGTGACACTGGTCATCGGATCGATCCGAGGGTCTTTGAGCTCGTGCATGACGATCTCCTGAAGCTGCTTGCGGACCTCTTCATTAATTCTGATATTCTTAATACTGTTCTTACGCAATGTTCAATGTCCTCTGTCTTATGTCCGGGATCAGGATCTGGGGACCTCTACCATAACATAGGCCTCGACCTGGTCGCCTTCCCTGATCTCGCTGAATCCGTCAAATACAAGACCGCATTCATATCCTGCGCGGACTTCCTTGACGTCATCCTTGAATCTCTTCAGTGAGGCAATGGAGCCTTCCCATACAAGCTTGCCGTCGCGGGTGATGCGGGCCTTGCTGCCTCTCTGCACCGTTCCGTCAAGCACATAGGAGCCTGCGATGTTGCCTACGCCGCTGGCCTTGAAGATCTGGCGGATCTCCACATGGCCGGTGATCTTCTCTTCGTAGATCGGCTCCAGCATGCCCTTCATGGCATTTTCCACGTCATTGATGGCATCATAGATGACCTTGTAGAGTCTGATGTCAACACCTTCATGCTCTGCCGTGGACTTGGCCTGAGCGTCAGGCCGTACGTTGAATCCGATGATGATCGCGTTGGACGCGCCTGCCAGCGTAACGTCCGATTCGTTGATCGCGCCGACCGCAGAGTGGATGATCTTGACGACGACCTCGTCGTTGGTCAGCTTCAGGAGACTCTGGCGGAGAGCTTCCACAGAACCCTGGACGTCTGCCTTGACGATCAGGTTCAGGTCCTTGAGGGTTCCCTCCTGGATCTGGCTGAACAGATCATCCAGAGACGTTCTCTTCCTGGAGTCTTCGATCATCTTCTCCTTGCCGACATTGATGAAGGTGGCGGCAAAGTTCTTGGCCTCCTTCTCTGTCTCAGGAGAGGTGAAGATCTCACCAGCACCCGGAACGTCGGAGAAGCCGATGACCTCGACCGGCATGGAGGGTCCTGCTTCCTTGACCCTGCGTCCCTTGTCGTCCGTCATGGCACGGATCTTGCCGTAGCAGGCACCTGCATCGATCGGATCTCCGACGTGAAGAGTTCCCTTCTGGACCAGCAGGGATGCGACCGGGCCGCGGCCCTTGTCCAGCTTCGCCTCGATGACAAGTCCCCTTGCCCGGCGGTTCGGGTTGGACTTGAGCTCCATGACATCTGCCGTGAGAAGGATCATCTCCAGCAGATTGTCGATGCCCTCATGGGACTTCGCAGATACCGGCACCATGGTGGTGCTTCCGCCCCAGTCCTCAGCGATCAGTTCAAATTCCGTCAGTTCCTGCTTAACGCGGTCGATATTCGCACTCGGCTTATCGATCTTGTTGATTGCGACGATGATCTCAATACCTGCCGCCTTGGCATGGTTGATGGCTTCGACGGTCTGCGGCATGACGCCGTCATCGGCTGCCACGACCAGAACCGCGATATCCGTGGAATTCGCGCCTCTCATACGCATGGCGGTAAATGCCTCATGGCCCGGCGTGTCAAGGAAGGTGATGGTGCGGTCATTGTAATGAATGACAGACGCACCGATATGCTGCGTGATTCCGCCGGATTCCTTGTCCGTTACATGTGTATCGCGGATCGCGTCCAGCAGAGATGTCTTACCATGGTCGACATGTCCCATGACACATACGACCGGCGGTCTTGCCACGAGATTCTCTTCGTTCTCTTCATCTTCCTTCAGAAGGTCTGCGATCAGATCCTTCTTCTCTTCGTGCTCGCAGAGGATATCATAGTCAACCGCGATCTCCTCGGCCTCTTCATAGGTCAGATCCTGGTTCAGAGTTACCATCCTGCCGGCCATGAACAGCTTCTTAATGATGGCGGAGGGCTGGATCTTCATCTTATCCGCAAGCTCTTTCAGAGTGATGCTGTCCGGCAGAGTGATCGTCTTGATCTGCTCTTCGACTACCGGTACCGGCTCCGGCTTGTGGAACGCGCCTGCGCGGTTGGGATCCTTCTTGCGGCGTCCGGTCTGGACACGGTCGTTCGCGTCAAAGCGGTTGTATTTCTCGTTCCGGTCCTTCCCCTCACGTCTCTGGGGAGAACGGTTGTTTCTGTTCCCGTCACGGTTCTGATCGTAATTCTTACCCTTGGAAGGAGCTCCGCTCCTTGCGCCCGGCTTCGCGCTGACCGGCGCTGCCTTCGGCGCGGGCATACCCTGCATCTTCGAACCCTGGCCGGCGCCTCTGCCCTGGAAGGAACCCTGTGCCGGTCTTCCTGCAGACGGCTGGCCGCCGCCTCTGCGCTCGCCCTGATAGGGGCGGCGGGAATCAGATCCGCTTCTTCCTTCAGAATAGGGTCTGCTCTCTGTATTGCGGCTGCGGTCTCCCTGATAGGGACGGCGCTGGTTCTGATTCTGCCCGGAGGGATTCTGGGCAGGCCTTGACTGAGGCCTTCTTCCGTCCTGGCTGAAGGTCTTTGAACCTTCTGCTCTGCCGCTTCCCTGCACTCGGGCGCTCTCGGGCCTGGACTGGCCTTCCGCCCTGGCGCTCTGCGCCTGTGCCGGTTCCTGTGCTTCCACAGAGGGTGCCTTCACGGTTTCATTTACGGAAGACGCGGCAGATGCCGGTGCCTGTGCGGGAGCCTTCTGTTCCTGCACGGAAGACGCGGCAGATACCGGTTTCTGTGCGGGAGCCTTCTGCTCCTGTGCGGGAGCACTCTGCGGCTGCGCAGGTGCGCTCTGTGCCTGAACCGGAGTGCCGGTTACCTGTGCGGGAGCCTTCTGTTCCTGTACGGGAGCAGCCTGCGCCTGCACGGGAGATACGGGTGCCGCAGCCTGTGCGGGTGCCTTCTGCTCCTGCACGGGAGCACTCTGCGCCTGTGCCTGCGCCTGGGCTGCAGCTTCCGCTGCCGGGGCCTGAGGCCTCTGCGGCTTGACCGGAATCGGATTGCCGTTGGCGTCTACTCTTCTTGGCAGCGGTCTTCCCTGGGCATCAACAGGCCGTCTGACCGGAATCGGATTGCCATTGGCGTCCACCGGACGTCTTCTGAGCGGTCTTCCCTGGGCTTCCGCCTGGGCCTGGGCAGATCTCATCTGCGCCTGTCTGGTAGGCATGCGGGAGATCACTCCGCTTCTCGCATTTTCACGGCGAAATACCGCTACGAATTTCTTCTTCTTGGGAGCCTCGGCGGGAGCTTCGCCCTTTGCTTCTGCTTCCGTGGCTGCTGCCGGCTTTCTGGCAGCACCGTTTAACCGGCCCCGGATCTTAGCCGCAAGCTCATCCTCCAGACTGCTCTGGGCCTTCGCTTCCTTCACGCCCAGGTCAGACAGGACATCGATCACTTCTGCGGACGATCTCCCCAGTTCCTTTGCAAGTTCATGTACTCTGATTTTTCCCAAATCTACTACCTCCGTGTATCCTCTGTTCCGGCAGCTTTCAGAATCGCTCTGGCAAAGCCTTCATCTGTCACTGCGGCGCTGGTTCTGTCTGATCTTCCCAGGCAGTGTCCCAGAGACGCTTTGTCCGATATCTCGATCACCGGAACATGGTACCACTCACACATATTGTGGAATTTTTTCTTTGTATTGCCTGAAGCATCAGCGGAGATGACTGCCATCTTCGCCTGCCCGCCCTTCACAGCTTTCTCTGTCGAAAACTCTCCGGACGCGATCTTCCCTGCCTTCTGAGCAAGACCGAGAAGATTCAGGATCTTTCTGTCATCTGACTGCATAATATCTCCGATCAGGAGTCCTCCCCGGCAAAGACTGAACTCAGATCCTCATACACCTTCGCGTCCACTCTGCAGCGCAGGGAACGCTCAAGCCCTTTCCTTTGAACTGCCGTCATAAGGCACTGGGGGGCTTTGCAGATATATGCGCCTCTTCCGTTTAACCTGCCGGTCAGATCCGGAAGGATCTCACCCTCCTGGGTACGGACGACCCGGATCAGGTCTTTCTTATCTTTCATCTCACCGCATCCCACGCATCTGCGCAGGACCGGTTTTTTCTGAATACTCAAGGGAAGTCACCCTCCTGCATGATTCATTCTGTCTGGCTGCCGTCATCGAAAGAGCCGTCTTCATAGTAGGCTCCCTCTTCATAATAGCCGCCTTCCGGGGCATAGGAGCCGTCATCGTAATAGACGCCCTCTCCTGAATACTGCCCGTCATCATAGTATTCTTCCGGATACTGCTCACCGTTCTCATCGTATCCTTCGTTGTAGTACTCTTCCTGGAACTCATCCAGCTCGCCGGACTCGATCGCCTGGGTCTCAGACTTGATATCGATCTTGAAGCCGGTAAGTCTCGCGGTAAGACGTGCATTCTGTCCTTCGCGTCCGATCGCCAGCGACAGCTGGTAGTCAGGTACCACGACCTTCGCCTGCTTGTCCTCCTCATCGACAAGGACGGTGACGACCTTCGCGGGGCTCAGGGCGTTCTCGATAAAGTATGCCGGATTCTCATCCCAGTTCACGATATCGATCTTCTCGCCGTTCAGCTCATCCACGACCATGGCAACACGGCTTCCGTTCTGGCCGACACATGCACCGACCGGATCCACGTTCTCGGAGTTGGACAGAACTGCCATCTTGGATCTGGAGCCGGCCTCACGGGCGATGGCCATGATCTGTACGGTTCCGTCGGCAACTTCCGCAACTTCCTGCTCAAACAGGCATCTCACCAGGTTCGGGTGCTTGCGTGATACCAGGATTCTCGGCCCCTTTGGGGTATTATCCACATGGAGCACGTAGACCTTGATTCTCTGGTTCGGGTAATAATTCTCACCCTTGATCATCTCGCTCTCATTGAGGATGCCGTCCACCTTGCCCAGATTGATCGCGACATTGCGTCCGATAAATCTCTGGACAACACCTGTGACAACCTTGTTCTCCTTGTCATAGTAGTCGGCGAACAGGCTCTTTCTCTCTGCCTCGCGGATCTGCTGGAGAATTACGTTCTTGGCGTTCTGCACGGCAATGCGTCCGAAGGCGCGGGAATTGATGTCCACGTTGACCACGTCACCCACCTGATAGGAAGGATCGATCATCATGGCGTCAGCCAGACTGATCTGGGTCATGCTGTCCTCCACAGTCTCGACGACTTCCTTCGCAAGGAAGATCCCGAAGCTTTTCTTCTGCTGGTTCAGATCCACCACGATATTGTTGAGGTCCTGGCGGTTGTAATTGTTCCTGCAGGCCTGTTCCAGTGATTTGGCGATCGCCTCAAGCAGAACATCGCTCTTGATGTTTTTTTCTTTTTCAAGAATCAACAGAGCATCAAACAGTTCATCATTCATCGTTTTTCTTTTTTCCTCCTGTATACGGCTTTTTTATTGAATCAGATTCACCAGTCAAATGCTTCCCGCACAAGCGCGAGATCTTTTCTGGCGAATACCAGATCTCTTCCATCCTCGTCAGTGATCGTAACACTGTCCGCATCCCAGCACTTCAGGACACCCCTGAATTCCTTGCTGTGTTCAAATGGGCGGTAGAGCCGAAGCTCGATCTCTTTCCCTTCGTTGCGGACGTAATCCTTCTCTTTGCGGATCGCCCGTCCCAGACCGGGAGAAGAAACCTCCAGTATGTAGGCCTCTGATATGAAATTCTCACTGTCCAGCTTTGCTTCCAGCGCGCGGCTGACGATCTCACAGTCATCCACCGTGATGCCGCCCGGTTTGTCGATGTAAGCGCGAAGATACCAGGTACTTCCCTCTTTTACAAACTCGACATCGACCAGCTCCCAGCCCCTCTCCTCCAGGATCGGGAGGACCAGAGCTTCCGTTCTGCTCTCATACTCGCTTCGGTTCATAGATCTCCTCTTATACATGGAAGAAGAACGGGCGCTGCGGCCCGTTCTTCTTAATCATCAGTATCAAATTCGTATGTATACTACCACTGAAATGCAGTAAATACAAGGGTTTTTCGGAATTTTCCCACTTATTTGCGAAGTTTCGTACCCTTGCCTCCGCGCTCAGCGATGTGAAGCCGGTTGAGTGACACCATCTTGCCGGCGATCTCCACCTCGACAGGTGCTCCGTCCTCCAGATAGAAGACTTTCTCGACCGCATCCCCGGCCGTGAGCCGGATGCCGTACACACCTCTTGCCGCTTTCTTCTGCACGGGGATGGATTCCTCCGGCATGCGGAGCAGATAGTGGTTGCGGGTCGCGATGATCATGCTTGCCTGGTAATGGACCGGATGTACGTCGATCAGCCGGTCTTCCTCCTCCAGTTTGGTGGCGGCTATGGTAAGCTTCGCAACGTCGAACTCAGATCCCTCCACGGTCTTGACAAAGCCGTGGGCCGTCGTGAAGATCAGCTTCTGTGTCTTTATCTCATCCAGGCTGTATACCTGAAGATAGGTCTCCTCCGAAGAATCATAGTTGCACAGGTTGTCGATGGGCGTTCCCTTGTCGCGGAATCTCCCGTGGGGAACCTTCTCGACCTTCAGGATATGCTGCCTGCCTGTGTCGGTAAATATGCACAGTCTGGAATCGCTCATGCAGTGCAGCACGATCCGGTTCTCTTCGTCCGCAGCCTCCCGGTTCTTCTCATAGATGCTCTCTTCGATCGTACGGGCGTAGCCGAAACGGTCCATCAGGAAGACAACAGGGAATGCCTCTGCCTTCTTCTCTTCCAGGACCACCGCCTCCGCCTCTGTGATGACAGTCTTTCTGGGAGTGGCATATTCCTTCTTGAATTCCTCAAGCTGGCGGACGATGACCTCAGCCATCGACGCGTAATTGTTCAGAATATCCGTATACTGTTCGATCTTCCGCACGGTCTCGTCGTATTCTGCCGTGAGGGCATCGATCTCCAGACCGATGAGCTTGTACAGGCGCATCTCGAGGATCGCCGTTGCCTGGGCGTCCGTGAAATGAAGCTTCGCGGCGTCCGGTTTTGACTTGCGTGTCTTGAACTTGATCCCTTCTGTCTGACCGAGCACCAGGCAGTTCTTGGCCATGGTACGGTCCTTTGATCCCCGGAGGATCTCTATGATCAGGTCGATCACATCCACCGCCCGGATCAGGCCTTCCTGGATCTCCTTCTTCTGCAGCTCGGAATCGAGCATGCTCTGATACTTTCTGGTTGTGACTTCAAACTGGAAGTCGATGTGGG
>CACXAT010000005.1 GCA_902765725.1 uncultured Lachnospiraceae bacterium | reverse complement strand
GATCTCGATCTCATCCAGAGAATTCGTATTGGTCCTGACGCGCTTATAATGGTTGTATACAGCCACTGAGATGACTTTCTTCGCGTATTCCTGACCGATCACGTATTCATCCAGAGCCGCCTTGATCTTGTGCGGAGCAGGGAGCGAATGGATGTCAAAGACCGCCTTCGGCTTCTTCCTGCTGTCTGCTTCCTTCTGGCTGTCAGGTGCCTTCTTCTCTTCCTTCGGCTTCTCTTCGTTCATGCGGAACATCCCCATGTCCGGAAAGTTCTGGAAGTTGGTGAAGTTCTGCATGTTCAGCATGCTGCGCACCTGGGGATTGTCCATGGCGTCAAATGACTTCTGCATGCAGTCCCTGCAGACGGTGATGCCGCCCGGCAGCTGTATCATAGGTCCGGCCTGCTCTTCCGTGCGGTGGCACATGAAACAGGAGCGGATCTCTTTTTTCTCTTCTGACATATCCTTCCTTTACTGGAGCACTACGGTGACAGTCACAGCAGCGTCCTCATTATAATCACCGTTCTCATCAGCCCGTATGTAAGTGACCTGGGCCTCATCTCCCGCACCGGTGGAAGACAGGATCTCCTTGAGGGCTGTGACAGAGGGTGTCTCTTCGCCGTTTACAGCGATGATCAGGTCATCCTCCCGGATCCCTGCCTTGTCTGCCCCGCCGTCATCCACGACACCGACTACATAGACGCCCTTGGGGATGCGGTAGATGATGCTGTACTCATCCGATACCTCCGCGACGCTGACGCCGAGCGTTCCGCCTTTTCCCTTTGAAGCGGCTTCCGTCTCCCCGGCCTCTTCCGTCTGGGGAGCTTCTTCTGCAGGCTCCTGCGCAGCCGTACTCTCTTCGGTCTGGGGCGCGGCTTCTTCGGAAGCACTCTCTTCCGTCTCGGGCTTTGCCACCTGGAGTGTCACCTTGCCGGAGGTCTCCTCCTGTGCCTTCTCGGTCTCTCCGGCCTCCTGGGCCTTCGTGACAGCTGCGCTGCCCTCCGGAAGCATCCGGCTGATCGCCTCTCTGGCTTCATTGATCGGGAATGCGTAGCCCATGCCTTCGCCGGAATCTCTGGAGATCTTGCCGGAATTGATCCCGATCACCTCTCCGTCCCGGTTAAGGAGCGCTCCGCCGTAGTTGCCGTAATTGATGGATGCATCTGTCTGAATGAAGGAATGAGTTCCCGAATCCGATGTCATTCTGCGGTCCAGCGCACTGACGATGCCCTCTGTCACGGACAGGCCGTATCCCATGGCATTGCCGATGGCGATCGCTCTCTCGCCGACACGGATCGAATCCGAATCGCCCAGCGCAGACGGCTTTACCAGGGAGCGGACCGTCTCATGAACGGCGTCCTTCTCCACCTTCAGCATGGCCAGGCCTGTCTCTTCGTCGAATCCGATCACAGAGGCGTCTGCCAGCGTATCTTCGTCAGACAGTCCTTCCGTCGCCTCTCTGGAGACAGAGAATCCAACCGTCAGCTCCTGTGCCCCTTCAACGACCCAGGCATCTGTCACGATGTAGTAGGCGCTGTCATCTTCATCCACGATGATGCCGGAGCCGGCATCCTTCTGCTCGATCTGCTGGCGGCCGTAGAAAAAGTCCTGCACGGTCCGGATGTTGGTGCATGTGATGGAGACGATGCCCGGCATCACTTCCTCGACCATGTCAGACACATCCAGTGTCGCGCTCAGCATCACGCCCTCCGACTTGAATTCCGGCTCAGCGTCCTTCTTGTCCTGCCCTGTCTTCGGACCGGCAACAGTAGTAAGCTTTGCCTCGGTCTCAGACTCCGTTTCAGTCTCAGTTTCAAGCTCAGTCTCAGTCTCGGTCATGACTTCGGTCTCGGTCTGGGCCACGATCACGGTCTGCGCTTCCGTCTGAGCTGCAGCCTCGGTTCCTTCCTCAGACTCGGTCTCGCTCTGCACTGCGGCAGGCACGATGGCCAGCTGGACTTCCGTTTCCACCTCGTCCTCTTCTATATTTGCAAGGGACGGCAGCTTCCCGGGCATGACCGCGTATACAAACGCGCCGATGGCCATGGCGGTCACCGCAAGAGTCAGGATGACTCCAGGATATTTCTTCTTCGGCCGGTCCAGGCGCTCCCCTGTCTGCGTGTCGAACTTCGGCTCATCCACGTCAAAATCATGGGGACGATCCTGCGCGGATCCTGCCTGCTCACTCGACGTGTCCTGGGTGAAGGCGCTGTCTGAAGGCTCCTGCGCCCCGCTCTCATCTGATGCGGCTTCGTCTGCTGCGGATCCTTCTGTCACAGTGTTGTCTGCTGCAGGTCCGCCTGCCGCAAAGCCATCTGCAGCAGGTCCATCTGCTGTGATTCCATCTGCCGCAGGTGCCTCTGTCTCAGGGACCGATGTCTCAGGTTCCACGACCACAGATTCTGTCTCAGAGAATCCTTCACTGACCTCATCCGCCGCGTCCGGCTCATTGTACTGTGTATATTCTGTATCCGGATCTACCGTATCCGTGTATCTCTTCTCATCATCCATAATTCCACCCCTCTGTGCTTTAAGTGATACCTACGCCGGAACCTTATCATATACCTGTGTCAAATGTGTGCCCTTCCCAGTACATTCTGTTATCTGTGAGTTTCAGGATCAGCTTCCGCGGAAGCTTCCGGTACCGCCTCCCCAGAAAATAACCCAGATATTTGCATCCGCTGTCCAGGATCAGCTTCGGCAGCAGAGCCGCATGAGCGCTCCGGATCAGCCAGGAGGCTGTCTGCTTCACCAGCCGTATGCCCTCTCCCGTGGAGGAGGCCATCGAGAATATCTCCGGATGATCCGCCTGAGAGACTCCCAGATCGAAATTGCGCTTCAGCTGCTTCACACATGAATAGCTGTGGGAGTGCCAGACCATCGCATCTGCAGCATAGGCGATGCGGTATCCGGCCTGGATCATCTTCCCTGCCAGGATCATGTCCTCATTGAAGATCGTTCTTCGCTCAAATCCGCCCATCTCAAGATATATATCCCTGCGCCACATGGCACAGACGTCTGAGCAGAAGAAGGTCTTGATCCCCAGGCTCTCCAGGTCTTCCTTCGACTTGACCCTGGAAGTGTCCGGATAGTTGAATGATCTTGTATAGCGCTCCAGAGGGCTGCTGCCCCTGACGGCAAGCTGTCTTGCGTATGCCGCACCGACCAGCGGATCCTCAAAGTACCGGGCCAGGGCGCTGACCAGATGCCTGTCCTTCGGGACCGCGTCCTGGGTCATGCACAGGACAAGCTCCGTGTCCGCGAAGGTCATCCCCAGATGCCTTGTCCCCCCGTGGTCGAACTGACGCTTCTCGATATGGAATACCGACAGGACCGGAAAGCAGTCCCTGTACTCATCCACCAGATCCGTCAGTCCCCCGTCCTGGTCTTCGTCAACGGTGTTGAGAAGAAGGACTCTGGACGGAAGCAATGTCTGCCTGGACAGCCTCCGGAGAAGCTCATCCAGCCTCTCATCCGGCTTCCAGGTCGGTATCAGAACCGTAACCTCCATAAATAAATACCTCAGTATATGCCTGTCGCGGCTGCGATCTGCTGTGAGATCTGCTGAACGGTCTCAGAGGGGGTATACCCGGTCTGGCCGTACAGGAAGGTATGCAGCTGCGATACATTCTGCGCGAGATTGACAGGCACCACACAGTCTCCCGCGGAGATATTGGCAGCCTGCAGGTCGAAGGGGAACCCTCCGGTCTCCGTGAGGCTGTACTCCGACACGGACGAAGCCAGTGCCAGAAGCTCGGTGCTGGAGAAGCTGGTAGAGATCGAGGGGATCATGGCATCCACGATCTGCGCCAGTTTTACCGGCCCCTGCTGCTTCGCATTCTGGAATATCTGCGTGAGCACGGTCCTCTGTCTCTCAGTTCTCTTGTAATCTGAACCGGCAGTATAGCGGATCCTGCAGTATGCCAGGGCCTGAATACCGTTCAGATGCTGATAGCCCGCGGAAGTGACCGGCGTGATCTCTGCGCCCGTTACCTGAGCATTCTCCGTCTGGTAGCCGTTGATGTAGGGAAGCTCCTCCTCCGTCACATCTACGTCCACGCCCCCGATCAGATCCACTGCCTTGACCACCGCATTGAAGTCCACGGTGACGTAGTCCTTCAGGTTCAGGTCCAGATTCTTGTTGAGCATATTGACGGACCGCTCCGGGCCTCCGAAGAAATAACACTCCGTCGCCTTGCGGTACTCGCCGTTGGTATTGTCCAGGTAGGTGTCACGGTAGACGGACACCAGCCGGATCTCCTTCGCATTCTTATTCATCGAGCACAGGATGATCGTGTCAGAATGGGCGTCCCTCGTAAGGCTGCCCTCTCTGGAGTCCACTCCGTAGATCACAAAGTCCTGATACCCGCTGTAGCCTGAGACACCCGAATTGGTGAGGATGTCCTTCAGGTTCATATGGTCCATGCGCGAGAAACGCCACACGACGACAAGGGCCGCCGTTGCGATCAGAAGCAGGACCAGCTTGATGATAAACCCGGTCTTCGAAGAGCCCTCGCGCTCACCGCGCCTCGGGGCGCTCCTCCTGCCGTGCCCGGCCGGACGTCTTCGCCTGTCATAGTTCTCCTCTTCGCGGTCATCATATCGATCGTCATAGCGGTCGTCATATTCAGGATCGTCCCACTCATCGTAGTAGGATTCCCGTGCTTCCTCTCTGGTTCTTCTGGGGCGGTATGCCTCCCGCCTGCGGTCTGCGGATGCGCTCCTGCGCTCTTCAGATGAGCTCCTGCGCCCGCCTGACGCGCCTCTTCGGTCTGCGGATGTACCTCTGCCCTGCGCGGAGGCACTCTGCCTTGCCGCGTTTGTTACCTCAGAGGAGTAGACTCTGGTGTCTCCCATGCCTCCCGCAGGTCTGTAGGAATCATAATAGCCATCCGGCCTTCCGTAGGAAGCCTGCCTGGAATAGCTGTCCCTGACTCCAAAGCCTTCGTCTCTGGGATCGGCGGAATTGTCCCACTCATCCCTTTTTCCTCTGTCATCGAGCCACGGCTCCTCCATCCTGGAGTACCGGCTGGACGGGTTCTTCTTTCGGTCTCTGCTAAACGCCATGTCACAAGCTCCGGTCAGTATGCATTTCGGTTAATAAATCCCTTGAACACAGTCAGTACCAGGATCTTGATGTCAAAAGCGACCGACCAGTGCTCGATATAGTAGATGTCATATTCGATCCTCTTACGGATCGAAGTGTTCCCGCGGTAGCCGTTGACCTGGGCCCAGCCTGTCATGCCGGGACGCACCTGGTGCTTGACCATGTAGCGCGGGATTTCCTCCCTGAACTTCTCCACGTACTGCGGGCGCTCGGGGCGGGGGCCGATCAGGCTCATGTCCCCCTTGAGGACATTGAACAGCTGCGGCAGTTCATCGATGGACGTCTTGCGGATCACCTTGCCGACCTTGGTCACGCGGGGATCATTCTTCGTCGTCCATCCCTTCTTCTCTTCCTTCTCATCCTGGACCGTCATGGAGCGGAACTTGTACATGCGGAATTCCTGATTGTGAAGTCCCACCCTGTCCTGGGTGAAAATCAGCGGTCCGGGGCTGCTCTTCTTGATGGCGATCGCTGTCACCAGCATGACCGGCGAGAACAGCACGATGCACATCAGCGACCCGACCACATCCATGGTGCGCTTCACCAGCGCGTTGAAGGTGTCGGACAGCGGCACGTACCGGATATTGACCACCGGAAGTCCCAGCAGGTCCTCGGTGTAAGGTCTCGAGGGTATGATATCCGTATAATCCGGAACAAACTGGGTGTGGACGCCGCTCTTCTCACAGGCGGCAACGATCCGCTTCAGCTTCGAATACTCATCCAGTCCCAGGGTGATCGCGATCTCATCCAGCTGGTTCTCCGCCAGGATCTGGTCGATATCCTCGGTATCCCCGATCACCGGCACATTGTGGTAATAGCGTCCCACAGCCGAATTGTCGTCCAGGATGCCGTCGATCTGGTACCCCCACTGCGGGTTGGCGAAGATACGGTCGATATACCCCTCCGCAGCGCTGGAATACCCGACCAGGATCATGTGCTTCAGGTTCATGCCCCTGGAGCGGATGTCCCGAAGGACGATCCTGATAAAGTTGCGTTCGCACAGGGTCAGGAAGAAATTGATCCCCGTAAATATGAAGATCAGCCTTCTGGAGAAGTTATTTTCCTTGATGATAAACAACACGAAAATAAATCCCAGCAGTCCCACCATGTTTGCCAGGAACAGATTGCCTGCCTCCAGCATGCGCCCGGACACCCTCTTGGGCTTGTACAGATGAAACGCGTCATACAGAAGCAGATATCCGGGGATCACAAACAGCAGTGCCATCATGTATACCTGCATGGGGAGCTTGCCTGCCCTGGGATCTGCCAGGAAGGTAAACTGGATCCACCATGCCGCGACATATGACCCTGCTATGATCAGTGCATCAAACACGACATGCAATCGGTTGAAATGTTTCTGATTATCCTTAATCACGTTCTAATCTCTCTTCCGGGCTCATTTCGCCCGCATCCCGTCCGTCAGGCGCAGGAAGCAGTTCTTCCACAGCTGCAGCTGTATGTTCAGGTACGCCCCGGTGTGTCCCGAGGGTGCGCCCTTCATCTTCGGAAGAGCCTTCCATCCTTCCGAGAGCCCCTTCAGGTATTCCTTCCCGAGGCCCTTCCTGCAGAAATAGATCCATTTGATCAGGCAGCCGGCGGCCAGAAGCGGCGCGTTCAGCGCGATCTGCCATCCGGGCATGTTCTTATAGGCCAGCCAGATACTGTTGCGTGCCGACAGCTTCACCTTAAAGGCGTTGTGACGGCTTCCGCTGGTCCCCGAACCTGCGTGGTACACGACAGCGGAGGGGATATAGCGGTTTACGTATCCGTATATCTGCGCCCGGTACCCGATATCGATGTCTTCAAGGTACGCAAAATGTCTCTCGTCAAACAGGCCGATCTGCTCCAGGATATCCCTGCGGTAGATCGCCGCGGCCGCGCAGCAGGCAAATATCTTCTCCTCCCTGTCATACAGGGTGCTGCTCATCCCCTTGCCTCTGGCAAAAGCCCATCCGAGAGCGGTGTAGTAATCCCCCGCGTCGTCCAGCTTCGTCGGATCATACAGTCCGATCAGCTTCGCGCAGCAGGAAAATGTATCCTCGCCTGCCGTGATCGAGCGGTGAAGCTCCTTCACCATATCCCGGTCACAGACCACGTCATTGTTCAGAAGCAGGACGTAGGGAGAGTCAGACAGCCTGATCCCGGCATTGACTGCCCCGCAGAAGCCGGTATTCCTGTGGTACGCCCGGATCTTCACCTCCGGGTAATTCTGCCTCACGTAAGAGACGCTCTCATCCGCCGACCCGTTGTCGATCATGATGGTCTCAAAGTCCTGATCCGACTGTCCCCTCAGGCTGTCCAGACAGCCCTGCAGGAACTTCATTCCATTGTAGTTCGGTATCACTATGGTAATACTCTTCATAGGGTCACCATCGATGCATTCTTCGTCACTGAAGCGTATAGTCCCAGCGTGCCAGAGAGAAGTTGGGATTGTAGTAAGGATCCCCCTTCTCATAATACCCGGCCCAGTGCTCCTTCATGTAGGAAGCCTCCCGGCGCCAGCGCTCCGCATTCTTCGCTGTATATTCATCTCCGCGGCTGACCGACTCATGGTGGGTCGCCTCCGCGTAGGGATCGTAGACGATCAGATAACCCGCGGCCCGAAGCTTCAGGCACAGGTCCACGTCATTGAACGCGACCGCCAGTTCCTCGGTAAAGCCGCCCACGCTGTCAAACGCATCCTTCTTCACGATCATCATCGCAGCCGTGACCGCAGACAGATCCTGCAGGATCGATGCCTTGTGAAGGTAGCCCGAGAAGCTTCCGTTCATGCCGGTGAACAGTGAACCTGCCACACCGCCGATCCCGATCACGATACCCGCCGACTGGATCCTGCCGTCCGGGTAATACAGCCTGGCTCCGGCACCGCCGACATCCGGCCTGCAGCAGACTCCCAGAAGCTCCGTCAGCCATCCGTCCCGGACTTCCACGTCATTGTTCAGGAAGACAAGGTAGTCCCCCTGCGCCCTGCATGCGGCGTAGTTGTTGATCGCGGCAAAGTTGAACTCACCCTTGCGGCGGATCACCCTCACACCGTTCTGTCCCTGGATCTTTTTGTAGTAATCGAGGATCTCCCGCGAGGAGGAATTGTTCTCCACAACGATGACCTCGTAATTGTCATAGTGCGTGTGCTCCCGGATCGCGGTCAGACACTTCTCCAGCATCTGCTTCTGTTCCCGGTTCGGGATGATGATCGAGACCATGGGATGGTCCTTCACCTCATAGCGCACTCTGTAGAAGCCGTGATCCTTGGTCTGGCTCACCTCGCCGACCACGCCGCGCCTGAGCAGGTGCTCTTCCAGCGCCCGCTTTCCCGCGTCATAGGCATAGGCCTTGCTGTCCGGATTATCCGCCGTGGACGCCGCGTGGGTGCGCCAGTGGTACAGGATCTTCGGAATATGCGCGATCCTCTCCGCCTGTATCCGGTCGATACATCTCAGTATAAACTCATAATCCTGGGCGCCCTCGAACCGGTCGTCCGGACCTCCTGCCAGTTCCACCAGGCTCTTGCGGACCATAAGGAAATGACAGATATAGTTGTTGGACCGGAGCAGGTCCAGATTGAAATCAGGCTTGAAGTGGGGCTGAAAATGCTCCAGCTCTCCCTTCGCGTCCTCCCGGATCTTGTCCTCGTCCGTATAGATCAGATCGATGTCCGCCCGCACCGCCGCCTTCGACGCCTCATACAGCGCGTCCAAAGCGATCAGGTCGTCATGATCCATGAAGCATACAAACTCGCCGGATGCCTTCGCGATGGCCGCATTGGTGTTGGCCGCGATGGACTCATTTTCGGGAAGATCGACCACCACAAGCCGGCTGTCCCTGGCACCGTACTCTTCCAGGATCTTCGCCATCTCCTCATCTTCGGGACTTGCGTTGGCGATCACCAGCTCCAGATACGGCCAGGTCTGCCCCAGCACGCAGTCAAGAAGTCCCGTCAGGTAGGCCTTCGGCGTCTTCCAGGCCGGCACCACCACAGAGAACAGCGGCCTGCCGTCCCACTGAATCTTCGCGCACTCAGCCCTCTGGCGGTCCAGTTCCTGGCCCGATGCCCTGTGCGCCTCATACCACGGCCCGTAGGGAACGTCCTCCGGCGCCATTCGTTCGCGCACACGAATCAGGAAGTCCTTCGGCCCGTAGTGTTTCAGGTACCGCAATGCCTTCCTGATATAGTATGGTTTCAATTTCTGAAGGAGCGATCTGCTCATCTTATTTCCATCCCGGATAATTCAGGACACTCTTTGCCACATGCTCCATCTGCTCCTCTTCCAGGTTGTAGAACAGCGGAAGACGCATCAGACGCTCGGACTCTCTGGTCGTGTAGACGTCCTCGCCCCTGAACTCACCGAACTGCTGTCCGGCCTTCGAGGAATGAAGCGGGATATAGTGGAAGACGCTGAGGACATCCTGCTCCTTCAGATAGCGGATCAGGTCCGTCCTGGTCTCCAGGTCCTTCGTCTTGATATAGTACATATGAGCATTGTGAACGGCATACTCCGGCACATAGGGCTGATCGATCAGTCCCGCGTCCGCCAGCGGCTTCAGAGTCTCGTTGTAATAGTTCCAGATGCTCATTCTTCTGTCATTGATCTCATCGAACTTCTGCAGCTGTGCCCACAGGTACGCCACATTCAGCTCACTGGGAAGGTAGGAAGATCCGTATCCGACCCAGCTGTATTTATCGATCTGGCCGCGGAAGAACTTGCTGCGGTCGGTTCCCTTCTCACGGACGATCTCCGCCCGCTCCTGGTCCGCATCGTTGTTAAATAACAGCGCGCCGCCTTCTCCCATGGAATAGTTCTTGGTCTCGTGGAAGCTGTAGCAGCCGTAATCGCCGATGGTTCCGAGGGCCCTGCCCTTGTAGTAGGCATTGACGCCCTGGGCGGCGTCCTCCACCACCTTCAGGTTGTGCTTCTTCGCGATGGCAAGGATCCTGTCCATGTCACAGGCTACGCCTGCATAGTGGACCGGGCAGATTACGCGGGTCTTCTCGGTGATAGCTTCCTCGATCCGGTCCGGATCGATGTTCATGGTCTTCGGATCGATATCCACGAATACGATCCGCGCTCCGCGAAGTACGAAGGCGTCTGCTGTGGATACGAACGTATAGGAAGGCATGATCACTTCATCACCCGGCTCGAGATCACACAGCCAGCTTGCCATCTCCAGAGCAGAGGTGCAGGATGTGGTCAAGTAGACATGGCGCACATTCATCCTCTCCCGGAACCATGCTGATACCTGCTTTGTGAACGGGCCGTCCCCGCAGAGCTTGCCGCTCTGAAGAGCCTGGCTGAAATACTCTAATTCTGTTCCGACAATCGGTGACCTGTTGAAATCAATCATTTTCCTTATCCTTCTTTCTCACATAGAGAAGATCACGATCCCGACAAACATGATAATGATTCCCAGGAGTCTTCTCTTTGATATCTTTTCCTTCAGCACCATCACGCCGATCACCGGAACGAAGATATAGCTCAGCGGTTCAATGATCGGTGAATAGGTAAGGGGCACGTACTTCAGCGCGTACATCGTCAGGAACGTGGACAGGAAGAAGATCGCGTAGGACCCGATAACCATCGGGTTCAGATACTCCTTCATCCGGCTCTCGTGTTCCTTGTTGGCCTCGACCTTCAGCATGATCTGCGCGACCGAGGAAATGAACACGGAGATGATCCATATGATGATATACTTCTCAAGTCCGGCAAACATGGATCCCCCAGAGGCTGTCAGAAGTACGTTCATGACTTCACCTCCTGACGGTCCGAAACCCCTACGATGATCCCGATCAGGATGATCACTGAACCCAGGATCATCTTCCAGGTCAGCGTCTCCCTGAAGATCGTCACGCCCCAGATGAGGCCCCAGACGATGGTGATGGGCTTATTGGTAAACGCAAATGTAAGCGACATGTTCTTGAGGATCTGCTGCCACGCGACCGCGAAGGACATGGTGATCAGCAGCATGACACCGTACCAGAACATGAATTTGAACGACAGAAACTTCTGTCGTCCAGCCAGCTTGGAGGCAGTACCGGCGAGGGAATTCAGAATCAGGCTCAGATGAAGCAGTATGAACCACTTCAGCGGAACCTCCCCCACAAACTTGCCCTTGTCAGATTTCTTCATAAAAAAACACACTCCCCTTCAGAGCATACTTGACAAGGTAGTATAGCATACTTCAGGGAGAGTGTCCAATAGGAGAATGATATTTGCAGAGCGTTACAGTTCTCAGGTCAGCTGTCCCTGCTTTGAGTCTGTGGGCACAGTGAAAACACGTTGCCTTCCTTCGCTTTGCGGCGGTTGCATTGCTTCCTTCGCTTTGCGGCGGTTGCATTGCAGCCGCTCCCAGCTCCTATAGATGCGTGGTCGCTTCCGCGGCTGCAGCAACTTGCAAAGCTCAGTCGGCTTCCTATGGTTTTCACTTGTGCCCGCAGAACTCTACGCAGATGACAGAGGCTGGCCTGAGAACTGTTACTGCAGATCCTCCGTCACGGCTCCTGACTGTCCTCCCCATCGGGGCGGATCAGCTTATCGAGCAGTTTCTGAGTCTTCGGGAATTCCCTGGTTACCGGAATGGCTCCCATGGTATAGATTCCGTCCTTCACAGAGTAGAACTGGATCACGTCTGCGGTATAGGAATCCGGATCTGAGAGGATCCCGAACCATTTCTGAGGCGTCAGCTTCTCAAGCTCCTCGCCATAGCACTCATACACATCCTTCAGTTCCCCGCCGAAAAAGTCGCCGATATAGACTTCTGCCAGTGTGCTGAACTTCGGAAGCTCCTTCAGGTCGTCTCCGATCATGGGCAGTACCGCCTCCCAGATCTCTTTCAGATCCTTGCTGGTATAGGTCAGATACCGGTATACGGTCCTGCCATTTTTAAAGCAGATCTTTGTCTCCAGTGTGGAGAGCTGCTGCTCTGCCCCGGCATCCTGCGAAGGAATCTCCCGGCCTTCACTTCCGAGGATCTCCACCTCATCCCGGACTTCCGTCTCTGCCGCAGTCTGTTCATGGCGAAGGGACACAAGAGACAGTATCTTCTCATCGGTCAGCGCCACATCGCACAGCTTGCTTCCCCAGTATTCCTGACGCAGGGCGCTGACCGAGGATAGGTAATCCGCCGCCGTATTCCAGCCATCTCCGGTAAATGTGACCGACCGGATCCTGCCCTTGTCAAAGTGCTCCGAAGAATATATCTGCTTCATCCCGATTCCGCCAGCGATCCAGAGGACATCGAGAAGAAGTACCGCAAGGATCCCTGTCAGCAGCTTCTTCCAGGACAGGATTCTGTGAGCGCTCAGGTACTCATAGATAAACATGGCACCGAATGCGGCAAGGAAGAATGCAGCCAGCTCAGTGATATCCGCGACCGAGAAGAAATACCTCTGCCCGCAGAGTACAACAGTGATGATAATCGCCGCCGGCACGGTGATCAGGAATCCGATCCCGATCCTGGTCGCACTCTGCAGTCTCTCCCCCAGAGCCGGCCTTCCCGCAGTTTCCGACGGCCGGCGGACAAAGAGAACGCAGCCGATCACGGCATAGACCACAGCCAGAAGAACCGTATAGATCACCGACGGGAGATAATAAAGCGGTCCCAGGTACCCTGTACCGCTTCCCAGGAGCCAGCCAAAGATCAATCCTGTAATAATATTCAGGCGGTCCGTGAAGAACAGCGGCAGATGCTGCCTGCTGATCATCGGCACCAGTTCCGAGAGCATCTCCCCGGCTGCCCAAATCAGAAACCTGGGCAGGAAGATCAGTCCCAGGGCTGTTACGATGTTCGCAAGATAGGTCCCGGTCACTGTCATCGTCAGAAACACACTCATTTCCACCAGGAGGGACGCTGCCGCCATCTGAAGAAAGGCAATTCCCAGTCTGGAGGTATCGAGGTCGACCACATGGCGCATCATCGCGCAGCCTGCCACAGAGCACAGAATGCTGCCGCCGATGATGATCATCAGCCACGCGAAGACCGCTGTCAGAAAGCTTGCCGCCAGCGTCCGGCGCTTCACCGGAAATGAATGGAACAGGTCGCTCCCTGCCCTGCTGTTCATGAAGTCAAAAGCCTTCAGCGTAAGAAACGGCGCAAACACCGGAAAATACAGGAGCATAGCAGGATTGATCTGAAACGGTCCGTACAGTATCGGCGTCTGTGCGCCATATCCCCCTTTCATAAACGGGACCAGTATTGCCGACAGCCATGCAACGATCCCCATGATCAGCGCAAGTGTCCGGGTCCTGCGCATCCCCTCTGCTATCAAAGCTCTGTCAAATAACCCCTTCTCCTTCGAGACGCCGGCTCTCCCCAGGGAGCCCGCGGCTCTGTTCATATTGACCACCATTCCAGTCATCACATACCCTCCCTTATATTCCAGCCGTCAGGCTTCGTCTGCAAATGCGATCCCCTGCGCCGTAAAACTGTATCCGAGGGATTCCATCTCATAGGTGAAGACCTCCTCCAGACTCAGCGGAAGCACATCCATCAGGACCGGATCCATCCGGCGGATCATCGTCACGATCTGACTGCTGTCTCCTGTCACGATCAGCGTTGCCACCGAACCGTTCTTCTTAAAACTCTTGATATCGATCCCCTCGAATCTCTTCTCGTCATACTCGTCCGTGAACGCGACCTGGATCTTAAAAAGATTCGTCTTCAGCATGCCGATATCGCTCTCAAGGATCAGCCCGCCCTTATGCAGCAGGGCCAGCGTATCGCAGGTGTCTTCGAGCTCCCTCAGAGAATGAGACGTGATCACCGTCGTCATCTGCCGGTCCATGATCTCCTCCGCAATGAGTCCCCGAACCAGGCGCCTCATCACAGGGTCCAGTCCGTCAAATGCCTCATCCAGCAGGAGATACTTCGGCTTGCGGCTCAGCGCCAGAGCGATCGCGGCCTGCCGTTTCATCCCCTTGGAGAATCCCCCGAGGGGAGCACTGACATCAAGCTGCAGAAGATTCATCATGTAGCGCAGCCTTACCCTGTCAAAAGCCGGATCCGCCGAGGAGATCAGCTTCGCCATACGCTCCGTCGTCACACCCGCCGGAAAATAGACTTCATCCGCAACCAGAGCGATCTTCGCCTTCGTCTCCGGATTCTCCCAGACAGGAGCGCCGTCAACCGTCACCGCGCCCTCATCCGGCCTGTACACCCCTGAAAGAATTCTCAGCAGTGTAGACTTCCCTGCGCCGTTCGATCCCACCAGTCCGTAGATACTCCCATCCGGAATGCTGCAGGATATGTTCTTCAGCGCTGCTGTCTGTCCAAACCTCTTACCAATACCTTCAGCCTTAATCATTTCCCAACTCCTTCATGATGCACCACTGCAGACTGTCACCTGGATCTGTACACTTCATCCAGGCAGTTCTCGATCTCCGTCCGGGTGATCCCGGCTTCGGCGAATTCCTTCAGTCTCTCCCGGAGGAGATTCAGCTGCTCCCTCTTCTGTCGCCCGATGATCTCCTTCGCATTCTCCGTAACGAACCGGCCTCTGCCCGGAACCGACTGGAGAATCCCGGTCGCCTCCATCTGGCTGTAAGCCTTCTGGATCGTATTCGGATTCACTCCGAGTTCAACAGAGAGCGATCGCACAGAAGGAACCTGGTCCAGCGGCCTGAATATGCCCGTGAGGACATATCTCTCAGTCTGCCGGATCAGCTGCTCATATACCGGCGTTCTGTTTAACGGATCTATCTGAAACATATCTGACTCCTTTGTATTAGGTGTACTATCATTACTAGTACACATAGAATATAAAACAATCCCTGCATCCTGTCAAGAGAATACAGGGATTATATCTGCTGCCGCTTACCGGCCTGTCTGCGCTTCTTCTGCCCTCTTCAGATAGTGGAATCCGCATCCGTCCCACCAGTCCTGTGAGTACGGCAGCTCCTGCACCCCATCACCGCCGGCGGCTACAACACGGCCCAGATACAGTGTTTCATTCTTATGAAGAACTACAACGTCCTGTGCCTTATACAGGTGATCCGAGTCGATTCCCAGCAGACCGTTCAGCGGCGAAAACACTTTGCTGACCTGACCTGTCCTGTAGTAAAGCGCCAGGTCTCCCAGATCCACCCTGGGATACATATCACCGTTCGGTGCCGTGGTCACCCCGAAGAAAACGCCGAACATCAGCCACACCAGCGTGATGACTATAATCACGTGCAGAAGAAAACGCTGCGTGTCCACCATCGGGGATCTGTGCCTGCGCGATCTCTGGGTATTCTCTGTCTGTTTATTTTCTGCCTGTGTGTGATTGTCCGGTACTGTACTCATGCTCATTGCCAACTGTGATCCCTGTATACTCTGCTTTGTTATCTGCATATCTGCGGACAGTCATGTTCTTGACTGCGCAGCTGTTCTGTTTTCTTACACGAACACATAT
This sequence comes from uncultured Lachnospiraceae bacterium, assembly GCA_902765725.1. GTDB lineage: Bacteria > Bacillota > Clostridia > Lachnospirales > Lachnospiraceae > Porcincola. The sequence goes on along the minus strand of CACXAT010000005.1, from coordinate 111,650 downwards.
CTGCCCATGCGCTCAAAGGCTTCCTGTATCCTGCTAAGAGGCGATGCCAGATTCAGGCGGATGTGGGTGGGTCCTTCGAAGAACACCCCGCTCTGCCAGCCTACGCCAACATCCCATCCTGCCTTCAGCACCTCTTCCAGACTCCTGCCGCTCTCCTTCAGGTAGCCGGAGACGTCCAGCCACATCATGTAAGTGCCCTGGGGCCTTGCCACCTTCACACCCGGCAGATGCTGCCCGATATAGTCCATGGCATAGGATCCGTTGCCCTCCAGCGTGCGGTTGAGTTCGCCGAGCCACTCTCTTCCCATCTCAGAATAGCCTCCGATCAGAGCATGCATGGACAGGACATTGATCTCATTGTAATTCGTAAGCAGGCCGTGGCTGGTCACCTTCTCCCGCAATTCATCGTTATAGATGATATGATAGCTGCCGATCAGCCCTGCGATGTTGAAGGTCTTACTCGGCGCGTAGGCTGCCAGCACATGCTCCCTGGCGTAGGGGCTTACATCCTGCAGCGGCGTATGGGGATGTCCCTCAAATGCAAGATCCGCCCAGATCTCGTCACAGATCACATAGACGCCGTGAGCTTCCAGCATCTCCATCATCGCTTCCAGCTCGAATCTCTCCCAGACCCTGCCGGAAGGATTCTGCGGAGAGCAGAAGATCATGACATGGATATCATTTTCCTCGATCTTCTTCGCCATGTCCGCAAGGTCCATGCGCCATATCCCCTGCTCATCCATCTTCAGGGGGCTGAACACACACTTGCGTCCCTGGTTCCAGGTATCGCTGCGAAAGCCCACATAGTTGGGACTGTGCAGGAGGATGTTCTCGCCCGGCTTCGTCAGAACCTGAACCGCACTGGTCACAAAACCATGTACGCCGTTCTCGTAGCCGATATACTCCCTCTTCAGGTCCCGGTGCGGCATTACGCCCTCCCTGTCTGAAGGAGCTCCCTGTCTCCAGCGGATGATCGATTCATAATACTCATCCGAGATATCAAAATAGCCAAAAGCCGGGTGCTTCGCTCTCTTGATGATCGCATCCGTCACCGCCGGGCAGGTGGGGAAATTCATATCCGCAACCCACATGGGGATAAAATCAAACCCATCTTTTGGAGACTGCGGCTCAAACTGCCATTTGCTCTTGCCCACGCCATCCACGGCATACGCGTCCCTGCCTCTTCGGTCCATGATTGAAGTAAAATCAAATCTGTTAGAATCCATAGTCTGAAGTGTCCTTAGAAAAAGCCAGCAGGCCTTGAAAGAGAACCTCCCGGCCAGTTAACCGGGAGGTTAAAACTACAGTGTCCAGTCCGATTCCGTGAAGAATCAGATCATATCCGCATGGTCATTCCTGCGTCTTCTCATCACCACCAGAAGGACAAGTGCAAATCCGACCAGAAGGACATACGGAGCAAAACGAGTCACATAGCCGGTGGGAGAGACTATCTCTATTTCATTTGTGACAGTAAGAGAAAGATCTCCAGCAATCAGCGCATTTTTTGTTGATGTATTTGTACCTGTCACATAAGTTATAACTGCAGTCTCTCCAGAATTCACATTCGCTGATGTATATGTTGCAGTTCCTCCAATAACAGGGGGGGCTGTAATATTGGGCTTATAAACATCATAGCTACTGTTATCCTCGGTTACTGTAGATGTAATGTCAGCCGGGATACCCGTAATTGTCACATATTCCTCATTTTTTAACTTAAGAGATGATGTGGCATCCTTTGCTCCCAGAGTAAGCGTCCCATTTGCAGCAAAGGTCTGATCACCGGTCAACTGCCCGGATGCAGTAACAACTGGCTTCGAGGTGATGGTTGAATTTGAGAAAGCAATCTCAAACGGGAAGTCTTCGTTCTTATCTGCCAAGGTTCCCTTTACTTTCTTGGTAGCAGTCAGATTATATGTATTGTAATAATCAACATTCGAAGCCTTTGTTGTATTATTTGGATCTGGTGCCACATAACCATTGTTCTTTGAAACTGAATCATCGGATGTGATATCTACAGCGCCAGTCTCACTTGTAAACAGTACATATCCATAAACGACATATCCGCCATTGACTACATCTTTTCGAACATAAATATCAAGATAACGAGTTTTCTCATAATCCTCCGGTCTTGATACCCCTGCAGCTGTTCTGTCCGCTGAATTATCCGTTTCTGTAATCCGATAACGGTAAATTCCCGCATGGGAGAAATAATTCGGAGTCACGGTTACGGTAATCGGCTTCCATGCAATAGCTCCTGTGGGTTTAGCAGCTGTAGTATCAGCACTGGTAAATTTGACACTCGTAGTTATTGACACGGCATTATCTACACCATCATACACAAAACCTACGTCAGAATCTCCATCTGTAACGAAAAATTAAGAATCATTCCCTCCAGCTGTAGCCTTCCATGTATGGAAGATCCTGCTGTTTTCCGATCTCCTCATCTTCGATCAGGATCCGGGAGGTCTCGACATAATAGCTGCTGCCATTTTTGCGGATCACCCGGTAGTATCCCGCCTGGTCAAGAACCCTCTTCAGCTCTCCGATGAGCTTGTAGAAGTGGTTCATGTTCTTCTGGTCAAACTCCTGATCATCCTCGAACATCATGCTGCAGACAGTCTTGGCGGAGACTCCCATCCCCCTGCGGTCGATCAGCAGCGCAAAGAGCTCCTTGGCTCTGTTCCTTTTGAACTCCAGCGGCTTATGGTTCCTTCCGTATACTTCGAAGCCCCCGTAACACCTGACCGGGACGGGTGTCAGCGGCACCCTGCCCGCCGCAGTCCTGGCAGCCTGACCGATCTCCTTCTCAGAGAGGATCCGGTCTGCCTCGTCCCGGGCGTTCTGCCTCATCTGTTTGATGTGGTCGATCTCCTGCTGCACCAGCTCCGGCTCGACCGGCTTGGTCAGGTAACCGCAGTCCATATGGAGATTGATCGCGCTGATCGCGTACTCGGTGTGTCCGGTGCAGAAGACAATCCCGCAGTCCTTCTGGCAGCTGCGCAGCTTCTCAGCCAGCTCCAGGCCGGTCATCCCGGGCATGCGTATGTCCAGAAACGCGATGTCAAACTCGTGCCTACGGGCCCAGTCGAGCGCGTCACCGGCATCATCGTAGGCATAGGCCTGCGAGATATCCGGCGATTTCATCACGGCTCTTTGCAGCGCCCGAAGCAGCAGCGCCTCATCATCCACACATAAAGCAATCATGATTCTTCCGCCTCCATTGTATCCCGGGGGATCCTGATCGTGCAGACCGTTCCCTCTCCCGGGATACTCCTGATATGTACCGTGCCTGCGCAGAGCATGCTGATCCTCTTGGATACATTGCTGATCCCGATATGGCGTCTGCTGTCATCGGGGATCTGAAGGCCTGCCGCATCCGTGTCGACCTCCTGCGCAAAACCGGCCCCGTCATCCTCTATGTCGATGATCCACGCATCCGGCTCTTCCTTCGACCTGATCGTTATGGTACCGGCGCCGCGGCGGCGTTTCCCGGTTCCGTGGCGTACCGCATTTTCCACCAGCGGCTGGATCGACTGGCTGGGGATCCTGAAGTCCTCCGCGTCGATCTCATACCTGATATTCAGATTCGGAAAGCGTACCTGCTCGATGGACAGATACAGCTTCAAATGCTCCAGTTCCTCCCGGAAGGGGATCATCGGCTCTCTGGTCAGGTCCTGATAATTGTTCTTGAGATATCTTGAAAACTTGCGGATCAGCTGCTGCGCCTGCGCGGCGTCCTCGTCGCAGAGGCTGTCGATCGTCCCCAGCGTATTGTATATAAAATGCGGGCTGATCTGCAGGAGCATGCCGTTCACACGGCTTTCCATCAGCTCCTTCTCACTGATTGCCAGCTTCTCCTGCTGGACATGCCGCTTTCTTCTCTCTTCCATAAACCTGCTGTGTTCACTCTCCAGCTCCTCCTTCCTCTTCACATAGAGGTTTGAATAGAAGAACATCAGAGAACAGAACAGCATAAAGGCCAGATAGGCCGGACCTGTCTCCCCCATGGTTACAAGGTTGTTGAGATAGGGAAGCAGCGGGTATGCCAGCAGTATAAGCTTCTCAGACAGCGGCATCTTTGTCGCGAACAGACAGATCACGCACGCAAGCAGGATCAGGGACGAGAACAACACCAACGAAGCAATATGCGGACCTCTCTTATAGATCCCGGTCTTTGAAGAGACTGTAAACAGATACCCCCCGGCCTGATTGCCCAGGACGTACAGGGTCCCTCCAACTGCGGCCGCATCCGCAAGCCTGGACAGCGGCCCGAAGGCTTTCGTGAAAAAGCTGCTTCTTGGATACTGTGCGCTCTCCCCCCAGGCAGTCACAAATTTCCAGAACTGCCAGGACATGACGATCGGCAGGATACAGTAAAGTATATTCACGATTTCATTGAGCACCCACATGCCGGGTATGCCGTCGATCAGAAAGAACGCGCCGTCAACCAGCAAGAACAGAACCCCCTCTTCGATCAGAACTCTGAGATGGATATCCTCCGGTCTTTCCTGATTGCCGCGGATCATGCTCTGCAGGACGACCATGGCAAGCACCATGGCCGCGCCATTCAGAATGACATTGACGGCCAGCCTTACCTCCAGCTGTGTATAGTATCTGACTGCGAAGACAAAGTAAGTCAGGGTCAGGGCAATCTGGATCGCATAATGTACGTACCAGAACCTGCGGTCTTTCAGCAGTCTGTTCATCAGAACGCTCCCTTCAGCCGTCCGATCGTCAGGGCCGCAGCCTCCCGGACTACCAGATGGACCACAAGCACCGGATCGGACTGCGCGGGGATCCCTGCCGGATCTGCATAGCCCGCCTTTCTGGCCAGCAGCAGAGCGCGGTATATGTGGAAGCTGTTGGAGATAATCCCGCAGCTTGTCCTGCTGCAGTTCGTCAGTTCATCCGAGAACACCAGGTTCTCATGGGTCGAGGTGGATCTGTCCTCCAGGACAAGCTGCTCTTTGGGGATCCCTGCCTGCGTCAGGTATTCATACATGCACCTTGCTTCGGAGATATCCTCACCCGGTCCCTGTCCTCCCGAGAGGATCAGGATCGTGTCGGGGTTCTCCTGGGCGTAGGATCTTGCCCTCTCCAGACGCATCAGGAGCGATCTGGACGGCCTCGTCCCCTTGACCTGGGCGCCCAGCACGATGGCATAGTCCGCATGGGCATCCCCCTTCCGGCTCATCTCCCGGATCACGTTCACGGACTGCACGGCCAGGATGCAGAGTCCCAGGATCAGGATCACCAGAAGGGTCCGGCCGCCGAGCCTAAGCACTCTCCTGTCGGACTTTACCGTGCGGGAGACCACCAGGAATGCCGCTCCCAGAGCGATCCAGAACCATCCGAAATTGGCTGTCGGTCCTGCATAGACTGCTATGACCACATAGTAAAGGAGGCAGGCTGCCCCGACGATCATCGTGATCATATCCATGGGTCACCTCCCTCCTCATTCATTTCCAAATCCGATGTCCTGACGCTCTTACTGCTCCTGCTGCGCAAGCATCTGCTGAAGTTCTTCCTCCAGCTCCCTGGTGCGGCCATGGCACTGCTTATACTTCTTGCCGCTTCCGCAGGGGCACGGTTCGTTGCGTCCGATCTTTTTCGGCTTGACGATCGTATTCATCTTCTTGGCTTCCAGATAGAAACGCTTCCTGGTCTCCTCATCGTAGATCTTCTCCCACTGCGGCAGGTTGTACAGCCAGTCCGCCTTGGCATCGACCATGTTCTTGTAGAGCATCTCTTTGTCAAATGCAAGAGACACCACGGTATCCTCGTCCATCGTCTCGAGCGGATTCTTCTCCTTCAGGGAATCATTGATTCCGTCCAGGAAGCCGGTCATCGTCTGGATGTCAAGCCCGTACTTCTCAGCAAGCTCTCTGACCGTACCCTTCACTTCCTCATCCGGGTTCTCCAGCAGCTGCTCGTACACGCCCTTTTCCTTCTGGAAATAATCCGCCCAGAAGGCCTGCATCTTATTCTTGTCTGCCTGCTGGTCGTAAGCATACGCTCTCCACTGTTCAAGTAATGCCATATCAGTATACCTCTTATTCTTCGTATTGTAGTCGATCCTGCTGCGGATCCGTCCTGCTGCCGTCCCTTCTCCTCAGGCGGCGTACACACGCAGGCACTGCATCAGTATATCGTATCTTACCGACGGATTCAAGAAATTCTGTCCATCCCGCCCGTTCTGTGCTACACTGTCGCTGTCGAAAACTGCAAAAATGTGCGCAGCCTCTGTCGCTCCACAGGGATGGACAGCACGCTGTGCAGAAAGGATATTTCTGAAATGAACACTATCAAGCGCATCATGGCTATGGCCGGCGTGATCCTGGTCGCAGGCATCTGGATCGCCACACTGGTCATCGCAGTGGCAGGTTTTTCACAGAAGCTCCTGACGGCCTTTATCGTACTCTCTGTCCTGGTGCCGGTCCTGATTTACGGGATCCTCCTGATCAGCAGAGTCGTCTCAGGCGGACCGGCCAAAGAAGAGCTGGACAAGGCCCTCGGGGATAAACAGAAGGATCAGAAGAAGCAGTAGCACAAAACCCGCCGGAACTTTTGAAGTTCCGACGGGTTTTGCGTCATTGATCAGTTTCCATAACGGAAGATCGTGTAGCCCGCAGTCACACCCACCTGGGTGCAGCCTGCATCTGTGAGGAACCCTCCGTTTGCCAGGTGCTCCTCCACCACCAGATATCTGGTTTTCGTCTTCTTCATGGCATCCACGAACTGCTCCTTCGTGATGCTCTCATTTCTCCCGTACATCGCATCGAGGATCAGTGCCCTTCTCTGGTATCTGATCTTGGTCTCATCGTAGGTGATCCCCGTCGTGCGGTTTCCTTCGTAGTAAAGCCTGAGGTTCCGGTTGAACAGCAGCCGGATCGTCGGATCATACTGGCGCACGGCGAACTCGATCTCATAGGGGAACACGCAGAGCGGATTTCTGCGTGCCTGCGTCTTCAGCCATTTCTGCGAATTGCGGTTGGTGTATTTCTCTGCCCGTTTCTGAGCCTTCTGATATGTCTGAGTGGTCTCGAAGTCCCTGTGGATCGCTTCGCACAGAACCGGCACCGCGCCGTCTACCTTGTAGACGTTGGTCGGCAGCTTCAGGTTGGTCAGTCCCGGATTGACCGGGATGATCACGGCTAGAAGGGCTGCCGCCAGAAGGCCGGCGATGATCCTGTATGTCCTCTTTCGGAACGCCATGACAGCCCTGACCAGATAGTAGGCAGCTCCGAAGGTGACCGGCAGGACCCAAAAGAAACGGTAGTACACCGTTGTCATGCCCAGCCTCGGGATCAGTGCCCGGACGATGAACGGATTGAACACGGTCAGTGCGCTGATCACGATCACCCACAGAAAAGTCCAGGTCGGCGCGTCCTGATCTTCTTCCTCATACTCGGGATCTCCGTACTTCATATCCCGGTCGGCGCCGTCCACCGTCACGATCTCGAGGGGATTCTCCTTCTTTCTTCCCAGAAGGCTCACGAGGACCGACACCAGGATCCCGGCCAGGAAGATCGCCAGGATGGGCCAGCTCTTACCGATGTAGTTCTTCAGGCATACCCAGACAAATGAGAGCCCGTATTCTCTTACTGTTACTCCTCCCATCTGCTCACCTCCATGTCCGAAGCACGATCGTTCCGTGCTGCATCAGATAATAGACAGCCGCCCATGACAGGACCGGCACACACGAGAGGATCAGTCCGGGAAGCTGGTTCCATTTGCCGCGCAGGGCCAGCGCCGGAAGGATGGCCGACATCGCGAGGACCAGTGCCATAATGCTGCTGGCCGAGAAGCAGACGCCAGCGGCCATTACCCAGAACAGGGTCCTATAGGAATGCTCCGTGTCCTCTTCATCTCTCCAGATCTGGATGCTCAGAGCCAGCACCATGACCAGCACGACATTCAGGATCAGGGCCTTGCCCTCGTAGGACCGGTCAAAGAGAAAGATCCCGGGCAGGTAGATGGTCGATGACAGGACATTGAGGAAGAATACGGCGACGGTGAACAGGTCTGCCCTGCGCCGTGTGACGCTGCCCGGCCTGTCCTTGATGGAGCGGATCTTGCCCGTGCCCTGTGCCTTGTCCGGGAACATCACACGTCCGAGGCTGTACACCGCGATGAAGCTGACCAGAACGTTGATGACGCTCATGACGCTTCTTGCCTGGACGATGACCGGAAGGCCCCGGATCAGCGAACAGATCACTGCGCTGTGATAGGGATAGCAGCTCAGGGCGTACCTGGCCTGGAAGCGCAGGATCCTCTCTCCCGTTGAGGGGTCGAATCTTCCGATGGTATTGGTCGCCAGGGCCGTCGCGGAGGTACCCACATACCAGCCCGAATCCGCGGAGGCATCCGAATACAGCAGCACGAACAGGACGCTTGCCGCAAGGGCAAACAGCACCGCGATGAACACCGGTCCGTGCAGCTTCAGCCGGTAGCGCAGGGAATTCATGCTCTGGGTCCAGTTCCTGTATCCGCACACAAGTCCCAGAAGGATCGCGCCGCCGGCAAAGACTGCCATGATCAGCGCCAGTGTGCGCAGCGGAAGCAGGAACACCTCACTCAGAAGGCAGACCACTTCAAAGATGCCGAAATACGAGACGTATCCAAGCAGCAGGGCGCTGCTCAGGGAATACTCCTCTTTTCCCCTCACACGCATGATCACAGAGCCGGTGCACAGAAACAGGAACAGCTGTATCACCAGCGCCGCGCATGCAAGAAACAGTATCTTCATACTCTCATACTCCCTGTAAATCCAAAACCGGATACCGGCTGAGCGGTATCCGGCAGTTTTATTTACCTGTGTCAGTTCTTCAGGGCACTCTCACGGTAGATGATATCATCGCGGCCCGGTCCGTTGGAGACCATGGTGACCGGGAATCCGATCTTCTCCTCGATAAACTCGATGTACTTCCTGCAGTTCTCCGGCAGCTCCTCGTAGCTGCGGATCCCGCAGATATCACATTTCCAGCCCGGAAGGGTCGTCCACACCGGTTTTGCCTTCTTCAGCGCGGATGTGGTCGGGAAATCAACTGTCTGCCTGCCGTCGATCTCGTAGGCTACGCAGACCGGGATCTCATCCAGGTAGCTCAGGCAGTCCACGACTGTCAGAGCGATGTCGGTCGCGCCCTGCAGGCGGCAGCCGTATCTGGAAGCGACTACATCATACCAGCCGACTCTTCTCGGACGTCCGGTGGTCGCGCCGTATTCTCCGCCGTCTCCGCCGCGTCTTCTCAGCTCTTCCGCCTCATCGCCGAAGATCTCGGATACGAACTCTCCTGCTCCTACCGCGGAGGAGTATGCCTTGGTGACCGTCACGATCTTCTCGATCGCATAGGGCGGTACGCCGGCTCCGATGGCGCCGTAGCCTGCCAGTGTCGGAGAGGATGTGACCATGGGATAGATCCCGTGATCCGGATCCTTCATGGTGCCCAGCTGTCCTTCCAGAAGGATGGTCTTGCCTTCCTTGACAGCATTCTGAAGGAAGGTAGCAGTATCTGCCACATACGGACTGACCATATCGCGGTACTCATGCAGCTCCTTCATCAGGTCTTCCTTCTTCAGGAGCGGCTTGTGGTACAGATGCTCCAGCAGGACATTTTTCAGCGTGCAGATGCGCTCTGCCTTTTCCTCCAGGATCTCGTCGTCAAACAGCTCAGAGACCTGGAAGCCGATCTTCGCGTATTTGTCGGAGAAGAACGGAGCGATGCCGGATTTGGTGGAGCCGAAGCTCTTGCCCGCAAGGCGCTCTTCTTCGTAGGCGTCCAGGTTGATGTGATAGCTCATCACGACCTGTGCCCTGTCGGAGATCAGTACCTTCGGCTTCGGAACGCCTCTGGAGACCAGCTCTTCGATCTCCTTCACAACGAGCGGGATATTCAGTGCGACACCGTTGCCAAGAACGTTGACGCATTCCGGATGGCAGACTCCGCTCGGCAGGGTGTGCAGCGCGAACTTGCCATATTTGTTGACGATGGTATGTCCCGCATTGGCGCCGCCCTGATAACGGACTACGATATCCGCTCGGTCAGCGAGTGTGTCGACGATCTTGCCCTTTCCTTCATCTCCCCAGTTTGCACCTACAACTGCCTGTACCATGATAACCTCCTGACTGTGTACTGCATTCTGTATAGCATCAATCAAACATTGATCTGCGCGGTAACCCCGAGCTCGTCTTTATTCTTCTCCAGCATCGGGCCGATCACCTCGTGCAGGTACTTTGTGACCTGATAGGGGGCTCTTCCCACATATCTGGAAGGATCCATGGATCTCTCCAGTTCCTCAAGCCCCATCGGGAAGGTCTCGTCTGCAGCGATCAGCTCCAGCAGATTGTTGTCCTTTCCTTCTTCCTTCACCGTTCTGCCTGCCTCCATGGACAGGGTACGGATCTTCTCGTGAAGCTCCTGGCGGTCCCCGCCTGCCTTGACGGCATCCATCATGATATTCTCTGTCGCCATGAACGGAAGCTCAGAACGAAGCCTCTTCTCGATGACCTTCGGATACACCTTCAGGCCGTCTGTCACATTGAGGCACAGATCCAGGATCCCGTCGATGGCCAGGAAGCCTTCCGCAATGGACAGGCGCCGGTTCGCGGAGTCGTCCAGCGTGCGCTCAAACCACTGCACGGAGCTGGTGATGGCCGGATTGAGTCCGTTCACCATCACATAGCGCGCCAGGGAGGCGATCCTCTCGGAGCGCATCGGATTGCGCTTGTATGCCATGGCGCTGGATCCGATTTGAGACTTCTCAAAGGGCTCCTCCACCTCTTTCAGGTGCTGGAGCAGCCGGATGTCATTGGACATCTTGTGCGCGCTGGCGGCGATCCCGGCAACTACGTTCATCACCCGGGTGTCTACCTTGCGGGAATAGGTCTGACCGGACACCGGATAGCAGGACTCGAATCCCATCTTCCGGGCGATCATCGGATCGATCTTGTCGACCGTCTCCTGATCCCCGTCAAACAGCTCCAGGAAGGAGGCCTGGGTCCCGGTAGTTCCCTTGGAGCCAAGCAGCTTCAGGGAGGAGCGCACATACTCAAGATCCTCCAGGTCGATCATGAATTCATTCATCCACAGCGTGGCCCTCTTTCCGACCGTAGTCGGCTGCGCCGGCTGGAAATGAGTGAACGCAAGGGTCGGAAGATCCTTGTATTCTTCCGCAAACTGGGCCAGCTTCGCGATCACGTTGACCAGCTTTCTGTGGACCAGGTCCAGCGCGTCGCGCATGATGATGATATCAGTGTTGTCCCCAACATAGCAGCTGGTGGCGCCGAGATGGATGATCCCCTTCGCCTTCGGACACTGCAGGCCGTAGGCATACACATGGCTCATCACGTCATGGCGCACCTGACGCTCTCTCTCTTCGGCGTCTTTGTAGTTGATATCGTCCTGATGAGCCTTCAGCTCATCGATCATCTCCTGCGTGATGTTCAGTCCCAGTTCCTTCTCGGTCTCCGCCAGGGCGATCCAGAGTCTTCTCCAGGTGCGGAACTTCTTGTTCTGCGAGAAGAGGTACTGCATCTCCTTCGAGGCGTAGCGCTGGGAAAGCGGACTGGTATATCCGTCGTAATTCATAGTATCCTCCGGTAATATATGCTGAGGTCTGAATCTGTCTGTGCAGTAAATATCTGCCTGGTGTCTGAAACTGTCTGTACGGCAAACTTTGTCTGCTCCGCTTGTCTCACTGCAAACCATCTGCCTGCGCTCTGGCTCCTATAGAAGCGTGGTCGCTTCGCGCAGGCACGGTTTTTGTGAGACCGCACTGCGCACGACATGTTTGCCGTACAGACAGTTCCAGACACTGCAGCAGACACTGAAATGCTCTTGTACAGACACACCCAGATTTTTTTTATTTTTCGTACTCGCCCCGGATGTCTTCCGTCGGCGGTTCGATGGGATACTTCCCGCTGAAGCATCCGCTGCAGATCGGCAGGCCGTCCACGATCTGCGGCAGTCTGTCCATCCCCAGATAGGCGAGGCTGTCCGCGCCGATGAGCCTGCACACCTCTTCGCTGGAACGCCGGTAGGCGATCAGCTGTTCTCTCTCCGGGATGTCCGTCCCGAAGTAGCACGGATACAGGAACGGCGGAGAGCTGACTCTCATATGTACTTCTTTCGCGCCCGCGTCTCTGAGCATGCGGACGATCCGGTCACTGGTCGTGCCGCGCACGATCGAGTCATCGATCATGACGACCCTCTTGCCTTCGACTGCGTGGCGAAGGGGATTGAGCTTGACCTGTACGGCGGATTCCCTGCTGTGCTGGGAAGGCTTGATGAAGGTGCGTCCCACGTACCCATTTTTCACAAATCCCTGTCCGAAGGGGATGCCGCTCTCCATACTGAAGCCAAGCGCGGCCACATTGCCGGATTCCGGCACGCCGATCACCAGGTCCGCGTCCACCGGACTGTCCTGGGCCAGGAAACGTCCTGCCTGGATCCTGGACTTGTAGACGGACACCTTATCGATCTCCGAATCGGCTCTTCCGAAATAGATGTATTCAAAGATGCACCGGGCGGTCTTTGACGAGCGCTGGCAGTGGCTTCTGTCTGAACGGATCCCGTATCTGGGGGAGATCGATACGATCTCGCCGGGCTCCACGTCTCTGACGAATTCCGCCCCGATGGTATCCAGTGCGCAGGATTCGGAGGCAAGCACCCAGGCGCTTCCTCTCCTGCCGATGCACAGTGGCCTGAATCCGAAGGGATCCCTTGCCCCGATCAGCTTTCTCGGGCTCATGATGACCAGGGAGTAGGCCCCCTGGATCTTTCCCATGGCCAGGGATACCGCCTCCTCGACAGACCTTGTGGCCGTGCGGGCTCTGGCGATCTCATAGGCGATCAGCTCGGAATCAATCGTGGTCTGGAAGATCGCGCCGTTCCGGGACAGGTCCCTCTTGAGCTCCGGCGAGTTCACAAGGTTTCCATTGTGAGCCATGGCCAGAGTGCCCTTGATATAATGAAGCACCAGAGGCTGCGCGTTCTCGATGGTGCTGGCGCCCGCTGTCGAATAGCGGACATGGCCTACGCCGATGTTGCCGCACAGACTGTCCAGATCATCCTCGTCGAAGGTCTCATTTACCAGACCCATGCCCTTGCGGCTGAGGACCTTTCCCTTCGGCCCGTTCGTATCGCTGACGGCTATGCCGCAGCTCTCCTGCCCCCTGTGCTGCAGAGCAAGCAGTCCATAATAGATGGAGGGGGCAACATTTTCCTCCCCGGAAAAATCATACATTCCAAAGACGCCGCACTCCTCGCGCGGCTCGTCAAGGATCTCTCCGGCGTCAAATATTCCGTACGTTCTCTTATGCAAATGGTTCTCCCTTATTAAAAAAACACAAAACCAAAAAGCAATCTGGATTATAGCGTAAAGACCGCAGTGGCGCAACCACTTAATGACGCCAGATGCGCTTTCCTCACTGGCCGGTCCGGCCGCTGACTGTGATCATGCCGATATGATTCTCGTAAGCAGCTCCGAAGACGTGCTCTGCGCAGGTATCTGTGATGCTGCCGTCCCAGGTCAGATGAAGGTGGCCTGCGAACACGGCCGCGACCGGACTGTCCGGCGCCCGGATCAGATCCTCCAGTTCCCCCATGGCTGCGGAGGATGCAGTGTCATACTCGTCTCCGTCTCCCCAGCACAGGACCCGGTCCCCCCAGCTTCTTCGCGAAGCCCGGGCAAGGGACTCATCTCCTGCCAGGTCTGCCTCTTCCTCTTCCTGATCGAAGGGTACGTGGGTGCACAGTAGGATGGGGTTTCCCTCCGCGCAGACCTTCCTGAATTCCTCCAGAGTCTCCTCTGCGACTGCGGTGGTGGTGTTGTCCAGTCCGACCAGCGTAAAGTCTTCGAATCTCTGTACCCAGATCTTATTCTGCGGCGCGATCTGGCGGTGGAGCTTCCGCATCTTCTTAATGCCCATGTCCACATACCAGCGGCCGTAATCATGATCCGCCCGGATGTACATCCAGGGCGTCTTCACCTTCTCAAGCCCCTGCTGCAGGCAGTCCAGGTTCGCCGCGGAGACATAGTCGATCATGTCCGCTCCAAAGACTGCGTAATCCGCGCCGAAGGAATCGATCTGACTGCTCAGTGCCTCCCAGCTGTCGCCAGAAGAGATCCCTTCCGCGTTCTGAAAGAGGGCGGCTCTCTCCTGCAGCTGTTCCTGATGCTCTGTCTTCACCTCCGGATCCTCCGGATAGCTGAAGATATGCATGTCCGAGACCCACAGGATCTTCCGGCTTCCCTCCATCCCCGGGATGGTCACATGGACCTCCTCAACGATACAGGGCAGCTGCTCCCGGGCAGGTTCCTCTGTCTCCCGGGCCGAAGCCGTCAGGCACAGCGCTGCCGCGATCCCTGCGGCTGTCAGCAGCATGGCTGAGCGCCTCCCCATGGTATGAGTCCATCTGCCGGTCATTAATGAAATGCCCCTCTTCTGTATTCAGACTTCAGCTGCTGCAGCTCCTTCTCCAGATCCTCCCCCGGATTCCTTCTCGCCGCGACCTTCTCCTCGACCTCTCTGGCAACCGAGGCATTATACTCCTGGATCTTGCCGATCAGCACCCCGTCAGCGCCCAGGGAGGTCAGCTTCTCGCGGTATTCTTCCTCTGACAGAAACAGCGGAAGCGTACTGACATATCTTCGCATCAGCTCCCTGGTCTGGACCAGCTTCCAGCCTGTCATAAAAGCATCCGCCGCCTCCCGGAACCGGAACTGCTGCGCGTAGGCACATCCCAGATTGTTCCAGACCGAGGCGTAGAATGAGGTTCCAAGCTTCCCCTCCGCCTTCTTGTCCAGGATCTTCCGGTAGGCCGTGATCGCGGCGGCGCTGCGTCCTCCGCTGACCAGATAATCCGCGCGGATCTTCGCCCTCTGGTCTTCGGGCTGGACCTGCACCCGGGTCAGCTCCTCCCTCAGGCGCCGCATCTCCTCCGGCGACAGGTACCCGATCTCCTGGAAAATGGGTACTATAAAGTAGCTGGCATCCCGGTCCGGTCTCTCGACCGCGTCCATCAGCTTCCTTGCCAGCGTCTTCATGCCAAGCTCGTCCCGGATCCAGGCGGCCAGCGCCGCCGAGGTCACGCTCCGGTCGATCAGATAGAGGTTATTGTGCAGAAACCAGCACAGCTCCTCGATGGTATAGATCCGGATCCCGATGCTCTCTATAAAGAACGGATGCTCCGCCTTCTTTTCCGTACACAGATCAAAACTCATAGGATTACCTGTCTCTTCCAGACTCTGCCGCTGGAGGGATGGATCCCTCCGAATCCCAGGTCTTCGACTTCAATCTCACAGCGGTGGGCTGAAGAAAAATAGATCGTCATCCGAAGTCTCGTCGCCCGGTTCTTTCTGTCGGGGAAATGATCCAGCCTGAGCACTCTCCCCACCGTCTCGCCGCCCTCCATGGGCGTTGTCAGGACCGTAATGCTGGTCTCTGAGTCCGGTATGATCTCGATGCGGCTGTGAGCCTCATACCAGTTGACGCCTGCCGGGATCAGCAGATGATACTGCTCTCTTCCCTTCACCCGAAGGCGCATCCCGATGTTGTGGGTGACCATGTCGACACCCATGAACAGCATATCCGGGATATGCCGGATCCCCATCCTGATCAGCAGGCTGTAGCAGGCGCCCTTGGAGAACAGGTTCTGGCCCTGGAACGCATGCCTGCGGAAGGTCAGGTACTGGAAGGACCGCTCCGCCCAGCTTCTGTCAAAATAATTGCCGTACAGGTAGCTGGTGGATACATTCCGTCTCTCGAACAGCTTGCCCAGGAATTCATAGAAGATCCGGTCTCTCTCTTTGTTCCAGTCCTCGTCGTTGCGCTTTCCCCTGGCCCGGTCACTGACATCCGCGGACACGATATCCTGGATCGTCACGACCCAGGGACGCACGGTCCGGTCGATGTGAAGGATGCTCCCGTGCATCTGCATGTTGCGCAGTCGGATGAAGGCGACGTCCCCGTTCCACAGCTCTCTCTTCATGCTGACGACGTAGTAGTAGAAGCTGGTCCTCCAGTCCTGGAGAAACAGATTCCGCCGCTCGATCCCCATCTCCTCCAGGCAGGCGATGATATGATCGCCCAGCTCCTGGGTCAGATCCGGGACAGTGACCGACACCCGGAGGCTGTCGACAGAGGGATTCCCCGGGACCATACCGATCAGTCTGGTCATGAACTTTCCCAGAGACTGCATGCCGAACCTTCCACCGCGAAGAGCGCCCTTCCAGGCGTCCGCGGGCACACGGATCAGACCGTCCTCCCCCTCTCCGGGAAGGGACAAGGTCTGCGGCTCCTCCAGACTTGAATCATACCAGGTAACCTGGGCTCCTTCTCCGGAGATCTGTATTCCTATTAATACATTCTTCTCAGCTTCCATATCTGCGTACTCTTCGTGCCGCCGGCACTGTGCGGATCTCTCACATCAGCGTGAAGATCTCCTTCGTAAGGCTGTCCAGCTGCCGGTATTCCTTCAGGGCTTCAGCGAATCCGTCCCGATCTCCCTCCTGGAGCAGCCGGGACATCCCGGTGATCCTTCCGTAGCGGCTGTCCTTCAGGTTCTCCGGCACTACGCCTGCCTTCAGGTATCTGTGAGGGCTGACGACATTCTCGCCGTCCGTCCTGGTCTCCACGGTGTAGCATTCCAGCTCTTCTCCCTCGAAGAGCACGAACTCTCTGACCCGAATGCCTTCGAACACATCCCTCATCACTTCTTCCGTAAACGGGTGGTTTTCATGTTTGAACCTGTAGAACAGCTTTACGCTGCTCGCAGGGTCCGCCACCGCCTCGCAGAATACCTTATCCTCGATCCCGAGCCCTGCCGTCAGTTCCTGGGGGAACCTCTGGAAATAAGCAAACCGTATTTCCCTGCCCGCATAGAACGACAGCAGTCCGCCCGCCGTCTGGCTCTGTTCCTCACTCAGCTGCGGTACCGTGCTCAGGTACTGCAGCAGCGCAAGGGCACAGACATCGGGCAGCCGGCTTCCCTTGAGATACTCTCTCTGGCATTCCTCGAAGATCGGCTCCGCGACCGGATGCTCCTTCACCAGGTACTCATAACAGCGAAGGATGACATATGCCCTGCTCAGTCTCCGGCTCCCCAGAGCCCTGCGGTAGGACAGATAGATCTGTTCGCTGCCTTCACTTCCCTCGCCTGTGAAGATGATCAGGCTGAGGTTCTTCTTCTCGACGGTCATGGTATCCAGGCCATATTCCTTGCCCAGACGCCACAGCTCCTTCATCTTCCTGACAGGACCGTCATAATACATCAGCAGGTAGGAGAGCAGATGCTCTTCCACCTTGCCGGATTCAAACAGCGCCGCGCAGAATCCCAGAAGGGTCCGGTCCTCTTCATAATCTCTGTCAAGAACGGTCTGGGACAGAATCCGGATCTGCAGATTCAGATCGATTCCTTCCGCACCGTACTTCTCGATCACCGGCCACGCGGTCTCATACATGCCCTCCTGCGTCAGAAGCGCAAGCAGCTTCCTGCGGTCGATTCTGACGTAGGTGTCCGTGTCGATCTCCCGCAGGAACGCCCCCATGGTCTCTTCGGACGTATGGGTGTCGTAATAGTCCAGCAGCCAGATCCGTATCTGCCTGCGGTACTCATCGGAGATCCCGGCCTGCCTCTCCGCATCCAGGAAGAAGCGCAGAGTCTGGTGCGTGATGGGCTGCTGCACCTTCGGGTTCAGGGTAAAGAACAGGACCAGGTGCGGATCCTCCCTCGTCTCCTGCACACAGAGGTTGAGCAGTCTGGCGTCGTCCAGCAGATGCCGGGCAAGATACAGCGAGGTCGACGCGTAACGGTGCCCGTCCTCATCCTCCAGAAGGATCCGGGACTGCTCCGAATAGATCTCGATCTGGGCCTTGTTGCCCGTGATCGGGACCGTGCGCACGCGGCTGAGTCTTGTGTCTGCCACGACCACCTTCTTCATCAGCGGATTGCGGCAGTCGATCTCAAAGGTAAACAGCAGACGGATCAGCTTCCTGGCAAGGGGAGCTGTGATCATCTGCCGGCCAAGATAGCGCGAGATCAGGACCGCCAGGTCTTCATTGATCCGCATCATCTGGATCTGGTCGATAATAAACTTCTCCACGGAGGGACGCATCGCCGCAAAGATCTGGGGGATGCTGTCGGCAGAGTCGGACATGTTCCGGTAGATCCCCGCCTTCTTCCTCCAGTCAAGAGCGTCATTCATCACGAAGAAACGGCGGATGACCTGAGGCATCTGCTCGATGCGCACCTCTCCCATCGTCTCCATGTAATACTCATACAGTCCGGTGATCTTCAGATCCCGGGCCACCGCAGTCTGGTACAGGCTGAAATACTTCTCTTCCTTCTTCTCCCCGACGATCGCCATCTGGGTCCACACCGCCAGCACATCGTCGAGACGGGTATTCTCATAGCAGCGGGCCAGCATGCGGAAGGTTGCCTGATCGAACCGGTTCCTTCTGCGGATCAGATTCATGCTGTGAAGGACCAGTCTCTCATCCGTGATGCCTTCCTTGACGGCAAAGTTGACCACCATCCTCGCTCCCGCGGTCCAGTCGTGGAGCAGGAAGGGATTGTTCAGTACGATCTGCGCCGCCTCCAGAAGCAGCAGCGCGCTGGCGTGGTAGTTCTCGATATGGCGCAGGATCAGCTCCAGCTTTCCGGCGTCGGACCCGGTCTCATCCTCCAGAAGATAGAGGGCCAGCCACTGGATCAGCCAGGAAGAACGGTGCTCCAGATGCAGGGTGCGTATCCTTCCCCGGACCTGATTGATATAGGTCTGGTCCCTGGAATACAGTACGGAGAGATACAGCCAGGCAGCCTCCGCTTCCGGGCTGGCGGTGATATCCTGCATCCGTTCGATCCGGTGCAGCTCCCGCTCGGCCGAGGACCTCCTGCCCTCTGCCTGCATCACAAAAACAGACAGCAGGTCGGCGCGGATATCCTCCCCGCCTGCTCTCTTATAGCTGTCGATCACAGACTGCGTGCGCTCTGCCCACTGCTTCAGGTCCAGCTTGTTCAGCCGGTAGTCAAGATACAGCGTCGCAGCCTTTCTCCACATGACGCTTCTCACGCGGTGCGAGCGAAGGTCCGCGAGGGTACGCACCTGCGCGCAGACTTCATAGGACAGCGTCTGGTAGCAGGTCCGGATCGTGATCCTGCCCCAGTTCCTTCCCGCGTGGAGAAAGTTGGAATCGATGATATAGCGAAGCTCCCAGGAGGATCCGATAAAATCATCCGTGGTCACCCGTTTCTTCTCAACCCTGAGGAATCTGGCATCCGAGGAGATCTCCAGCTCCATCCAGCCCCAGGTGCTCTTTTTTACGGTCACCTGCTCCAGGATGGTTCCCTCCGGATTCTCGATCCTCCTGCCCTCTGCCGACAGGGACAGTTCGATGGGCTCCTTGCGCCCCGTCCCGATCAGGAATTCTTCCAGCGCATGCTCCCGCACGCTCTCTTCCCGGAACACCTTCCACAGCGTGTGATCCTCACATTTCCCCTCCTCCAGGAATCTTCCGAAGTCAGGAGACATGAAGAGATCGCAGGCGGTATCGTAATCCGCTGAGGCAAGCTTTGCCAGTCCGTCGATGTCCGGGACCGTATTCCTGACGTTGCTGCGGGTGATCGACACAGTGTAGGGGATCTCCTTCTCGCCGATGTCGGTGCAGAAGGTGATCGAGCCCTGGGTGGATTCTCCCGGCTCAAGTCCTGTCAGGTCCAGCTGCCAGCGCACCTGGGGCCTGGCACTGTAGAAGTCCTGCACGCTGCAGACCATGCGGGGACTGGACGCATAGACGAATCCCCTCAGTTTCTTACCGTCCGGATGCTCGAGAAGGATCGTTCCGGACAGGGGTTCGTCCCCCGCCGCCTCACCGCCGGGCAGATCCCCTGTCAGCTGCAGCTGAGGCGTCTCATATTCAAATGTCTCATTCAGCAGCTCTTCCAGTCGTCTGCGCACGGCGAATACCTCACTTCATCCTCTACTTGATAATCTTCTTCAGCTCTTCCATAAAGGTGCCGACATCCTTGAACTCTCTGTAAACAGAGGCAAACCGGACGTAGGCCACCGGATCCAGCTCCTTCAGCTCCTCTATGATCATCTCCCCGATCTCAGAGCTCTTGATCTCTCCGGTTCCGCGGTTGTAGATCTCCGCCTCGACCCTGTCGATCATGGCCTGGATCTCAGCGATGGGGACCGCTCTCTTGTAGCAGGCCCGCATCACACCGGACTCGATCTTGTTTCGGTCATACTGCTGGCGCGTATTGTCCTTCTTGATCACTACCAGCGGGATCATCTCGATCTTCTCATAGGTAGTGAACCGCTTGCCGCATTTGTCGCACTGACGCCTTCTGCGGATCGAGTTTGTCTCCTCGACCGGTCTGGAATCGGTCACCCTGGTATCTTCACTTGCACAAAACGGACACTTCATCTGGATCCCCCTTTATAAATGAATGCAGCTCATTCAGATCAAGTATAGCCTACTCATTGCTCCTTGAACAAGTACTCCGCCGCCTGCGCGAGGATCTTTGCGCTCGTCTCGACCCCGAACCTGCCCGAATCGATCAGCAGGTGTCTGCCGGCGATCTCATCTCCCGCATTTTTCGCAAAGCGCTTTCTGTAAGCGTCTCTCGCGCGGTCTTCATTCTGGATCAGCGCCCTGGCCTCCTCTTCGCCCGTGTGGAGCATCTCCATGCTGTTTTTCAGCCGCACCTCATCCGGCGCGTAAATATATACATGGAGCGCCCGCGGATCATTGAGGAAGATCTCATCCGCGCAGCGTCCTATGATGATGCACGGACCTTCCGCTGCCAGGTCACGGATCACCCGGCACTGGCGCTCGAATTCGATCTGGCCCTGATCCTGCGCGCTCTCCCTGCTCTCCCGCCGGAAGAGTCCCTTCAGCAGGCTGATTCCCGTATCGGATTTTGAGACCGGTTCGGAGGGATCCAGCAGATCAAGATCATCCGCTGTCTCTTCCTCTTCAGGGATCAGCTGGGACACCCTCGCCTCCACCGCGCTGCGGTCATATACGGGGATTCCCAGAAGCTGGCTGACTCTGGCCGCTATCGCGTGACCATTGCTGGCAAACTTTCTCGAGATCGTGATCACATAGCTCTCCATACCATTCTCACCTCTTCATCCGCTTCCTGGCCAGGGCCAGGCACACCGTCATGGCCGCTGCCGCAGCCAGAAGCCACAGCGCAAACCACTCCTCCTGGGCACTCCCCACAAGGGACTGTGTCAGAGGGGTGATCAGTGCCCATCCGCCGAAATAAAATGCCGGCATCAGGCCGAGCAGGGAATCCTGGGCCTCTTCGTCCAGTCTCTCATCATCCGTCAGGATCAGTACCGGGAATACCGGGCCTGCCGCAGCTCCGACAGCAAACTGCAGGATACCCAGCTGCCAGGCGCCCGCTCCGCGGTATACCGGCCAGACGGCGGCCGCCGTCACCAGGACCGTGAGTATGCCGGGCAGGATCCGCTTTGCCTTTTCTGAAAGCGGGAGCAGCCAGAAGAGGATTCTTCCCGCTGCAAGCCCTCCCACCGTCAGCAGGGCGCATGTGACAGAAGACAGCACACCCCTGCCCTCTGCGGCAATATAGGCTCCCGGCCACAGGATCGTCCCCAGGATCAGTATACAGCACAGCACGCAGGCAAGATAGCAGCACAGCACCCTGCGGAAATACCGCGGGGCGAACCGCTCGTCCAGTTCTCCGTCTGTCCGTATCTTCTCCTGCCGCTTCCCGGATCTGTCACGGTTTCTCTCCCGCTCCATCTTCCGGATCATCTCGCTGTAATCCCTGCGGCTCTTCCTTCTCAGAGAGAAATGAAGCAGGCACAGCAATACCTGGAACACTGCCAGGATCTGGCACGCGGTTCTCCATCCGCCTCCCCTGGCCATGACAAAGGAGAGGATCCAGATGCCCGCGGCGATCCCGCAGGCGCCCCCCGCGAATATGATCTGAGAATAGCGCCTCCCCGAATGCCGCACGATGCGGGACAGAAGCGACGCTCCCATTCCCAGCCCGATTCCCAGGCAGAGGGACCAGACGCACAGGTTCCAGAACACTCTTGACAGAGAGAAGCCCAACAGTGACAGCGCTTCCAGCGCCGCTGCCCCGATCACGATATCCCGGATCATCACATACGCGCGGATCCGGTCTGACAGCACAACAGCCACGATGATCCCGGCTGCCAGCAGTACCCTGAGGATCGCAATGTAAGGGACCCCGACCGTCAGGTTCTCACTGATCGACTCCCAGATCACACTGAATACACCTGCCGGCAGCATACAGGTAAACAATGACAATATTGTAAGCACCAGATATATGGCCGTCATGAGTTTCTCCACCCCTTATTCCTTGTTATAAATCATCAGACAGATCCCAGTTTTTCCGGCTCTGCCTGCTCCCCCCGTTCGCGCAGCTCACCGGCGATGGCCTCCAGCTTTTTCAAGCGGTGGTTGATCCCGCTCTTCCCCACGTGGGGGTGCGACGCCTCGGACAGCTCCTGAAGGCTCGCGTCAGGCATCTCCAGCCGAAGGGCAGCTGCCTGCTGCAGCGTAGCCGGAAGCGTTCCCAGTCCGATGGTCCTCTCGATGTACTCGATGTCCTCTCTCTGCCGCTTCGAAGTGACTCCCGTCTTCTTCAGATTCGCCGCGTCGAAGTTCACCTGCCGGTTGATATTGCCCGCGATGTCCTTCAGGATCCTCTCATTTTCCAGCTTCATCAGACAGAGGGTGGCACCCATGGCGCCCAGAAGGTCCGAGATCTGTTCACTCTCCTTGAGATAGACCACTTCCCGGCCCTTGCGCTTCGACACCCTGGCTCCGAATCCCAGAGAGTCCATCAGATGGACGATCATCCGGGCGTCCTCCGGTCTCTGGAATACGATCTCCAGATGATAGCTCTTGGAGGGATCGCTCACGGATCCGGTCATCAGAAAGACGCCCCGAAGGTACGCTCTTCTGCAGCAGGTCTTCTGAAGCAGGATCCTTGACGGCAGGATGGAGCGTATCTCCTCCTGCACCGGCAGCTGTCCTGTCACGGGAGAGCGGTCCAGCTTCATCGCCTCCAGAAGGGATCTCACCTGATCCTTTCCCGACACCGTGACCGTGATCTCCCAGGATCTGCCCCTGGGGCGTCTGTCCTGTGTAACCTCAGAAGCCACCACCTTCTTGAGCACGCCGGCAAAAGCCTCCGCCGCGTATTCCAGATCCGTGCGGATGCCGATCGTATCTTCCGTCAGTACAGGGGCCATATGAAATAACGCTGTCAGGAAGGCGATCCTGCAGTGTCTTGCGCTGTCCGTCTGGCGGGACAGCTCTTCCTTCACCTCTGATGAAAAAGACATCCTGTTCTCCTACGCTGTTGTGATATCCCGGTGCAGCACGCAGGCGGCCAGCGGCTGCTGGTCATAGTAATCCGCCAGTTTATTTGCCATCGTCACAGAACGGTGCTTGCCTCCGGTGCAGCCAAGGCAGATCATCAGCTGACGCTTTCCCTCTGCCTTGTACAGTGGGATCAGATAGTCCAGAAGGCCCGTGAGCCTTCGCAGAAACTCATCCGCCTCTCCCGTCTGGCACACATACTCCCTGACTTCACTGTCATTGCCCGTCTTATGCTTCAGTTCCTCCACATAGAACGGGTTGGGAAGGAACCGCACGTCAAACACCAGGTCCGCGTCAGACGGGATCCCGTACTTATAGCCAAAGGACATGATGGTGATGAACATGTCCCCGTCCGAAGCCTCCGTCGCGAAGAGATTGGACAGCTCCTCCTGAAGCTTTCTGGTGAGCATCTCGCTGGTGTCGACCACATAGTCCGCGCAGTCCTTCAGCTTCTTCAGGTACTCCCTCTCCTTGCGGATCCCGTCCTCGATCCTGCCGCTCTTGGCAAGCGGATGCAGGCGGCGCGATGCCTTGAAGCGGCGCACCAGCGTATCCTCCCTGCATTCCATGAACAGAATCTCATGGGGATACAGCTCCAGGATCTGCAGGAATTCTTCCACACTGCTCTTTCCCTTGTACAGGCTGCGCACATCCAGTCCCAGCGCGACCTTGCTGTATTCCTGGGCCGGGCTCTCCGCCAGCTCGGCGAACTTCCCCACCAGCTCCAGCGGCAGGTTGTCCACACAGAAATACCCCATGTCTTCCAGCATCTTCAGTGCCTGTGTTTTACCCGATCCGGACATGCCGGTCACGATCACAAATCTCATACGTCCTCATCAAATCCGAGCATCTTCACTTCCGGCTCCAGAAGCACTCCGGAATCGTCATACACTATCTGCTTCACATGGCTGATCAGCTCCCGCACCTGGGCGGCAGTGGCATCGCCTTTATTTACCACAAATCCACAGTGCTTCTCCGAGATCTGGGCAGCGCCGACGCGGTATCCGCGAAGTCCTGCCTCGTCGATCAGAGCGCCGGCGAAATGTCCTTCCGGCCTCTTGAACGTGGAGCCCGCACTGGGAAGATCCAGCGGCTGCTTCTCCTGTCTGCGGGAGCGAAGCTCCTGCATCGTCTGGAGGATCTCCTCCCTGTCTCCCTGCCTGAGCTTCAGCACCGCCGACAGGACGATCATGTTCTCCTTCTGGATGATGCTTGTCCGGTATCCGAACTTCAGATCCTTCGCAGTCAGGGTGATGATCCTTCCCTCCTGCGTCAGCACCGTCACCTGGGAGGTGATGTCCTTCATCTCCGCGCCGTAGGCTCCGGCGTTCATCGTCAGGGCACCGCCAAGGGTCCCCGGGATTCCCGACAGCGGCTCCATCCCGGTGAGGGAGGCATCCAGCGCCCTGTGAGAGATGGTCGAGAGCAGCGCTCCGGCCTGGGCGAAGATCTGTTCGCCGACCACGGTGACCTCGGACAGATTACGCCCGATCTGAATGATCACGCCCCGGTATCCGTCGTCCGACACCAGCAGATTGCTTCCGTTGCCGACGATATAGAACTCGATGCCCGACCGCCTGCAGTAATCCACGACCTCCGTGAGCTTCTTCTCGCTGTCCGGGATCACAAACAGGTCTGCGGGGCCGCCGATCCGGAAGGTGGTATGCTTCTTCATCGGCTCCATCTCCAGGACATGGTCCTCGCCCGCGATATCCAAGATCGTGTTGATCATAGTTTCATCGATTGTTTTATCTTTTCCCAATGCTATATTCCTTTTTCTCCGTCTGTCTGCCAGTATCAGGGACAGGATCATAAGCGCCGCGCACAGCAGGCTGATCAGGGCTCCTGTCTTCATGCCGTCCGGCATATAGGTCAGTGTGATCGTATGCTCTCCCGCAGTGAGGGCGATCCCCGTCAGGGCGCCTCCGATGCAGTCCGCCTCCGTGACCTTCCCGTCCACCCGGCAGGTCCAGTTTCTGTCGTAGGGGATCGTGATCAGCAGTTCTGCGTCCCGGTCCGCCCGGATCGTTCCCGTCAGCCTGCTGCCCCGGGCCGTGACATTTTCCAGAGGAACTCTGGCAAGCTCATCCCGGACTTCCTTCTCGAGGGCGTCCGGGCAGGTGTAGATGATCGCCTTCTGGGCCGTGTCACTGCTCAGTGTCGCTGTCATGCCCGCCTCATAGGATCCGTCGCATGCATTGATCACATACAGATGATCCGTGTAGGTGCTGTAGGTCTTGGAGTACTCCGGCGTGCGCAGGCGCAGCTCCTTGACACGGCTCGGCAGGTACACATAGACCTGCTTGCCTTCCGGGATCAGGATCCCGTTGTCCGCACCGCTCTCCAGATCCACGTACCGGTCCAGGGTATAGATCGGCTCATGGCCGGTGGCCAGGGTTACAAATGAATCCTGCACCTCGATGGGCGTACCCTGGGTCGTATCCCACTGGGTGATGGTATCATTGACCAGGAAGCCCAGCGGCAGCGCGTCTTCATTTTTATAGACAGTAAGATTGTCGTCCGAAGCCACTTCCTTAAAGCCATACAGGGAACTTCCCGTACCGTTCGCGCTCAGGACATAGCGGATCCCCAGCACGTCATTCATCAGCTTCGTGACACCGTTGTAACCGTTCTTGTTCGTCCTTGCCTCCATGCCGATGGCGTCACAGAATCTGGTGACGGACTGCTGCATGGTGGAGTTGAACATAACCACGGAATTGCCTCCGCAGAACAGGGTGACGTTGCGCATCCGCTGGGCGTCCACCTCGGAACGGTACCAGCCTTCGTCTGAGAACTGGGACATCAGCTCCCGGTAGGACTTCTGGTCGTCCAGATAGATCGAGCGGGTCACCGAATCGTTGCAGATGATTCCGAAGACGCCGCTTATGCCTGCCTCCAGCGTACAGACCACTGCCAGCAGGACACTGGCAGACCGCCTGCTGATCCGGGTCATCCGGACCAGGAACAGGATCAGGCCATATCCGCACAGCAGCGCAACCGTGATCAGATACACATACGCCGGATACTCCTTGTCCTCGAAGTCTCTGCCATAATTCCCGATAAACAGGATCAGGGCTGCAGCCACAGGGATCACCCCCGCCGCGGCAACCTTCCAGACCGACGTCTTCTTCAGATTCTTCAGCGAGTCGAAGGACATGGTCAGAACAACCGCTATATAGATAAAGGCGAAGCGGTTCGGCAGTCCGTTCTGCTGATGGAACCCGTGCCACATGTAGTTCAGCGGCCTCAGTGAAAAGCTCAGAAGCAGAAATCCCGCAAGGGCAAGCCTGGCGATCCGCTCCCTGAGCGCTATGCTCCTGTCAAGGACAAACAGCGGGACCAGGATCAGGACTGCGACGCCGCAGTAGGCATTCAGCCCGACCTGGGTACTCGCGATATTGATGGGCTTGATGCCTGCGAAATGAGTGAGCATCATGTCCATGAAGCTGTCGTAGAAGTCCAGGGTCTTCGGAAATGAATTGTTCTGCATGGACTCTGAGATCGTCAGAGCTCGGTAGGCCGGCAGCAGCACCACCGCTCCGATGCCTCCGCCCAGCAGAGAATACCAGCCAAAGCGCAGGACTCTTCGCGCAAACAGAGCCAGCCTGCAGGTTCCGGCGATGATGCTGCAGACCAGGAAATACAGTACCGAATAGATGCACAGCATGAACCCGATGTAATAGTTGCACCAGATCCCGCAGCACAGGGCCAGGCCGTACAGTCTCCCGTCAGAGTTCTGGGTAAGGCGCCGGTCTCTTCCGATTCCGCAGATCTGCTCGATGCCGCGGGAGATCAGCGGGAGCATGGCCACCGAATCCAGCCACATCAGGTTGAAATAATAGCCGATCACGAAGCTGCTCAGCGCGAACATGGTTCCGAACACGGCCGGGAGGGTGAATGACCTGGTATTGCGCTGATGCATGTACCAGGAGAAGGTGCCTCCGCACAGCCCGATCTTCACCAGGATCATCAGGTCCATGAAGTCACAGACATTTGCCTTGGGGACCAGTACGATCAGGAAGTTGAGCGGGCTTGCCAGGTAGTAGGCATAGGTCGCCCAGAAATTATACCCGAGGCCTGCGGAAAAAGAGTACAGGAGTCCCTGCCCGGAACGCAGTTTCTCATGAAAATCCGTGTAGAACGGGAGATACTGGTGCAGAGAGTCGATGATCAGAACGGTTCCGTCTCCCGAGGGCCAGACCCCGATCAGGAAAAACCCGATCCCCGCGATGAGCGTCGGGAGCAGAAACCCGGCCCAGAAATATACAGCTCCTGAATGATTCTTTTTCGCCTGCATGGTACTCATGATCCTGTCTTTCATGCCTGATCTGAAGACAGCGGAACGCTGACTGCGCTGCCAAGGCTCAGTGAATAGAGCCATCCTTCTGTGACCTCCCTTCCCAGGAGCTTCTCCAGCGCCGTCCTGTACAGTTCAAACTGCTTCCTGTAACGGTTCACCAGACTCTGTTCGTCTCCCGGTTTCGCCCGGTCTGTCTTGTAGTCGATCAGGATTATATTATTATCTTCTATAAAGAACGCATCGATGATTCCCTGGATCAGGACGGTCTCGTCCCCGCTCCAGTCATCCCGGATCTCG
Source organism: uncultured Lachnospiraceae bacterium (assembly GCA_902765725.1). Classification (GTDB taxonomy): domain Bacteria; phylum Bacillota; class Clostridia; order Lachnospirales; family Lachnospiraceae; genus Porcincola. The sequence continues at coordinate 83,661 of CACXAT010000005.1, read as the reverse complement.
TCCCCGCGCATCTTGATGACAAATGGCTGTTCCCGCCACAGCTGACCCCTGCGGTATGCCTGCCGCATCCGCCCGGCAAGATCCGACTGCAGGAAATGCTCGATCTTTCCGGGATCCACGCTGTCAGCTTCATCTTTCTGGATTTTATCACACTTGACCATTGTTTCCAACTGTGCAGCGATCTGTCCGGGCCAGGGGTCCGCGGAATAATCCACCGCCGCCAGCACTTCATGGTAGGCAGTTCCTCTGGCGGTCCCGGACAGACTGTCCGTCCCGTCCTCCCGAAGAAACCTCGGGACCGGGATCTCGCTCCGGCCAGGAGCGCCGGTTTCGGAGGAGCTTTCACCGAGAATACCGGTCTCCTCCAGAGGAACGCCGTCCCTCTCCTCCCCGAGCCGGGCCATCTCTGCCTCGTAGGCTTCGTGCTTGAGCTCGGATACCGACAGCTTGCCCTTCATGCCGAAGGCGCGGTCATACCCGTACCTCTGTGCCAGCACGCTTTCAAGGTGCCTTCGGAGCTTTTCGTCATACACCTGCCCCTCCGGCTCATTCTCCAGGTCCGCTGTCTTCTTCAGATTCTCCAGAGTCCTGACCGCCAGATCCCTGGCGACTACATCGCCGGTCAGGATCCTGACCTGTCCCGCCAGATCCCGGACCGGACTGTCCGAAGAGGGCGGCAGCTCCCACCTGGCGTCATCGAAGAATTCACTCTCCGCTCCGTGCCGTATCAGTCCCCAGATCACCCATTCCAGCATGCACTGCGTCTGCAGGATCATGGTGGAGGGATATTTCTCCTGAGAGACAGCGCGCTGCAGCGCGGCCTTCTTCAGGAAGGCAGCCCGGTCATCCACGCAGGCCGTGAGGATCAGCTTCTGCTCGGCTCTTGTCATCGCGACATAGAGGACGCGAAGCTCCTCTCCCACACAGTCCGAGTGGATCTGTTCGGAGATCACGCTCCTGATCCGGTTAGGCGACTTGACGCGAAGCTCCCTGTCCACATAGTCCATGCCGGCTCCCAGGGACGCGTTGAAGACGAACGCTTCATCCGAATCCCTGCGGTTGATATGCTTTCCAAGACCGCTGACAAAGGTGACCGGGAACTCCAGGCCCTTGCTGGCATGCATCGTCATGATGCGGACCTCATTGCCCATTTCCCCCGGACTCTCGGCCAGTCCGAAGTCCATCTCACCTTTTCTGAGCTTCTCGATATATCGTATAAAATGAAACAGGCCGCGGTAGCTGGTCTCTTCATAGGCGATGGCCTTATCCACCAGCAGGTCCAGGTTCGCCCGTTTCTGCCTGCCCCCTTCCTCTGCCAGGACCAGATCCGCGTAGCCGGTCCGGTCGAAGATCTTCCACAGAAGAATGTGGATGGGCGTATCCTTCACCAGAGAGCGCAGCGAGCGGGTCATGTCGATGAATCGCTCCAGCCTGCCGCGAAGCTCCTCATCCTCTCCGGACTCGGCATACCTGAGAACGCTGTCATAGAAGGAGAGATCCCTGCCATTGGCGCGGATCAATGCCAGATCTGTGTCGTCCAGCTGTCCGATCCCGGACCGAAGAGACGCCGCAAGGGGGATGTCCTGTCTGGGATTGTCCAGTACCTTCAGGTAAGAGAGGATCGTCCGCACCTCCACCGCGTTAAAATACCCCGTGTTGGAGCCGGACCGGGCAGGGATCCCATGGTCTGACAGTACTCTGGCAAAGGTTTCCGCATAGTCTCCCGCCACCCGCAGAAGGATCGTGATGTCCCCATAGGTGACCGGGCGCATCTCCTTCGTCTCCTTGTCATAGATCTTCATACTGCCGACCATGGCAAGGATCCTGCGGGCGACCATGCCGGCCTCCGCGCTGACCTTGTCTGTCTCCCCAGGGATGTCATCCGTCTGGGCAAACAGGAACTCCGGGGCCAGCTCCGCCGGCTCATCGGGATACGGGTATCCCGGCCGCAGCATCTCCCTCTCGTCATACTCGATCCCGCCGACCTCCCGGCGCATGATCTGCCGGAAGATCAGGTTGACCGCGTCGATCACACATTTCCTGCTTCGGAAATTGGCATGCAGATCGATCCTTCTGTCCATGGCCTCCGGGTCCATGGACCATGTGTCGGCCTTCTCATTGAAGATCCCGGGATCTGCCATGCGGAACCTGTAGATACTCTGCTTGACGTCGCCCACCATAAATCGGTCCCGTCCTCCGAGCACCTCCTTCGATACGCTCCACAGAAGTAGCTCCTGAACCGGATTGGAATCCTGATATTCATCAATGTAGATCTGTTCAAAATAGCCGGCATACTCCAGCGCTGTCTGCGTCGGAACATACCTGCCCTCTTCATCTCTCACCGCAAGGCCGCTCTCATCCGTCCGGATCAGGATCCGGAGCGCATTGTGGGCAACATCGGAAAAGTCGGCGATATTTCTGTCCTCTTTCATTCGGGAGAAGGCATCTTCAAAGGCATCCGTCAGGCGCACGAGCACATCCATGTACCGGGCGGTCTGCATCCGCAGAAGATCCGTATCCTCCTCCGGCAGCGGGAACATCTTCTTGTACAAATCCTTCAGGCCGTCTTTCACCTCGCCCCGGGCAGACTTCACGTATTCCTGCTTTGCCGGGTCCACGTAGGGCCCGTTCTTCTTCGCGCGGCCAAGTGTCGTCCAGCTAAGATTCGCCAGGATCTTCCGATAGTCCTGCGCGCTGCCGCAGTCCTCCAGCGCACTGAGCAGCCGGTCATCATCCTCCAGGGCATCCAGATAATGAACAGGGCCTCCGGTCTGAGTGCATACCTGCAGCGCATGACGCAGCAGATCGTGAAACTCGCCGATCTTCATCCGGACGGAGGACAGAAAGCTCTTCATCCACTCACAGTCTGACGCGTCCGCCCTGTAATTGACTGCGCACTCCTGTCTCCAGGCTCGGGGAAATGGGTGGGACTGGGAGAATCCGTAGAACCGGAGGATGAGCTCCTCCAGCCTCCGGTCTGTCTTCCCCGGTGCATAGAGCCGCGAGAAGTCCCGAAAGTCCCCGGCCCACTGCCCGTCCTCAGCGCCATAAGCCTCCTCGATCACCTGCGAGGACGCCTCCGACTGGAGCAGCTTCAGCTCCCCGTCATCGCCGATCCGAAACGATGGATCGATCCCGATCTGGTCGGCATGATCCAGCACTACCTCCTTGCAGAACCGGTCGATGGTCTCTATATGGTCCTGGGCAAGCAGGGATATCTGCCGGGAGGCCATATCCATCAGCCGCTCATCCCCCGCAGCCAGAGCTTCCTCCAGCACATCCTCCAGCCTGCTCCGGATCTTCTCACGAAGCTGCGCGGCGGCAGCCTTCGTGAAGGTCACGATCAGCATCCGGTCGATATCTGCCGGATGGAGGGGATCCAGGATCTGGTCCAGGATCCTCTGCACCAGTACAGCCGTCTTCCCGCTCCCCGCGGCGGCGCTGACCAGAAGTGACTGATCCCTGGAGTCGATCACGCTTCGCTGTTCAGATGTCCATCTCACATTATCAGCCATTCTGTGTACCTCCGGTCCTGTCCGCTCCCTCTTCCTGCGGATGGATCGCATCTCTGATGGCAGACCACCTCTGTGCGTCGTCTCTCTTGATTCTCTCGTTATATGCCATGCCCCGCTCCCGGGCATTGAAATGGCAGACATCACCGTAGCTGCAGTAATCGCAGGCAGTGCTGCCGGAGCCTCTGGAGGGCACAGGCCGGATCTCCCCCTCCAGGATCGAGGATGCGATCTGCCTCATCCTGACCCTGGAATACGCACGCAGCTCATCGATCTGCTGCGTGGTCAAAGCATTGGAATTGCTCCTCAGCGACCCGTCGTTATTCAGCCTCGCAGGGATCACCAGGGAGCTGCTGCCGGGCATAAGCGTCCTGTCCAGTCTCTGAAGCACCTCCGGATCCGCGTTCAGAAGTCCTCTGACCCTCGTCTCCCGGAGCATGGCACTCTCCGGGTCCTCCCCGGCGCTGTCTGACTTCAGGATCGGATCCTGCATCTCATAGTAAAACAGCCCTGCGCAGACTACGGTGCGGCTGCTGTCTGATCTTTGCTCCAGCCTTGCCGCCGCGTCCATGTACACGATCAGCTGAAGCTGCTCTCCGGTGATAAAGCGTTCAAGATCTGTCGTTGTCTCAGAGGACTTGTAGTCGATCACCTTCACGTAGACCGTATTGCTCTTCTCATCCTCGCACTCGTCGATCCGGTCGATCCTTCCCCGAAGCTGCAGCTGCGCGCCTCCCGGAAGATGACCGATCCCGGTCATCTCATCAGCCGAGTTGAATTCCACCTCAAACCTTGCCGGCACAAACAGCCCCCGGCGCACCTGGGCCTGGATCGTCCGGACCGTCCGCTCCACAACCCCGCGGCAGCGCTCCATCGTGTCCATGCCTCTCGCAGAATCCCGGTACAGCTCCGCATTCTGCGTCCCCAGTGCCTGGGCCAGCGCGTCCCGGGCCCACTCGTCCCTCACCTCATCGGGGATGGTGTCCCAGGTATAGCCCTCGGGATTCTCCTTCATCCTCCTGGAGAAGATCTCCATCGAAGCATGCAGGAGATTGCCGGTATCGCTGCTCTCTATGGTGTATTCCTCCCGCTCCCTCAGCTCCAGCCCGTAGCTGGCAAACTGCCTGAAGGGGCAGAGGGCATATTCCTCAAGTCTTGAGATGCTGCCGCGAAGAACACTGCCATACAGCCTGGCGGCAGTCTCAGGATCGATGTCTGCAGACATGGCGCTGCTGCCAGCCTTTGCAAGCAGTGCCAGCGCCTCCTGCTGCCAGGCGCCCCCCGGTTCTCTGTAGATCCTCAGAAGCTCTCTGAGCTCCGCCTCCCGGCGAAGAGCCGTCTCCTGATCACTCCAGAGCCAGTCAGAGAGCGCCCCCGCAAGAACCGGCAATCCGGTCCTTCGGGAGGTAACTGCGTAATAAGGTTTCTGGGACGCAGCGCTCAGAAGCCCCCTGGCCGGAAACAGCTTCCGGATGGAGGTCACCACCGACGCGCATCTCATCTCACCGCCCTTTCTGTCGGCTTCCGACCAGGACAGCACAAGAAGATCCGACGGCTTGGTCAGCGTCAGATACAGATAAAACTGCTGTATATTGGCATCCTCCCTGGCGGTGGGGGCGAGCCTCACATGGCGCTCCTTCAGGGTCTCCCGCTCCATATCATTCAGGACGCCGCCCCGGGTCCTTCTGGGAGGAACAAAGCCGTCATTGAGCCCCAGAAACAGGACCGCCCGGATATGCTCAAGCCGGGTCCTCTGCAGATCGCCCACATGGACCTCATCGATCCCGGGCGGGATGATGCCGATCTTCGCTTCCGAGAAGCCGGCCTTGAGGATGTCCATGAACTGCCTGCGGGTCACGGGCTCGTCCCCGATCAGTTCAGCCGCCTCATCCAGGACATCGGCGATCACCCGGACCACCTGTCCGTACTCCGCGGCCCTGTCCTGTCTGCCTTCCTGCGCGCAGGCCTCTCCCAGCTCCTCCATCTTCGCGGGGATATCGCAGTCGAGTATGAACTGCCACAGAGCCGCCGCCCTCTCCCGAAGGGGTGCCTTTCCTCTCTTCATCACCTCCGCAAAGGGCAGGAACTTCTCCATAAAAGCGCCCCTTGCGCGCTCCGCAGCCAGACGCAGGGTCTCATCCTGCTTTCTGGTCTTCCTGGTAAATGGGCTGCTCCAGGCCTTTCTTCCCCGGATCCCGGCGGCAAGAAGATAATTCTCCAGAAGATCCGCCTCCTCCTTCGAAGCTCCCGGAACCAGTCCGGTCCGGATCAGCCGCATGACGCTCTCATAGGAATAATTCTTCTCCAGAACATCGATGCAGCTCTCCACATATTCAAACGCCGGGTTCAGGATCACCGGTGAGGACTGGTCGATGAAATACGGAATCTCGTAGGTATCAAATGCCCTTCTGATGTATTCCGAATACTCCTTCATGCTTCCGCAGACGATGGCAATGTCACGATACCGCATGCCCCTCCCCAGAAGCTCTCTAACCGTCACCGCCGCCGACACAGCCTCATCCCAGGGATCCGCGCAGCTTCGAAGCAGGATCTGCTGCCTCTGCAGATCCTGGTCTTCCGGGCAGGGTGCCCCATTCGGACTCTGACCATCGGTTCCGGGTGCCGCGTAAGTGTTCTGACAATCGGCCCCGGGCGCTGCGTAAGTGTTCTGACAATCGGCCCCGGGCGCCGCATACGGCTCCCGGCCTGCTCTTCCCTGTCGGAAGAGGTGGCGCTCCAGCCAGTCAAGCTCGCTTCCCCTCTTCAGCCTCCCGACGGATCCGTCCAGGACCCAGGGGCTCTCGATGGATACGCCGCAGCGTCTTGCAGCCTCGATCAGCGACGCGATCGTCCGTCTGGAGAGCGCGAACAGTTCATAGCCCCTGTAGGTGCCCGTTTCAAAGGCACGGATGGGATCCTCCGCCCGAAGCTCCTTCACCTGAGGGTCGATCGTAACCGTGACGGTGATGTCCGCCGCGATGGGAAGCAGCGTCTCTATGACGTCAAGCTGTGCAGGCGTAAAGCCGGTGTATCCGTCCAGATACAGCTCGGCCCCCTTCAGGGTCGGATCCAGCGGCGCCTTCGCGCACAGCACTCTGGGCAGTTTTTCACCGGTGATAAAATGATCTGACTGGTATCTCTCAAAGGCCTCCTGGAGAAGCCGGATCTCTTCCAGCTTGCGGGAGAGGCGCTGGCTCCCCGGACTTGCGGCAAGCTCTGCCTGCAGCTTTGAGAGCGTGTCCGGCGTGATGCCATACTGGTCCAGCTCAGAGAGGATCGATTTCATTTCCCCGATGACGCCGGGCCTGTCCAGGATTCCGGACAGCAGCGCAAGCTCTGACCCTTCTCTTGCGGCGATCAGGCGCAGCAGCAGGCTCTTGCCGGTCTCGCTCAGCACCGCCCTTCTCTCAACCCCGGTCTGTTCAAAGACCCTGTAGGCAAGCCGGGTGAAACTGAGCACGTCGATATTGAGGATCCCTCCGCAGCTGCTCAGTTCCACCAGATCGCGCTGGGTCTGCATGGTGAACTGCTCCGGGACCAGCACGATAAAGCGTCCTTCAGGATGTTCCTGAGCACGCTTCAGTACCGTGTCAAACAACAGGCGGCTCTTGCCGCTTCCGGAAGAGCCGAGGATCAGTCGCAAAGCCATATATACACTCCTGTATGTCTGCCTGTAGCCGTTATTCATAGTATAACGCAGGCAGGAGTTTGCCGAAACGGACAATTATCCTGCCTGCGCATTCTTCATAATTAATTCTTATCCTGTTCCCTACGGGACATCAGTAGAGCTGATACCCGTTCGGATTGATGGAATACTCATACTTCTTCAACAGGGCGATATTCGCGATCTCGATGCTGTTGAATACCTGATCGGAGAAAGCCGATGCCGGCACCTTGGGATAGTACCAGGACTTGCTTCCGAAGTAGTCTCTCAGCTCCTGTGACTGGAAGATATAGCCTCTCCTTGCGTAGATCTCATTCTTCGCGTAGCAGATCATCTGCAGCGACAGGCTGGATACCTCCGCGTCGGTCAGGCTGCGCACCGCGCTGTCGTAGAAGATGTAGTCTGACTGGGTGGCCTGGATGATATTCCCGGAGGAGTAGGCTCCGATGTTCTGGTAGGAGTACCCCGGCTGATCCAGCACGTATCCGCCCGGAGAGAGCTCATTCTCCCTGCGCTGGAGAAGCTCGACGTTCGCCACCTCGTAGGAATTGAACACCGACGGGGAGAATCCGGAGGAATCTACCGTTCCCCAGTACCAGTTCTTGGCGTTAAAGTAATCCGACAGCTCCGTCGAGACGAAGATATATCCTCTTCTGGCATAGATCTCATTCTTGGCAAAGCAGGCTTCCTGGGCTGTAAGTCCCGCCACGTCCGACTCTGTCAGCAGTCTCGTATTGCTGTCATAGAAGATATAGGTGTAGGGATTGACGTAGTACTGTGTCGTCCCGGTGGTGGAGCTGAGGTACTGATAGACTACATTGTAGCTGTACCCCGGAGTATCCAGGGCATACATCCCCAGGGCGGCCTCGCGGTCCGAGAGCATCCGCACGTTCGCGGTCTCATACACATTCAGCATGGAATCCGAGAACTGCGTCGGGGTATAGATCGGTGTATACCAGTACTGCATGTTGAACCAGTTCTGCAGCTCAGTCGATACAAACTGCCTGCCGTTTCTGGCATAGATCTCATTCTTGGCATAGCACACTACCTGCGCCGGCCATGAAGATACGACGGAAGCATCCAGATAGGTGTAGCTGCTCTCCGGAAGCAGATATCCGTATACATTATCTGCTCTGGCAGTCTGCGGCTTCGTCACCAGAAGGGCTGCGGCGATCATGACCAATGCGCACAGCGGCACGAGGTGCGGCCGGAAACTCAACTTCTCTCTCTTCATACTGTCTGTCCCCCTCTACGTTGGCTTCGCTCGAATCTGTAAGCTGATTGTATTGTAGCATCCGCCTGCCGCTCTGTCGTGCGGATGTTTTCTGTATCTTTCTGAAGTTTTTCTTAACAGGCTGCCGACGCTCTCTGCCAGCCTGACCGCAGGCGCTCTCTGCTTCACACAAAAAGATCCCCCGGCCGTTTCTCACGGCCGGGGGGATCGGTCTTCCTTCCGGTTCTGATCCGGAGCAGGGAATCTCAATCTATTCTCTCAGATTTATTTTCTCAGCTGGCTCAGGCGCTCTGTCACCTGATCCATCAGCTTCTGATACTTCGCAAGCTTCGCCTTCTCCTCCTCGACCTTCTGTGCGGGGGCCTTGGAGAGGAATCTTTCATTTTTCAGCATGCCGTTGGAGCGCTTCAGTTCGCCCTCGAGCTTCGCGCGCTCCTTCTCCAGGCGCTCGATCTCCTTCGCGATATCAACGAGCTCTTCCATCGGGATATAGATCGAAGCATTGTGGATCAGCGTGGAGACCGCGTCATCGGCGATACCGCTCTTATCCTCCTGTACGATCACCTCTGAAGCGGAGCCCAGAGACGCGAAGAACAGGCGGCCCTTCTCGAAGATCTTCCGGATACCCGCATCCTGGGAGACCACATAGACCTTCGCCTTTCTGGAAGGCGCCACGTTCATGGAGGTGCGGACCGTGCGTATCGCGCGGACTGCATCCTTGATCGTTCCGATCTCTGTCTCTTCTGAAGCAAAGTTCCACTCTTCTTTGTATACCGGCCACGGGGATACCATGATGGAGTCATCGGTATCATTCACAGACTGGTAGAGTGCCTCTGTGATGAACGGCATGAAGGGATGCAGGAGCCTCAGTCCCTGCACCAGGGTCTGCTTCAGGGTCCACAGAGCAGCGGCCTTGGTCGGATCCTCTTCCGAGTACAGACGCGGCTTCACCATCTCGATATACCAGTCGCAGAACTCATCCCACAGGAAGTCATAGACCTTCTGGACAGCGATGCCCAGCTCGAACTTGTCCATGTTCTCGGTGACTTCCTTCGCCAGTGTATTGACTCTGGACAGGATCCAGCGGTCCGCGCCGGTCAGCATATCGGGATCGATAGTTTCCGGAACGTCGCTCTTATCGAGATTCATCAATATGAATCTTGTCGCGTTCCAGATCTTATTGGCAAAGTTCCTGGAATTCTCCACGCGCTCATAGTAGAAACGCATGTCATTGCCGGGAGCGTTGCCGGTAACCAGTGTCAGGCGCAGAGCGTCGGCACCGTACTTGTCAATGATCTCCAGCGGGTCGATTCCATTGCCCAGGGACTTGGACATCTTGCGGCCCTTGTCATCGCGGACCAGGCCGTGGATCAGCACGTACTTGAACGGGCTCTTCCCGGTCTGCTCCAGAGCGGAAAATACCATGCGGATGACCCAGAAGAAGATGATATCGTAGCCTGTCACCAGAACGTCCGTCGGATAGAAGTACTCCAGCTCCGGGGTCTTGTCCGGCCATCCCAGCGTGGAGAAGGGCCACAGCGCCGAGGAGAACCAGGTATCCAGGGAATCCTCATCCTGTGTGAAATGAGTGCATCCGCACTTCGGGCACACTGAGGGCGCGCCGCCTGCATGCACGACCACCTCTCCGCAGGAATCGCAGTAGTAGGCCGGGATGCGGTGTCCCCACCACAGCTGCCTGGAGATGCACCAGTCCTTGATGTTCTCAAGCCAGTGGATATAGGTCTTGTCAAAATGCTCCGGCACGAAGTTCAGATCTTCCGTCTTCACCACGTCCAGCGCTGCCTTTGCCATCTCGTCCATCTTCACAAACCACTGGGGCTTGATCATCGGCTCGACCGTCGTATGGCAGCGGTCATGGGTACCGACCGCATGGGTATGCGGCACCACCTTCACCAGCAGGCCGAGTTCCTTGAGATCCTCTACGATCGCCTTGCGTGCCTCGTAGCGGTCCATGCCGGTATACTTGCCGCACAGGCCGTTCATGGTCGCGTCGTCATTGAGGATATTGATCTCTTCCAGACCGTGGCGCTTGCCGACCTCAAAGTCATTCGGGTCGTGGGCGGGCGTGATCTTCACGCAGCCGGTTCCGAATTCCTTGTCCACGTACGCATCCGCGATCACCGGGATCTGTCTTCCGGTCAGCGGAAGCTCCAGAGTCTTGCCTACCAGATCCTGATAGCGCTCATCCTCCGGGTTTACGGCCACAGCCGTATCACCCAGCATGGTCTCCGGACGGGTCGTAGCGATCTCTACGAAGCGTCCCTCTTCCCCGACCACCGGGTAATTGATATGCCAGAAGAAACCGTTCTGATCCTCGTGCTCTACCTCAGCGTCAGACAGAGAGGTCTGGCACTTCGGGCACCAGTTGATGATCCGGCTTCCCTTGTAGATCCAGCCCTTCTCATAGAGCTTGCAGAAGACTGTCTCGACCGCGCGTGAACAGCCCTCATCCATCGTGAAGCGGTCTCTCTCCCAGTCTGCGGAGGAGCCCAGCTTCTTGAGCTGGTTCAGGATACGGCTGCCGTACTCATTTTTCCAGTCCCAGCAGTATTCCAGGAATTTCTCACGCCCGATCTCATGCTTGTCGATGCCCTTCTCCTTGAGCATGTTCGTGACCCTTACCTCGGTCGCGATCGCGGCATGGTCCGTACCGGGCTGCCACAGAGCTTCATAGCCCTGCATTCTCTTCCAGCGGATCAGGATGTCCTGAAGCGTATTGTCAAGTGCATGTCCCATATGCAGCTGGCCGGTAACATTTGGCGGCGGCATAACGATGGTGAACGGCTTCTTGTCCGGATTCACCTTCGCGTGGAAATATCCCTTGTCCATCCAGGACTGGTAGATCGCGTCTTCCATCCCGGACGGATTGTAAGTCTTCGCAAGTTCCTTTTTACTCATGGTGTATACTCCTGTAACTGATTAATTCTAAAGCCTCAGCGGCCTGCGGTCCGATTTACCACCACTTCACAGTGCAGTACCCGGATACATTATTGCTGCTCCGCTGAATCTTCACATAATATTTGCCCTTCTTGAGCTTCAGCTTCTTTCTTCCTCTCCGGATCCAGTACTTTGCCGTCATCACATTTCCGGAGCTGACATAGCTTACGTCCCCTTTTTTGTAGGGCTTCGGACCGGAGAAGGTGACTCTGTAGGAAGCATCACCGTGCGCGGTGACCTCCAGCGTAAGCTTTCTGGGCTTTGTCAGATTGATCTTGAACCATTCTGCTTTATCATAGGTCTCGCCTGCGCCGAACACACAGGACTTCTGGGCCTTGCGCTTCAGAGTCGCTGCTTTCTTTTTTGACAGGCCGCCCTGATCATTCGCTGCCGTAAACAGGGTCCTGATCGTATAGTACTTTGTATTGGTCACACGGATAAAGTAGGTCCCCCTTTTCAGCGCATACTCTCTGCTGAAACTGCTGGAATTCACATCCGCACCGTTCACGTAGGTGGAAGAAGAACCATAACGGTTAATCGGAGTAAACGAGGATGACAGCAGTGAAAAACTCAGTCCGTACTTGTTGTTGCTGTAGGAACTGTACTCTACGCCGGTAAAGGAAACCACACCGTCGCTGGGAACTTCCAGTCTGTGCAGCATCGTGCTGTCAGTAGCAACTACATCTGTATCCAGAACCGAGGTTGAAAGCTGTATATTCGGTCCATAGGCCTCTGCCCATACACCGATGCTCATCATCAGAGTAAATACAGCTGCCGCCAGCAATGTACGCAAAACAGATCGCTTATTCATATTCATCCCTCCATCATGTCCCTCTCAGATCTGCTGGTTTCCGGTCAAAAGACCATTACATCCGAATAATTGTACCAGATATTCTCTGCTCTGTCAGGAGTTATTCAAGGAATATCTGCAGTTGGAGGCTCTTTTGTCAGAATTTCTTCTATCTTTCCGCAGATCTCTTCTCTTCCGGCACCGTTCTGGGCGGAAAATGGGAGCACGGCCGTATCCTTAGGGGCCCTGAGGCCCTCCCGGATGAGCTTCATCTGCTTCTGGAACTGGCTCCTCTTGACCTTGTCCGACTTGGTGGCGATGATGATCGGCTGGTACCCGCTTGCCGTGATCCAGTCGTACATCTGCCGGTCGTTGGCATTGGGCTCATGGCGGATGTCCACCAGGAGGAATACGGCACGCAGGTTATCCGAAGTCTTCAGATACCGCTCCACCATCTTTCCCCATCTGGCCTTCTCATCCAGGGAGACGTTGGCATAGCCGTACCCCGGAAGGTCGACCAGGTGAAAGACCTCACTCTCCTCTTCGATCAGGGCATCCACCAGATAATAGTTGATGGTCCGTGTCTTGCCAGGCGTCTCTCCGACTCTTGCCAGCCGCTTTCTCTGCATCAGGGCATTGATCAGGGAAGACTTGCCGACGTTGGATCGTCCTGCAAATGCAATCTCCGGAAGGTCCGTCTCGGGTCTGGAGCTGGTATAGCCGCAGACGATATTCAGCTTCGCGTCTCTTATCTTCATGTGTGTTTCCTTCTGCAAATACAGGGCTGCCGCACCACGTGTGACAACCCTGCTCTATGCTCACTTAAACAGCGATCACGCTGTCTCTTCAACTATCTTTCTTCCGCGCCTGGATCTGGTCGATGCCTCGTCCCCGGATTCTTCCGCCTCATCCTTGTAGACGATCTCGGGTCTGGAGGAGCCGTCGATGGCTTCCTTCGTCATCACGCAGCTGACAGCGTTCTTATCGCTGGGAAGCTCGAACATGATGTCAAGCATGGAATTCTCGATGATGGAACGAAGGCCTCTGGCGCCGATCTTGCGCTCGATGGTCTTGTCCGCGATCTCCTCGATCGCTTCCTTCTCGAAGGTCAGTTCCACGCCGTCCAGCTCGAACAGCTTCTGGTACTGGCGGATGATCGCGTTCTTCGGCTCTGTGAGGATCCGGATCATCGCGTCACGGTCAAGGGCGTTCAGGCTGACAACGATCGGTACACGTCCGATGAACTCCGGAATCAGTCCGAAACGGATCAGATCCTGCGGGAGAACCTTCTTGAGGATCTCACCGATGTTCTCCTCCCGCTTCTGCGTGATATCGGCCATGAATCCCATCGACTTGGTATCCATGCGGCTCTCGATGATCTTGTCCAGACCTTCAAAAGCGCCGCCGCAGATGAACAGGATGTTGGTGGTATCGATCTGGATCAGTTCCTGGTGCGGGTGCTTCCTTCCGCCCTGGGGCGGCACAGAAGCCTGCGTACCTTCGATGATCTTCAGCAGCGCCTGCTGCACGCCTTCACCGGAGACATCTCTGGTGATGGAGACATTCTCACTCTTGCGGGTGATCTTGTCGATCTCGTCGATATAGATGATGCCTCTCTGGGCACGGTCAATATCGTAATCTGCCGCCTGGATCAGCTTCAGAAGGATATTCTCCACGTCCTCGCCGACATATCCGGCTTCGGTCAGAGACGTCGCATCCGCTATGGCAAACGGAACATTCAGCATCTTTGCCAGAGTCTGTGCCAGATAGGTCTTGCCGGAACCGGTGGGTCCGAGCATGAGGATGTTGCTCTTCTGCAGTTCCACATCTCCCAGAGACGCGCTGCTGTTGGACAGGACCCTCTTATAGTGGTTGTAGACCGCAACGGCGAGAGTCTTCTTCGCCTCATCCTGTCCGATCACGTACTCGTCAAGGAATTCCTTGATCTCTCTGGGCGTACGCAGATTGATATCGCTGTCAGCAAGCTCTTCCTCTTCCTCCGCCAGCTCTTCGTCCATGATCTCCGAGCACACGTCTATGCACTCATCGCAGATATAGACACCGCCCGGTCCCGCGATCAGCTTGCGGACCTGGTCCTCTGTCTTGTTGCAGAAAGAGCATCTGATCTTCTCAAAATTCTTATTTGCCATGTTTCCCCTTATAGTCTTGTATTACCGGGAAGTCACCACCTGGTCGACCAGGCCATAGGCAAGGGCTTCTTCGGCACTCATCCAGTGGTCGCGCTCTGTATCGCGCTCGATCACTTCGATCGGCTGTCCGCTGTTCTGTGCAAGATACTGATTCAGTCTCTTCCTGGTCTCGATGATCTGCTCTGCCTGGATCTTGATATCGCTGGCCTGGCCCTGGGCACCGCCGGAGGGCTGATGGATCATGATCTGGGAATTCGGAAGTGCGAATCTCTTTCCCTTCGTTCCTCCTGCAAGAAGGAACGCGCCCATGCTGGCAGCCATCCCGATGCAGGTCGTGGACACGTCGCACTTGATGTAGTGCATCGTGTCGTAGATCGCCCAGCCCGCGGAGACAGAACCGCCGGGGCTGTTGATATACAGATGGATATCCTTATTGGGGTCTTCCGACTCCAGGAACAGCATCTCTGCGACGATAATATTCGCAGACACATCCGTGACCTCTTCGCCCAGGAAGATGATCCTGTCCTTCAGAAGCCTGGAGTACAGGTCATAGGACCTCTCTCCGCGGGATGTCTGCTCTATTACGTAAGGAATTAACGCCATGAATTATTTCTCCTCCGACTCTTCCTGAACGTCCAGCTCTTCTTCCGGCATATCGACCTCGACAGCTGCCTCAGCGATCCTCTGAACCGCTTCCTGAACTGCCAGATCCTGCTTCATCTGCTTCTTGGACTCCTCGCCCATCAGATCGTACAGCTTTTCCTTCTCCATCTTGTAGGCTTCTGCCATCTTGGTGATCTCCTCGTCCAGTCTCTCGTCGGAGATCTCGATGTTCTCAGCCTTCGCGACCGCCTCAAGAACAAGGCTGTTCTGGATGCGCTCGGTAGCCTGCGGCTTCATCTGGCCGATCAGCTTCGCATTGTCAAGTCCGGTGAACTGCATGTACTGATCCATGGACAGGCCCTGGGACTGGATCTGCTGCGCGAACTCTTCCACCATCCGGGAAGCCTGCTCTTCGATCATCGCTTCCGGGATGTCCATGGTCGCGTTCTTCACGGCAGCCTTGACCGCAGCGGTCTCTTTCTCAGACTTCGCCTGAGCTTCCTTGCGCTCGCGGATCTTCTTCTCAACGTCCGCCTTGTACTCATCTACGGTGTCAAACTCGGAAACATCCTGTACGAAATCGTCATTCAGTTCCGGAACCTGACGCTCGGAGATGCTGTTTACTCTGCACTTGAAGACAGCCGGCTTGCCCTTCAGGGACTCTTCGTGGTAATCCTCCGGGAAGGTGACCTCTACGTCGAAGTCTTCGCCGATGTTCTTGCCGATGATCTGCTCTTCGAATCCCGGGATAAAGGAACCGGAACCGATCGTCAGATCGTAATCCTCAGCCTTGCCGCCCTCGAAGGGAGCTCCGTCCACATATCCGTCAAAGTTAAGCTTGATATGGTCGCCATCCTTGACCGGGCGATCATCCACATCCAGATCACGGGCATTCTGATTGCGCTCACGGTCGATGTCTGCGTTGATCTCTTCCTCGGAGACGGTGATCTCCTTCTTCGGAACCTCTACGCCAAGATACTGGCCCAGAGTAACCTCCGGCTTCAGCGCGACGGTAGCGGTATAGATGAAGGGCTTGCCTTCCTCGATCTGGGTGACATCGATCTGCGGGCGGGATACGATCTCTTCTCCGCTCTCCTTTGCAGCATTGTCATAGGTCTCCTGCAGGACCGTGTTGGCAGCATCTTCATAGAAAACAGCCTTGCCGTACAGCTTCTCGATCATCTTCCTCGGAGCCTTGCCCTTACGGAATCCGGGAATGGAGATGCTCTTCTTCTGTCTCTGATAGACTCTCTCAACGGCTTTGATAAAATCCTCTGCAGAAACCTCGATCGTCAGCACTGCTGTATTGTTTTCTTTTCTCTCAACTGTTACGCTCATGAACTTCTTGCTCCTTACATTTCGATATCGTTCTTGTATTTGTTCAGTGGCTTTCCCTCAGCCTGTTTGCAACCGTTCAATCAGTATATCACAGGGAAATGTTGAACACAATTGAGATTTTTGCAAAAAAGCCCATCCCTTTCGGGACAGGCTCATACTGCAATATGCTCATTCCCCCTGATGAAATGAATCAGCCAGTGTCATCAGGCCCTGTATACGATGGATCTGCCGATCTTCTCTGACTGCTCCGTGCCCAGCAGAAGCTCTATGATCTTCAGCGCGAACGCGATCGCGGTACCGACGCCGCGGCTGGTCACGAACTGTCCGGAAACCTCCACTTCGTTTTCCGTGGTCACGGCACCGGTCAGGTATTCTTCGCATCCCGGATAGCAGGTCGCGGTATGACCGGCCAGAAGTCCCATCTCTCCGGGAACTCTCGGCGCCGCGCAGATCGCGCAGATCCACACATCAGTCCCGGCTGCCTTCTTCAGCGCGTCACTCAGCAGGGCATCCGCCTGCAGGTTCAGAGTCCCGGGCATTCCTCCCGGCAGGATCAGCGCCGACGCGTCCGACAGGTCCACGTCCTCGATCAGGGCATCTGCCTGCATCACAATCCCGTGGGCGCCGCGTACGGTCAGGTCGCCTCCCACTGCAGTCAGGACCACTTCCACGCCGCTCCTTCGAAGCAGGTCCACCTGGGTCAGGCACTCGATTTCCTCCAGTCCCTGGGCAGCAAATACATACGCCTTTTTATTCGGTTTGTTCATAATTTATTCCTTTCTTCATGTGCTTTTTTGCCTGCTTATTAGTTGCATTATCCTATATAATGTGCATATGTGTACATTTTTATTCACAAAAACCTGTATTTACCACTGGATATTCCACATTTGCTGTGTTAATATGACTGGAAAGATTATAGATGTCACTCATCTGCAGGAGGTACCATGATGACAGAGCAGCGAATCAATCAATACAAACAGCTCGGCCTGACGATTGCATACTATCGTAAGTTAAAGGGAATTACCCAGCAGAATCTTGCAGAGGCAGTAAACCTGAGCCGTACCCATATCAGCAATCTGGAAGCGCCGAATATGCCGACTTCGATCTCGCTTGAAAAGCTGTTTGACATTGCTGAAGTTCTTGGTGTTCCCGTAAAAAGCTTTTTTGATTTCCGTGACTGACTGAGGTCCTTGTTAATAAATGCCGTACACCCCGGGTGTACGGCATTTTCTGTTTCCTGCTGTTTTATTCTGTCTGCCGGCAGTGTCACTCATTGAAGATCGCCTTGAGGACATGCTGGGCATCCATGTTCCGAAGACCTTCCGGATCAGACATGACGCTGTCCTTGGTTCCCAGGTACCAGCGCATGCGGGAATAGCTGGTCAGGTAGCTCACACCGCGGCTGACATCCGGATATCTCTTATACCATACCGGATAGTATTTCTTCATATACTTTCTTGCCAGCTTCCACGCCTTGCTCTTCATCTTTCCTGCCGGGGTGACCGTACCGTTGATCATGACCCCCTTCGGGCTGGAATGAACCAGAACAACACTGCCGTCGGAGCATTTTCCGATCACGATGTAGACATGTCCGGAGGCAAGGCTCATGATATCGCCGGCTCTCCAGTCCTTGAAGGCTCTGGCTGACTTGTAGGCTCCCCAGCCCCAGCTGGCATAGGTCTTTGCCATCTTCTGGGCCAGCATGACATAGCCGCCGTGGCCGCTCTCGGTATTAAATGTATTGTACATGACCCATCCGACGAAGCCGGAGCAGTCCAGGCCGTTGTGGACCTGGTACCTGGTCGTGCGGTAGTCATAGCTGGAATTCTGCTTGTCGAAGAACTTCTTCCACTGCGGAGAGACACCGATGGTCGTGGATTCCAGACCGTTCCCGGTATCTACCTGGTTCCAGCCGCCGCCCCATACGTACATCGTCTGGCCGACCGGCTTGAGCGCAGTCTGAAGAAGCTTCTTCAGCGTCGCCCTTCGGATCGGGAATCCCTTCGCGTCATAGAAGGTACCGTCCTCGCCGAAGGTGTTCCTCAGCTTCTTATCCTTTTCCGTCTTAAGCTCTGTTCTCGCGCCGCCGTTGGCAGGGTCAAAGTAGTAGGTGGTACCCTTGATGGTAATGGTACCGGTCCTCTGCTTGCCGTTCTTGCGGAAATAATAATACTTTCCGTCGATCTTGACCTGCCCCGTCGCCCGGTAGCCGCTCTTTCTCAGGAAATACGTGCCGTCAGGCAGCGTCAGCCATCCTTTGACCAGCTTGCCGGAAGAAGTCTTGAAATAATACTTGGCCTTCTTCTTTGCCTTCTTCCATTTGCCGGTCACCTGCGTGGTTCCCGCGGCATTCCTGAACGTACCCGTCAGCGATGCCGCCTGTGCTTTGATACCCGGCACCGCGGCGATCAGCACCAGCGCCAGCATCCATATACGAAGTGCCTTACATCTTTTCATAATCCCGCCCTCAATTCATAATTCATTTACACTAATGTAACATATTGTAAATGTTCTGAAAAGCAGATATTTTACTCCTGACCCAAAAACTGTTTCAGGGCCTGGTACAGATGACAGACCGGAAGCCCGACGATGTTAAAATAATCTCCCTCAATACCGGTCACATATTTCATAAATGAGCCCTGTATGCCATAGGCGCCGGCCTTGTCCATCGGCTCGCCCGAATCGATATAGGACCAGATCTCCTCCCGGGAGAGCTTCGCCACATGGACCGCGCTCTCCTCGGAAAATGTGATCTTCTTCTCTTTCCCATCTGTGATGCCGCACAGTGTCACGCCCGTGTATACGTGATGCGCCCTTCCCGACAGCATCTCGAGCATCCGCTCCGCGTCCTCCCTGTCCCGGGGCTTGCCCAGAATCTGGCCGTCGCAGGCAACCACCGTGTCGGCGCCGATCACAACGATCTGCCCGCCGTCCGCCTGATCCGCGACCCGCTCGAAAACCTCCCTGGCCTTCAGCGCGGAGAGCTTCTCCACCAGCCTTGAGGGAACCTCCTCGCTCACATTTTCATCTGCTCCGGATACGATCACCTCATGGGTGATCCCCGCCGTATGCAGAAGCTCTGTGCGCCGGGGCGACCCGGACGCAAGGATGATACGCAGGTTCTCTGATACAGTATTCTTCATATTCTTCATATGATTGCAGTTTCCCCTTCCATCTCAGCCGATCCTGACATCTGCCGCGGACTGCCGCTTCAGAAGCCTGTTGGTGTAGAAGAACAGACCGATCACGAACAGGATGAACAGGATCCATGAATAGTCTCCTTCCAGAGACGCGATAAAGTCATAGGCTCCGTGCAGAAGCACCGGAATCAGCACTGCCATGCGCAGGCACTTTCTCTCATCTGCCAGATCTCCCTGATTGGCATACATCTTCGCAAGCCCGTACCACACGCCCATGAACACGCCAAAGCAGGCATGTCCCGGAACAGCAGTAAACGCGCGCACCACCGCGGTGGAGAATCCATAGGAGAATACATAGGAGATATTCTCCAGCAGCGCGAATCCCAGCGAGACAGAAACGGCGTAGACGATCCCGTCGAACTGATAATTGAAGGACGGGTTCCTCCAGGTGGTCCTCTTCAGAAGGAGGTACTTGAAGCCCTCCTCGGACAGAGCCACGACCACAAAATACATCAGGAACTTGCCAAGCAGCGTTGATTCATTGATCAGCGCGCTGCCGATCGTCTCCGTCACGATCGCAAGGAATGTGGCGAGCATGCCCATGCCGATCAGCCTCACGATCAGGCCCATCGGCTCTTTCTCGATCGAATCCATCCGGTACACCTTAACCAGAAGCCAGATGGCCGGAATGACAGCCGCAAGGGCCATCAGGATATTCGGAAGCGAAAAGATCAGCATAAACGGAAATAAAAAATACATAACGGATACCGCTCCTTTCCCGCGTTACTCCTCCGGCTCCGGCTCCGCCTCGGCCAGCTCATTTACAAAAGCCGCAGCCTCCAGGTTCTCCTCCTCCGGGTCTGTCAGGTCCTCGTTGGTGAGCATCTTCAGATCCTCCAGCGTCGGCTCCTTCATCGAAGCAACTCTCCTTGCCTGGTTGGTGATGATCTCCTCAAAGAGATTGCGGACCGCGCGGGCGTTGGCAAAGTTCTCCAGGGCGGCAAGCTTCTCCGAAGCCAGCCTCTCCCGCACATGTCCCCGGGTCTCTTCCTCGATGGTATAGTCATACTTCTTCAGATTCAGGTCGAAGATCCCCATGAGTTCGTCGAGGGTGTAATCCGGGAATTCGATGTACTTGTTAAACCGGCTCCGAAGCCCCGGATTGCTGTTAATGAACTCTTCCATCGGCCCCGTGTAGCCTGCGACGATCACGATCAGGTCATCTCGGTGATCCTCCATGGCCTTCAGGATCGTATCGATGGCTTCCTGACCGAAGTCTTCCTTCCTGGAAGCCAGCGCGTATGCCTCGTCGATAAACAGAACTCCGCCCAGCGCCTTCTGGATCTGCTCCTGGGTCTTCAGGGCAGTCTGCCCTATATAGCCGGCCACAAGTCCGGACCGGTCCACCTCCACCAGCTGTCCCTTCGACAGGATGCCGATCTGGGCATAGAGCTTGGCGAGGATCCTGGCCACCGTTGTCTTGCCGGTACCGGGGTTTCCGGTGAAGACCAGATGAAGGGATACCGGCACCGACTTCAGCCCCGCATCCTTTCTTGCCTTCTGGATCCTGGCAAAGTCCGTCAGTTCCTTCACATCATGCTTGATCTTCTCCAGGCCGATCAGGGAGTTGAGCGTCTCCATCGGATCCTCTTCGGGTTCCTTCGCTGCCTGTGCGCTGTCCTGCCCCTGGGAGGTCTGCGCCTGAGGCTGCGCACCCGGGTCATTGTCCTGGGGCCTTGCCGGCGAACCGTCCCCGCTGCCGGATGTCTGGTCTCCTGACCCGGAGGTACTGCCGGGCTGACTCTGCGGACCTGCAGGCACGCTGAAGAAATCATTGTACAGGCTGGATGCCAGCTCCTGCCTGGTCTTCTGTATCTGTCTGATCAGTTCTTCGGTACTATCCTTTTCCATTCTGTGTTCCTCTCTGACCCTGGTATCTGTGACGCAATCAGTATCTGATATCCTTATACTTCCTGGAAGCATCCCTGGTGAGGCTCTCGACATCCTCCACCTCAGCCACGATGCCGGCGCTCCTGAGCGCCTCCCGGGCGGACGTGGCAGCTGATTCCTTTACACGCACCGTGTAAATCTGCCTGTCGATCCTTCCCCCTTTGCCGAAGTTGCGCGGATCCATCGCACTGTATCCGCCCACCGGGATATTATCCTGCTCATAATGAGAAGCGCTGAAACGAATGCCTTCCTTACTCAGAACTTCCCTGATCTTCTCCCAGGTCTGTCTGTCCCTCCTGCGGTAGATCAGGACCTTCTTCTCGAACCAGCCCATCCGTCTCTCCTTCCGTCTTCTCTGCAGCCTCCGGCTGCTCTTTCGTATCTGCGCTCTCAGGCTCTTCGCCCGGCTGCTCCTTCGTATCTGCGCTCTCAGGCTCTTCGTCCGGCTGCCCGGTCGCTTCCGGAAGTGCATAGCCGCTCTGCTTCATACCCTCCAGGAACTGGTCCACACTCACTCCCAGTCTCCCGGCTGCCGCCTCGGCGCTGTACAGGCCCTCGGCCACATCTTCATACCGCTCCCGGAGCCTGATCTCTTCTACATTTCTGGCTGCCGCCAGGGCAAGCTCTCTTGCCTTCTCCACAAGAACTGCCTCCGCCTGAGCTACACTCAGCCCCGAAGGCATCTGACCGTTCTCTGTCTCAGTGTTCTCTTTCTCTCCCCGGGCTCTGCTCTCTTCGCCTTCACCGTCTTCACTGTTTTTCCTGTCTTCACTGCCTTCGCCCTCTCCGGCCGAGGAAGCCTGCGAAAGCTCTGCGGCCGCCTGCAGGGCCGCTTTCTCCTTCTCCTCCCGGATCAGGTTCACCCACTGCGGCACCTGCGCCAGGAGCCCGAGGCCTGCCAGCACAAGGGGAAGAAGATTCCGGTACATGCCCTCTGACAGGTGCAGATTCTCATACAGAAACGGTATGGTCTCATAGGGTATGAGCGCCTCTGCCAGCAGTCCGAGTATGGTGCCGCCCAGAAGCGCGGACAGCACCGGGCGAAGCCGCTTTGCCAGAAGGGCACATACACAGCCTGCCGCAGCCGCGATCACCAGCCTCAGGATTCTGCCGGGATTATCATCCGGGCTCATCTTCAGAATCTCCGGCACCAGCCAGGACGCCAGCGCGCATCCAAAGAGAAAGCCCTGGACAAAACGGTACCCCCGCTCCAGAAATGCGTACAGCAGTCCGGCTGCCACGCCTGCCAGAAGTGAATACAGCACCATTCTGACCGGTTCGGTCTGTGTATATCCGCACAGGATCACAAAGCAGACGGCAAACCCGACCGACAGTCCGGCCATACATCTGGCAAACCTCTGCATCTTCAGGCCGAAGAACAGTTCAAGTACTGCTCCTCCTGCCAGAAGAAACACCGCCCCGACCAGGATTCCCTGAAGCCATGGGCTCATCGCTGTGATGCTGTCTTTACACCCGATCAGTGCATCCGGATTCAGATAACCGGTCACAAGATCCAACCATTCCCAACTCATGTATTCTCTGCCTCTTTCAGACTACGGCCGGCGGCGCATCAGACCGTAAGGCTTCTGTATGCGATCCTGCCGAGCAGTTCTCTGTCTACAGTAAACGGAGCCTTGGCGCACTTGGCCGGGTCTGCCGCAAGGTCTGCGGTGCATGCGTCCAGTGTCTTTTCAAGGACGTCCCGCGGAACATCCGGCAGGTGGCAGCACTTCTTATAGATCTCGCCAAACTGCTCCACACTCTCAAATCCCGACAGCTCCAGGGCCCGCGCGCAGTCATCCGGATCAGCCGCCTCAAGATAGCCGGCCATGAAGAAACACACGGCCTGCCCGTGGGGCACATTGAGATGATAGGTCAGTGCGTAGCTCAGGCCATGGGGAAGGCTGGTCCCCGTATGCGCGATCGCCATTCCGCCCAGCATGGCTGCCTTCATAAGGCTCTCGGCGGATTCTGCGTCCAGCTCCCTTTCTCCCAGAAGCACCGGGAGATTGTTCTTCCAGATACGCATGCCGTCCTCCGCGATCAGTCTGGACATCTGGGTCGCAGATGAATTGATATAGCTCTCAAACAGGTGCGCCAGAGCGTCAAACCCGGTATTGCACAGGGTCCTGCGGTCTGCGTACTGAAGGTATTTCCCGTCGATCAGTGACAGCTGCGGGAAGATCTTGAACGGGATAGACTTCTTGGTCTGCAGCTTGTCATTGGACAGAACGGAGACTCCGGTCACCTCCGAACCCGTTCCGCAGGTCGTCGGTATGCAGACCACGGGTAGGGTTGATCCGTCTGCCCCTGCCGTATAGAGATAGTCCGCTCCCTTATCCGCATGGCGGATCATCAGAGCGATGGCCTTCGCAGCGTCCATGGGCGAACCGCCGCCGGCGCCGATCACAAAGTCCACGCCCTCTTCAAGTCCGTAGTCCCGGGCTTTCATAATAGTCTGGACGGAAGGATTGGGTTCCACGTCGCTGAACCGGCAGTACTGAGTGCCTGCCTCCTCCAGCGCCGCGCACAGATCCGCGTATACACCGCACCTGTCCGCGGAATGCTTTCCCGTTACGATCAGTGCCTTGCGCCCGAACTTCTTCAGCTCGCCGGCAGACTTTCTCACCACGTCATCCTGGCACAGGACTCTTGCAGGCATATAAAAGCTGTCTTTTTTCATTTTCTCCTCCTGACAGGACTGCCCCGGTATTCCGGGAAGCGCATCCTTTTTAGGCGCACATTGCCACAATTATCAGATAGTATACCACATCCTGTCAGGGAAATAATATACCCGCAGGCTCCGGCATATAAAAATCCCTTCCGCTGTTAAGTGCGGAAGGGATCGATACTACTCTGTGCAGTTTGATGTGTAATCTGCTCGTCAGATGTCCTCAGTCATCAGAAATCGACGTCAAGATCATAGTAGCAGCACTTCAGGAGCTTCTCCATCTCCTCCTGGGACGGCTGTCTGGGATTGGAGCCTGTGCAGGCATCAGCAATCGCATTCTTAGCGATCTCCGGCAGTCTCTCCAGGAAGACCTCTTCCGGAACAAAGCCGACCTCTGTCGGATAAGAATCCTTGCCATAGTGCTGGATGCAGTGCGGAATATTCATGAGATCATTCATCTCGCGCAGGCGGGCGATCAGATTCGCGACCTTCTCGTCATCATTGGCTCCGGGGATTCCCATGTAATCCGCGCAGACGCCATAGCGTTTCTTCGCAACCGGGTCCTTCGCGTTGAAAGCGATGACCTTCGGCAGATACATGGCATTGGCAGAGCCATGGATGATGTGAGCGCCGTAGTCCGCGAAGATCGCGCCGGTCTTGTGAGCCATCGAATGGACGATGCCGAGCAGTGCATTGGAGAATGCCTGTCCTGCAAGGCACTGTGCGTCATGCATCTTTGCTCTTGCGTTCATATCTCCATTGTAGGAATCCACGAGAACCTGGTTGATCAGCTTCATGGAATGAAGCGCCAGCGCATCGGTGTACTCGCAGTTTGCGGTAGAGACATAGGCCTCGATCGCGTGGGTCATGGCATCCATACCGGTGTGAGCGACCTGCTTCTTCGGCAGACCTTCGACCAGGGCCGGGTCTACGATCGCGACATCCGGAGTGATCTCGAAGTCAGCGATCGGATACTTGATTCCCTTGGAATAGTCCGTAATGATCGAGAACGCGGTAACCTCAGTGGCCGTTCCGGAGGTGGAGGTAATCGCGCAGAAATGAGCTTTCTTTCTCAGTTCCGGAATTCCGAAGACCTTGCACATCTCCTCAAATGTGATCTCCGGATACTCATACTTAATCCACATTGCCTTGGCAGCATCGATCGGTGAGCCGCCGCCCATGGCAACGATCCAGTCCGGCTCAAACTCCAGCATCTTCTGGGCACCCTTCATAACGGTCTCGACAGACGGATCCGGCTCGATCCCTTCAAAGGTATCAACCTCCATGCCTGCTTCTTTCAGGTAATCGATCGCCTTCTGAAGGAAGCCGCCTCTCTTCATGGAGCCGCCGCCGACACATACGATAGCCTTTTTGCCCTTCAGTGTCTTCAGTGCTTCCATAGCACCTTCGCCATGATACAGATCTCTCGGCAATGTAAATCTCTGCATAATCAAACCTCCATTTTGTAATACAGAACCGCTCAGCAGTTGTTAATTTATTAACACTCTCTGGAGTATACTGCTGATTCTGTACTTTGTCAATACCACAGGTCATTGCCCCGCGGCCGCACTCTGCGGAAAACAGAAAGAATCCCGCAGACCTCTTACGGGATCTGCGGGATTCCTCTTCTCTTCTATTTAACAAACTTCTCTGCGAAGTGGCATGCCACATGGTGGCTCGGCAGGATCTCACGAAGCTTGGGCTCCTCCGCGAAGCACTTGTCTGTCGCGTACGGGCATCTCTGCGCGAAACGGCAGCAGGGCTTCGGATCGATCGGGGATGTCAGCTCGCCCTTCAGGACCATTCTCTCATGCTTCACATGCACATTCGGGATCGGGATCGCCGACAGCAGTGCCTGTGAGTAGGGATGGATCGTATCACGGAAGATACGGTCCGCGCTGCACTTCTCGATCATCTGGCCAAGATACATGACCGCGATATCATCAGAGATGTGCTTTACAACCGACATGTCATGTGTAATGAACATGTAGGTCAGTCCTCTCTGCTCCTGCAGATCCTGCAGCAGGTTCAGAACCTGCGCCTGGATGGAAACGTCCAGTGCGGAGACCGGCTCATCGCAGACGATGAATTCCGGATTCAGGGAGAGTGCTCTCGCGATACCAATTCTCTGGCGGCGGCCGCCGTCCAGCTCATGGGGATAGGCGCCTTCCAGTCTCTTGGCAAGACCGACCAACTCCATCATCTCTCTTGCCTTCTCCGTAACCTGTGCCTTGGAGAGGCTCTTGTTGTTGACCTTGATCGGCTCTTCGATCAGCTGCAGGATGCTCATTCTGGGATCCAGTGACGCATAGGGATCCTGGAAGATCATCTGGATGTTCGCGCGATACTTCTTCTTGAATTCCTTCAGCGGGATGTTCGCGATATCCGCATCCTTGAACATGACCTCACCGGCAGTGGGCTGATGCAGACGCATCAGGGTCTTGCCCAGTGTGGACTTGCCGCAGCCGGACTCGCCGACGATACCGATCGTCTTGCCCTTCTCGATATTGAAGGTGACATTGTCAACCGCGTGGAGAAGGCCTCTGGGAGTCTGGAAGTACTTCTTGAGATTCTTTACTTCGATTAAATTCTTAGAATCCATGATCAGCCCTCCCATTCCTTCATAAACTGCAGACATTTCGCAAAATGTCCGGGTTCGACTTCCGTACGGACCGGATCGAACTTGTTGCACCTGTCGCACTTCTCACTGCAGCGCTCATAGAAGCTGCAGTATTCCGGAAGATCTGACGGATCCGGAACCAGTCCCGGGATCACTTCCAGACGATGTACATCCCTGTCCAGTGACGGGATCGACTTGTACAGCGCTCTGGTGTAAGGATGCTTCGGATTGTCGAAGACCTGCTCCAGCGTACCGTACTCAACCAGCTCGCCGCCGTACATGACTGCGCAGTTATCGCACATCTCCGCAACGACACCAAGATCGTGGGTGATCAGGATAACGGAGGTTCCCTGCTCCTTCTGCAGCTTCCTCATCATGTCGAGGATCTGTGCCTGGATCGTAACGTCAAGCGCGGTGGTCGGCTCGTCTGCGATCAGCAGCTCCGGCTCGCAGGCAAGTGCGATCGCGATGACGATACGCTGCTTCATGCCGCCTGAGAACTGGTGCGGATAATCCTTGTAGCGCTCTGGAACGATACCAACCATGGCCAGCATCTCCTGCGCTCTCTTCAGGGCTTCCGCCTTGGAGCAGTGGTTGTGCAGAAGTACGACCTCAGCGATCTGATCGCCGACCGTCTTGACCGGGTTCAGAGCGGTCATGGGGTCCTGGAAGATCATAGAGATCTTTTTGCCGCGGATCTGGCGCATCTCCTTCTCGGACAGCTTCAGCAGATCTTTTCCTTCCATCTCGATCGAACCCTGGATCACATGTCCGACCTTCGGGGGAAGAAGTCCGAGGATACCGAGGGCTGTGGTGGTCTTGCCGGCACCGGTCTCTCCGACCAGTCCGAGGACTTCGCCCTTCTTGATATCAAAAGAGATATTGTTAACTGCTTCTACTACTTCATCTTCTGTCTCGTAATGGATGACGAGATCTTTTACGCTAAGTAATGTATCACTCATGTCCCGTCCTCCTGATTATTTACTCTTCGGGTCGAATGCGTCGCGAAGACCATCGCCCATAAGGTTGAATGCAAAACATGTGATCATGATCATCAGTGCCGGGAAGAACATCATGTACGGCGCAGATGTGATATATGCTTTACCGTCGTTCAGAATCAGACCCCACTCAGGTGTCGGAGCAGCAAGACCGACTCCGATGTAGCTCATGGAGGACATCATCATGATGGAAACTGCCAGGAAGCCTACGAAGAAGATGATCATAACGCCTGCCGCGTTCGGGATCATATGCTTCAGGATCATCTGTACCTGGCCTACACCGATCGCCTCGGAAGACTCGATGTAGTCGCTGCCGCGGACACGAAGGATTGCGGCGCGGTTATTTCTCGCCATGGTCGGCATGGAAGCGAACATGACTGCAGCAACCAGCTGCGGGATGCCGTTTCCGAGAACCGATACGATACACATGGCCATCATGATCATCGGGATTGCCTGGAAGATATCCATGATACGCATGATGATCGTGTCGACCTTTCCTCCGAAGTATCCGGCGATGATGCCAAGAAGGCCGCCGGAAAACAGAGCAGCGATCGTACAGAACAGTGCGATGACCAGTGAATATCTGGTTCCATAGATAACACGGCTGAAGATGTCACGTCCGAACGCGTCTGTTCCGAAGAGGTGCGCTGCGCTCGGTGCCTGCATCATAGCAGTGTAATCCTGTGCCGTATAGTCATAAGGCGCGATCAGCGGCGCAAAGATTGCGACCAGGATCAGCAGGACAACGACCACAAGGCCGAGGATAGCGGTCTTATTACGTCTGAAACGCTTCCATGCTTCATAAGCAGGAGTCGAATTGACCGGTTTTTTCCTTTTGCTGTTTCTCCTCTCGATCTTCTCCATCGCGGGAGTATGCATTTTTGCCATTTCTCATCCCTCCCTTATGCTGCTTTTGCCTTCGGCTTCTTGGAACCGCCGGAAATGATCGTGGTCTTCAGTCTCGGGTCGATCAGGACGAAGCTGATATCAACGATCAGGTTGATGATCGTCAGTACCATGGCAATGATCAGAGCGCCGCCGAGGACCGACGGATAGTTTCTCTGCGTGATGGAGTCAACGATGTACTTGCCGACACCGGGAACACCGAATACAGTCTCGATGACCATGCCGCCGCCGATACTGTTGCCCAGGCTGGTACCGATGGACTGTGCTACCGGGATCATGGCATTACGCAGTGCGTGGTGATAGGTGATGTTGTTCTCCGTCTGGCCCTTCGCCCTTGCAGTGCGGATATAATCCTCACCGAGGACCTCCAGCATGGAGGAACGAGTGATACGTGTATAGCTGGCAACAGATGCCAGACCGATCGTGACCATGGGAAGAATGAAACCCTTGATCGATGTGATGCCCGTAGCGGGCAGCCAGTGCAGATTGACTGCGAAGACCATGATCAGGACCAGTGCGACAACGAACTCCGGCACCGACTGGAAGAACATGGAGATGACCAGTACCAGCGAGTCAACCCAGGTGTATTTCTTCAAGGCGGATATAATGCCCAGTATGATTCCTATGATCGCACCGATCGCGACAGCGCCAATCGTTATGATGCCGGATGTTCCAAGTCTCGGAAGAATCTCCGAGAGGACCGGTTCTCCGGTACGATAGGAGTCACCGAAGTCTCCCTTTGTTACAATATTCTTGATGTACCTTACATACTGTACGACCACTGGATCATTCAGTCCAAGTTCTTCTCTCTTTTCCTGAACCTGCTCTTCTGTAGCCGTATTACCCAGGATCTGTCTTGCCGGATCACCGGGGGTGACGGTCTTCAGAATAAAGATGATAGCGGATACGCCAAGCAGGATGGGGATCAGGAGAAGGATACGTTTGATTATATACTTTAACATAAGCCACTCCGAATCATTTAGAGTAAGCCACTGGCTTACAGCCCTTAAGTTTCAGTCATTCAGCGGGAAAGTCACAGCCCGACGGAAGTCCCCGACTGCTGTGACTTTCCCTTTAAGTCATGGTGCTATATTCTTCAAAAACTCGGTTCTCAGTGTGGATTACTCTTTGTAGAATCCGGTCGGATCCATGAATCCGCGCTCCAGAGTGTTGTAGCCCTTCAGCGCCGGGTTGATGACTGCGCTGTTGACAGCCGGGAACAGGTTCGTCTGGATGCAGCTTGCCTTCATGGTCTCTTCGAATGCCTTGCCAAGCTCAGTTGCCTTCGCCTGATCCTCTGCAAAGATGAAGTCATGGATCTGAGCGTTGATCTCGTCGTTGGTCCACTTCGGTCCGCCGATGCAGAAGGTGTACGCATTCTGGAAGAAGATGAAGATGGACGGGAATCTTGCTGCCGCATACTCGCCGACGATGATGATGTCATAGTCGCCGCCTGCAGCCTGCTGTACGAACTGTGCGGTATCCGGGATATCCAGCTCGAGGGTGATGCCTGCCTGTGCCAGGTTTGCCTGCATTACAACATAGACCGGCTCGATGTCTGCCAGACCAAGAGCTCTGATGGTCAGGCCATCGCCATATCCTGCTTCCTCAAGAAGAGCCTTAGCGCCTTCGATATCAACTGCTCTCTCTTCAGTGGTGTAAACTGCGTTGTAGTTCGGGTTGCCTTCTACGAAATATCCAAGAGCCGGAGCAGTGAGGCCTGCGGAACCGACAGCATTGATCGCGTCATAGTCAAGAGCCTTGTCGATCGCTTCACGGACCTTCTGGTCAGCGGTAGCGCCGGCGTTCTCGCCCATGTTGAACCACAGATGGTTGACCTGGTCGAAGGTGTAGTTTACAACCTTGACAGCTTCGTTGCCCTGGAAGGTGGAAGCCTGAGCGGTCGGGATCGCATAAGCTACATCCGCGTCACCGGACTGAACTGCCATGATACGGGCTGCCGGATCAGAGGTGAAGGTGAACACGATCTGCTTGTAGTATCCTGCGTAATCCGCATTCCAGTACTCTTCGTTACGCTCAAGAACAACGTTCTGTCCGTTGGTCCAGGAAACGAACTTGTACGGGCCGGAACCTACGACCGGGTTCTTGCCGACTTCTTCAAGACCACCTGCTGCGTTAACTTCGTCTTCAGAGACGATGCCGTAGTTGGTCCAGGTAAGCATACGGATGATATCCGGTGCGTTGGAGGTGAACTCGATCGTTACGGTATGCTCGTCATCAGCAACCGGATCCGCGCACTCCGCGAAGATGGAGCCGGTCTCGTTGGTTGCGTTCTGGTCTCTCCACATCTTTACGGAGTAGACAACGTCGTCTGCCACGAACGGAGTTCCGTCGGACATGGTAACATCATCGCGAAGGGTGAACTTGCAGTGCTTCTCGTCAACCCATTCCCACTCGGTTGCCAGCTGCGGCTCGATCTCGCCTGTAAGGGAGTTGTAGGATACCAGGTTGTCGGTCAGAGCGGAGAAGATCATCATGGATTCGTTCTCGGTATTGCCGGTCGCGGTTCCAACCAGGGTAGACGGCTCGGATCCGAATGCGATCGTGATGGTCTCATCGGTCTTAGCGGTGTTAGCCGGATCGCAGTTTGCGCCGGACAGTCCGCCTGCTTCTTCTGCGAATGCAGTTGCTGCCATGGAAAGAGTCATGGCGGATACCAGTACAAGACTAAGTACCTTCTTCATCTTCATATTCTTCCTCCTGAAAATGTAGTTTGTTTTGCAGGAATTCTCCTGCTACATCGTAAATAAAGAATATCATGCGGTAATTTTCGTCACTTTTCGTTTTTTCACCCGTTTAGCGTTGGTTTTTGACAGTACAGAGCCTCTCGGATAAGGCAGGTGAAAAAATGCAGATATTTTTTCATATACTTTTTATACAGAAACCCTGCCGCTTTTTGGTAACCGGATCGGTTACGAAATAAACGGCAGGGTCTGTTTTACATGGTTTCAGATGTACTGTCCGTGCCAGGGGCACAGTCCGCGCTCACAGTGGATGCATGCTCAGTTATGTCCGGCGCAGAACATGGCGATCGGCTTCTCGATCAGCATGGCACCGACGGTTCCCACAAGGTAAAGCCGCGGATAAGTAGACCACCAGGCGGGGATCAGGTTCGGTCCGACGCCGACATGGATCAGTGCCATCCCCATACTGACGATGGTGACAAAGATCAGATTGACCACAATATTTCGAAGCAGCAGATCCAGGAAGGTTCCTTCCTTCGCATTGCAGACACCCCTTGAGAACTTCATGCTGATCGGTCCCACGGGGATGATGATCGCCGCGATCGTGTTGATGGTAAATGCACAGCAGCATCCGGTGACCCATCCCGCCAGAGTATCTCCTCCGGCAAAGATCGTTGCCGCCGTGTTAATGATCAGTGCCATGCAGGTGTTGGTGATAATGTTCCATTTAAAAAACCAGTCGTTATTCAAATTCATCTGTCCTGTCCCTTACTCGAAGTCAAATCCGTCCCATACCAGTTTCCCGGTATACTCCTTCAGCTCTTCCTCGCCCTTCAGGACACGGATCGCGCCGGCTGCCATCGCTTCCATCTCAAATTCACCCGGATACGCATAGACCGGAGCGATGTAGCTGCAGGCTTCTGTGATCTGATCAACAAGGTCCTTATTATGAACCATTCCGCCGCCCAGGAGGATTCCGTCCACCTGGCCCTTCAGAACTGCGGACATGGCGCCGATACCCTTCTCGATCTGATAGATCATGGTGTTCCAGAGCATTTCCGCGTATTTGTCACCCTTCGCTGCCCTGTCGGTCAGTTCGATGGCATCCGAGATTCCCAGATGATTGACGAAGCCGCCCTTTCTGGAGATCAGTTCTTTCATATCCTTCGGACCCAGATTGTTCTTGGTCATGTAGGACAGAACGTTAAACACCGAGATGGAACCGCAGCGGGTAGGAGCCATGGGGCCCTCGCCTCCGACGATGTCATAGCCGTCGACCATGCGTCCTCTTCTGTGTGCGGAGATGGAGATGCCGCCGCCGATGTGGCAGACCACGTAATTGCACTCTTCATATTTCTTGTGCATGACATTGTTGCTGTGGCGGATCGCGGTCTCCTTCAGGTTCAGCGCGTGAAGGTGGATCATCCTGTGTACTCCCTTGATGCCGGTCAGTCTGGCCAGATCCTGCATCTCGTCCGTATCAGGCGGGTTGACGACCATGGCCTTCGCGCCGTACTCTCTGGCGAATTCATCCGCCAGCTGCGGTCCCAGCGTTGCCGGATGGATGACACCGTTCGCGCAGGTTCTTGCATGCTCGAGAACCAGATCAGAGATCCTGTAGGTGCCGCCCTCCATGGCCAGAAGTCCGCCGCCGCGTCCTACAAACACATCCACGCCTTCCAGCGTGAAGCCGGCTTCCTTCAGGATATCCAGGATCATTGCCTTGCGGTAAGGCAGCTGCTTGGACAGGTTGTCGTATTTTTCCAGTTCCTTCGCGTCATGAGATACATTTTTGGAGAAGAGGCACTTCTCTCCCTCAAAAAGGCCGATCTTGGTTGAAGTGGAACCCGGATTGATTGCAAATACTCTATATTCGCTCATATTTGTCCTCTCTGAATCAATTCCGCCCCCGCTCCGGCACACAGTCTGTGCGTCCGGAACGGGGGCATGCCTTCTTAGTTATAAATTACAGCTCATCCTCTACTGCGTCTACCAGATCGCCAAGGGTCTCGCAGGCAGATGCGACCTGAAGCTCTACCATTGCATCGGTCTCTTCCTCGATCGCTGCGGTCAGTCCGACCATCTTGACAGATGCGCCGCCAAGCTCTTCCTTGATATTGGTATCCATGGAGAGTTCAGACTCATCCTTTCCATAGATCGTTGCAACTGCCTTGATAACGATAGCTTCCAGTTCTTTTCTGTCCATGATGATTCTCCTTTATGTATTGTAATTCATGTATAGTCCGGGTCCTGCTTCCTCTGTCATGTGCAGCGAAGCGGTCCTGACTGACTGGGTTATATGCCGGTACATACCCGGCTTCGGCTGGACTCGATCAGTCGCACTGTCCTTCATCCAGGTCAAATACAACTGTCTTGTATCCATCTCTCTGGTAGATCGCTGCTGTCACATTGATCGGAAGCTTATCGACCAGAACTCTTCTCTTCTTCTTATTGATCCCGCGGACAACTCCATTGAACTGGGATCCTTCTTCCAGATGGATCTCACCATACGCAAACGGCTTCAGGGGAGCGTACTCCGGCTTGGAGGAGAGCTGCGCCGGGAGAACGATCGAATGCATCGTCGCTTTTCCGGAGATCTCTGCCCACTCCATGTTGGTGCTTCCGCAGGTATTGCAGGCAAGGCGGGGCGGGAACTCCATAGCTCCGCAGTCCTTGCACTTCTTGCCCATGATCTTACCCTTTTCCAGGTTCTCGTAGAATGTCCTCGTAACCGCTTCGAGTTTTACTGCCATAGTCCTCTTCCCCCTCTCAGTCTTCCTTGGTGCGGATAATGTAGGTGCAGATATTCTGAGCGCCGCCGTAGCCGCGAAGCATCGCAGTCTTCGGAAGCTTCTTCACCTGACGCTCACCGCAGTCACCACGCATCTGGTGTACGCATTCATACAGGTCTGCCAGTCCGGACGCCGCATGGGCATGTCCGAAGGAGGTTCTTCCGCCGTTC
Source organism: uncultured Lachnospiraceae bacterium (assembly GCA_902765725.1). GTDB lineage: Bacteria > Bacillota > Clostridia > Lachnospirales > Lachnospiraceae > Porcincola. The sequence continues at coordinate 49,460 of CACXAT010000005.1, read as the reverse complement.
GTGTTGATCGGCTTGTCTCCGTCATAAGCAGTTCTGCCTTCACAGATGTATTTCCATCCTTCTCCCTTCGGAAGATATCCGGCGATCTCTGCCGCTACCAGGTGGGAAGTAATGATGAAGTCGTTGGCGTAGAAGATGTCGATCTCTTCCGGCTTGACTCCGGTCACATCATAGACCTGCTCAACAGCTTCTTCCGTTGCGCGGATCTCAAAGTGGGGGTTGGTTGCCTCATAGGCGCCGCAGCCTACACCGAGGACTTCGATCGGCTTATGCTGCATCTTGCCGTGGGTCAGCTCTTCGATCATGTCGGTCGCGCAGACCAGCACTGCTGCCGCGCCGTCGCACTTGATCTCGATGCCGGACATACGCAGAAAATCACCGGTTCTCGGATTGAACGGGCTCTTCATATACTCGATCGCGCTGTTGAAGCCATGCTCCTTGGCGATCTCATCATAGGTCTTGCGCTCGATCGCGAGTTCGCACTTGGAAGCATTCTTTCTGTTGTTGATGGACATCCAGCACAGGGTGTCATCCATCTCTTCATCGGTCAGTCCGTTGGTTCTCTTATAATACTCAGCAGCGTCATCGTAGATCAGCTCCTGGCCTGCCATCATGCTTCTGCAGTAATTGCGGTCATACAGCCACGCTGTTGTCTGCAGGAACTTCTCCATCGGAACCTTCTCTCTCTTGTACGGATGGTTCGGAACCGCATTGCAGTCACCGAATTCCACACAGCCCGAGAGCACACAGTTGTACTTACCGGAAGCGACCGCATTCACAGCCTGTTCCAGTGCATAGTAACCTGTGCAGCAGGCCTCTGAATGATGGATGGAAGCCTTACCCTTCATACCGAACCAGTTTCCGATCTGGATATTCGGGGTCAGATAGTTGGATCCTGCAAGAGGGCTTGCCTGTCCATGGAAATAGAAATCCACGTCTCTGGGATTCACTCCGGCATCTTCCATTGCCTGAAGGGCAGCATACCCGAACATCTCGCCTTCTGTAAGGCCGTCGGTCTCCGGGTTGTCGACTGTGTACATGAAAGGCGTGCATCCTACACCGATGATGGAGACGCTTCTCATATACTTGCCCACCTTTGTAATGCTCATAGAATCTGTTCCTCCTTGATAGTAATGATTGTTCACTGCAAGTTACATATTCATAAATGTGCTATACTAATCACCATCCACAGGAAAAACCGGAAGGGAGACTGTATATGACGCACCTTACGATTCACTATCCGTCCAAAGTTCTTGGCACCAACACCCGGATCCATGTCCTGATCCCGTCAAAGACAGGACTTGAACAGGTTCCAGGCAGTTCACCGTTTCCCCGGGCCTGCAGGACGCTGCTCTTTCTGCACGGTATGCAGAATGGCCCCGAGGATATACTGATGAACTCCTCCGCCGCGCGGTACGCGGACGAATACAACATCGCCCTGATCCTCCCGGAAGGCGGCAATTCCTTCTGGCTGGACTTTACTCCCGGCGCCGGGTACGAGACCTTCCTGACGCAGGAACTTCTTCCTGCCATGCGCTCCCTGCTTCCTCTCTCTGACCGGAGGGAGGATACCTTCATCGGCGGGTATTCCATGGGCGGTTACGGAAGTCTCCATACTGCCCTCCGCCATCCGGAGCTGTTCTCAAGATGTGTTATCCTGTCCGGTGCGCTCGACATCCGCTTCTCGGCAGCCTTTGTCAAAACTGCGGTGCCTGCTCTGATCCCGCCGGCCTTTGCCCATCCGCGCACGCTGCGCGGCAGCGAGTATGACCTTCGGACCGTGTTTGACACATTCCCCACGGAGAGTGAAAAGCCTGAGCTCTACTTCGCATGCGGCCAGGATGACTTTTTCTGCAAAACGTCCCTGGAGTACTCACAGTATGCCGCATCCCTGGGCTTTACCGCCCCCTGCCATATCACAGAGGGCGATCACAGCTGGGATTACTGGAACGGAGCTTTGAAAAGTGCCATTGAGTGGCTGCTCCGCCAGGATTAACGCCTCTTCTTGAACTTGCCGACCTTCGTCAGGCGGTCCGGAAGCTTCGGCACCTTGCCGGTCGTGATATGGATGCACTCTTCTTCGCATGCCTCCACACACTTGCCGCAGCGGTCACATTCAAACTCGTCGATCATATGGATGAACTTCGGCTTACCTTCGATGCAGTCCTTCGGACATACATCCATACAGTCTCCGCAGCCTGTGCACGCTGTCGGATCGATATAGATCATTACGAATGCCTGGCAGACTCCTGCCGGGCAGTTCTTTTTCTTGATGTGGGCTTCATATTCGCCCGCGAACTTGCTCATGGCGCTGAGGGAGATCTTCGCGCTCTGCTGTCCCATGGAACAGGGAGTCGAGTAGCACATGGCCTCGCCGATCTCACTGGTCAGATCCAGGAATTCCATCTTGCCTCTTCCCTGGGTCACCTCATTCTGCATGAACTCAAGCTGGATCAGTCCCTCGCGGCAGAATACGCATTTACCGCAGCTCTGCGCCTTGCAGGCAAGGGTCTTCTTCGCAGCGTCATCCACGATACAGTTCTTGTCCGTAAGGACGCGGATCACACCATTTGCAGGATTCAGTTCGCCGACAGTGGCGCTGCACTCCTCGGGAGTATAGTATGCGTACCCGACCTGAACCGCTTTCGCTCCGGTCAGATCCACTACATCCGATACCTTCGCGTCGGCCGGTACCTTCTTCAGCGGCTCTCCATTGATGCTGACACAGATGCCGGGCTCATAGGAATCCGCGAAAGCGTCTGCCAGGTCCGCGCAGGATGCGAGGTGCACCAGAAGGTTGGTCTGGTTCTTTCTGATATTGATAAACTCGCAGACCACTTCCACGCCCAGTTCCTCTGCCTTCTCACGCAGAGACGCGGCGAGCTCCCCTTCTTTCTCCGGAACCGTCAGGACAGCCTTCTGAGCGCCTGCTGCCAGGGCTGCGATGGCACAGCCCTCCAGAACCTTCTCCGGAACCTCTCTGAGCAGCTGCAGATACACCATATCGGTATCCGCATTGTTCAGGGCCGCGACAACGTCCAGCTGCACGCCTTCTTCTTCAGCCGCAGCCTTCGCCTTCGCGATGTGGTCTGTCATCTTTTCACGATACACGCCTGACTCATACAGATCCAGGGCTGCAATCTTGTCCAGAACGGCGTCTCTTCCGAGAGCCTTTGCGTTTGCATATGCACTCATCTTCACGCCTCCTTTGAATCCGCGTAATCACCCCAGGTGTGCGGACGGTGAATCTGCAGTCTCAGGTCACACTGCAGGCAGCGGCCGGCTTCCTTGCAGATATCTTCATCACAGATACCATGGTCGAAGAGACGGAAATTGTCTTTCCTCTCTTCCGCAGGATCGATCTTCGGCTGGCAGGCCTTCTCATTTGCGAAGCCCTCGATCACGCCGATGTAGGGATCGCCCGGCTTGTCATCCACGAGAACCTCGGAGATGTCGCCGTCGCCGCCCAGATACTTGTCGATCTGGCTTGCTGCCTCTCTTCCGGACTGAACTGCCATGACAACGGATTTGGTTCCGTATACACAGTCGCCTGCCGCGAAGATGCCGGGGATGGAAGTCTGCTTGTCGTTCGTGTTGTCATTGACCACGATCCATGCTCCGCGGAACAGCTTGAATCCGGACTCCTCATTCAGATCCGGCTTCTGTCCGGTCGCGAAGATGACCGTATCGCCCTCGATGTGAAGTTCAGATCCCTCTTCCTTCTCGATCACCGCCCTGCGGTTCTCGTCGAAGTAGAACGCCTTCACCTTCATGAAATCAACACCGGTCACATGGTCCTCGCCGGTGATCCGCTCGAAGGTCTGTCCGGGATGGACTACGACGCCTTCTTCCTGTGCCTGCTCGATCTCTTCGTCATCCGCTGTCATCTTCTCGCGTGCCTCCAGGCAGGCAAGATGGACGCTCTCAGCTCCCAGACGGACCGCAGACCTTGCGCAGTCAAATGCTACGTTGCCGCCGCCAAGGACGATTACGTGCTTGCCCATGCCAGTCTCCTTGCCCATGGAGCAGTTACGCAGGAAATCTGCATTGAGGAGAACTCCGGGAAGATCGTTGCCGGGCATTCCCAGACGGACACCGACGGTTCCGCCGACTGCCATCAGAACAGCGTCATATTCATTCAGAAGCTCTGCAGGCTTCGTGACCTTGGTATTGCACTCGATCTTGACGCCCTGCTCTTCGATGATCTTTACTTCCTCTGCGATGACATCCCTCGGAAGACGGTATGCAGGGATTCCGTATGCAGTGGTGCCGCCTGCGGTGGGCAGTGCTTCCTTGATGGTGACGTCATGTCCCTGCTTGCGCAGGTAGTAAGCTGCTGACAGTCCGGCAGGACCTGCGCCGACGACGCATACCTTCTTGCCGGTATCGGGCAGCTGCTTGGATCTTGCTCTCCACTTGTGCTCGATATCCTTATCCGCAGCATAGCGCTTGATCAGACGGATCGACATCGGATCTGACAGGCAATTTCTCTTACACTGGGTCGCGCAGGCCTGTGTGCAGATATAGCCCAGGATGCGGGGAATCGGAAGCTTCTCACGGATGATGGCGATGGCCTTCTCCATGTCGCCTTCCTTCGCCGCTCTCAGATAACGCGGGATCTCTGCATGGGCAGGACACTCTGCCTTGCAGGGAACGATGTAGTCCTCTCTCTTCTTCTCGGTCGTTGCCAGTTTGTCACGGATGGTGCCGGTCGGACATACTTCCGCACAGGCCTGGCAGAAACGGCAGTTGGCATCAGCCAGCAGCTTGTCGTGCAGGGTGCCGACATAGGTCTCCATGCCTCTCTTGTGATAATCCAGGACCTTGACTCCGCGAAGCTCATTGCAGGCGCGCACACAGCGTCCGCACAGAACGCAGCGGTTCATGTCATGGACCAGCAGCGGATTCGCGGTATTCTCCTTAAAGCCCTTGACGCGCATCTTCAGGCGTCCGGTCTTCGGTCCGATGTACTGGATCAGCATCTGCAGCTCGCAGTTTCCGTACTTGGGACATGTCGAGCAGTCTTCCGGATGGCCTGCCAGAAGCAGTTCCAGGGCCAGCATCCGCAGACGCTTGATCTCATCCGACTGTGTGCGGATGACCAGTCCGTCCTTCGCCTTCAGCGTACAGGATGTCACCACGCCTTCCTGACCCTCGACCTCAACGATGCACATCCGGCAGGATCCAAGCGGATTCAGGTCCTTGTGATGACACAGGTGGGGAATGTAGATGCCGTTCTCAAGAGCACAGTCAAGGACATTCGCTCCATCCGGTACATTCAGCTTTACCCCGTCAATGGTGATAACTGCCATAGTAACCTCCTTGTTTCATTTATTGAACGGCAGCTGCCGTTTCTTTCATAATCATATGACGGCTTATGCCGTTTCTTTCCTGACCAGTACCAGCGTCGCGGCAAACAGAGCGGCAAATCCCGCAAAAGCTGCCGTGAACTGATGAACCGGGGTGTTTCCGCCCAGCAGTGCCGCGGCATATCCCAGTACGATCGGTCCGATCAGACCTCCGATGCTGCCGGCCACAGAGAAGACGCCTCCTGCCCCGGCCACCTCATCGGGCGGTACAGCCATGGAGATGCGCTGCATGCATCCGGCCTGGAAGCAGCTCAGTGAGATACCGCAGCTTGCGGATGCGAGAGTGATCCCGGCGATCCCGGGAAGAGCCAGAGTACAGCCGAATCCGAGAGCGGCGGCACCAATGGCAAAAGCGATCGTGTATTTCCCGAAAAATCCGGAGATCTTCGCAAAGAATATCCCTACGAGCAGGGCAAGTACGGAGTTGACCGTGTTGATCGCACCGGCAGTTCCGGTTCCCATCTTCAGGTTCTGAAGCACATAGATCCCGAGATTGGTGCTGAATGCATTAATCAGGATCGTATGAAAGAAGCTGCACGCCGACAGAAGCCAGATCTGTCTTCCGTATCCGAGCGAGCCTTTCGATGTTCCGCTCTTCGGGGTGATATCCTTCATCGTGAACTGCACGAAGAACCATGCAGCGAATGCCATCAGATAGATCAGGAAGAAGTATCTGTAATGGATGGATGCCAGAAAGCCTCCGATCAGGCTGGCCGACATGGCGCCAATCCCCATCGCGACCACATGCAGTCCCATAAACCCGGCTCTTTTCTCCGGCGGCAGGGCGACGGTTATGATCGTATTGTTCAGCGGGCTGATCACCCCGAATCCCATTCCGATCAGCAGACGTGTGGCAAACAGCATCCAGAAGTTTACGAAGAAAAACGGAATCAGCCCCAGTACTCCGATCAGCAGCAGGCTGATCAGTTCCAGCCGCTTGACGCTGATATGGTGTGTAAGCCACCCTACCAGAAGGGATCCCAGTATCAGAGTCAGATAGGGGATCGTCTGGAGCATCTGGATCATCGCGGTGCCTTTGTCCGCATAGACCTCATTGAGAACTCCGAGGATCGGTGCGACGCCTACCAGATGCAGCCCGATGGAGAATGCGACCAGGAACACGCTCCCGCCGATCCGCAGCTCATCTTTGCTCAGCATGGCTGAAGTACATCCCAGTGCTCTGCCAGTTTCCCATCCTTCAGGCGGTACATATCAACAACGCGGCACCTGGTATTACCTTCCGGATCCACATTCTTCAGATAGACCCAGACCATGTCTCCATCTGCCACCATCATCTTGATATCCAGTTTAAAGTCCGGATGTTCGATGAACTTCTGCGCAAATGCGCTCTTCAGAGCTTCTCTTCCCTGATCGACGCCGGGATTGTGCTGGATATAGTCTTCACGCACATACTTATCAGCCGACTCCACGATATGATCGTTGAAGAATTCCTTATACAGAGCGCGAACTACTTCTTTATTCTTCTCCTGCATGTTGTCCTCCGTTAATGCACTGTCCTGCAGGCATCGGGCAGGTTCAGGCGCATGCGGCCTTAAACATAACCCTGAGCGGGAGACACACGGTCCCCCGCCCAATTGCCTTATTATTCTGCAGTTACTCCAGATGAATTCACATTCTCCCGGACTTCACTGCGTCTCACTCATCATCCTCATCCGCAACAAATTCTGCAGCTTCCATACCTGCGATACGGCCGGAGTTGACGGACCATCCCATGGAGTTGCCGGGAAGCAGGAACATATAGGAATCGTTGTAGAAGTTGCACGCATCCGCGCCTGCAGAGTACAGACCCGGGATCGGCTCGAACTCGCTGTCGCAGCACTCGCAGTTCTCATTGATGCGGACGCCGCCGACGGTGCCGTATCCGCCCGGACGAACCTTCGCGCAGTAGAACGGAGCCTTGGTGATCGGACGCAGATATCTCTTCTGCTTGAAGAATTCCTCGTCCACGCTGTCGCAGTAGTCATTGTACTCATCAACGGTATCCAGGAAGTTGTCGACATCGATGCCGGCCTTCTCTGCCAGTTCCTCAAGGGTATCTGCTACGATGATGCCCTCATTGCCGGTCTCCTGCGCCTGCTTGATGCCATCCATGAAGCCGGATACATCCGGATCCGGACGGACCAGGGATACGTTGTCAACGCCGTTTCTGATGTAGTACTTCACGATGGAGCTGTCCACGATGGAGAAGCCTACAGAGCCCTTCTGCTGTCCGACTGCGTTGGACAGGAAGGTTGCGTTCTGCATGTAATCCTCGTTCATGAAGCGCTTGCCGTGAGCATTGACCAGAAGGTTCGGCTGAAGCATGACATTCGGGATTGCCTGCGGAAGCTCATCGATTCCTTCGAAGTTCGCAGCCTGCTCGATACGGACCGGAAGCTTGTCAACGCCTGCTTCCCACATCATTCTCAGACCGTCGCCGACGATGCCCGGGATCGCGAAGTTGAACATATTCTTTCCGAAGTCCCATCCGGTCTCTTTCTTGATGAACTCAGGATTGCCGCCTGCGCCGCCGGAGCAGACGATAACAGCCTTCGCCTCGATCGTGATCTCCTTGCCTTCCTTATCGGTAGCGATCACGCCCTTGATGACGCCGTCTTCCTTGATCAGCTTCTTGCCCGGAGTCTCAAGCAGGAACTCTACTCCCAGCTCCTGAGCGCGGGCATAGAGTGCCTTGTTCATGAAGGATGCCGCTCTCGGTCCGATACCCTGATCGGTCTTGACGATGTGCCAGGTCGGCTCCGCCTGCGGGAAGTACTTGAAAGCGCCTTCGAACTCAACGCCCATGTCCTCGAGCCACTCGATGGTCTCTGCGGACTGTGCGAAATATCTCTTTACAACGCGGGCATCCACCATGTAATGGGTGTAGGTCATGATCATGTCAAACGCACGTTCCACGGTGATATCCTGCATGTCCCTCTTCTGATACTTGGTCCCGATACCCAGCGGGCCCATGCCCATGTTCGCAGCGCCGCCTACAGCTGCTGCCTTGTCAATTACCAGAACCTCTGCTCCGTCTTCTGCTGCCTGGACTGCTGCCGCAAGGCCGGTAGGGCCTGCACCGACGATACAAATCTGTGTTGTGTAATCTGCCATGTCAATTCTCCTTTTATGTGTTTGTTGTATGATTCAGGGGATCTGCGTTCCATCCCCGGAATATCTCATCAAAACTGTGCCGGAATCTTCTGTATGTACGCTGTCTGTCTTCAGGCCTCTTCAAAAGCAATTGCCTTGCCGGTTCTTGCGGACTCGCGGACTGCATCCATCACACACAGTACCCTGCGAACCTGTTCCGGTTTTACGATCACTTCTTCCTCACCGTTGAACGCCTTCAGGAAATGCTCAAAATACATTCTGTGGGATACATTCACTTCCGGAAGCGGCTCATCATAGAGAAGTCCCTCGGGGGCCGGTCCGAAGCTTCTGGTCGGTCCCGCAGCGGTCATCGTGATCCTTCCGGGCACGTTCTCCAGCAGGTGCTTTGTATGCACGATCTTTCCCTCGCCGCCGAAACCGTCGATAAGCGCAGATCCCTTGTTGCCTCCGATGAACCAGCGGCGGGCCGGGGTCAGATAATAGGTTCCAAGCTCAATCTCAGCGGTAACCTTATTGGCGAACTTGAAGATGATCTTGAAATAGTCATCTACCTTCTCGTTAATTACATTCTGCACATCCGCATAGAGGGATACGATGGGAGAATCCACCATATTGAGAATCTGATCGATCAGATGAACGCCCCAGTCATAGAGCATTCCTCCGCCCATCTCCGGATATACATGCCAGTCATGCATGAATCCGTTAAATCCATACAGCTGGGACTTAATGATGTACGCATCTCCCACAAGGCCCTTATCATAGACTTCCTTCATGATCCGGTAGTCCTTGTCCCAGCGTCTCTGCTGATGTACGGTGAAGAGCACGCCGTTTTCCCTGCACGCTTCCACCATCTCGTCATATTCCTTCACGCTCATGGCAGCCGGCTTCTCGCAGATGACATGCTTCTTTGCGGCAGCGGACTTCTTCACCATCTCCGGGTGAGAGGGATTCGGAGTGGAAACCATAACAACATTGATGTCTGCATTCGCAAGCATGTCATCAATATTGGAATAGGTCTCAACGCCTTCCGGAGCATCCTTGAGCATATCCGGATTCGTGTCGGCGACAGCAACCAGATCAATGTCGTCGAAGGTCGCCATCATGTCCGCGTCATTGTGTCCCATGAAACCAAAACCTACTATTCCAAGTTTAATCTTTTCCATCGAATTCACTCCTTCTTAGAGACAGTAACTCCACTTTTTAAGATTATAATGTTTCTGCTGTTATCCCGCACTCTTTCTGTTAACCTGTTTCACTCATGATTTAACATCTTTTTTTATTGCAGTTCCTCCTGCAAAAATAATTAATCAACAAACATCTGATGGTCTGTCCACGCTCCCAATTCAGTCCTTTCGAAATCTTAATTTTTTTGCCATTTATTTAATAATAGGGTATAGTATCTTATATCTGCAAAACAAACAGGTTCCGAATCGGAAGAACAGCCGTTATAAAAGAGGTGCCCGATGAAGCATTTCGGTACAGATATCATAAAAAGTCTGCAGTTATATCAGTCTGCCGGGGAGCGGACTTTCTGCCATACATGTCATACATTCCTGTGTGTGCTGGACGGGACTCTTACCATTCGCACGAAGGATCGTGAAGATCTCTTCCGCAGTCAGGGGGTCGTGGTGATTCCCTCCGGCAGGCAGACCAGCCTGCTCAGCACGGATCCTGCATCCTATCTGATTGTTCAGCTGTCCCCTGTCTTCCTGATGGAAGCCTTCTCCAGGGATCGTCTGCTCACGGAAGTGCTCTCCTCGCAGGATCTTCTGCAGCTTCGCGAGATCATCCCCGAGCTTCTTGGCCTGATCCCGCTCTATCTGGAGGCGCCGGACAGAAACCGTCTGGATATCAACCGGATCCTGTTTGCCATCTTGAGAGATCTGGACAAGGTCCTGGCTGTGGGATCGCCGGATCCTGAAACTGCCGATGCCACTCCCGGGTCACGCCAGGACTCTGTGGACACTTATATCATGGAAAATATAGAGAAGCAGATCAGCCTTCAGGACACTGCTTCTGTATGCGGGCTGACCCCCCAGTATCTTTCATCCTTCTTCCAGAAGAGCATGAACTGCACCTTCATGGAATATGTCAACCGCATTAAGGCAGAAAAAGCGTATGAATGGCTCCTGTGCTCTGAGATCAGCGCCGATGAAGTATGCGATATCGCCGGGTTCAAGACCTATTCTGCTTTCTGCAAGAGTATTGAGGCAAGATACGGATGCTCCTGGGATGAGCTGCGCCTTGCGCATGCCGTGCCCGCCCGGGAACTGCCCGCGGAAGATGTGATCAGCAGTCCGTCCTCTATGCTGTATACGGCAGTCAGTCCGGCGGAGGAAGACAGCACCAGTCTTGAGCCGACGGTGCGGATCCGCAGGGACTCCATCGATGCAGAGACTGTATCGGGCAATGTCACGCCTGACTCCTGGAGGACCATCCTCAATATCGGAAGCGCGGGCTCTCTGTTTTTTGATCCTTTCCTGCGGCTGCTGGGTGATTTCAACCGCAGTATCTCCTTTAAATACTGCAGAATGTATGACCTGCTCCAGCTGGTAACCGTCTACGTCTCCGGCGGCAGGACGTACTATGGATTCGAATTTGTATTCCAGAATCTTGACTACATCATCAATGCGGGTCTGATCCCCTTTCTGGATCTCGGATACAGGGATTATCCCGGTCATGTGAACCTCATCCGGACGTTCGCATTTAACTCCGATACGATCGATGTATATTATGAAAAGCTGCAGCTGATCCTTCCGGAATTCCTGAGAGCCGCCTCCAACAGATATGGGGCAGACTCCGTGAAACAGTGGGGGTTTGAGTTTCATTTCAGCTATCAGAACAACCGGAATTACACCTTCTGGCAGTTTCTCTCTTCTTTCCGGAAGATCATAGAAGCGGCCCGCAGTGTTCTTCCTGACGTACACATCGGGGGACTCGGCTTCGACGCGGCGCTTCACCCGGGAACTCTCCAGAGTATGCTGGAGCAGCTCAAGTCCCTTGACTGCCGGCTGGATTTTGTCAGCATGCATGTAAACGGTCTGATCCTTCCCCAGATCAACGGGAGCGGCTCATACCGCTTTACTACGGATGAAAATGAAGTGAACCGGCGCGTTGACGATGCCGTCGCTCTGATCCGGCGCTTCTACAGTGCGGAGCCGCTCTATATAACTGAATTCGGCTTTGCCCATTTCCTCAGAACTGCTCTGAATGATTCGCTCTTCCAGGCATCCTTCATCCTGCGCTTCCTCTCCTCCAATGTACGCAAGGTGCAGGGGATCGGATACCATATGTTTGATGACCTTGGAGAACTGGAGCGTCCTGTGGAGCAGGAATTCTTCGGCTCTCCCGGTGTCTATTCGGCACATGGGCTCAGGAAGCCCTCCTATTATGCATTTTTCTTCCTGTCGCAGCTCGGAAAGTCGCTCCTGTCCTCGGGAACCAGTTACATCATTACCGCCAATTCTCGCTACAACTACCAGATCCTGGCGTTTCACTACCGCCATATCACAAAACCTCTGGAGCAGCTGCATGAGGACAGGGATGTTCTGGCATTTGAGAAATGGTGCGCCACGGACGGTGACAGGCTTCAGCTGCACTTTCAGATCCGAGGCGCGGCCAGCGGGGATTATCTTGTCAAATCACTGCGGATCAGGCCGGGTGCCGGCAATCTCCACAAACTCTGGCTTGAGCATCCGTCCAGCCTCAGTGATCTGAATGAATCCGACTACGGATTCTTCAGGGAATATGCCTTCCCGGATGTAGCGGCGCAGCCCTGCTCCGTACCCGCATCCGGCGAACTGACCCTTGATATCATGCTCGCACCCCTGGAAATCGTCCTGCTGATCATAGATCATAAGGCAATCTGAACCATGATGGAGGCTATATGCAGACTATTGATTTTCCGATCACCTTTCTGACCCAGAGGCACCTGAAATCAGGGATAACCTCTGCGGCCCAGTTTTTTGAGATCCTGTATGTTCTGTCCGGCGATCTTCAGATCACCCGCGGAGCAGGAATCCCCCTGTACTATGAGCAGGGGGATCTGACCATGATCCGGAGCGGGATGGATTATTCCCTGAATCCCAGGTCTGACTGTATTCTCCTTCACATCGGGATCATGCCGGCCTTTATCGAACAGACCGCCTGTCCGGAGCACCGCATTATGTGCGACTCCGTTCTTGAGCCCGACAGAGACTATTATCCGATCCGCAGGATCCTCGCCTCCATCTCCAGTGAGTACCTGGATTACACAAGGGATCACCGGCTGTCGATCACAGGGCGCCTGTTCCAGCTTCTGGATATCCTGTCCCAGGATTTCAGGATCAACCCTGCCAGGACCGATGTCGATTCCAACGGGAAATACGACAGCCGCATACGGCAGATCGAAGAGTATATCGGAGCTCACTATCAGACCTCCGTTTCGCTGCCCGATCTTTCGGACTATCTTCACCTGACTCCGCAGTATGTGTCCAAGTTTTTCAGGAAGAACTTCCACAGCAGCTTCACAGGCTATCTGAACCATGTCCGCATGGAACATGCCGTGCGCGACATCCGCTATACGGACCGCAGCATCACAGATATTGCCTTCAGCAGCGGCTTTATCAATGTTTCTACCTTCAACCGGAATTTCCGCGCCGAATATGGGATGTCCCCCAGAGAATACCGGGAGGAGCTGCGCAGGCAGAAGCAGACCGTATCTCCGGCAGGGCCTGTAAAAGCCGCCGAGTTCGCCGCTCTGTCCAACCTGATCAGCCGTAGAGCCATCTCCGTAAGCGTCCGGGATGAGAGTCCTTTCATTGAAAGCTTCTGCAGAGTGATCAACATCGGTTTTGCCAAGAACCTGCTGTCCTACTATTTCCAGAAGTCTCTTCTGGATGCCCGCGAAGACCTTCACTTTGAATATGTCCGCATGGAAGCTCTTGTCAGCAGCTCCCTGATCATGCGGGTCGCGGATCTGGACCGGTATGATTTCCGCAATACCTTCTATATCCTGAACTATCTCTATGAGCACCAGCTGGTACCGTTTATCGAGCTGAGCGGCAATTCCGTTCACACCATGGAGATGCTCTCCGGAGAGGATGCCGAGTCCCATCCCTTCCGGTTCAGCGGCAGGGACCTGGCGCTCCTCGACAGTTTTCTGGAGTATGTGTGTGCCCGTTTTGATCCGGTATGGCTTGGAAAATGGATCTTTGAATTCTACAAGCCCTCCGGCCTGAGTGCGGAGCATTATGTCAGAGACTACCAGGCGATCAGTGAGATCCTGCACCGGCATCTGCCCGGCTGCAGATTCGGGGGCCCGGGGTCGAACTCAGGGATCTCCTCAGATGAATACCTGTCTGTTCTGGAGAAAATGAAAGAATCCGGTATCTGTCCCGATTATATCTCGGTGCATTTTTTCTCTCTGCAGTATGAGAAGGGTGCAGACAATCAGCAGCGCAATCTCTCTTCCGCAGAGCGTCCCCTGGCAAAGCAGCAGGCGTGGATCCTGGAACAGATCTCCCATGTGTTCGGGAGGGACATACCTCTGTTTATCACCGAGTTCAATTCCTGCATGATCCCGGACACCTACATCAACACATCCTGCTACCAGGCCACCTTTATCTGTCACAGCCTGCTGAGGCTGTGCGAGCATTCTCCCATGGTCGGATACTGGATGCTTCATGACATTGCCTTTTCCATGGCGAATATGTCCAACCGCCCCCAGGCAGGCGTCAGTCTCCTGGATAAATCCGGCATACCGCTGCCCGCGTATCATGCATACAGGTTCCTCTCAAAGCTTGGCAGGACACTGATCCGGTGCGGCGAGCACTTCTGCATCACCAGGAGTTCTCCGGGCTGCTACCAGATCCTTACCTACTATTATGTGCATCCGGCAGATCTTCACAAACTGCAGCACAATGAGCCCATCTCCATGACGGACATGTATTCTTATTTCGAAGACAGTCCGCCAATCGATTTTCATTTTACGCTGAGAGATCTGGAGCCGGGTGTCTACCGGATCCACCGCTACCTGCTGGACCGTTCCCACGGCAGTCTGCATGACATGCTCCTGGCTGGTCTGACTGCATCCAATCTCAGTGAAGAGAGGTATCTGCGCAGGATCCATCTGCTGAAGCCGCAGACGAAGGAATATATGTCCCAGGCATGCAGACCGCTGGAGAATACGACCTTTATCGAAACGGAGAATGACCTCGAACTGGAAGTGCGTCTCTCCGTCCACAGCATCTGCCTGTGGGTCATCACCATGGAAGCATGATCACCTGAATGCTCTGATATACGGGTTCTCCCGGGTGCAGGGCTCCCAGTTCGGTTCAGGTTTTCCTGTCTTCATGAAATTCGTCCAGGCAGTGACCATCTCCTCGCTCAGATCATAGTCTGCCTGCTCCATGGGTCTCCAGCAGCGCCCAAGGGTCCCCATGACATACCACAGCTCGGATGAATGGAACGCATTCGCTCCCCATTCATCACCGGGCAGGGCGTGGGCAAAGGTGTACAGATAGGACGGGATCTGATGGCTTTCCTGACACTGGAAGCTCCATCTCCTGCACTCATCCAGAAGAGGTCCGAACTCTCCTTTCCGGACCTGTTCAGGCGTGCTTCCGAGATCCTCCAGTGTCACCCCTGCCATGGTGGGAATGGAGGCCATCCCGCCTTCCTTCCAGATCTCCTTCACGGTTTTTTCCAGAACATACCCATCTGCATTCGGGACCAGCACCAGGGGATCGTTCAGCTTCATCATGCAGCTGTGATCCAGACGGTCCTTATACTCCAGCAGTCCTTCCCAGCTGATCTGTCTGAGCTCATCCAGCGAAGAGGCTCCTGCGATCTGTGCAAAGTCGCGGCCGATGTCCTCCTCTTCCTCCAGTGTCGGCGCATAGAGGATATCCCCGGTGCAGGAGATGCCGCTCTGCAGGATCGCCTTCGCGATCATCTTCTTCGACAGGGCACTGGAGATCAGCACCTGTGTGCTCATGCTCCCGGCAGACTGCCCGAATACCGTAATGTTGTGCGGGTCACCGCCAAAGAACGCGATATTCTCATACACCCAGGTCAGCGCCGCGATCTGGTCCAGAGTCCCGTAATTGCCGGAGATCCCCTCTTCATTTTCCGCGTCCAGCCACGGATGTGCCAGGAAGCCGAATATGCCGGTCCGGTAATTGATCGTCACCAGGATCACGTTCTTCCTGCAGAAGGCTTCTCCGTCAAATTCCATCTCACTTCCATACCCGCCGGCGAATCCGCCTCCGTGGATATAGAATGCCACCGGAAGAGCGCTGTGCTCATCCGCGCAGTCCGGCACCCACAGATTCAGATACAGGCAGTCCTCACTCATCGGGGGGATGTACTTCGGGTCTGCATAAAACTCCTTATGGTATCCTGCTCCCCAGGGCGTTTCCGGATCCGCAAGCCGCTGCGGACACATACTGCGAAACATATCTGCTCTGTATTCACCATCCCATGGTTCGACCGCCACCGGTCTTTTCCAGCGAAGCTCTCCTGTCGGAGCCTGGGCATAGGGAATCCCTCTGTATACAGTATATCCCTTCATCCCGATGCCGGAGATTCTTCCATAATTAGTCTTTACTGTCTTATTCATGCTGTTCCTCCCGCCGTACACTGCCCGGACACTGTATGCCCGGATTAATACTCTCCTGTATTCAGACCATCACAGGATTCTATGCTTCATTATAGTAAAGTGATCCGAATGCATCTTTTCCAAATACTCACATTCGCTGATCTAAACAAGTAATAATTAAGCATAAAAATAGCGGATGCTCCGATGGACATCCGGCAGGATTAATTCTGAAGATTGTTTTTTAATACAATTCTGGTATCCTAGTAACAGATACGATTCGAATGAGGAGAAGCTTATGAATATCAGATCAGAAATAAACAGAGCATACCAGATCCTTCATCTGATCGGTGCGGCCGTGTGGCTTGCGTGCGCGGTGACAGCGGCACTGATCCTCGCAGATCTCCTCCGCGCTCCCGGAAAAAATGCCTGGCAGTACTGTCTCATAGTAATCCTGGGCTTTCTGGCATGTGTACTGGCCTGCGTCGCCTGGTCCCTGTTCTCTCAGAACTTCAAGTCCATCGAGATCACAGACCGGGGAGAGAAGATCACGCTGAAGAGGCTCGGCCGGACCCTTACCCTCTCTCCGGAGGAGATCGTCCAGGTGCGGCTGGAGGAAAAATACCTTCTCTACAGCTTCAGCACAAAGCCCCGGCAGATGCTTGTCATTGACACTGCCCGGGGCTCATGGGAGGTCCGCTCAGATATCATCACCTACTATGACAGGGTGATCAATTACTTTACCGAGATCGACCAGGAGGATGCAGACTGATCTGCATCCTTTATTTGATTGCTTTCTTTTTCCAGTTTCCTCTGAAGAAGAAGAAACAGGTGACCGCCGTTCCGATCAGCCATGCGCACAGCAGGGAAACATAAAGCATATTCTGGTCGCCCTGCGGAAGCTCCGGGGTCTTAGACAGATGCACGAACAGATACGCCAGAACCACACGCACGCCCAGAGTCTGGAAGATCGAGATCCACATGGGCGTCATGGTATCCCCGGCCCCGCGCATCACGCCCGACAGACACTGGAGGACTGCCATCGCGATATAGCCTGCAGCCAGGATCCGGATCAGGTGGACCGCTATATCGATCAGCTCCTGTGTATTGGTAAACAGTCCCATCAGGTTCTGTCCGAAGAGAAGGATCAGTCCGGTGATCGCTGACGTAACGCCCATCGCCAGAACCGTTCCCTGCTTTGTTCCCTGTACGACTCTGTCGTATCTTCCCGCGCCTACATTCTGCCCTGCAAAGGTCGTCATGGCCGTTCCGAAGGACATGTTGGGCAGCATCGCAAAACCGTCCACACGCATCGTGATCACGTTGGCGGCAATGAACTGCTCGCCAAAGGTATTGGTCAGAGACTGTACCAGGATCATGGCCATGGACAGGATCGCCTGTGTGATCCCGGACGGTATTCCCAGCCGGATGATATTCATGGCATACTCTCTGTTCCATCTGATGTAGCTTCGGTTCATGTCGAACAGATCCCGCATCTTATAGAGCCTTCGCAGGCAGAATAGCGCAGAGACAGCCTGGGCGATCTCCGTTGCCAGCGCTACACCGGCAACCCCCATCCCCAGTGAGCGCACGAAGAAGAGATCCAGAAAGATATTGAGAATGCTGGCGATCACCAGATACAGCAGCGCTGCCATCGAATCCCCGAGTCCTCTCAGGACGCCGCTGAGGATATTGTAAAATGACAGCCCGGCCGCTCCCCAGAACATGATGTGCAGATAATCCGTGCACCAGTCCAGAATACTCTCAGGAGTGTGCAGCGCCACCAGAAGCGGTCTGGTGATCAGGGTTCCCGCCACCATGATGATCAGCGTGGAGATCACGATCAGGATCAGACAGTTGCCGATGGTGTGGGACAGTGCCTCTCTCCTCCTCGCTCCAAGATACTGTGATACCGTGATACTGGCCCCCATACTGATTCCGACAAACAGACAGATCAGCAGGTTAACGATAGGGCCGGCGCTGCCGACCGCGGCCAGCGCATTGTCACCGACATATTTACCGACCACGATGCTGTCCACCGTGTTGTACAGCTGCTGTGTGATATTGCCGATCAGCATCGGGATCGTGAACAGCAGAATCTTCTTCCACGGGGTTCCCGTTGTCATATCCACCGGCTCATAGAGTTTCTTCAGGATGTTCATAATGCCCCCTCCTTTCGGGACTGCGCTGTTCCGATCCGCCCGGAACAGCCGCTCCAGTTCAGAGGCATGTCAGAAAAACGTTGAGCGGCGTGAATCTTTGTGACATGCTGCTTATATAAATGATTCAAGAAGGACTGCCCCCATAGCGGCAGTCCTTCAGATTCATTTCTGCGTCCCATTCTTATACCACATCAGGTGAGAATAGTCCAGTCAATTATTGTGATAAGATGCTCAGATCCTCTTATCCTTCGATCGCTCTTCTCAGAGCTTCCTGATGACGGCGCAGCTGCTCGATGGAATCTACTCCCACGTC
Source organism: uncultured Lachnospiraceae bacterium (assembly GCA_902765725.1). Lineage (GTDB taxonomy): Bacteria > Bacillota > Clostridia > Lachnospirales > Lachnospiraceae > Porcincola. The sequence goes on along the minus strand of CACXAT010000005.1, from coordinate 30,926 downwards.
ACGCAGATGCTCTCCGCCTTCGTACTCGGAGCTGAGGAATCCGGTGTATCCGGCCTTCTTGTAAGCTTCCACGACCTCAGGGATCGCGACCGCGGTCTCTTTGTAGTCCTCATGGACATTGTAGAACTTCGCATGGGTATGGAAGATATAATCGATGTTATCGATCAGATCCTGCGGCTCAGACCAGCTGTAGGTGAAGGAAACGCCTGCATACCACATATCGCCCTCGTTGCCGCCTGCTGCCTTGACCGCATCCATCATCTCGCCCATGCCGTTCGCCATACGGTATTCCATGTTGGCCTTGCCCAGATCCAGATCGTATTTGATCTTGGTGAATCCGTTCGCGACACGCTTTGCGTAAGCGTCATTGACGATCTTGATGCACTCTTCAGAAGCGCCCATGCGCCTTGCCTTATCCGCAACCACATCCGGAACGTTCCGGCAGAAGATACCCATATCCGGAATGAATCCGAAATACTTCGTGCCCGTGCGGTTGATCATCTCCATATAGCCGTCCGCCCATCCGGAATTCAGTGAGAACGGTGCATGAACCTCGATACCGATCTTGACGCCGACCTTCTCGGCATACTCAAGGGAGCCCTCGATGACATCCATCGGGGTGGAGACCAGCGTCCGGATCACCGGGAAGCCGAGGAGCTTCGCACAGCGAAGATCGCGCTTCATCTGGTTGACCTGCTCGGTCAGGCTCAGAGTACGGTTTGCAAACAGTCTGTTCTCCAGAAATGCGTCATAGCAGGACGGAGTCAGGCCATACTTTTTCAGCATCGCGAACCAGTTCTCACGGAACGCTTCATCCTCGATCGGATTCGGGAAATTGCGGATCATCTGCTCTGCAAGAAGCTCCACACCGGTAGCTCCGGTCTTTGCAGTCTCTCTCAGGCATCCTTCAAGATTCAGAAGGCCGGCATAATATTCATCCTGATAGCTGTACAGGGAGATACTTCTCTTAATATCGCTCATTCTTCACTCCTCCTCAAATCTCGAAATCAATTCCGGTTACTGCAACATTCGGGAACGGCATATAGGACGGGCAGATCGTGATCTCGGTATCGAGACGATGTTTGCCTGCTGCAAGTCCGCCCTCTTTCAGAACGGTGAACACCGCGTACTCGCCGTACTCCCAGCGCATATCAGCATCCACGACAGTCGTCAGCTGGTCAAGCGTGAAGGTCTCTCCCTTGTTTGTGAACAGGATCGCGTCCTGAGCCACTTCTTCGCCGTCTACGCAGATCTTTACGCCGCGCACGATCGACGGAGAGAATCCGCGATAATACTGTGCCTTATAGCCGAAGCTGAATCCGATCACCTTTCCGTCCTTCTCGACATTCTTGAAACCATTCGGATCATAGATTACTCTTTGTACCATTTTTATCCTCCGTGCTGAATCAATTGCCTGTTACTTACTGCTCCTATCAGACATTCCACGGAATGTCTGCTTCTTCATTGGTAAGTGCGCCGATCGCCTCGTCAAACTTCTTGACACGGCTGTCCATCTTCTCATCGAGCATCGCCTTATTCGCCATGATCTTCGGGCCGCAGATCGATCCGAAGCTCTGGATCTCGACCGTATGCTCACGCAGTCCCTTGAAGGTTCCCCTTGCTCTCTCGAACTCGGAAGCAGGCCAGTTGACCTTGATCTGTCCATCCTCGATGGAAAGAGTTCCGTGGGTGCCGCAGATCGGGCAGGTCACGTTGGTGCCGGTGCGCTCGATGGTAAGGATTCTCTGATGGCAGACCGGGCAGATGCCGTCGCCGTCCTTCGGATTGTAGTATTCGATCTCGGACCTGTCCTTGCCGTATGCCTGCGCGGTGCGCTTTCCGATCTCATGCATATGATCGATCAGCTCGTCCTTCAGGTACGGATTGCCGATGGTTCCCATGCTGTTGGCATTGTAGTTGGAGACCACGTTCATCATGGTCGGATAGCCGAACAGATGCAGTGAGCAGGTTCCCATGGAGGTCCAGTCCTCAGTGGTTGCGCCTCCGACGGAGACGTAGGAAACCGACTTGACCCTGAGTCTCTCCTGCGGATAGTCATCCGGGTTGCCCGGCATCTCACCGGTGCGTCTCTTATCCAGCACCCAGTTGATCGCGGAGGTATCGTGGCGGCAGGAATAACGGTCTACGAGATTCTTGAACTGGCCGACCGGCTGCAGAACATAAACCGGTGCCACCAGGATGATGGAGTCTGCCCAGCGGATCCAGTTCTCTACCATCTGGAAATCATCCTTTACGACACACTTGTTGTCCTTGCCGTGCTCCAGAGCGCCTGAACATGCGCCGCAGCCGATGCAGCGGTCGATCTTCAGCCTCTGGGTATTGATAAACTTGATCTCTGCGTCCGGAAAGGCTTCTCTTGCGCCATACAGTGCTTCCTTACACAGGATGTCGCAGTTCGCATTTTTCTTTCCAAATGAAAGTCCGAGTACATGCAGCATTTTCATCTCTCCTTTTTCTTCTGAAATACTGGATTGGATCCTGTACGCTTCTCAGAGGCAGGTATATCCTCTCAAGCATACCCACATTATAGAAACTCAGCCCTTCGCAGACATCTTATTATTTATCTTTTTCCCCTCAGCATGATTGCCTGACCACCCGATTCCGGCAGTCAGGCAATCTGCGGTATTTATTTTTTTTAAGGATTTTTTATTCTGCCGGTCCTGTTCAGACCACCGTCAGGATCGTATCCTGCGCCGAGATGAAGTAGGGCGCAAGATCCGGCAGATGCTTCTGGAAAGTGGCTCCGGCAGCATGAGCGCGGAAGTCTTCTTCTGTCTCAAAATGAGACAGATACAGGACTCTTCCGGGAACGGAGGGGTCCGTCAGCACCTCCATGGAGAGAAGACCCTTGTCGTGTTCCACCGCGTCTTGGGCAAATGCCTTCGCGTGCGGCAGGTACGCCTCCACATCCGTCACACGGTCGTCATTGATCACAACTACCATCTTTCTTTCCTCCTTAAAATGCGATGCAGATCTCCGCCTCCAGGCAGTCTCTTGAATTGCCTCCCGCAAAGATGCGGAACAGTCCGTCTTCCAGTACATACTGCGCATCATTGTTGAAGAATCCCATATCCTGCTTTGGAAGAGTGAACTGTACCGTTTCCTGCGCGCCTGCAGCCAGGGTGATCTTCCTGTAATCCTTCAGTTCTTTGACCGGACGCACCAGAGAAGCCGTCACGTCCTGCATGTACAGCTGAACGGTCTCTGTACCTTCACGCTCTCCGGTGTTCGCCACCTTCACGCTGATCTCAAGGCAGTCCTTCTGCTCTTTCACCGTAAGATCGCTGTAGCTGAAGGTGGTGTAGCTCAGACCATATCCGAAGGGATACAGCGCCGCGAATGGCGCGTCCAGATAGCGGGAGGTGAACTTGCTCTTGCTGCCCGGCCGTCCCGTGCTGGGATGGTTGTAGTAGAGCGGCTCGATCCCGTTCACTGCCGGGAAGGAAGAACTCAGCTTTCCTTCCGGAACCTTCTCACCAAGAAGTACCTCCGCGACCGCGTCGCCCATACGGACGCCGAGATGCCAGCCTTCCAGGATCGCGGGAACATTCTCATCCTCCCATCCAAGAGCGAGAGGTCTTCCGTTCATAAGCACCAGGACGACCTTCTTTCCTGTTTTGAGGAGTTTCTTCAGAAGCTTTCTCTGCTTTCCGGGCAGGGTGATATCTGCCTTGGAGGAAGCCTCTCCGCTCATGCTGTCCAGCTCGCCCAGTACGGCAACGATCACATCGCCCCACTGCGCTGCCTCTTCGATCTCTTCCTTGTTGAGGTCCCCCTCCGGACCGCCGCAGGCAAAGTACTTCACATTGGCGCCGCGCTTCTCCAGGCCCTGCCGGATGGAGACACAGTCTCTCTCCTGCCAGCTCATCGCCCACGCGCCGATGATCTCCGTCCGGCTGTCCGCAAGGCTTCCGACCAGGCTGATCTTCGTATCGGGCTGAAGGGGAAGCAGGCTTTCTTCATTTTTCAGAAGAACGATGGACTTCTCCGCGGCCTCCAGAGCCAGATCGGAGTGCGCCTGGGGTACGTCCCTGTCTGCGTACTCGGCGATGCTCTCTTCCGGGACATAGGGATTCTCAAACAGCCCCAGCCACATCTTGACATTCAGGATCCTGCGGACCGCGTCGTCCAGCACCGCCATGGAGACTCTGCCTTCTTCCACCGCCTTGCGCAGGTAATCCTTGTAAATGTGCGTTCCCATGTCCATATCAAGACCTGCGTTCATGGCCTGAACTCCGGCATCCTCATCATCCCGGGCGATTCCATGGGTGACGCATTCCTTGATCCCGTTGGCATCCGAGACCACGAAACCGTTCATCCCGTACCCGTCCTTCAGGACCGTGCGCAGTGTATAGGGATTCACGGTGCAGGGAACACCGTTCAGGTCATTGAAGGAGGCCATGGCACTGGCAGCACCCTCTTCCACGGCCGCCCTGAATGTCTGCAGATAGACATTGTGCAGCATGGAATTGCTCATCATCGTGGTATTGTAGTCTCTTCCGGATTCGCAGGCGCCATAGGCTACATAGTGCTTCATGCAGGCCGCCACGTACTTTTCCTTCGAAGACTGATCATTCTGAAGACCGCGAATCTTCGCCCGGGCAAACCGCGCGCCAAGTCTCGGATCCTCTCCGGGACCTTCTGAGACACGGCCCCAGCGGGAGTCTCTGGCGACGTCGATCATGGGAGCGAAGTTCCAGGTGATCCCGTGGGCTCTGGATTCTTCCGCCGCCATATGCGCGGTGCGCTCGAACAGATCATCGTCAAAGCTTCCTGCCTCGGCGATCGCGATGGGATATACGGTGCGAAGTCCGTGAATGACGTCAAATCCCATCAGCAGCGGGATCCCGAGCCGGCTCTCCTCGAGCGCGATCTTCTGCAGCTCATTGGCCTTGACGGGATCGTCCCCCATCATGGCGCCGACTCTGCCGGCGCGGATGTCATCCTCATGGTAATCTCTTGTGGAAGTCGCCATGATCTGCCCGAATTCCTCCTGGGAGATCCGGCCGTCTGTCATCATCTCGATCAGTTCCTCAAAGGGAACGTCAAATCCGCCTACAATGGAAGGAGATTCCAGGTTCACCTGTCCGATCTTCTCCTCCAGAGTCATCTGAGCAAGAATGGATTCTACTCTGTCTTTCTGTTCCTGTGTGAGGTTCATGCTTTTCTCTCCTTTTCTCAGATCTCGCCGCAGTCAAACCAGTCAAAAACAGCCTCATTGTCACTGTCTGTACCGTTTCCGGATGCAAATACTCCCAGCATGGTACCCACCATGCAGCCAACCTTCTCAGGATTGACCAGAAGGCCGTCTACGCTGCACAGCTTCCGGAGCTGATCCTCTGCAGCTCCCGCATAGATGGTCCAGTCCTCGCCTGCCATATCGATCCGCAGTACGGTGGATGCTTCATTCCAGGATGTTTCGTACAGTGTCTGTGTATGCGTCTGGGACTCAAAGCCCGGGAAATAGGGCGGGACATTCCAGTCTGCTGTCGACAGAACGACGCGGAGCTTTGATGTTTCCTCCTCTGCGCAGACCTCGACGCGCAGCTGATGGTTCATCGCCTGCACTACGGCAAGACCTGCCGTTTCATTCCCCTTCGGGCAGAAATGCATCTGCGTGCTTGCGCTGAAGCAGGGCTGAAGCTGACGTTTTGCAATAAACGGGCGGTAATTCTCCCCGGACAGGTTCACCTCGAAGCTCATTGCCTGCAGATCCTGTGTCATGGCCTGACGGATGCAGCGGATCTTCAGAGCGCCGTCCTCCAGCTTCCAGTACTCTTCATAGGGAGTTCCCCAGAAGGTCCAGTCCGCGCCGAGGGTATCCGCGTCAAATTCATCTCTTCGCGCCGGTGCAGGATATGGCGTCCAGGGAAGTGATTCCGGAGCGTCGTACTCCCACTCCACTTTTCCGGTCTGCGGGCTCATCAGGGGCCAGTCTCTCTCCCAGACCACCGGGCAGATGAAGGTCTCTCTGCCGAGGTTCTTCGCGGCCCCGTCGATCAGTCTTGATCCGAGCATGACAGCATACCAGCTGCCGTCCGGCAGGTCCACCAGGTCAGCGTGTCCGATGTTGATGATCGGGCTTGCGAACCCCATATGGCGGTGAGTCATGATCGGGTTGCCCGGGTTGCGCTCAAAGAAGGCAAACAGTTCTTTGCTCCTTGCAGACATGACCGCATGATAATGCTCTGTGCCGCCTTCCGCAAAAATCAGATAATAGTACTCTCCGATGTGATACAGGTGCGGAGCTTCCGGGGAATCGCCTCCGCGCAGGGCACTGTTGAAAATCGTGAACGGCTCTGACACCACCTTGAAGTTCTCGATGTCATACTCCGCGATCCAGATCCCGCGCTCCATGCGGCCGCCTTCATTTTCCCAGACATCGCCGGTGCCGATCACGTAGCACTTACCATCTGTATCGAAGAATATCGATGCGTCAATGCCCGGAACGTCATCCATCCAGTGGGGCTCTGACCAGGGTCCGCGGGGATCGGGAGCTGTCACGATGTAATTGCCCTTGTCCGCGAAGTTGCAGTTGATGATATAGTAGGTTCCGTTCCAGAACCGGATCGTGGGAGCCATAACACCGCCGACTCCGCTGTTTGCCTCGACATGGAATCCATTCGCCGGCGTCACCGCATGTGCGATCAGCTCCCAGTTTGCCAGATCCCTGCTGTGAAAGATCGGAACTCCCGGGCACAGCTCGAAGCTGGATACCGCAAGATAGAAATCATCCCCTACCCGGCAGATGCTCGGATCGGGATAAAAACCGGGGATGATCGGATTCTTCATTTTGTTTGCCATGTCACTTTCCTCCATGTTGACAATTGATCTTGTTTCAGTTGCATCCATTCACTTTATAACGCTGTATTACAGCCTTAAACCCACAGCCTTACTGTTCCGAACATGCCGGTGGGGTCCATCGCGTCATACTGGAAATCAAACGGGGGCTGCGGGATGCACAGCTGATCCCGGGCCGGTGTTGTCGCCACCTCGATGCAGATCCGGTTCTCACCCGCCGCAAACAGTCCGTCTGCCGGGATCTGATAAGGCGGTGCCAGACAGTACTGCACCAGTGTTCCGTTGACACTCAGCTTCATAACATCATATACATGCTCCGCGCAGAGCACGGCTCTCTTCGGAGCCTCTTCCAGCGTAATGGTCTTCTCGTACCGGATCACACCTGCGAATGTCGGATCCGTATCCGATACCGGAGCCAGATCCTGCACAGATTCCGATGCCGGGAAGTTCGGATATTCCTTCGCCTTCACCCTGCTGACACTCCATCCTTCAGACAGATCGATACATGTCAATCCGTCAATCTGTCTTGCGTATGGGGTATAGATGCCGCAGGTCTCCTGATCCTTCTGCTCCACAAGCACCAGCATGGATCCCGGGGCAAGCTCAAGAGACACGCTTGATGCGCAGTTTCCATCCGATCCCTGCGCCGCGATCTCCTGTCCTTCCAGTTCCAGGAAGCGGTCTGTCCATCCGTCATAGACGCACAGCTTTTCCCCGGTCGGAAGCTGTATCTGCCCCCGGTATGCCGCCTCAGCAGACTCGTTCAGCAGCACGAAGATCTGTCTGTCTTTGTGGTAATGATACACAGTCAGCTCTGAGGAGGACGGTTCAATGCAGATCTTTGCGATGCCGTTCTCCGCCAGACGCTCCGCAAGATCCTGCAGTTCAACTGCCTGACAGGAATCCAGGTTCAGGCCCCGGACTCCCGCATCAGTAATAACCTTCCAGGGAAGCTCCGGCACGTAGAACAACGGAAACTCAGGATTGCCCGCGATAAAGTCTGCCAGTGCCTGCGGGATCGCCGGGGCGTATCCGCAGATCAGAGCTTCGAAGCACATGCCGTTCAGGTACAGCTTCCCGTCCTTTACCTCGCCCGATACCCTTTCCGGGTGGGCAAGATAATCGATCGGCACGATATCATAGTCGATCTGGTTCTCATCCAGCACTCTGCAGATCTTCTGCATAGGCAGGTTATCGCCGTTCCAGTCACCCTCCGCGTCATAGAGCACCGCGCAGGAGGGAACATGCTGTCCGTCCGAGAGCAGGGTGCACATCCTCTCAGCATATTTCATCAGCTGGGCAAAATACGGAAACTCAGGGTTATTGCCTCTTGCGTAGAAATGAGGCGGGCAGTCGATATCCGGATACTCGGCCATCGAAAATGCATGCGGCACCAGGTGGTTGACTCCCCTGGCCAGGAAATGCTCCAGAAGGTATTTCATATCCCGCACGCCGAAGCTCCATCCGTAGGCGCCGAACAGCTCCGCCATGGTGCGGCCCTTCTTCTTCGGATCCAGGTGTCCCTCAGACGGGCCGAGTTTCCCAAGCGCGTGATGGAAGAATTCCCCGTCCGTGTCGGTCATGCCCTTCCGGTGCAGATTCGCGCCTCCGTAGAAGTACTGTCCGCCGATATCATCGATCCCGGCCATATGCTGTCCGCTCATGGCACGGAAGTAATGCGCCGCGCCCATGCCCAGCCTGGAGTGAAGTCCGTTGTCCTCTACCACATGGCCGATGTATTCCACATGGTGCTCTTCACACCAGCGTCCGATCGCGTCGCTGAAATTCTTCTTATAAAGAAGAGAGACCTGATCCATGTAATCCTGACGGATCTTCATGCGCACCAGGCGCTCCTCAGATTCTGCGAACAGGAAGGGAAGAGCTCTTGCCAGTTCATTTTCTCCCCTGTACAGTCCCTGCAGGTTCTCTTCCAGCTCGGCGCTCCAGGGAAGCTGCATGCGGCAGCGTCCGATCTGGGTATCCCAGAAGTTCACCGCGTTGATGTTGCCAAACTGGGGCTCATCCGAGAAGAATCCTGCGATCACGGATCCGAACAGGTCTGCGTATTTCTTATAATGAGCTTCATATACACCTTCGATCTGCGTATGGGCAGACTCCGCGTCGATCATATTGATATAATTGTCGGCTCCGCCATCCGTCCTGGTGGTATAGAGCACATGGATCCTCCACTGCCCCTGGGGAAGCTCAAAATTCGCAAACCGCTCACCGTCATAGGTATCTGTCAGATCCAGAACATCTTCCGAGAATACGTCTCCTTCCGTGAAACGGAGGGCAAGGATCGCATAGAGACGGTTGTTGGCGCGCTCCGCGTAGTCTGCCGGCTTGCCGATATCCCAGTAGCCGATAGAAGGCTTCAGCATGCGGGAGATGTCCAGTGTATGCTTCCCGCTCCTTCCGAAGATATCGGAAGTCGAGCAGGCCAGATACAGTTTCTTCCTCTCCGGATGCTTCTCGATCCCGCCATTTGCGTAACCGGTCGGAAAATGTTTGTCATCCAGGATCCAGACCTTCATGTCATGCTTCTTCGCTTCGTCCAGCACGATATCCATATCGTGCCACCATCCGGGTCCGCAGAAGTCGTCGTGCGGCCGGGCCTCTACACAGACTGCACTGATCCCGCACTCACGGATTTTAGCAAGTTCCTCACGCAGTATGCTCTCTTCTTCTCCGCGCATCCACAGAAATGGAAAAATATGATAAGCCATAAATCATCAGCCTTTCTATCTGCATTGACAGTATCTGCAGACTTAACCATATCATACATACATTCTGCCCGATTGCTGTTTCTTAACCAATGAATGACATTTGTTTGCCTGTTTCATCCCGGAATTCGCAGAGAGGTTAATTTTTGCAATGAATAGTCTCTTTTCCTTGCGGAACATCCGGATTTCGGCCGGATCTGCACAGAAGTCTGGTTATCAGAAACCAAAAACAGGCGGTCAGCCGCATAGTCAGTCCTCCCGCTTTGCGTGATAATAGTGGAAAATACTGGAAGTCTGTCATGCTTGCATGACGCCGGAAAGGAGCAGCACTTGAATAAAGTAATCAGAACCCCTGACTACCCGATTGCTCATCCTGCATGCGGAAAGCTGCACGGGTATCAGAAAAATGAAGTCTTCCATTTTCTGGGAATTCCCTACGGACAGGCCGAGCGGTTCCGCCCGGCGAAGCCTTATCCTGCCTGGGACGGTGTGAAGCAGGCCAAGGCATACGGCTATATCTGCCCTCTGCTTCCGGAGGATCCGCATCCGGAGGGCGATGAGAGCGGCGCGCCGGAAAACTCATTTGAGATGCCCCACCGCTACTGGCCGATGAGCGAGAACTGTCTGTATCTCAATATCTGGACAAAACACATAGACAGTGACGTAAAAAAGCCCGTCATGGTCTGGCTGCACGGAGGCGGTTTCGGCGCAGGCTCCTCCATCGAGCAGCCCGCCTATGAAGGATACAACCTGTGTGACTATGGCGATGTCGTAGTCGTATCTCTGAACCACAGGCTCAACTGTATCGGATTCATGAATCTGTCTGAGTACGGCGAGCAGTACCGGTATACCGGATGCCTTGGCATGATGGACATCGTCCTGGCGCTGGAATGGGTGCGGGATAATATCTCTGCCTTCGGGGGGGATACGGACAATGTGACTGTCTTCGGACAATCCGGCGGGGGCGGCAAGGTGCAGATGCTTCTTCAGATGCCCGTCGCGGACGGCCTGTTTCATAAGGGAATCATAGAGAGCGGCTCTCTGACCGCGTCCGGCGGAGAATCAGAGGAGGCCGGGATCGAAGAGAGCCGGCGCATCGCGGACCGTGTCGTGCAGCTGCTGGGGCTCACGAAGGAAACAATCGGTCAGATCGATACACTTCCATATGATCAGATCGCCGCTGCAGCCCAGCAGGCAGCGAAGGATCTGCAGATCCCCGGCGGGATGATGCTCTTCAAGCCTGTTCCGGTGGAAGGAGTCTATACCGGTTCCTGGCGTTTTCAGGGATTCCGTGAGGAAACCCGGAATATTCCGGTCATCAATGGCACAGTGCTTGGAGAATTCTCCTTCATGCATTTCCTGGGAGACAAGAGCCGGTATACAGAAGAACAGAAACTGCAGATGATATGGGAACAGTATCAGGAGGACACAGACAAGGTACTGGAAGAATTCCGGAAGACATATCCGGACAAGGATATCCTGTACGCCCTCAGTGTAGACGCCCTGTTCCGGCCGCCGACACGTTCCTTTGTGAAGGGAAGGGCTGAATGGGCTGACGCACCGGTCTATTCCTATATGTTCTGCCCGATCATCCCTTATATGGGCGGTGTGGCACCATGGCACTGCGCAGAGATCCCATATGTGTTCCGCAACGTCGATATTGAGCCTGCCATGTGCTGCGCATATCAGTACACAGAGCGCCTGCAGGAGGAGATCAGCCGTGCGTGGGTCACATTTGCAAAGACCGGAAGCCCTTCCACGGATACTCTTGTGTGGGAGCCCTATACCAATGATCAGCCGCAGCTGATGATGTTCGATGAGGACAGCAGCGGAATGGCACCGGAGAAAGATGCACTGCTTCTGGACCTGGTTCAGAAACATATGCAGTTTTCCCTATAGATGTGATAAGGAAAGGAGAGATTATTCTTGAAGTACGAAACGATAACCCTGAATGAAGAGAGAAATGTCACCCTTACCTCTTTTATCCTGCCTGTGGGCGGTGAATTCCGCAATATCTCAAAGCGCCCCGCCATCCTGATCCTGCCGGGCGGCGGCTATGGCATGTGCTCGGAGAGAGAGGCAGAGCCAGTCGCGATGGCGTATCTGGCAGCCGGATATGACGCATTTATCCTCCGCTATTCTGTCAACCAGCACAGACAGTGGCCCAATCCGCTGGATGACTACGAGCAGGCCATGAGCTATATCAGAGAGCACGCGAAGGAATGGCATATCCTTCCGGATAAGGTCGCAGTCATCGGCTTCTCCGCAGGCGGACACCTGGCCGCCGCCGCTGCAACGATGTCGAAGAATCGTCCGGACGCCGCGATCCTGGGCTACGCTGTCGTATCAGAGGATGTCATTGGCTGCAACGATACCGCGCCTGACACAGTCAGCCAGGTTGACCTGCTCACGCCGCCCTGCTTCCTCTTCCACGCAAGATGTGACGGGACCGTCCCGGTTGAGAACTCTCTTAAATTCATGACCGCTCTGGCAGCAAAGGGGATCACCTTCGAGAGCCACATCTACGGCTATGGTTCCCATGGCTTTTCAAAGGGAGACAGTTCCCTGGAGGTTCCAAGAGCTGACTTCTGCACCCGCATTCCGAACTGGGTGGCGGACAGCATCGGATTCCTGAAGGATGTATTCGGCGATTTCGGACCGGACGGTCTGGAGGAGCCGCGCTGCAGACACTTTGTCAACGGCAATTACGCACCGATGCTCTCAGGCGACTGCACGCTGAAAAAGCTCTCCGCCATACCGCAGGCAGCCGACGCGATCCGTGGCGTCATCGAAAAGGCTATGAGCTTTGACGGAAGCAAAGCCACTCTGGAGAGTATGACCATCCAGTTCCCGCATCTGAAGTTCATCGAAGTGTGCGGCTTCAGCCTTGCCTCTGATGAGGAGAAGCAGGCTGCTATGGATGTGCTGGCCCAGATCCCGAATCCAGACTATGAGGGCTGACCTTATTTCTTCTCATTCGGAAACTGCTCCTGCCTCACCGTCTGGCACAAAAAGCCTCCGGCTCTCTGATCACAAAGAGCCGGAGGCTTTCTCATTCTATATCTGTTCAGGTCTTTGCTGATTTCTCTTCCAGTCTCTCCTGAGTCCGGCGGCTCTTCTGCACCCACTTCCCGCTTCTAAACCTCAGAAAACCGATGATGACAGAGGCGGTCCAGCCGACCGGCGTGGCCCACCAGATCCCCATATAGCCCCAGAGGGCCGAGAACACAAAGGGAAGGATCGCTCTGGACGTCACTTCGGTGATGCTCATCCACACGGTCGGCGCGATATCCGAGCAGCTTCGGAGCACATTCTGGTAGATGAAGACCATCCCCAGCATCGGGGCAAAAGCGGACATGAGCCTGCAGTAGGGTACCGCGACCGCTATGACCGGCGCCTCCGATGTAAAGATGCTGCAGATCTGCGGCGCCAGGGGGATCAGGATGGCAGCTGTTGCCAGTGTGTAGACAGTACTGATCACAAAACCCTTCTTCATCCCTTCGCGCACCCGGTCATAATTACCTGCTCCTGCATTCTGTCCGGCGAAGGTCCCTACCGCCAGTCCGATCGCAAAGGACAGACAGAAGAACAGCTGATCTGTGCGGTTACCGATCGTATACCCTGCCGTGACTACAGAACCGTAGGAATTCACTGCTCTCTGCATGCACATGGCAGAGATCGATACGATGGAGCTCTGCAGGGAAGACGGGATTCCGATCCGCATTACCTCCGCCGCCATCTGCCTGCGCAGGGAGCCGGCGATGTTGTGCAGGGAGAACTCCGGAAAATACCTCACCGCATATACCAGGCAGAGCAGACCTGATACCAGCTGGGACAGAACCGTGGCAAGGGCGACTCCAAATACGCCCATGCCGAAGGAGATCACAAACAGCAGATCCAGCGCGACATTCATGAGGCTGGTAAAGATCAGCGCGTACAGCGGGATCATAGAGTTGCCCACCGCCCGCAGGCACGACGCCATGGTATTGTAGAGGCAGGTGGCGAGCAGTCCGATGCAGACTGTCCGCAGATAGATCACAGACTGGTCCAGGACATTTGGCGGCGTCTTCAGAAGGATCAGGAGCGGCCTTGCGATCAGGGAACCTCCTATGGTCAGCAGGATGCCCGCTGCCATGGTGATGGCGGAGGAGGTAATATATGCACTGCGCAGCTGTTTTTTATTTCCCGAGCCATATGCCTGAGAGATCAGAACAGAGGCCGCCACTGTGAATCCCTGGATCAATGTCATGAAGAATCCAAAGGGCGATGCGCCGCACCCCACCGCCGCCAGGGCGTCGCTGCTGACAAAACGGCCGACCACGATGGAGTCGACCATGTTGTAGACCTGCTGAAAGATATTTCCTATAAACAGCGGAACCGCAAAACGCAGAATAAGACCGAAGGCATTCCCCTCGGTCATATTCGTTCCGGTCTGTCTCTTTTTTCTGAAAATGGTATTGCTTTTCACTTACATTCCTCAATAATCTTCTTCATCATTGCCACGTGGCGGGAGGTCTGCTCGATGCATCCATATCCGCCCTCATCCTCATATTCGGTCACGATGAAGCCGTCAAAATCTGTCTGCGCAATGACCGGGATGATCTCTTCATAGGGGATCGATACCTCATGCAGGTTCTCGTCCACATAGTGGCACTTGCCGTGCATCTCGAAGCAGTAGGGCATGATCTCCCTGAATCCCTGCAGCTCTTTCTCGATGCTCTTTCTGAACTGGACAAACCCGTACATGCTGCTGAGGGTGCCGCCAAGAGCCGGATACTGTCCAAGATACGGTCCCATGATGGCAAACGCTTCCTCCTGGGGCACGTCGTCATAGCGAAGCTGCGCCGCCTTCTGGAGGAGCTCCTCCGGGACACCCGCCGCCAGGGCACGGTCCCAGTAAGGCTTGTTGGGCTTCGTAGCGAAGCATCCGAAATCTACGATGAACCCGATGTATCTGCTCCCGGACTCTTCGATCACTTTCCTGTACTCCATCATGATCGGGGTCACCGGGCTGTCCGGATTGTGGATCTCGATGCCGACGCGCACGTTGTATGCCTCCGCATAGGGAGCAAGGCGTTTCAGGCCGTTCGGCCCGAGCAGGAACTGCTCACGCATGACCGTGCAGCCGAGTTTATTGGCCGATATGATATCCGTGATCGCCCTGGAGACCATCTCATCTTCCGTGAGATCACGGTCCTTCAGCATGCCCCTGTCGCACTGGGCAGAGTAGCACACGGGACGGATCCCATACTTTCTCTCCATCTCATTGATGAACTCCACAAACTCATCCGATACATAAGGATAGGACGGAATCATCTGGGACGCAACGATCTCATAGCCTTCTGCGCCCATCTGCGCCGCCGTGCGGATCACACCCTCCAGGTCCAGTTCGCCCTTCAGGTAGGCAGTTCCCAGTGAAAATAAAGTAATGCCGGCTTTAATGTTTGCCATGGTCTATCCCTCCTTACTCCGTGATGGTCAGTGTCTTGCTTCCGCTGCTGTCGACAGGCATGTACGCATGATCCGGTCCGATCGCCATATAGGGGGAACGGAACATCAGTTTCACATCGATGGTATGCTCCCCGTCTGCAAGTCCACCCGGGCAGAAGACCCTGATTGTTGCCGGTTCGATAATCTGCCAGAATTCGGTGTAGCACTTGTCAAATTCATTGGGGCTGAATTCCTTGCCGTTGATGCAGAACTTGATCGCCTCATTGGGGATCTCCTGCCCGTCCACAGTGACCGCGAATTCGTCAATGACAGACAGAAAATGCCCGCGGTAATAGCCCAGCCGGATCTCAAATTGATACCCCATCTTCTTTCCGCCTGCGTAATAATTCTTCAGTGAATCGTCACAGACAACATCTACAAATCTCATCTTCATCGCAAATGCCATAGCTCTTCCTCCTGTCTGACTGCACCGCGGGTCCTGACTCATGACCAGTTTCTAAAATAGGGGAGCGACCTTCGTCGCTCCCCTATTCTCACATCATTTCCTAAGGAATCATGTCACTTTTTCTGCTGATTTCATTATATTCAGACAAGCCCCCGCACACATTCCCATTCTTAATCCGTCTGTTGCGCTATTGGGTTTTATTGCCTGACTGTCTGAAAAGATAACATTAAAAAAATCGCTTTTAATTTCATGCATCTGATTCGCGGAGATAGGAAGCTGCACTCCCGGCGGCCATCCTGCCCGTCTTTATCTGAGTCCCTCCAGTGTTTTGTCAATGTCCTTCAGATCTGCATCCAGACTCTTATACATCTTCACAAAATACGGATACAGTTTGTCGTAGATTTTCACCCATTCCGGATCCGGCTGAATGATCTCATCGACCTTGATCGATTTCTCCACGCCTTCCTCAAGGCTGCCGAACATGCCTGAGATGTTGGCTGCCATCAGTGCGTCGCCCACCGGAACATCGCCGGAAGTCTGGTTCAGCACTTGGACCGGCAGATTCAGGACGGAGGCCTTGATCATGTTCCAGGTACGGCTCCTGGCGCCGCCTCCGCAGACACGCAGGCAGTCGATCTGGGCGCCTTCTTCTCTGAGTGTCTCGATTACATGCCGCAGAGCGTAAGCAGTTCCCTCAAATATGGAACGGGTCAATTCTGCGCGGGTCATCTCCAGGCGCATACCGATAAACATACCGCTCGCATAGTTATTCCACAGCGGGGCGCGCCCTCCCTGCAGATACGGGAAGAACAGAAGGCCGCCGCAGCCTGCAGGCGCTTCCAGCGCAAGTTCATTCAGATAAGTATAGATATTGACACCTCTACGCTGCGCCTCTTCCTTCTCCGGGCCGGCCAGTGTATCGATGAACCATTTCAGGGCAGAGCCGGATGCCTGGATCGGCGCGTCAAAGATCCACGGAATCGACTCGATTGGGCAGGGGCGTGTGACTACCGGAACGTCGGAAGGACTCTTGATCGCGCTTCCTGCGAAGACCAGGGATGTTGTCCCGGAGGATTCTCCGCATTCTCCCAGCCGGTTGAGCCCGATCGCAGCCATGGCAGCCAGCGCGTCAGAGCAGCCTCCCAGAACCGGTGCACCTGCGGGAAGTCCGGTTGCCTTCGAGGCTTCCGGTGTAACATGTCCGATCACCTCCTGGGAGAGTTTCACCTCAGGAAGAACCTGATTCAGATCGACTCCCATCGCTTCGCTGATCTCTGAAGACCATTCCAGGGTATCTCTGTCCATACACTGAGTCCGGAGTGCCTGATCCAGATCGGAAACCATAACGCCAGTCAGGCGGTAATTGATAAAGGAACTGGCCTGCAGATACCAGCGGGTCTTCGCGTACAGCTGAGGCTCATGGCGCTTGTACCACAGGATCTTCCAGGGCAGGAATGCCACCGCGGGCTGTCCTCCGACGATCTGTACGAACCTGTCCGCTCCGACCTTTTCCACGATCTCTTCCATCTCCGCGTAGGAACGGCCGTCCTGTACCGTCAGGGCCCTGTAGAGGGGTTTTCCATCCTCATCGACCGGCAGCATGGAAACCGTATGGGAACTGATGCAGATCCCGCCGATCTTCTGTGCCTCATCGGCTCCGATCTGTCCGGTGACAGACTGGAGGATCGTACAGACATGCTCCCACCATTCTTCCGCATCCTGTTCCTGCATATTCAGTCCGGGATTATAGTGAGTACTGGGAAGGCTTGCTTCCGCCATTACAGCGCCATCCGAGCGAAGTACGATCGCCTTGATGTTTGTCGTACCCATATCCATTCCGATCACGTATGTGTATCCTGTATCCATCCTCATGCCTCCTGTATCTTTTGTCTGAGTTCCTGCATTCCAGGCGGCTCTGCCGCGAAAACAGGTGATATTCCGTCTTCTGACTCTACTATACCCGTCTTGCGCACATTGCCTCAAATCCCCTTTTTCCTATTTAAAACGGCAATGATCCACGCCGCATGATACTGAAACAGGGAGCTCTGCGCAGCGCACAGAGCTCCCTGGTCATATCTCATTTTTCTGATATTTTATACATTCAGAAGGATCTTACGCTTCCTCATCCACTTCAAAGAACAGTGTCGTATATCTTCCCATATCATAGAATACGGGTTTGACACGTACCGGAAGCTTGGGCTGGATCAGCCTTGCCTTCTTGCGGTTGATCCCCAGGATAACCGCATTGATAGCAGGACCTTCATCAAACTGGACCTCGCCGCAGACATATTTCAGGCCGCGGTCTTCCAGCTCCAGACGGGCATTCAGCACGCCGGTGAAGACGAAGCTCTTCAGGATACCGGTTCCCTTGAGGGTGGTCCACTCAGTCTCATGATATCCGCAGGTATTGCAGGCATGATGCGGCGGGAACTCGATTGCTCCGCACTCTTTGCATTTTCTGGCATAGATCACGCCTTCCCTGAGTCCGTTCCAGAACTTCTCGACTACATGCTCCCTGTTCCAGAAATCTTCTGTTTTGATCTTGATCTTCTCTGTACTCATGTCCGCCCTCCTTAATAGTTCGCTTCCAGAATGATAGCGCGCACATTCTGTGCTCCGCCGAATCCACGCAGGAAGGTATGCTTAGGCAGTTTCTTAATCTGACGGTCTCCGGCGTCTCCACGCATCTGCGTAACAGCCTCAAAAATATCTGCCATGCCGGAAGTACCGAATGCATGCCCGTAAGAAGTACGGCCGCCATTGGTATTCATAGGCTTGTCACCGTCATAGGCAAGTCTGCCGTCCAGTACATATTTCCATCCTTCACCCTTGGGCAGATAGCCGACTTCCTCGGCTGCAAGGAATGCGGAGGATCCGATAAAGTCATTGACAAAGAGCAGATCGATATCATCGCCCGTCAGTCCGGTCAGCTCATAAACCTGGCGTGCTGCCTCTGCGGTTGCCTTCTTCTCCAGGTGCGGTACGATCGCATCCAGGACAGAGGCGCCGCATCCCAGTACTTCGATCGGCTTGGGATTGAACTGTTTTGCGATCTCTGTCGGGACTACGATGCAGGCCGCCGCTCCGTCCGCGACGCAGGAGTCGCTGGAGGTGCGCAGATACTGGGACATCTTCGGATTATACGGAGACTTCATGTACTCCCATACATCATCGTATCCGGCTTCCTTCGCCATCTCGTCGTAGGGCTTTCTGCGGATCGCGCGCTCGCAGAGCGTTGCGTTCCTGCGGAAATGATAAGCCTGATGGTTCAGAACGTCGTCGATCTGATCTGCACTCAGACCGTTCTCATGGGCATACAGATTGATCCAGTCATCATGATTCATGCCGGGGCCGCCGCCCAGGTATCTTCCGTAAGCACGGTCGAAGATGGAATCCAGATCCGGGAACAGAACTTCAGCGGTCAGCGGGACACGATACATGGCGGGAGTGTTTCCGTCCGGCATACCGGTACCCTGATCGCAGCATCCGGTCAGGACGATATCATAAGCGCCGCTGGCAACCGCGAAGACAGCCTCTTCCAAAGCAATATAGCCTGTGCAGCAGCCCTCGGAGTGAGACAGGGATCCTTTTCCTCTCATTCCGAACCAGTCAGCGACCTGCAGGTTCGGGGTGATACAGTTGTCCATTACATGCGGATTGGCACATCCGTGGAAGAAGAACTGTACGTCTCTGGGCTCGACGCCTGCGTCTTTCATTGCATCCAGCGCAGCGTATCCAAAAAGTTCACCGTTGGTCAATCCCTTGTAGGTCGGATTCTCAACACCGTTGAAGAACGGGGTCGCGCCGATACCGACGATGGAGACACTTCTCATATTCTTGCCGAGTTTTACATTCGTCAGCATGATTCTCTCCTTTTCAAAATCTGAAGGATGTCTGTATTACATCTCATCCATGACATAGTCTACGATATCGCCGATGGTCTCGAACTGGCCGATCCGGGCAACCGGGATCATGACATCATACTCATTCTCGATGGAAGCGCTCAGAGCGACACGCTGCATGGACTGCACGCCCAGTTCCTCGGAAACGTTGGTATTCTCATTGATCTCTTCTTCCGGTTTCTTATATGCCATTGCCGCGAACTTGATGATATTAGCCAGAACTTCGTTTCTCTCTTCCATGATCATTCTCCTTTTTCATGATTGCTGTTGCCGCTGTCCGTATTCTCTATAACCCGGTCTGCTCCCCGCAGACCGGATGCTCTTCGTGCCTTTTGGGATCAGACTGCCTGATCTGCCGCGATCAGAGCCTGCATCGCCTTGACTGCCTCTTCCGGCATCGGCTCATAGGTGCCGAGGGTCTTTGCGATAACGGTGGTCTGTGCCATCTCTTCGGTATAGACCGTTGCATGCATCGCTGCCTTCATGTTCTTGCCGCAGGAGAACATGCCGTGATTCTTGATCAGGCAGACACGGCCGGTCTCGCCCAGGGTATCTCTTACCTTATCCGCAACATCATTGGAGCCCGGCATGGTGAAGCTGACGATGCCGACCGGAGTGAACTCACACTGCGGAGGAGTGATCGGAACCAGCTTCGGATCGTCGCCCATCGCGCAGATCGTCGCATACATGCTGTGGGTATGGACGGTAGCGTTGACATCCTTCCTTGCACGCATGACTGCGCAGTGCATCGGAACCTCGGATGACGGCTTGTAGTTGCCCTCGATCCACTTGTTAGTGCCGTCTTCCATCATCTGAACGACCGCGATATCTTCCGGCTTCATACCGGTATAGGGGATGCCGCTGGGGGTGATGCAGATCATGTTCGGATCTTCCGGAGTACGCATGGCGATATTGCCCGAGGTTCCGTTGATCAGCTTCTGCTCTACTGCTTCCATGATTGCTTCCAGGACGATCTTTCTGGTCTC
Organism: uncultured Lachnospiraceae bacterium; assembly: GCA_902765725.1. Taxonomy (GTDB): domain Bacteria; phylum Bacillota; class Clostridia; order Lachnospirales; family Lachnospiraceae; genus Porcincola. The sequence continues at coordinate 10,597 of CACXAT010000005.1, read as the reverse complement.
TTCGTATCTCATACGTATTCTCTCCTTAATAATTAAAATGAACTGTCTTATCGTTTCAGGGAGTCTCCCTGTTTCCGTGTCCAGTATATACAGCGCACATGCCTTCCGACAATCTGATAATTGCCGTTTTAAAACGGCAATATGGGCAATATGAAAACAGGAGGATGCATCAGGCCTCAATCCGTGCAATAATAGGCTTATGAAATGCAACTGTCTTTTCCGGAAAGGAGCTCTGCAATGAATGTACTGATCATCTATTACTCGCAGTCCGGCAACACCATGCTGGTTGCCCGCCACATCGAAAAAGGCCTGCGCAGAGCCGGCGCTTCTGTCACGGTTGTGAAGCTGAAGGATGCCACCTATGAGATGATGGCGGACTATGACCTGATCGGTCTCGGATCCCCCACCTGGAAGGCCGACACCCCCAACATGCATCATTTCATAGACAAGATGCCTGACCAGGGAGGGAAGCAGTGTTTCGGATTCAACACTCACGGAACCCTGCCCCACCTGTACTGGCCCATCGTGATCCCTAACCTGAAGAACCACGGACTGATACCCATCGGCTACAAAGACTGGTACGGGGATGTCACCATGCCCGGCATGCCGAAGCCTTATTACACGGCGGGGCATCCGGATGAGACTGATCTTCGGGAGGCCGAGGAGTTCGGCTATGAGATGGCCGTCAACAGTCCGAAGATCACAGCCGGAGATACTTCGCTGATCTACCCGGACCCGGAGATGAATGAGAAGGTCTTCCGCCAGGCCATGATCTGTTCCAACATGCTGCTGTGTCCCACCAATCCCCAGGGCGCCTTCGTACGGCATCCGGAGAGATGCCATTATCCGAAATGTCACCTGTGCATGGACAACTGCACCATGGGATACATCGATCTGTCAAAGGATCCCCAGGTATACGGAAACCGGGGCGACCGGTGCGACGACTGCCATGAGTGTTCCTTCTGCTTCATGATCTGTCCCTTCGGCGCCATCGAGGTAGAGCCTGCAAACCAGTTTGAGTCCGACATCGGAGCCGACCACTCGAACTTTGAGCGTATGCTGGAGGAGGATGAAAAGACAGGAAAGTTCCGCCGTCTGATCCCCCTGAGCGAGATCGGCCACGATACGCCCTATGTCTACTGGCATCCGGAGCGTCCCTACTTCAAGATCCCGAAGGATCCAGGACCGCTCGATCTGAATTCCACAGATTCCGGACCGCTCGACCCAGATTCCACGGATTCCGGGAACTGAACTTTATACTTTGCGCCATGGTTCATCGCTTCAGGCAAAACATCCGGTCCCTCACAGGGCCGGATGTCTGTTTTCGGTAATTCGGTTTTCGATTCCGGCATCTTGGCCGGAATTCATTTTATACAAGAAGCGCCGTGTAGTATCCCTGGTTGATCGCATGGTGGATCTGGCCGACGTTGCGGCAGTCACCGATGATGTAGGACTCATCCACCTCATCACACAGAGCGTCGACTGCTGCGTAGGGAGCGCGGAATCCGAGGGCGCAGACCACAGAGTCTGCCTCGATCACGAACTGCTCGCCGTCCCTCTCGACCTTCACGCCTTCCGGAACGATCTCCAGCACCTTCGTGTTGACATAGCTGGTCGCCGCCTTCTCGATCTGCGGCATCAGGCCTCCGCGGTAGAAGGAATTGACCTCCATGGCAACGGCCGGCTTCATCTCGATGATCGAGACCTCATGTCCTTCATGATGGAAGCCGATCGCGGCCTCACCGCCGACCAGGCCGCCGCCCATGATCGCGACACGCTTTCCGAGCTTCTCGGGATGCAGCTCCGCATCGATCGCCATGACCACATGGGGAAGGTCCATTCCCTTGATGGGCGGACGAAGCTCATTGGATCCGATCGCTACGATCAGGGTGTCCGGATCAAACTGCTTCACATACTCCGGTGTCACTTCCGTGTTCATCACAACCTTCGCGCCGGAATTCAGGGTTCTCTTCGCGAGGGTGGCGCGCAGCTTGCGGATGTCTTCCTTGAAGAAGGCAGCTCCCGCAGGTGCCAGATTGCCGCCGAGCTCATCACTCTTCTCGACCAGTGTGACGTCATGGCCTCTCTTCGCCAGGGTGATGGCAGCCTCCATACCGGCAGGACCGCCGCCGACAATCAGGACTCTCTTGACTTCCTTTGCCGCAGGGATCCCGGCCTTGGCATCCAGCTGCTGTCCCATGGTCGGATTGACAGAGCACTTTATCGATTCCTGTCTCACGGTTTCCGCGAAGCATTCATAGCAGCGAAGGCAAGGTGTAATGTCGTCTGCCTGATCATGAAGGGCTTTGTACGGGATATACGGGTCTGCTACCAGACCGCGGGCGATCTCTACGATGTCCGCCTGGCCGGTCGCGATGATCTCTTCCATCTGGGCCGGGTCATTGAGGGATCCGACACAGGCTACGGGCTTGCTGACATTCTTCTTGATGTTGGCTGCCAGATACACATTGACGCCTCTGGGGAAGAATGCGTTCGGATGGGTACGGCAGAACATCGCCGGATCTTCATGGTTGCCGCAGGATACCTGGAACAGGTCTACCTTGTCCTCGATCAGCTTCGCGACTTCCACGCACTGGTCCATATCCAGACCGACATCCGTCAGGTCATCTCCGGAGATGCGGCACTCGATGGGGAACCTGGGGCCGACCGCCTTGCGGACAGCGTCCAGAGCCATCATCAGGAACCTTGCGCGGTTCTCCAGGCTTCCGCCGAACTCATCGGTTCTCTTATTCTCCACCGGGGAGAGGAACTGGGAGAACAGCCATCCGTGGGCCGCGTGGACCTGGACCATGTCAAATCCGCACTCCTGACAGAGCTTTGCGGCAGCGCCATAGGATTCCACGATCTCCAGGATCATCTCCCGGGGCATCTCTTTCACATGGCCCTGGGGAAGATCTTCATCGCTGACGCCCCATGCCTCTGTCTTAGCGCCGACGGTTCCGCCGACACTCTCAAGTCCGCCCCATTTTCCGCCGTGGGAGAGCTGGATATTGGCATAGGCGCCCGCATTGTGGATCTTGCGGGTCGCGATGGCAAGTCCTTCGCGGACTCCGAAGGAATCCAGCTGCAGCTGCTTGTTGTGAGACTTTCCGGTGGCAGAGTGAACGATTGCTTCACCATAGGTCACGACCGCGGCGCCGCCCTTTGCCTTCTCTTCCAGATAGGCGATCATCTCCGGTGTGAAATGTCCCTGAGTAGTCATCATGCTGGGGCTTGTCGGCGCAGCGATGATGCGGTTCTTCAGTCTGATGTTGCCGATTCTGATCGGTTCAAATAAATGCGGGTATTTCTGCCTTCCGGCATAACATCTTGCTCCCATGTCAGTCCCTGCCTTTCGTGTAAGGATACCTGCCGCCAGATCAGACGGCAGGCATGAATGCTTCTTAACTGTCCTGTATCAGGTCCGTGATTATTTCCTGAGCTTCCACAGGTACTTTCTCGGCTCACCCTTCAGGTATGCGATGACTTCATCTCCCATCATCTTTCCGGACCATCCGTCTACGTCGGTGGTAAGGCCGGCCATATGAGGCGTGCAGACTACATTGCGCATCTTCAGCAGCGGGTGGTTGACCGGAACCGGCTCTTTCCAGTATACGTCGATGGCAGCTCCGCCGATGTCTCCGTTCTCCAGTGCCTCGATCAGATCCTTCTGGTCCACAACATAGGCTCTTGCAGTGTTGACCAGGATCGCGGTCTTCTTCATCTTGCTGAACCAGTCCTTATTGACGGTCGCCTTGGTGGAAGGAATGACCGGAAGGTGGATGCTGACGATATCACTCTCGGCAAGCATGGTGTCCAGATCGACCGGGATCGCTCCGTCAGCCTTGATCTTCTCCGGATCCTGGAAGGGATCGTATGCCAGGATCTCCATGCCGAAGGCCTTCGCGCGGACTGCGACCTCACGGCCGATGGCACCGTATCCGGCGATGCCGAGCTTCTTGCCGTACAGTTCGAATCCGATGCCGTAGTCTACAAACGGATGCTTCTCATCCAGCGGTCCGAAGGTAACGTTCTTGACATCCGGGACATCGTAGATGTCGCATGCCTCAGAGGTATGCTCGCCCTTCATCAGGCCGGCTGCGCTCAGCGTCATCTTTCTGGCTGCGGCGATCATCAGGCCGATGGTGAACTCAGCAACTGCCACACGGTTGCGGCCGGGGGTATAGGAGAGCTGCAGGCCAGCATCCGCGATCGCGTCGTAATCAACGGTTGCCGGTGTTCCCTTCGCTACTCCGAGGAACTTCATGCCCGCGTCTGCCCATGCCTTGATGGTATCAGCTCCGGCGTACTCATCTCCAAGAACGACCAGCTCATTGCCCATGCACTCTTCACGGGTCATGTCTTCTGTCACATTGCCCTTGCCGTGCTTCAGCTCACCGCAGATCGTGATGTCACACTGCTCTTTGATGAAAGCCAGCTTGTCTTCCGGGATCGGTGTGCACAGTGCCATTTTTCTCTTTGCCATGATCATTTCCTCCTTGTATGGATCATCAGGTGATTCTCAATATGCTTTTTCAAGAATTGCGATTACGTCTTCTTTGGTCACGCCCTGGCGCGGGTTGAATCCGAGTACGGGCTCCTTCAGTACATCATCTGCCAGCATGTCGAAGTCCTTCTTCTCGATCCCCTGCTCCGACAGGGTCTTAATCTTCAGTCTGCGGATCAGATCCAGCAGCGCATCGGCCAGGAGCAGGCGGTCCTTCTCCATGTCTCCGGTCCTCTCAAGCCCGATCGCCTCGGCGAGCTCAACCATCAGTTCCGGAACCGCCTCAGAGTTGTATGCCATCACATAGGGAAGCACACAGGCATTGGCCATGCCGTGGGCCAGTCCGAAATGAGCGCTCAGGGTGTGGGCGATGGCATGTACGAAGCCCAGATTAGCGTTGGAGAATCCGAATCCCGTGATGACGCATCCGAGCATCATCTGCTCCCTTGCCTCCATGTCATTGCCGTCTGCGACAACCTTCTCTACATTCTGATAGAGGATCTGCAGACCCTTGAGGGAATTGTATCTTGTAAGGGGAGTCGCCATGTTGGAGATATAGCTCTCCACCGCGTGGGTGATGGCATCCATACCCGTAGCGGCTGTCACGCCGGCCGGAGCAGTCCTTGTGAATTCCGGATCGGCGATCACATCAGAGGGAGTGATCTTATCATCGATCACAACATACTTGACGACCTTCTGCGTGTCGATCAGGGCGCTGACGTTGGTGATCTCACTGGAGGTTCCTGCCGTGGTCGGGATCGCGATCAGGGGCAGGCAGGGGTTCTTCACCATGCCGATGCCGCCGTATTCCCCGATCGTTCCGGGATTGGTCATCAGAACGTTGACGGCCTTCGCGGTATCGATGCTGCTTCCGCCGCCGACTGCCACAAAACCGTCCACCTGCTCCTCTTTCGCAAGAGCGGCCGCGGTCTCTACGACCTCATTGGTGGGGTTCGGGATCACACCGTCAAAGATCACGTACGGGACTTCAGCTTTTTTCACTTCTGCGAGAACTTTTTCAGCGATGCCTGCAGCCTTGACGCCGCCGTCATAGATGACCATGACCTTCTTCAGATCATGTTTCCTGATCAGTTCCGGAAGAACCGAAGCTGAACCGGCTCCAAACTCAAGATTACTTTTAACAAAGAAATGAAAACTCATCCCTTCCTCCTTTACAGGTATGCTGTTATCTGTCTGATCACAGCGTACCGCAAGAGAAAGGGATGCTCAAATACTCTTTTTCCGTTTTAAAACGGCAATCCGGCTGAATGCTGCCTCAAGCCGGACAAGACTGCCGTCTGTCTGTGAGGACTGCTGCCTGTCAGTCCTTCGCGAAATGTCTCCATAAGAACATGGCCGCTGCGCAGATAGTCATGCCGCAGGCACTGATCGCATACACGCCCGTGGTGGTGGTCTCACCGAAGATCCGGGCCGCCGTCGTATTCAGGACCACCGGAGAGAGCAGCTGTCCGGTATTCATTGCCACCGTCAGGGTCGCGGAAGCAAGCGCAGTTGCCACCGGTGCCACATGATTGGACAGATAGGTGGCCGCCGTCGGAATGAATACGCCCTGTGACATCCCGCAGAGGATGGAACTGATCGTCAGCATCACGATATTGCCCGGGAACAGGGCCAGCAGAGCCGCGCCTGCCGCGAAGCTCAGCATAGCTGCAGCGGGTGTATACTTCTTCAGCTTTGCCGTGATGACACCCAGCAGGATCCCCGCCACGATCTGAACACCGGAGAATACCCCGGAGAGCGTTCCGGAGACCGATGTATTGCCCGCAAGAGCGCCTGACAGATGCATGGCAATATTGGTCGTATAGGTGATCAGGAAGAAGAATTCAAGCAGGGCAAAGAGATCCATGAGGAATACCTTGCCGTTGAGGCGGATCTTCTCTGTCTTTGTCTCCTTCGCAACCCCCGTCTCCGGAAGGCACACGATCAGGAGGATCATGCAGATAAATCCGATCACATTGATGAAATAAGAATTGCGGAATCCGCTTCTTCCCAGGATCCCCGCGCATACGGTAGTCACTACCATACCGGCTCCGACGGAGGCAGCCTGGAATCCCATGGCCTTCACACGGGCCTCTCCCTCAAAGAATTCCGCGACCACTGCCACATTCATCGTCGTCGCGATCCCCAGGCTGATCCCGTACACGGTCCTGGAGACCAGCAGCAGCGTGAAGCTGTCATACAGGAACGGGAGAAGTCCGGTCACGCCGGCCACCAGGCCTGCGAAGACCAGCATCTGCTTCTTCGTGATTCGGAGCACCAGCCAGCCGGAGATCAGGGCAACCACCAGGGAAAACAGTCCCGGAGCCGTGATCAGCATCTGGATCAGACTCACATTCACATCCGGATAATGTGCCTGGATGTCTCCCAGCACCGGTGATACGCAAAACTGCAGTCCCTGGATAAAGGAGATCGCGGCAATCGAAAGATAGAGTCTGACTTTACTGTAGGGTTTCATAAGCATCATCCTTTCTGTGTCTTCCCATACATTCTGTGATAAGATATCTGTACGGCATAAATCCTGCTGAATCTGCGATCCGCATTCGGATCGCTTCCTGTCTCCTGTCCGCAGGCAGACAGGGGAAAGGGACATTCATGGCATCTCTGAATCTCACACTCCGGCAGCGCAAGCTCCTTCATACGATCCAGAACCGAAGCGGCATGGTCACCGGCCAGGAGCTGGCCGCCATCCTGAATGCTTCTGCCCGTACGATCCGAAGTGACGTCGTCACGATCAACCATGAGCTGGAGCCTTACCATGCCCGGATCGAGTCGATCCGCAGCAAGGGGTACTATTTCAATGCCGAGGATCCGGAGAAGATCCGTGAGATCAACCGGATCGAGACGGCGTTCTTCACCAGGGAAGACCGGATCCGCGCCCTGGCCATCCAGCTGTGCGCCGCCGATGAGCCGCTCAGCTGCTTTGATCTGGAAGACGATATGTTCGTCAGCCATACCACCCTGGAAAATGACATCCGCCTGCTGCGTCTTCGCTATATGATGAACGGTCCCCGGATCCGGATCATCACACAGCACAATGACATCTCCTTTGAACAGGATGAAGTCAAGCGGAGGGATCTGCTCTGCAGCCTGTTCATGGAACACTGGAACTACAACGGCCGCAGCAATGCTGTCTACGGGATGTCCTTCCTCAACCAGACTCTCCTGGACGAGATCATCGACATCATCCCCGAATATCTGAACCGGCATAACATCCTGATGGAGGATGCCAACATGGTCGAGCTGGACCTTGCCTGCACGATCATGTATCAGCGCATCGCTGCAGGGCACATCCTGCCGGAAACAGAACGGGTCGTGCGCAGCGACCAAGCAGCCGCCCGGGCGGCTGAGGAGCTGACAGATGCCCTCTCTTCCAGACTGAAGATCACGATCCCGCCTCAGGAGGCGGACCGCATCTATCAGCTGATCGCATCCGGGCATATGATGGACCCCTCCAGACTCTCCTTTGATACCGCAGGCCAGGAGTTCTCAGCTTCTGCCATCGGTCTGGCGGATGCCTATCTGCAGGCTGTCCGGGATCACTATGGACTGGACTTTACAGGTGATGAGGACTTCTACATCACAATCCTCCAGGATATCCGCTATCTGCTGGATCCGTTCCACCGCATGATCTCCCAGAACCGCCCGGAACAGGTCAAGCAGCGTCTGCTCGTTGAGACAGAGCTGGCATGGCTGCTGGAGGACATCTGGTATGAGCGGGAAGGAACCCATCTGTCAGAATGGGAGCTCCTGCATATCGCCCACTGCACCTCCGGAGCACTGGAGTTCTTCCTGCACAATCATCCGGAATGCAAACCCCGCACGGTCATCCTCTGTCACCAGCATATGTCCATCGCCTGGGCAATCAAGAGACGCATCCTGGGCGCCTTCAACAACTACCTGAACGTAACGGCTCTCCTGCCCGTGAACGCAAAGAGTATGTACGATTTTACTGATACGGATCTGGTGCTGTCCACAGTTCATAAGACGGTCACAGACGCTCCCGGAACCGATGTGGTCGAGATCTCTCCCTACGTCACCCCGGCAGATATCAGAAGCATCGAAACCTATATCCAGGAGAACATGCTTCTTCGGTTCTATCCGCAGATGCCTTCGATGGATTCGCTCTTTGCCCACGCGATCTGGAAGGAAGGATGCGAATTCTCCTCTGTGTTCTCCGCAATCGAGGAGCTGTCCGCCGGACTGGTGGAGACCGGAGCAGTCGGATCCGAGTATACGGCATCTCTCCTGCACCGTGAATCCCTGTGCAGCAATGCCATCCAGTCAGGCGCCCTCTTCCAGTTCGCCCTTACCCCGGCGAACCGGACCCAGCTGTCTGTAGCGATGCTGAAGCACCGGATGAACTGGGGCAGCTGCAGGATCCGGATCATCCTCACGGCTTCCTTCCGTCTCGAAGACAGGCCGCTGATCTTCCGCATCAAGCGCGGCATCTACAGGATGAACCGGCAGGAAGACATCGGAAGCCTCCGCACCCGCAAGGCGCTGGAGGAGATGCTCCGCTCCTACCTCTGACTTCTGTCTGCAGTCTCTAACACAGAGTACTGCAGGATGTCAGATTGCTCAAATCTTCTTTTGCCTTTTATAAACGGCAACACAAAGGCCCTGCGCATATTACTGCGCAGGGCCTTCCAACCGCTCTCTTACGACCACTTCGGCTTGTATGCCATGTACTCTTTCTTCTTCTCCGCCAGGAAGTCCTTCTTCTCCTGCAGGATTGGGATGCAGATGCGCATCATCTCACCGATCTCGGCATGATGCTCGTTCAGGCCGTTGATGGTATTGCGCGCTCTCTTCACCTGTTCGGGCGGGAAGTTCACCTTCAGCTTGCCCTCTTCCAGGGTGATCTTGCCGTGGATGCCGCAGACCGGGCAGGTCACGGTATCGGTGCCGTTCACCATCAGGAGGTTCAGATGGCAGACCGGACATGTTCCTTCTTTGCCAAACCATGTTGTCTCGTCATAGGGAACGCCCAGGTTGTTTGCCAGATTCTCGCCCATGGCAAACATGTCATCCATCATCGGCTGATCCAGGAACGGGCTGGTCTTGCGGCCCTGGTCATTGGCATTGATCTGTCCGACGACCTTCATGGCCTGGGAGCAGCTGAACAGATGCATCATCGGAAGGCCCAGGCAGGTCCAGTCTTCGGTCCATGCGCCGCCTACCGCGATATAGCTGCAGTAACGGTCCTTGAAGTATCTCTCATCCAGAAGCGGACGTCCATCTTCCCTGCGCTTGTTCTGCTCATCGATCATGGAAGCTCTGTCATGCGCCGCGCCGAAACGGTCGAGGAAGTTCTTCAGCTGTCCGACGATGCCGACGGAATAGACCGGAGCGGAGATGACGATGCCGTCCGCGTCCAGAACCTTCTCTTCCAGTTCCAGATAATCATCCTTCAGGATGCACTTGATCTTGCCGTCCGGCGCCTTGCTGCAGGCTCCGCAGCCGCGGCACTGTCCGATATTCATAGTAACGGTATTGATGAACTCGACCTCAATGTCTTTGCCGGAAGCCTTAGCCGCAGCCTCCACGCCCATCAGCACCTGCTTACAATAGATGTCACTGCGCTCATTCTTTCTCCCCATGGAGATTCCGAGTACTTTCATTCTGTTCCTCCTTTCGGTCTCTTCACAGTATTGTTGCTCTGCAGTTACTGTATCTCATTTTCAATCTGTTATTCAAATCTGATTTTTCCGTTTAATAAAGGAAACTGATTCAGTAAGCACACTCCAGAATCACGCGCTCCTCTTCCTGATCATCCGTCGAGAGGATGATGCCCAGGACCGGATCGTCCATGAACTTTGTGCATGCCGCGTAAAAAGCGTTCCCTTTCAGACGGATTCCGGTATGATTCAGGAATCGTAAAGCCTTTACTGAAAAAGCTGAATGACATGGTTCTGGGAAACATCCTGCCACCTCCATATCCCTGCATGAACCTCCATCCCCATGCGGCCGGCTCCGCTGACGCGATCGCCTGATCCTATGGAGATGGTATCTTTGGCTGCCGTACCGCTTACGTCTTTCGAACCGCCGTCCAAGGCGGCCGGCCGTGCA
>CACXAT010000004.1 GCA_902765725.1 uncultured Lachnospiraceae bacterium | reverse complement strand
CCGGCTTGCCACCAGCAGTTCTTCATACTCCCGGTTGAATTTAGCCGCTTCTCCACCGGCTGCCAGATACATGACGAATATCAAGTCCTTTGCCTCGACCAGGCTCTCATAATCCACTACCCCGCCGATCGGGTTACTGTCCAGGTAATTTTTCAGACTATTGTTTCCTGTGGCGATCTCCTCGATCCGCGATCCGGTGACTATCCCTTCTGCTGTGATCAATAGCGCTCCGCCTGCATAGGTGCCTGCGCTGACGATCGATCCGGCCATACCAGGAAGGAACGTACTCGAAAACATCAGAATCGCTCCGCCGGACTGTACTACTGCGTATGCATATACCATGGCTCCGCCTATCGTCAGTACAATGGGGATGACTTTTTGCTTCGATTCATCCGTCTCGATTTTCCATTCTTCCAGCATCGTCATAGATTCATCTGTCAGGATACGGTCACCGTCAAACATAATCCCTTGCTTATCCGTATACCCGGCTTCTATCAGACTCAGCAGGGCGTTGACATCACGGATAACATGTAGGCCCTCACAGCCCAGCAGGTCCGCCAACGCGTCAAACCGGAACGGATCCTGCGAGATATCGTCAAATGATACCCCGCAAATCGCCGCTTCTGCCTTGAACATGGCCTGGTTCAGTTCCGAATCCCGCTTCCCTCCGGCTGCTTCATACTTGGCCGCGGCTTTCCAGTACTCCTTCATCATGTCTTCCGTGGCTTCCCCGGCAGCTACCGCGGCCGCGATGGACTGCATATTTTGCCAGTACAGGAACTGCCCCTGGGAATCATACGCCCTCTGCTGATCCTCTTTTAGATCTTCTCCCTCCGGTTCTCCCAGACCGGCATAGGCGGCGCAGGCCCTGCTCCAGATCTCATTTTCCGGAATGTTGTGAGTGACAAGAGGAAGAACCTTCGTCACGAACTTGATCAGCTGCGAGGAGCTGAGCGTCTTGACCTTCTCGATCATCTGCTGGATGACATATCTCTGACGCTGCGTTCTGGAATAATCGGAATTGCCGACAAAACGGTTTCTCGCGTATGCGACTGCCTGCACGCCGTCGCTCAGAAGCAGGCCCGGCTCATCCATGATCGCGTGCTCTTCATACGGAATATCGAGGACTCTCTCGCACATATCCTTGATATAGCCGTTTGAGACTTCGATCTCGGACGCTGTCCAGTTCAGCTCGATCCCGCCGAGTGCATCGATGATGTCAACCAGATTCTCAAAGTCGACTGCCGCGTAACGGTCCACCTGGATCCGGTAGTTCTCCTCAACCGTATCGCACAGGAGCGGCCCGCCGCCGTATGCGTAGGAAGCATTCAGCTTGTTGTAATCATGTCCGGGGATCTCAACGTAGGTATCGCGCATCAGAGAGATCACGCTGACTCTCTTCCGGTCATTGTTGAGAGATACAAGCATGACGCTGTCAGAGTTGCCGTTCCAGGACTTGTCCGTACGGTCAACGCCCGCCAGGATCACATTGTACACAGACTGGTTCATGATGACATCTTCACCGGCATCCGTCTGTATCTGATTCATCTGAAGATGGAGATTCTCCAGCTCGGACTCATTGAGGATCGTTCCGGCATCCGCCTCTGTCTCTTTGTCCAGCGCTTCCTCCGGAAGCGTTTCAAACTGCATGACATCCTCGTCAGCCTGAAAGTTCGTACTCCGGATCAGACTATGTCCGAAATAATAGATACCGGCGCATCCGGCCATTACAATCCCAAGGATTATGCAAAGCGTGACTCCGCAGATCTTCCCCCAGCTGGGGCCTGTTCCACTTCCGCTCATCAGCGGATTGTCATCTTCTCTGCGCGACATCGAACACCCTCCAAAATGAATTAAGAGCAAAGTATTGATTGCATTAAGAAAGCCTTCTGAGCTCTCAGAAGGCTTTCCTCTGCGGAAGAAGGGACTTGAACCCTCACGACCTTGCGATCACAGGCACCTGAAGCCTGCGCGTCTGCCAATTCCGCCACTTCCGCGTTTCGTTGAGTTATTTAACTCACTGAGTTTTTCAACTCACAAGCGATATAATACCAAGGTTCGCTTGCTGTGTCAACAGGAAATTTGAAAAATTATGAGATCTTATCGTAGGTGGCAAGTGCCAGTGCCTTCTCCTGGTTATAGCGATAGGAGAAAGCTGATCTTCCTGCCCAGCCCTTGGAATCTCTCCATCTGTAGTCATACAGCTTCTTAATGAAGGTCCTGTCATTGACGTCATCCGTCAGGCCTGCGTTCACAACCGCATTGACCGCAACGGTCTGTCCATGCTGGATCGAATAGCTGAATACAGCTCCGCGGCACACATAGGAGCGCAGCACCATATTGATACCCTTCGCGGCCAGAGCCTTCTCACAGGGAGTGTAATACTGATCCAGAGCGAACTTGTCCTGCATGTCGGAGAAGTATGCGGCATCTGCCTTGTAGCATGCCTCCCACGCATCAGCAAGCTTGTGATTCGAACTCGTCTTGATCAGACTGCTGCTGCCCGGCGAGATATTGATAAATGACTTGAAGCCCTTGAAGAAGGTACTGTTGGCGTTGTAGCAGTATTTCAGGAACGGCACCAGGGAATAACGATAGTCAAACTGGTATTTGCCGTAGGCTCTGCCGGAATCACCGCCGGTCTGCGCATATCCAGCGCTTCCCGATTCAAACTTTGTGAAGAACAGAATATCCGAATAACCGCCGATCTTCGTAGATTCACGGATCTTGCTGGTCATGGACGCATTGTATACACCCTTGGAAGAGAAATAATACTTCTGCCCGTTGATCACGTGTTCACCGGTATAGATACCGGTCTCGATCGTCTGGTAATACTTCTTCTTATTGACCTTGAAGAATCCGGGTTTGATGTATCCGTTCTTATTGATAAAGTACTTCTTCCCGTCAACGGTCTTCCACCGGCTTACAAGCATCACTCCGTTCGTCTTGAAGAAGCGGTACTTGCCCTTGATACAGAGAAGTCCGGACTGTCTGACACCTTCGCTGTCAAAGTAATATTTCTTGCCGTTAATCTTCCGAAGGCCTGTCAGACGCTTCTGATCCTTGAAAAAATAGTACTTTCCGCCGGTCTTGATCCATCCGCCCTTGAACTTTACTCTGCGGAATCCGTTGGAATTGTAATAAACGCCTTTAACAAAACAATTCAGATAGCGGGTACCATTCCCATCGACGAAGCATTTGCCGACCTTCCTGTTGCGGATCAGCGCCCCCGTCTGGGCATCATATGCATAAAAGAGGCCATCGGTCTGCTTCCAGACATATGTCCCCTCTTCCGTATAATTTTCAGCATACGCCGAGAAGCAGAATAAGAAGGTCATTACTGCTATGATCAGCGTAATCTTGCAAATCTTTTTCATAGTATCTGATGCTCCCCTGATTGCAGGATTTCGGTTTCCGCTATAGTATAGCACAGATATTACATATTTGTTAAGTACTTTTAAATGTTTTTAAAAATCATTTATCACGCCAGATGATTCTGCCCTTGTCAAGATCATAGGGGGACAGCTCGATCGTGACCTTATCTCCCGGAAGGATACGGATAAAATTCATGCGAAGCTTGCCGCTGATATGAGCAAGCACCACATGCTTGTTCTGAAGTTCAACCTTGAACATTGCGTTCGGAAGCTTCTCAAGAACCTTTCCTTCTACTTCGATGACATCAGATTTTGACATATATTCACCTCTCTATTATTGTTCCGACCCGGATACAGCCGAATGATATACTCTCAAAACATGGACAAGGTCACTGTCACTGCCGACAGAACCAAGCAATTGTGTGTACTCCTCAGAAAAATGAAAGATCAGCTGCACGTGCCTGCGGTTTTTTCTCTTCGGCCTGTCCAGTGTCCTGCTCTTCCCGTCTGCAAGATACACATTATTCTCATCTTCATTTATAACAGCGTACACATGATCCTTGTCATGTCCCGCCAGAGACTTTGCCAGCTTAACCATTTCTACTCTCAATCATGTGTCTTGGACAGAATCTCCGGATCCCCATCTGTGATAAGGATCGTATTCTCATAATGAGCTGCCGGCTTCCTGTCCTTCGTGACTACTGTCCAGCCGTCATCCAGCCAGTCCACTTCCCATGTTCCTTCGGCGATCATCGGTTCGATCGCAAGCGTCATGCCCGCTACGAGCCGAAGTCCTCTGGATTTCTGACGGAAGTTCGGAACCTGCGGGTCCTCATGCATCTCTCTTCCGATGCCGTGTCCAACAAGATCCCTTACGACCCCGTATCCTCTGCTCTCGCAGTAGTCCCCGATGGCGTTGGAGATCTCATGGAGGTGATGACCTGCCCTGGCATATTTCAGACCTTCGAAGAAGCTGGCTTTGGTCACTTCGATCAGCTTCTTCTCCGTATCTCTGATCTCACCAACAGCATATGTTCTGGCAGCATCGGAATGATATCCATTCAGAATGAGTCCGCAGTCCAGAGAGATGATATCTCCCTCCTTCAGGATCCGGGTCTTCCTGGGGATTCCGTGAACGACCTCCTCATTTACCGAAGTACAGACTGCCGCAGGATATCCCTCATAATTCAGGAAATTCGGGATTCCTCCCTGTTCCTTGATAAGCTTCCTCGCAGCCTGGTCGATCTCCCATGTCGAGATCCCCGGCCGAATCATCTTTTCCATCGCATCGAAGACTTTCTCGAGACGGTGGTTAGCCTCACGCATCAACTCAATCTCACGTTTTGTTTTAATCGATACTGCCATACGTATGCCTTCCTGTAATCTGGACCTGTGTCACTTCAGGATCTTACAGATGTCCTCAAATACGTCTTCCATGGGACGTGTGCCGTCCACGGAATACATGCATCCCTGTTCTCTGTAATACTCGATCAGCGGCTGGGTCTTCTTATGATACACATCAAGTCTCTTCTGTACGGTTTCAGCCTTATCATCCTCACGCTGGATCAGTTCTGTTCCGCATTCATCACAGATATTGTCGCTGACCGGCGGATTGTAGCGGATATGATAGGTAGCTCCGCATCCGGGACATGCACGTCTGCCACTCATTCTCTGAACGATATTGTCATCCGGAACCTCAACGTCGATCGCGTAGTCGATCTTCGTTTTCTGGGACTTCAGCGCAAATGTAAGCGCTTCAGCCTGCGGGATCGTGCGCGGGAATCCGTCCAGTATATATCCATTGCTGCAGTCATCCTGTGCAAGTCTGTCAACGACAAGGTCAAGCGTCAGTTCATCCGGGACAAGCAGACCCTGATCCATGTAGGACTTTGCCTTCTGTCCAAGCTCTGTCTGGTTGCGGATGTTTGCGCGGAAGATATCTCCTGTTGAAATCTGCGGGATACCATATTTTTCTGAGATCATTCTGGCCTGAGTACCCTTACCGGCACCCGGTGCACCTAACATAACTATCTTCATAAATAATCTCCTTTAAAACGCACAACGAAGTGTGTCTTCGTCATAATGGCGAAGGCACACTCCATAGCTTATGCCTGTTTATACCTGATGCGAGTTTTCATTCATATGATCACTCACTGAGGAATCCCTTGTAGTTACGGACAAGCATCTGTGACTCGATCTGCTCGATGGTCTCAAGGACAACACCAACGATAATGATCAGAGACGTTCCGCCAAAGGATACATCTGCATTGAATACGCCATTGAAGAAGATCGGAATGATAACTACGATCATCAGACCGATTGCTCCGATGAAGATGATGTAGTTGAGAATCTTCTGCAAATAGTCGCTGGTAGGCTTACCGGGACGGATACCCGGAACAAATCCACCCTGCTTCTTCAGGTTATCCGCAACCTCGATCGGATTGAAGGTGATCGAAGTATAGAAATAAGCAAAGAAGATACACAGTGCAACATACAGCACCAGACCGATCGAGTAAACCGGACGGTTTGCGTTGAACCAGTTGTTCTGGTTCAGCATGCCGAAAATGTGTGCCCAGATTCCTGTGGCATTCTTTCCGGTGAAGCTCATGATGATCGACGGGATCGACATCAGAGAGGATGCAAAGATGACAGGGATGACGCCTGCGGTGTTGACCTTCAGCGGAATGTTCGAGGACTGGCCTGCGACCATTCTGCGGCCCTGCATCTTCTTGGCATACTGTACCGGAATACGTCTTACAGCTGCGGTGAGAAGGATGGTAAGAACTACAGTGATCAGGATTACAGCAATGATGATCACAACAGCCATACCTGCCTTAGCAACGCTCTTGCCGGAGACAAACTGCGTAAACAGTGTGGCGAGATCCTGCGGCAGACGGGAGAGGATGTTGAACAGAAGGACGATGGAGATACCATTGCCGATTCCATGCTCGTTGATTCTCTCGCCGATCCACATGACTAATGCCGAGCCTGCTGTCAGAGCGAAGATAACTGTAATAGCACTGAAGAAGTTAAAGTTTCTGATCAGTCCACTGCGTCCGAATCCGATCGCCATTGCAGTACTCTCGAAGAGAGACAGACCAATGGTCAGATACCTGGTAATGGTAGAGATCTTCTTTCTTCCGTCCTCGCCGTCACGGTGCATCTCCTCCAGCGCGGGAATCGCGATGGAGAGGAGCTCCATAATAATTGAGGATGTGATGTACGGTGTTATGTTCAGTGCGAACACTGACATTCGTTCAAAGGATCCACCCGTAAAAGCACTGAAGAAACTGAACGCCCCGTTATTCTGCTGATTGAACCAGTTCTGGAAATAAGATCTGTTTACTCCCGGAACCGGCAGCTGTGATCCAAAACGGATGACGACCAGCATTAAGAATGTGAAAAACAGCTTCTTTCTGATGTCCTTTATCCGAAACATATCGCGTATCGTTTTAAACATCAGATCACCTCAGCTTTTCCACCTAATTCTTCAATCTTAGCCTTTGCGCTTGCACTAAATGCATTTACTGTTACATTGAGTTTCTTGGTGAGTTCTCCGTTTCCAAGGACCTTAACGCCGTCCTTGGCATCGCGGATGATTCCCTTTTCGAGAAGTGCTTCAACAGTGACATCTGCACCGTCTTCGAATGCTTCCAGGGAGGAAAGATTGATGGTCTCAATCTCAGCTCTTCCTACATTCTTGAAGCCCCTCTTCGGGAGTCTTCTGTACAGAGGCATCTGGCCGCCTTCGAAGCCGATACGCGGCTGTCCGGATCTTGCCTTCTGACCTTTATGGCCCTTGCCGGCAGTCTTGCCATTGCCTGAACCATGTCCACGGCCTCTTCTGAAGTTATTGCTGCTGACGGAGCCCGCAGCCGGACTCAGATTCGCTAAATCCATAGTGACACCTCCCTTAGATCTCTTCCACTTTTACGAGATGGGAAACGCGTGCAATCATACCTCTGACTGCGCCGTTATCCGGCATCTCAACGGTCTTGTTGAGCTTGCGAAGACCTAAAGCTTCTACAGTAGCCCTCTGCTTCGGAATCGCAGCGATCGGGGACTTCACAAGAGTAATTTTTAATTTACCAGCCATGTTTCTATCCCTCCTTATGCCAGGACCTCTTCTACGCTCTTGCCGCGCAGACGAGCAACCTCTTCCGGGCTCTTGAGGCTCTTAAGAGCCTGCAGAGTAGCCAGGACAACATTCTGCTTATTATTGGAGCCAAGAGACTTCGTACGGATGTTGCGGATGCCTGCCATCTCAAGGACGACACGGGCAGGACCGCCGGCGATGATACCGGTACCTTCTGAAGCTCTCTTAAGAAGAACAGAAGCTCCTCCGAACTTTCCGATGTAGTCGTGCGGTACAGACTGCACTTCATCCATGGCGATCGTGGTCAGATGCTTGGTGGCATCCTCACGTCCCTTACGGATGGCATCCGGAATCTCGGTTGCCTTTCCAAGGCCGACACCAACATGGCCATTCTTGTCGCCTACAACGACCAGAGCGGTAAAGCGCATCGTACGGCCGCCCTTGACGGTCTTGGATACACGCTTAATCGTAACGACCTGATCGCTCAGTTCGAGGCCATTCGTGTTAATGATCTCACGTCTCATAACTGTCTTCTCCTCCTTTAGAACTTCAGTCCGGCTTCTCTTGCGCTGTCTGCGAGTGCCTTGACCTTACCGTGGTAGATATAACCTGCACGGTCGAACACAACCTCCTCGATGCCCTTCTCAAGAGCTCTCTTGGCGATCATGGTGCCGACTGCCTTCGCTGCTTCGACGTCATCCGTCTTCTGAAGATCAGCCTTCACGTCCTTCTGAAGAGTATTAGCGCTGCAAAGCGTCACTCCCAGATCATCGTCAATGATCTGCGCATACATGTTCTTGTTGCTTCTGAACACTGCAAGGCGCGGTCTCTGAGCGGTGCCGGACAGCTTGTGACGGATTCTTCTGTGTTTTTCCACACGAATCACGGATCTTGATTCTTTACTGACCATTTAAAACACCTCCCTATTATTTACCGGTCTTACCGACCTTGCGCCTGATGATCTCATAGTCATATTTGATGCCCTTGCCCTTATACGGCTCCGGCGCTCTCTTCTCTCTGATCTGAGCTGCATACTGACCGACCTTTTCCTTGTCGATTCCGCTGACTGTGATCTTATTGCCTTCAACTACAGTCTCGATACCTTCCGGATCTTCCATCTCGATCGGATGAGAATATCCCAGGTTCAGAGTAAGCTTCTTACCCTGCTTGGCAGCTCTGTAACCAACACCGTTGATCTCGAGAGTCTTCTTGTAGCCATCGCTGACGCCAGTGACCATGTTCTGCAGAAGAGAACGGGTCAGTCCGTGAAGGGACTTCTCTCTCTTGAGATCATTCGGTCTCTCAACAACGAGCTCGTTAATCTTAACGCTCTTCTCTTCGATTTCCTTCTCAACTTCCTGAGTATAGATCTTCATCTCCGGGGCAAACGTTCTTGTGAGCGTACCCTTGGAACCCTTAATGGTAACAACATTACCATCCTTGATCTCCACAGTAACTCCTGCAGGGATCACAACAGGCATTCTGCCAATTCTTGACATGCCTCATTCCTCCTTACTTAGATTTTCGGAAGGCGGTTCACAACCTCTTATCGGTGTGCCTGCCTCCTGTTTTCAGTAAACCTGATTACCACACAAATGCGAGCACTTCACCGCCGACATGAAGCTTTCTTGCCTGCTTGTCAGTGATAACGCCCTGGTTGGTGGACACGATCGCGATACCAAGTCCGCCAAGGACCTTCGGCATCTCTTCGCTTCCTGCATAAACACGAAGACCCGGCTTGGAGATTCTCTTAATACCGGAGATGATCTTCTCGTTCTTGTCCTTGCCATACTTCAGAGTGATGTGAATCATCTGCTTCACGCCTTCACCCGTCAGCTCATACTTTGCGATGTATCCCTCATCGACAAGGATGTTGGCGATTGCGATCTTCATCTTGGAGACCGGTACGTCAACTGTGTCGTGCTTTGCAGCATTTGCATTGCGGATTCTGGTGAGCATATCCGCAATCGGATCATTCATTGCCATGTTAGTTTCCTCCTGATTAAAGACTTGACATGATTATATATAGATTACCAGCTGGCTTTCTTTACACCCGGGATCTCGCCCTTGTAAGCGAGTTCACGGAAGCAGATTCTGCAGATGCCATACTTTCTCAGTACGGAATGCGGACGTCCGCAGATATTGCAGCGTGTATAAGCCCTTGTAGAGAACTTGGGCTCACGAGCCTGCTTGATCTTCATAGATGTTTTTGCCATGAGTATTTCCTCCTGAAATTACTTCGCGAACGGCATGTTGAACAGCCTGAGCAGTTCACGTGCCTCTTCGTCTGTCCTGGCAGTCGTTACAAAGATGATGTCCATTCCTCTCACCTTGTCGACCTTGTCATACTCGATCTCCGGGAAGATCAGCTGCTCTTTGATACCAAGTGCGTAGTTGCCGCGTCCGTCAAAAGCATTCGGATTGACACCGCGGAAGTCGCGGACACGCGGAAGCGCCAGGTTGATCAGACGATCAACGAACTCATACATCTTGCTGCCTCTGAGGGTAACCTTTGCTCCGATCGGCATGCCTTCACGAATCTTGAAGTTTGCGACGGAATTCTTAGCCTTGGTCTGAACCGGCTTCTGTCCTGTGATGATAGCCATATCAGCGATCGCGCTGTCGAGAAGCTTGACGTTCTCTTTTGCTTCGCCGACACCCATATTCACAACGACCTTGTCCAGCTTCGGAACTTCCATGATGTTCTTGTAGCCGAACTTCTTGATCATCTCAGGAACGATCTCGTTAAGATAGATCTCTTTTAATCTGCTGCTCATACTATGTCACCTTTTGCCCTTTCTCAGTCAACCGCTTCACCGGTCTTCTTCGCTACACGGACCTTCTTGTCGCCGTCCAGCTTAAAGCCGATTCTGGTGGGCTGTCCCTTGAACAGGAACATGACGTTAGAAACATCGAGGTAGGCTTCCTTATTCACGATGCCGCCCTGCGGACTTCCAGCTGAAGGCTTCTGGTGCTTGGTCATCATGTTAACGCCCTCTACCAGGACCTTGCCGTCCTTGACCGCGAGAACTTTTCCCTCTTTACCTTTGTCCTTGCCGGCGATAACTCTGACGGTATCACCTGTCTTGATCTTATTCATATTCGCGCTCCTCCTTATAAGACTTCCGGAGCCAGCGAGACGATCTTCATGAACTTCTTCTCACGGAGCTCTCTTGCAACCGGCCCGAAGATACGGGTTCCAGTCGGAGTCAAATCATCTTTGATGATGACGCCTGCATTCTCGTCAAAGCGAATGTAGGAACCGTCTTTGCGGCGTGCGCCTTTTACTGTACGAACTACAACAGCCTTTACAACATCACCCTTCTTAACAACGCCTCCGGGTGTTGCATCCTTGACGCTGCAGACGCAGACATCGCCGATGCCGGCATATCTTCTTGTAGAGCCGCCCATAACACGGATGACAAGGAGTTCCTTGGCACCGGTATTATCAGCAACTTTAAGTCTTGTTTCCTGCTGTACCATTCCAGTCTCCTCCTGTTATTTCGCCTTCTCGACGATGTCGACCAGTCTCCATCTCTTGTCCTTGGACAGCGGACGGGTCTCCATTACACGAACGGTATCGCCGACATGTGCTTCATTGTTTTCGTCATGGGCCTTCAGCTTATAGGTCTTCTGAACGATCTTCTTGTAAAGCGGATGCTTGACATGGTCTTCAACCGCTACCACGATCGTCTTGTCCATCTTATCGCTGACCACGTGGCCAACACGGGTCTTTCTCAGATTTCTCTCTTCCACGATAACTCTCCTTTCCTCTCAGTATTCCAGATCACTCTGCGCTCTGGAGCACCGTCTGAATTCTCGCAATGTTCCTGCGTACTTCTTTGATCCTGCTCGTATTATCCAGCTGGTTCGTAGCGTTCTGGAATCTCAGATTGAAGAGTTCCTTTTTCGCAGCTGTAAGTTCTTCTTTCAGTTCGGTTGCTGACTTACCGTTCAGACTATCAACGTAATTCTTACTCTTCACTGTTATCACCGCCTTCTGCAGATTCACGTGCAATAACTTTGCACTTGCAGGGTAACTTGTGGCTTGCCAGACGAAGGGCTTCCTTCGCGACCTCCTCCGAGACACCGGCCATCTCAAACATGACCCTGCCCGGACGGACGACTGCTACCCAGTACTCCGTGGTACCTTTACCGGAACCCATACGGGTTTCAGCCGGCTTTGCAGTAACGGGCTTGTCCGGGAAGATCTTGATCCAGACTTTACCGCCACGCTTCACATAACGTGTCATAGCAACACGGGCTGCCTCGATCTGTGTGGACTTGATCCAGCACGGTTCGGTAGCGACAAGACCCCATTCACCGTAGGTGACCTTGGTTCCACGATTTGCCTTGCCGGCCATGGATCCACGGAACTGTTTGCGGTGCTTAACTCTCTTCGGCATTAACATTATCTATCACTCCCTTCTCTCTTAGACGGAAGTACTTCGCCCTTGTAGATCCAGACTTTGACTCCAAGCTTGCCATAGGTTGTATTCGCCTCAGCAAATCCGTAGTCAATGTCAGCTCTCAGTGTCTGAAGCGGGATCGTTCCATCAGAGTAGAACTCCTTACGAGCGATATCAGCGCCGTTCAAACGGCCTGCGATCGCAGTCTTGATACCCTTTGCTCCGAACTTCATGGTTCTTCCCATAGCGCCCTTCATGGCACGGCGGTAAGAAACACGGTTCTCCAGCTGCTCTGCAATATTCTCTGCAACAAGCTGTGCATCCAGGTCAGGTCTCTTGATCTCTTTGATGTCAAGGATAACCTTCTTGTCTGTAACAGCGCTGAGGGAACTCTTGGTCTTCTCGATCTCTGCGCCGCCCTTGCCGATGATGATGCCCGGCTTTGCGGTGAATACAGTGATCTTAACGCGGTCAGCTGCGCGCTCGATATCAATCTTGGAAACGCTAGCCTTGGCGAGCTTCTTCATCAGGAACTGCCTGATCTCATAATCTTCCTTGAGGTTCGCAGCGAAATTGCCTTCTGCATACCATCTGGAATCCCAGTCGGCGATGATTCCGACTCTCAGTCCATGCGGATTAACTTTCTGACCCATGATATCCCTCCTTTACCTTTCATTCAGCACTACGGTGATGTGGCTCATTCTCTTCTCGATCCTGTAAGCCCTACCCTGTGCACGAGGTCTGATCCTCTTCATGATCGGTCCTCTGTTCGCGTAGCACTCTTCAACATAGAGGTTGTCACGGTTCATTCCGTTATTGTTCTCTGCATTGGCGATCGCGCTCTTCAGAAGCTTTGCGATAACCTCGGAAGCATATCTCGGATTGTAAGTGACGATTGCGAGTGCAGTGTTCGCATCCTTGCCTCTGATCTGATCCAGTACGAAGCATGCTTTCTGCACCGGAACTCTCGCATATGACAGTTTAGCCGAAGGTCTTGTATCCTTCTGGGCATTTCTCTCTCTCTTTACTTGAGATCTGTGTCCTTTTGCCATTGAATGGCCTCCTTTTCTGAACTCATCCTGATCTGTCTTTTTGTTTGATCCCACCAACCAGGACGCAGCGCCCTCCTCGGGCGAACTTATGTTGGATCTTACTTAAATATGTGTTAGGCGCAACGCCCGTCTCGCCTGCCGGCTCGGATCTCCGCTTCGCTACGGTCGGTCCAGAGCCAACGTCCACTGGACGTTGTGGACCGGCGCTGAGCGGTCGCCACCGGCGGCCAGCGCCCCGGGCGGACTTGTTCTGAGCCTTACTTTGTTGTCATCTTATTATCAGCCGGTCTTCTTCTCGTCGCCTCTGTGGCCTCTGTAGGTTCTGGTTGCGACGAACTCTCCGAGTTTGTGTCCGACCATATCCTCGGTAACATACACCGGAACATGTCTGCGTCCGTCATGGACTGCGATGGTCAGGCCGACCATGTTCGGGAAAATCGTGCTGCGGCGGGACCAGGTCTTGATCACGCTCTTCTCACCCGATGCAACGACTGCAGCAACCTTCTTAGCCAGGTGCTCATCGATAAACGGGCCTTTCTTCAATGAACGAGCCATTGTTATTCCTCCTTATACAATCACTTCGCGTTTCTTCTTCTGACGATCAGCTTATTCGAAGCCTTCTTGTGCTTTCTGGTGCGAAGACCAAGTGCAGGCTTGCCCCACGGAGTGCTCGGACCCGGACGTCCAACCGGAGCTTTACCTTCGCCACCACCATGCGGATGGTCGTTCGGGTTCATGACGCTGCCTCGAACTGTCGGGCGGATACCCATATGGCGGATTCTGCCGGCTTTTCCGTAATTGATAAGGTTGTGCTCGCCATTTCCTACGACGCCGATCGTTGCTCTGCAGTCGATCGGAACCATTCTCATCTCACCGCTCGGGAGACGGAGGGTCGCATACTTTCCTTCCTTAGCCATCAGCTGAGCAGCATTACCAGCGGAGCGGACCATCTGGCCGCCGTGATGCGGATAGAGCTCAACGTTGTGAACCATGGCACCAACCGGGATCAGAGAAAGCGGGAGGCAGTTGCCTGTGCGGACTTCTGCTGCCGGGCCGTTCATAACGGTATCGCCGACCTTCAGTCCCTGAGGAGCCAGGATGTAGCTCTTAACGCCGTCTGCGTAGCAGATCAGTGCGATGTTGGCTGTACGGTTCGGATCATACTCGATGCCGATAACCTTTGCCGGGATATCATCCTTGTATCTCTTGAAGTCTACAACTCTGTACTTTCTTCTGTTTCCGCCGCCCTTATGTCTGACGGTGATCTTACCCTGGTTGTTTCTTCCTGAATTCTTCTTCAGGGTCTTCAGGAGGCTCTTTTCCGGCGTCTGCTTTGTGATCTCAACATTGTCAAGGCCGGTCATGTTCCTTCTGGATGGTGTATATGGCTTGTAAGTCTTGATACCCATGACTTCTTGTTTCTCCTTCTCTTCTTAATTTGTCGCGTTAAGCCGCATAAACGGGATCGTATCTGACGGATCAAAGTCCGGAGAAGATCTCGATCTCCTTGCTGTCTTCAGTCAGCGTTACGATCGCCTTCTTGGTCTTGGAAGTCTGACCGAATCTCTGGCCCATGGAGCGTCTCTTGCTCTTGCCGTCGATATTCATAACATTGACCTTCTTGACCTTCGTTCCTTCAAACATCTTCTCGACAGCTTCCTTGACCTGAGTCTTGTTTGCTTCGGTGTTTACCAGGAACGTGTACTTCTTCTCGCCCATAGCCGCCATGCTCTTCTCAGTGATGACCGGCTTAAGGATCACATCATAATATTTGATATCAGCCATTATGCGTACACCTCCTCGATGGTCTTCGCTGCATCCTTCGTCAGGACCAGTGTCTTGTGGTTCAGGATATCGAAGACATTGATGGTGTTCGTAAGTGCCATCTTGACGCCGTCGATGTTTCTGCCGGACAGAACAACGTTCATATCATTCTCATTCAGAACGACCAGTGCGTTGTCAGCCTTCAGATTATCAAGGACCTTGACCATATCCTTGGTCTTGATCGCATCGAACTTCAGATCGTCAACAACGATCAGCTTGTTCTCCTGAACGCGGCTTGTAAGAACGCTCTTCAGAGCTGCTCTCTTTTCCTTCTTATTCATCTTGAAGGAATAGTCGCGCGGAACCGGTGCGAATACAACGCCGCCGCCTGTGAACTGCGGAGCTCTCGTTGAACCCTGGCGCGCATGGCCGGTACCCTTCTGGCGATACGGCTTCTTGCCGCCGCCGCTCACTTCCGAGCGGGTCTTTGCTTTCTGTGTACCCTGTCTGTTGTTCGCATTCTGCTGAACGACTGCAAGGTGTACAAGGTGCTCATTAACCTCTACGCCGAATACGGCGTCGGACAGTTCCATCTTGTCGACTTCCTGTCCTTCCATATTGTAAACTGATACGTTAGCCACAGTTATACCCTCCTATCACTTTAAGTCTGTCCTGGTCGTCTCTTTCAAAGTGACGAGGGACTTCTTCGGACCCGGTACGGCGCCTTTGACAAGAATAAGATTCTTCTCGGCGTCAACTCTTACAACTACCAGGTTCTGGACGGTTACCTGCTCTCTTCCCATGCGGCCAGCCATATGCTTGCCGGGAGCTACACGGCTCGGATCGGAAGATGATCCGTTGGAACCTGCATGGCGATGATACTTGGAACCATGCTTCATAGGTCCTCTGTGCTGTCCCCACTTCTTGATCGCGCCCTGGAATCCATGGCCCTTGGAAATAGCGGTAGCATCTACATGATCACCAGCTGCGAAGATGTCAGCCTTGATCTCCTGCTTGACCTCATACTCTTCAGCGTTCTCAAATGCGAACTCTCTGAGGTATCTCTTGTACTCTACGCCGGCTTTGTCGAACGCGCCCTTCTGAGGCTTGTTGACCAGCTTCTCGCGGATCGGCTCAAATCCGACCTGCACAGCCTTGTAGCCGTCATTCTCTTCGGTCTTGACCTGCGTTACTACGCACGGACCTGCCTGGAGAACGGTTACCGGTGTGAGGCTTCCGTCATCGGCGAAGATCTGGGTCATGCCGACTTTTGTCGCTAAGATTGCTTTTTTCATTGCTGTCTTCCTCCTGTTCTACAGCGGATCGCCGAAGCGATCATACTAGGCCGGAGCCTTACTTCATCTTGATATCAATATGAACACCTGCCGGCATCTCCAGACGGGAGAGGGAATCAACCGTCTTCTGGGTCGGTGCAGTGATATCGATCAGTCTCTTGTGTGTTCTCTGCTCGAACTGCTCTCTGGAATCCTTATACTTATGAACAGCTCTGAGGATGGTAACAACTTCCTTCTTGGTGGGAAGCGGAACCGGTCCGGACACCTGTGCGCCGCTCTTGCGGACTGTCTCAATGATCTTCTTTGCGCTCTGATCAACCAGCTGATGATCATAAGCCTTCAGTGTGATACGCATTACCTGATTTGCCATAAAAAAAGTCGCCTCCTAATTCGTAGTTTCCTACGACAAGCGGTGACTGTACACGCTTCCGGGTGTTTCCACATTTGAACGAATATTTAAGGCCTCCAAGAATGGCCTTTTCATATCTCCGGAGTGGTTATTGCCCGTTGTTTCCGGCCTGTGCCGGACAATCTACTGTACAGTGACTTGTCGCCAGTTTTATAAACTTGACATTCGCTCCACGGAAAACCTGCGGATCCCCGCAGCAACCTCACGCTTCAACGCTATCAAGGTCACAACATGAGTGAGTATACACGAATCCCCTTTTTATTGCAAGGATTATTTTAATTTTTTAAATAAAAGAACGGTATCCGTTCCCGAATACCGTTCCCCTTCATCTGGAGCATATGAGATTCGAACTCACGACCTCTACAATGCGAATGTAGCGCGCTCCCAACTGCGCTAATGCCCCGCGACCTTGCTATAGTAGCGCAAACGCGGGGACTTGTCAATACCGTAATCTCCGATTCATCGAAGCGGCTGCGGCCCCTCTTCAACGGAGGGCGGAATAACCGTAATCATTGACGATTGCGTCGATCGGCTGCTTCTGCCTGCAGTATGGACAGTCCGCCGGCTTGTAATATTCATATCCCGGTACGTCTTCCGGCTGGAAGATCGCATGGATCGGAACTCCGTTCACCTCTTCCCTGGTGGAGAACACTGCGCAGGCTCCTCTCACGGTGCCCTGATAGTACCTGATCGAATCGAAGGTTGCGCTCAGCGTTTTGCCTGTGGTGACCGAGCTTGTCAGGACCAGGATATTCTTGTTGCGCACAGCCATCTGCATATTATCACGGAAGATCACCTGGCCTGAAGAATGGAACTCCGGAGCTATAACATAGAGGGACTTGTGTGCATTATAGGAAAGAACACCCACCCGTGTAAGCTCTTCCGCAAGATATGTCCCGATCACTTCCATGCCTTCCATACACACAATGGTATCCACCGGGATCGTAGACTCATACCAGTGAGAAAGGAGATGTGCCGCCCCTCTTGCTTCATTGCACCTGGACTTCATGGCCATGATATCCAGGTACCGAGTGATGTGTGACTGGGAAGTGGCAAAATGACCACTCACCACTCGCAAAAGGACATGGCTGTCCATTTTTGCAGGTATCTTTGCATACTGCTCAGTACTCATAAAACCCCCACCTTTCTGCTGTAATGATACGATTCCCGAACCTGTAGAAACAGGAATGCGATGATGAATTGTTATCTTAAAAGTATCATATTTAAACAAGTATGTTAAGGGGTTTTACAACAAAAAGACCGATGTCCGAAGACATCGGTCTTTGATTGATTCTGTTTGAACTAAGATCAGTCAACTACGGAAACAACACGTCCGGAACCAACTGTTCTGCCGCCCTCACGGATAGCGAAGGTAAGACCCTGCTCCATAGCGATCGGGTGGATCAGCTCGATGGTCATCTCAACGTTGTCGCCAGGCATGCACATCTCGGTTCCTTCCGGAAGGGAGATAACACCGGTAACGTCAGTTGTTCTGAAATAAAACTGCGGACGATAGTTGTTGAAGAACGGAGTATGACGGCCGCCCTCATCCTTGGTCAGAACGTAAACCTGAGCGGTGAACTTGGTGTGGCAGGTAACGGTACCCGGCTTGCAGATAACCTGTCCACGCTCGATGTCGGTTCTGTTGATACCACGAAGCAGAGCACCGATGTTGTCACCAGCCTCAGCATAGTCAAGCAGCTTGTGGAACATCTCGATACCGGTAACGACGGACTTCTGAACGTCGCGCTTGATTCCAAGGATCTCTACCGGATCGTTCATGTGGAGCTGTCCTCTCTCAACACGGCCGGTAGCAACAGTACCACGACCGGAGATCGTGAAGACATCCTCAACAGGCATCAGGAACGGCTTCTCATTGTCACGGGCCGGAGTCGGGATGTACTCGTCAACGGTATCCATGAGCTCCATGATGTTGTCTGCCCATTCGCATTCCGGATCTTCAAGAGCCTTCAGAGCGGAACCCTTGACGATCGGGCTGTCCTCGAATCCTTCCTTCTCAAGCTCTTCAGAGACTTCCATCTCGACCAGCTCGATCAGCTCCGGATCATCAACCATATCGCACTTATTCAGGAAAACAACGATCTTCGGAACGCCAACCTGGCGAGCCAGAAGGATGTGCTCCTTAGTCTGAGCCATAACACCGTCAGTAGCAGCAACAACAAGGATTGCGCCGTCCATCTGAGCAGCACCGGTGATCATGTTCTTGACATAGTCAGCATGGCCGGGGCAGTCAACGTGAGCATAGTGTCTCTTCTCGGTCTGATACTCAACATGAGCGGTAGAAATGGTGATTCCACGTTCTCTTTCTTCCGGAGCCTTATCGATCTGATCGAAAGCCTCGAAGGAGTTTCCTTCTACTCTCTTGGAAAGAACGTTGGTGATAGCAGCCGTCAGAGTGGTCTTACCATGGTCAACGTGTCCGATGGTTCCGATGTTTACATGCGGTTTGCTTCTGTCAAACTTCTGTTTTGCCATTTGAATAATCCTCCTATGATTGCGCCGATGTCGCGGCGCTCCTTCAGAACACAAGTCTGAAACTGATTATATTTCAAAAAGTATCTAATTGCAAGCACTGTTTTGTGCCTGATGAACCATTATGGAATTCAGCTGTTCAGATCCTTGAGGAGCTTTTCCTGAACGCTCTTCGGCACCGGCTCGTATCTCTCAAAGAACATGGAGTAGTTGCCGCGTCCCTGGGTCTTGGATCTGAGGTCTGTAGCATAACCGAACATCTCGCTGAGCGGTACAAAGCCTCTGACCATCTTGCCATTGCCGATGTCGTCCATGCCCTCGATACGTCCTCTTCTGGAGTTCATATCGCCGATGACATCGCCCATGTACTCTTCCGGAGTGGAAACCTCGACCTTCATGATCGGCTCGAGCAGTACGGGGTCACCCTTCTGCATAGCCTGCTTGAATGCCATGGATCCGGCAATGTGGAATGCCATCTCAGAGGAGTCGACTTCATGGTAAGATCCGTCGTATACCTCTGCCTTGACGCCGACAACCGGGAAGCCTGCAAGCGTTCCGGTCTTCATGGCATCCTGGATACCTTCATCAACCGCAGGTACATATTCCTTCGGAATGGAGCCGCCGACTGTACTGTTGACGAATTCGTAAACCTGCTCTCCGTTTGCATCCATCGGTGAGAAGCGGACCTTACAGTGACCGTACTGTCCCTTACCACCAGACTGGCGTGCATACTTGGAATCGATATCCGAACCCTTGGTGATGGTCTCTTTGTAGGCAACCTGCGGAGCACCGACATTGGCTTCCACGTTGTACTCGCGAAGCAGTCTGTCAACGATGATCTCCAGATGGAGCTCACCCATGCCCGCGATGATGGTCTGTCCGGTTTCCTGATTGGTGTGAGCCCTGAAGGTCGGATCCTCCTCAGCCAGCTTTGCGAGTGCTTCGCCAAGCTTGCCCTGGCCTGCCTTGGTCTTCGGCTCGATCGCCAGCTCGATAACCGGTTCCGGGAATTCCATGCTCTCCAGGATGACCGGATGCTGCTCATCGCAGATCGTGTCACCGGTGCCGGAGAACTTAAAGCCGATCGCCGCAGCGATATCACCGCTGTAGACCTTGTCAAGTTCCGATCTCTTGTTTGCATGCATCTGCAGGATACGTCCGATACGCTCCTTCTTGCCTTTTGTCGCATTCAGGACATAGGAACCTGAATTGCAGGTGCCGGAATAGACTCTGAAATAAGCAAGTCTTCCGACGAACGGATCGGATACGATCTTAAACACAAGTGCGGCGAAGGGGGCATCATCCGTTGAATGGCACTCGACCTCATTTCCATCCAGATCAGTTCCCTTCACAGCGGGAATGTCGATCGGTGCAGGCATGTATTCGATTACTGCGTCAAGCAGCTTCTGGATTCCCTTGTTCTGGTGAGCGGAACCACACAGTACCGGTACGCCAAGGTTTTCAATGGTAGCCTTGCGCAGTGCCTTCTTCATGTCAGCGACGCTCGGCTCATTGCCTTCAAGGTATTCCATCATCAGGTCTTCATCGAAATCACAGATCTTCTCGACAAGCTCGGCATGTGCTATCTCAGCCTCATCCTTCATGTCGTCCGGGATATCGACAACGCTGATGTCTTCGCCCTTTTTGTCATTGTAGATATATGCCTTCATTTCGAACAGATCGATGATTCCGTCGAAATGATCTTCCTTACCGATCGGAAGCTGGATAACAACTGCGTTCTTACCAAGCTTGGTTCCGATCTCCTTCACCGTATTCTCAAAGTTCGCGCCGAGGATATCCATCTTGTTGACGAATGCCATACGCGGAACATTGTACTTGTCAGCCTGACGCCATACGTTCTCTGACTGGGGCTCAACGCCTCCCTTTGCGTCAAAGACGCCGATTGCGCCGTCAAGTACTCTGAGTGAACGTTCAACTTCAACAGTAAAATCTACATGGCCGGGAGTATCAATGATATTGATACGATGCTCAAGCTCGCCGGGTTTGGTCTGCGTCTGTTCCTGAAGAGTCCAGTGACAGGTCGTTGCAGCGGATGTGATGGTAATACCGCGCTCCTGCTCCTGTTCCATCCAGTCCATGGTGGCAGTACCTTCGTACGTCTCACCGATCTTATAGTTTACGCCGGTGTAGTACAGAATACGCTCCGACAATGTTGTTTTTCCCGCATCGATATGAGCCATGATACCAATGTTTCTTGTCCTATCCAGCGGGTATTCTCTTCCTGCCATTTATTTCCTCCGTTAGACGGCAGCTATCAGAAACGATAGTGCGCGAAAGCCTTGTTGGCTTCTGCCATCTTGTGCATATCTTCTTTTCTCTTAACTGAAGCGCCGGTGTTGTTGGAAGCATCCAGCAGTTCTCCTGCAAGGCGCTCTTCCATGGTCTTCTCGCCGCGTGCTCTGGAATACATGGTGATCCAGCGCAGTGCGAGTGCCTGGCGTCTGTCCGGCTTAACTTCCAGCGGAACCTGATAGGTTGCGCCGCCGACACGTCTTGCCTTGACCTCGAGGACCGGCATGATGTTGTTCATTGCGGACTCAAAAACCTCGATTGCCGGCTTGTCAGCCTTCTTTTCCATTCTTTCGAAGGCGCCGTAGACGATCTTCTGCGCTACGCCCTTCTTGCCATCCAGCATAATGCTGTTGATCAGCTTCGTGACAATCTTGCTGTTATACTTCGGATCAGCAAGTACATCTCTCTTCTGGATATGTCCTTTACGTGCCACGTTACTTCCCTCCTTAATTATTGGAATTAGATCACAGGTACTCACGATTGTTATCATGTTCGCGTCCCGTCCGGACTACCCTATCATCTGCAGCCACATGAGGTGATAAGCATCCTTTGGAACCTGGAAGGAGTTCGTCCTTCCCTACATAACCGTTATCTTCGTGAAACTATGAAACTGTCAGTTCTTATTATTTGGAAGCCTTCGGCCTCTTTGCACCATACTTGGAACGTGCCTGACGTCTGTCAGCAACACCTGCTGTATCAAGCGTTCCTCTGATGATATGATATCTGGTACCCGGAAGATCCTTAACACGGCCGCCGCGGATCATAACGACGGAGTGCTCCTGAAGGTTGTGGCCTTCGCCCGGAATGTAGCTGGTAACCTCGATCCCGTTGGAAAGGCGGACACGGGCGATCTTTCTGAGCGCTGAGTTCGGCTTCTTCGGGGTAGCGGTCTTGACTGCTGTGCAGACGCCTCTCTTCTGCGGTGAGCTCTCGTTGGTTGCTCTCTTCTTCAGGGAATTGAATCCATGCTGAAGTGCCGGAGCGGTGCTCTTCTTGACAGAAGTCTGTCTGCCCTTTCTGACTAACTGGTTAAAAGTTGGCATGAAATATTCACCTCCTGTGGTAGTAGACCTCTTGGTCTCTCAATGTGGCTGCTTTGCATCAAAAATCAGCGTGGAATGAAACCGCGCACCTAGACATTATATTGGTGAAGGTGGTGCCTGTCAAGGAAAAAGTCCTGTTAGGGATTTCTTTCATTTTTATTAAGTACATGGACTTCCTGTTCCATGGATGCTAAGATACGCATCAACAGTAAAAAACAAAGGGGTTTTATAATTATGAAGATAAGTACATTCTTAAAACCATTTTCATTTCTTCCTGCCCTGGCGCTTATGTATATGATCTATACATTCTCCGCTCAGCCCGGGGAAGCTTCCTCCATGATGAGCTATAAGGTTTCGGAGGGACTCGTGCGGACTGTGAACAAGGTCACCATGCAGGGCTGGGACGAGTGGACGATCCAGTCGTATGCCGGACAGGTCAACGGAATCGTCCGCAAGGGAGCCCACGTTACCGAGTATTTTCTGCTGGCCGTGGCCGTTTCGTTTCCTTTATATGTATATGGTGTCAGGGGGATCCTTCTGATGCTGCTGGCAGGGGGGGTATGCGTAGGATACGCATTTGCCGATGAGTACCACCAGTCCCTTGTGCTGGGGCGCTCCTCTTCCACCCGGGATGTCGCCATCGACTCGATCGGAGTCTTCTTCGGCGTCATCTTCACCAGGCTGATCGGATGGTCCGGCAGGATGGCGATCACAGGTCCCGCCTATGAGCGGCGCCAGAACCGCAGGGAGAAGGAGCTGAACGAGAGGGAGGAGGAACTCGAGCGCAGGGAAGAGGCGCTCCGCCGCAGAGAATCCCGTCAGGCAGAGAGGCCCTCACGGCAGAGGGAGTACCGCCAGACGGAAAGGACCTCCGACCACACCCGTGTGTATGGTCCTGTATCGGATGTCGATGACCGCACTAGAGTTTTCCGCACACAGCGCCAGCAGCAGCAATACGAGGAGCAGCAGCGAAGAGCCTCCTTCGAGCGCCGCAGGGTCCAGAGCCAGGACCTGCAGGATGACAACACATCAGACCAGCTGTCAGAGGACATGCCTCTGTCGGGGCTGTTCGGCAGGCGCCAGGATCCCTGAGAGCAGATCCCTCACTGCGGAACCCTCACTGCGGATCCATTACCAATGATCTGCGATTACAACTCTGAATCAGTATTCATTACACAGCGAAGGCAGAAAGCCGGGCTGCATCATCAATGGTGCAGCCCGGCTTTTGTATTACTGTTCAGTTTGCTGATCCTCTGCAGCTTCGCAGGATGATCACTCTTCTGCGTCCGGAATATCGGCAAGATCCTCTTCCTGGATCACTTCCTCCGGCAGATCTTCATATTCGAATCTCTGCTCCTCTTCCCGGACCATCTCATCCTCAGCCTTCTCGATCTTCACGCTGCGATAGCGCTTCATACCGGTACCGGCCGGAAGCAGCTTACCGATGATAACATTCTCCATCGGTCCGATCAGATGATCGACCTTGCCCTTGATCGCTGCGTCTGTAAGAACCTTTGTGGTCTCCTGGAAGGACGCTGCGCTCAGGAAGGATTCGGTTGCAAGGGAAGCCTTAGTGATACCAAGAAGGATTCTTGTGCAGGTTGCCTGCTCAAGTCCTTCCTCGGCAAGCCTTCTGTTGATCTCGTCAAACTCGAGGGCATCTACCTTGGTTCCCGGAAGAAGTACGGAATCACCCGGATCGTCTACTTCGACCTTCTTCAGCATCTGGCGGACAAGAACCTCGATATGCTTATCGGAAATCTCAACACCCTGCAGGCGGTATACACGCTGAACTTCCTGAAGCAGGTAGTCCTGCACCGCGTCAACGCCCTTGATCTTCAGAAGATCATGCGGGTTGATGGAGCCTTCCGTCAGCTGATCTCCGGCCTTGACGACCGTGCCGTCTCCCAGATGGGTTCCGTCGGAGAGCTTCTTCAGTTCTGTTCCGTAGGTATGCAGATACGCCTTCGAATTGCCCGTCTCCGGATCAGTTACGACGATCTCTTCCTTCTTCTTGTTCTGTCTGATCTCGACGACACCGTCGATCTCAGAGATAATGCACATACCCTTCGGCCGTCTTGCCTCGAACAGCTCCTCGACACGGGGAAGACCCTGTGTGATATCGCCGCCCGCGACACCGCCGGTATGGAATGTTCTCATGGTCAGCTGGGTACCCGGCTCACCGATGGACTGTGCGGCGATAATGCCGACAGGTTCACCGACCTGGACCGGCTCGCCGGTTGCCATGTTCGAGCCATAGCACTTCGCGCAGATACCGACTCTGCTGCGGCAGGTCAGGATCGTGCGGATCTTGACCTTCTGTACCGGGCAGTTTCCATCCACGTCAACGCCCTCTGCCATGATGCGCTCAGCTCTGGTGCGGGTGATCATGTGGTTTGCCTTTACAAGAACTTCCCCGTCCTTGTTGCAGATGGTCTCAGCGGCATAACGGCCGGTGATTCTCTCCTGCAGGCTTTCGATCTCTTCCTTGCCGTACGCGAACTTGCGGATATAACGGCCCGGGATCTCTCCATTGCCCTGTGTGCAGTCCATCTCGCGGATGATCAGATCCTGGGATACGACAACCATTCGTCTTGTCAGATAACCAGAGTCTGCTGTACGAAGAGCTGTATCGGAAAGTCCCTTACGCGCACCATGCGCACTCATGAAGTACTCCAGAACGTCCAGACCTTCACGGAAGTTGGATTTGATCGGAAGTTCGATCGTATGTCCGGTCGTGTCAGCCATCAGTCCGCGCATGCCGGCAAGCTGCTTGATCTGCTTGTCAGAACCACGGGCTCCGGAGTCAGCCATCATGAAGATGTTGTTGTACTTGTCCAGGCCATCCAGCAGATACTTGGTAAGCTTCTGGTCCGTCTCCTTCCAGGTCTCGACAACCGATCTGTAACGGTCATCCTCGCTGGAGAAGCCTCTTCTGTGCATCAGGTTGATATGGTCAACGTCTTCCTGCGCCTTCTTCAGAAGCTCTTCCTTCTGTTCCGGAACCGTCATATCCGAAATGGAAACGGTCATGCCGGCTCTTGTGGAGTAGCCATAGCCCATTGCCTTGATGTGGTCAAGCACTTCTGCTGTCCTGGTCGCGCCATGGATGTTGATGACCTTTTCAAGGATGCGCTTGAGGTCCTTCTTCTTGACCAGATGGTCAATCTCAAGGGTGAACTCATTTTCAGGATTCGAACGGTCTACGAAGCCAAGATCCTGCGGGATGATCTCATTGAAGAGGAATCTTCCCAGAGTGGACTCAACCAGTCCGACCTTTACGGTGCCGTCCGGCATGGTCTTCTCAACACGGACTCTGATCCTGGACTGAAGCGTAATGACCTTGTTCTCATAAGCAAGGATCGCTTCATTGATGCTCTTGTATATTCCGCCTTCGCCCTTTGCTCCCGGTCTCTCCTGTGTCAGGTAGTAGATGCCGAGGACCATATCCTGGGACGGAACCGCAACCGGGCCGCCGTCAGAGGGCTTCAGCAGGTTGTTCGGCGAGAGCATCAGGAAGCGGCACTCAGCCTGTGCTTCCACGCTCAGCGGAAGATGGACAGCCATCTGGTCTCCGTCGAAGTCTGCGTTGAATGCGGTGCAGACCAGCGGGTGAAGCTTAATTGCCTTACCTTCGACCAGGATCGGCTCAAATGCCTGGATACCAAGTCTGTGCAGTGTAGGAGCACGGTTCAGCATGACCGGATGCTCTCTGATGACATCCTCAAGGACATCCCAGACATCGCTCTCAAGGCGCTCAACCATCTTCTTGGCATTCTTGATATTGTGGCTGATCCCTCTCTGTACCAGTTCCTTCATAACGAAGGGCTTGAACAGTTCGATCGCCATCTCCTTCGGAAGACCGCACTGGTAGATCTTCAGTTCGGGACCTACGACGATAACGGAACGTCCGGAGTAGTCAACACGCTTACCCAGCAGGTTCTGGCGGAAGCGTCCGCTCTTACCCTTCAGCATGTCGGACAGGGACTTCAGGGAACGGTTGCCGGGGCCGGTGACCGGGCGGCCTCTGCGGCCGTTGTCGATCAGTGCGTCGACAGCTTCCTGAAGCATACGCTTCTCATTGCGGACGATGATGTCCGGAGCGCCCAGCTCCAGCAGGCGGGCAAGTCTGTTATTTCTGTTGATGATTCTTCTGTAGAGGTCATTCAGGTCACTGGTCGCGAAGCGGCCGCCGTCCAGCTGCACCATCGGGCGCAGATCCGGCGGGATGACCGGGATCACGTTCAGAACCATCCACTCCGGCTTGTTGCCGGATTCGCGGAAGGCTTCCACGACCTCAAGGCGCTTGATGATCTTGGCTGACTTCTGGCTGGTAGCTGTCTCCAGCTCCTTGCGCAGAGAAACGCTCAGTTCATCCAGGTCCAGATCTCTCAGCAGCTGCTGTACGGACTCTGCTCCCATGCCCGCCTTGAAGGCGTTCGGTCCCAGTTCCTGGCACAACTCCTGATAACGGACCTCACCCATGATCTCTTTGTAATGAAGTCCCGTGACCGCGGTATCACCCGGGTCAAGGACAACATAGCTTGCAAAATACAGGACCTTCTCCAGATCCTTCGGCGACATATCCAGAATGAGGCCCATTCTGGACGGGATGCCTTTGAAGTACCAGATGTGTGAGACAGGTGCGGCAAGAACGATGCAGCCCATGCGCTCTCTTCTCACGGAACTCTTGGTGACCTCAACTCCGCAGCGGTCACAGATGACGCCCTTATACCTGATCTTCTTGTACTTGCCGCAATGGCACTCCCAGTCCTTGCTCGGTCCGAAGATGCGCTCGCAGAAAAGTCCGTCTGTCTCGGGTTTCAGGGTTCTGTAGTTGATGGTCTCCGGCTTCTTCACTTCGCCGAGCATCTTATTTCTGGTAGCCCACTCACGAATCTTATCCGGAGAAGCCAGTCCGATCTTAATCGCGTCAAATGTCATAGACTGATAAACTTCGTTCGTCGTATTATCCGGCATGAATGGTCTCCTTTCACTGATTGTCGTCATCAGAAAATGTAAAGCTGTCAATGACCGCATCGTCTGTGTCGCCATAGTCATCCTCGGCGTCCGCATCAAAAGCTTCGTCGATCTGCGGCAGTTCGGAATC
This sequence comes from uncultured Lachnospiraceae bacterium, assembly GCA_902765725.1. GTDB lineage: Bacteria > Bacillota > Clostridia > Lachnospirales > Lachnospiraceae > Porcincola. Next base: position 94,915 of record CACXAT010000004.1, on the reverse strand, counting down.
CACTTCCTCTCCGTCCACTACTTCCTTCGTGGAAAAGCCGGCCTGTTCCAGGGACGCGCGGGATGCGTCATTGGGCTGTCCGAATCTGCGGTCATCGTCAAGGATATGCCGCATATCCGTATCGCCATAGTCCACACTCTCGATCAGCTTGACCTCTGAACCGTCATCCTTGAGGACGCGGACATCCAGTGCCAGTGACTGCAGCTCTTTGAGCAGGACCTTGAAGGACTCAGGAATACCCGGTTCAGGGATATTCTCGCCCTTGATGATTGCTTCATAAGTCTTCACACGTCCGATCACGTCATCCGACTTCACTGTCAGGATCTCCTGCAGTGTGTAGGATGCGCCGTAAGCCTCGAGTGCCCAGACCTCCATCTCACCAAATCTCTGTCCGCCGAACTGAGCCTTGCCGCCCAGAGGCTGCTGTGTGACCAGTGAGTAAGGACCGGTCGAGCGGGCATGGATCTTGTCATCGACCAGATGATGAAGCTTCAGATAATTCATATGTCCGATGGTGGTCGGACCGTCAAAGGGTTCTCCGGTACGTCCGTCGCGAAGCTGGACCTTGCCGTCTCTGTGGATCGGAACACCCTTCCACAGTTCCCTGTGATCGCGGTTGTCATACAGATACTCCAGAACGGACGGAAGCAGTTCGCCTTCGTGTTTGGCCTTGAACTCGTCCCATTCCATGTTGACATAGTCATTGGCCAGCTCCAGGGTATCCTGAATGTCTTTTTCATTTGCGCCGTCAAAGACCGGAGTCGCGATATTGAAGCCAAGCGCCATAGCGGCAAGGCTCAGGTGGATCTCCAGGACCTGACCGATATTCATACGGCTCGGAACGCCCAGCGGGTTCAGCACGATGTCAAGCGGACGGCCATTCGGAAGGAACGGCATATCCTCGATCGGCAGCACGCGGGAAACGACACCCTTATTGCCGTGACGGCCTGCCATCTTGTCGCCGACAGATATCTTTCTCTTCTGCGCGATGTAGATGCGTACAGACTGGTTGACACCGGGAGACAGCTCATCGCCGTTCTCTCTTGTGAACACCTTTGCAGCGACTACGATACCGTATTCACCGTGCGGTACCTTCAGAGAAGTATCTCTGACCTCTCTTGCCTTCTCACCGAAGATCGCTCTCAGCAGTCTCTCCTCTGCGGTAAGCTCCGTCTCGCCCTTGGGCGTGACCTTGCCGACCAGGATATCGCCTGCGCGGACCTCTGCACCGATGCGGATGATTCCGCGCTCGTCCAGATCCTTCAGTGCGTCCTCACCGACGCCGGGAACATCTCTGGTGATCTCTTCCGGTCCGAGCTTCGTGTCTCTGGATTCCGCCTCGTACTCCTCGATGTGGATGGAGGTGTAGACATCTTCCATGACCAGACGCTCGCTCAGCAGGACAGCGTCCTCGTAGTTGTAACCTTCCCAAGTCATGAATCCGATCAGCGGGTTCTTGCCCAGAGCAAGCTCGCCGTTGGACGTGGAAGCGCCGTCTGCGATGATATCACCCGCTTCGACGGTGTCTCCCTTGAAGACGATGGGTCTCTGGTTGTAGCAGTTGGACTGGTTGCTGCGCACATACTTGCGCAGATGATACTCATCCCTGCTTCCATCCTCATTGCGGATGATAATGCGGTTCGCCTCAGAGCGCTCGACCACACCTGCCTTCTTTGCAAGAACGCAGACGCCCGAGTCAACGGCAGCCTTCACCTCCATGCCGGTACCGACGGCAGCAGCCTCGGTAGTCAGCAGCGGGACAGCCTGTCTCTGCATGTTGGATCCCATCAGCGCACGGTTCGCGTCATCGTTCTGAAGGAACGGGATCAGCGCCGTTGCAACGGAGAAGACCATTCTCGGAGAGACATCCATGTACTCGAACATGGTCTTGTTATACTGCTGCGTCTGGTCGCGGAAACGGCCGGACACATTCTTATTGATGAAATAACCATTCTCATCCAGCTTGGTGTTCGCCTGGGCGATATGGTAATTATCCTCTTCATCCGCTGTCATGTAGACAACTTCGTTGGTGACGCGCGGGTTGGCAGGATCGGTGCGGTCGACCTTGCGGTACGGAGCCTCAACAAATCCATACTTGTTGATGCGCGCATAGCATGCCAGCGAGTTGATCAGTCCGATGTTCGGTCCCTCAGGGGTCTCGATGGGGCACATGCGTCCATAATGAGAATAATGGACATCACGGACTTCGAATCCCGCGCGGTCTCTGGAAAGTCCGCCCGGTCCCAGTGCGGAGAGACGTCTCTTATGCGTCAGCTCGGACAGCGGGTTGTTCTGGTCCATGAACTGTGACAGCTGGGAGGATCCGAAGAATTCCTTGACCGCAGCTGTTACCGGCTTGATGTTGATCAGAGACTGGGGAGTGATCCCCTCGATCTCCTGGGTGGTCATACGCTCGCGGACCACTCTCTCAAGACGGCTCAGACCGATACGGTACTGATTCTGCAGCAGTTCACCGACGGCACGGATACGGCGGTTTCCGAGATGATCGATGTCATCGCTGTTGCCGATGCCGTATTCCAGATGCATGTTGTAATTGATCGAAGCCAGGATATCTTCCCTGGTAATATTCTTCGGGATAAGCTGATGGACATGCGCCTTCACGTCCTCCCTGGCAGCATCCTGATTGAGCACGCCGTTCTCGGTATTGCGCTCCAGCAGTTCAGCCAGATACGGATAATAGACCAGCTCGGTGATGCCCAGCTCTTCCGGATCACACTCCAGATATTCCTTCAGATCGACCATCAGGTTGGAGAGGACCCTGACATTGCGCTCTTCTGACGCAATCAGCACATATGCCACGGCAGCATTCTGGATCCTATCAGCAATCTCTGCCGTCACAGTGGTGCCGGCCTCTGCGATGATCTCACCTGTCGTCGTATCAACCACATCCTCAGCCAGAGTATGTCCGGTGATGCGGTTTCTGAGCAGGAGCTTCTTATTGTACTTATAGCGTCCTACCTTCGCCAGGTCATAGCGGCGTGAGTCAAAGAACATCCCGTGGATCAGGCTCTCTGCGCTCTCGACGGCAAACGGCTCGCCCGGACGGATCTTCTTGTAGAGTTCACGAAGTCCGCTCTCGAAATCATTGGCCTCATCCTTCTCAAGGGTGGCAACGATCTTCGGCTCTTCACCGAACAGATTGATAATCTCGGCGTTAGTGCCTACTCCGAGGGCGCGGACCAGCGTCGTAACCGCGACTTTGCGGGTACGGTCTACACGCACGTAAAATACGTCGTTGGAATCCGTTTCGTATTCCAGCCACGCACCTCTGTTCGGAATAACCGTGCAGGAGTAAAGAGGTTTTCCGAGTTTATCGCGGGTGATCCCGTAATAAATACCGGGACTTCTGACCAGCTGGCTGACGATGACACGCTCGGCTCCGTTGATCACAAACGTGCCGGTCTCAGTCATCAGCGGAAGATCTCCCATAAAGATCTCATGCTCACTGATCTCGTCGTTCTCCTTGTTATGGAGTCTCACCCGTACCTTCAGCGGAGCCGCATAGGTCGCGTCTCTCTCCGCGCACTGCTCAATGGTGTACTTGACATCATTCCTGCAGACTTCGAAGGTAGTAAATTCAAGGCTGAGCTTTCCGCCGTAATCTTCGATTGGAGAAATGTCGTCTAAAGCTTCACGCAGTCCGTCTGTGAGAAACCAGTTATAGGAGTTCTTCTGAACTTCTATAAGGTTCGGCATCTCCAGAACTTCCTGACTTCTCTGGAAGCTCATACGCATGGTTCTGCCAGCCTTTACCGGGCGAATTCTGTTTTTTTCCATTAACTGTTCACCTCTGTACTTTCTGCTGCCGATGTATAGTTGTTTTTGGGCGCACTAAACCCGTAGCGCATAGTCTTTGACAATAATGCAACGTACAGACTACCACGCATGGAGCTATCTGTCAAACACTTTTTTATTTTTTTTAATCTGCCGTCATTTTGCAGCAGAACAGTACAGATCCACGCCCGCTTTCAGTCCTCTTGCATAACGCGCGCACGCGTCGGACGAGTGATCGCTCGCCCTGTCCCCCAGCTCGATGTCGACGCTCGGGATCGTGGAATAGGAAGTCTGGGTCAGGTCCATCTGCAGGGTCCCGTCGCCAAACACCGCTGTCCCCTCCTGCTGCAGTCCCTGCACCAGGCAGCTCCCGAGCCGGTTGTGTTCCTGCCAGTGAGAAGCCACCGGCTCCATGGCCCGGTAGGTCCCGTTATCAGGAACCGAACAGTAATAACAGCCTTTATTGCTGTCAGTACTGTCAAAATGAATCGCGATATGAAGGTCGGCGCAGTTGTTCGCGATGACAGTCCTTGCAATATTATCCAGCTGCACGTCATCGCCTTCCCGGATCATCAGCACATCATACCCGTCCTCCAGCAGGAGCTTTTTGAGTTCCAGGGCGACCTGAAGATTCACAGATGCCTCGGTGGCTCCGTCCAGGAAGGTCGTTCCGCTGGATACCGCGATCGAATAAACTTCGCCCGCGGCATTCGTCCCGCCGGTCACCTTGGGTGTTCCGTCCGGGTGGCTGAGGGTCTTCGCCTCTCCTCCCCCGCTCGTTCCATGTCCCGCGTTCACGCAGACGGTGACATTCTTTCTTCCGCCTCCTGCCTCCTCTGATGCCAGATACAGCTCAGCCGTGCCTGAGTGGATCGCCGAATTTCCCGCGTAGGTCCAGCTTTCATCAAAGCTCACCGTTCCGGGTTCCCTGCGCTGCGCACTGCTCTCCTGTGCCCGGACGCTCCCCGCGCACATCAGTGCCATGCACAAAACTGCCATAATACAAGTACTCCTTTTCATGGTCTGTCCTCCTTTCCATTCTTTGTAAAAAACGGGAACCATGCTTTCACATGGTTCCCGCATAGGGTTCTGTATTCAGCCCGGATTATTTCAGGGTGACCTTTGCTCCCTGCTCTTCCAGCTTAGCCTTCAGCTCATCAGCCTCAGCCTTGGAGACCTGCTCCTTAACAATCTTCGGAGCGCCGTCAACAACGTCCTTAGCTTCCTTCAGTCCAAGACCGGTAGCCTCACGGACAACCTTGATGACCTTAACCTTGTTCGGGCCAACCTCAGTCAGCTCAACATCAAACTCGGTCTTCTCCTCAACTTCTTCTGCAGCTGCTGCAGGACCTGCAACAACAACACCCGCTGCTGCGGATACACCAAACTCTTCCTCACAAGCCTTAACCAGCTCGTTCAGCTCCATAACGGTAAGTTCCTTAATAGCGTCGATAAACTCGGCAGTAGTAAGCTTTGCCATGATAATAATTCCTCCTGTATTTTTTTAGATGATCTTTTTAAGAAATAGGATTACTCCGCTGCGGGAGCTTCCTCGGCCGCAGGAGCTGCCTCGGCTGCTGCCGGGTCGTCCTTCTCGGCGATCTGCTTGATGACTCTTGCGAAGTTTGTAACCGGGCTCTGCATAGAACCGAACAGTCTGCCAAGCAGTACTTCCCTTGTCGGGACATCTGCCAGCGCTTCGACCTGCTGGTCATCATAGAACTTGCCTTCGATGATGCCGCCTACAAGACGGATCGTCGGATTAGCCTTGAAATGCTTCTTGATGATGCGGGACGGTGCGGTTGCATCGTCTTTGGAGATCGCGATCGCGTTTGCACCGTGAAGATGTGCGCACAGCGGCTCGAACTCCGTTCCCTTGAAGGCGAAATTCATCATCGTGTTCTTGCATACCTTGTAGGTGATGCCAGCCTCACGCAGCTCCTTACGAAGCGCCGTATCGCCCGCAACATTGATTCCAAGATAGTTAACAAGAACGACAGCATCCGCATCCTTGACGCTTGCTGCGATCTCTTCAACAATCGGCTTCTTCTGTTCCACTTTTGCCATTACCATTACCTCCTTATAGATTTTGTAATGACCGCAAAAGAGAAATAAAAAAATGCCTTCCTGCGAAAGCACAGAAAGACATGAACATTCTTCATATTCATACTTCCTCGGCAGGCGCTTCACGCATTGTACCCTCTCGGGAACCTGCTGTCTTCGGCAGTCATCCTCCGTAGACTACCACTCTGCCCGGGATCTGTCAACCCCGAAAATAAAAACAGTCCCGCTTCTCATGAAAGCGGGACTGCATTATAAGCGATTCTGCGTATGGTGTTATCAGATACGATCGTTCAGCGATCAGCCGAACTTGGCTGCATTCAGCTTGACGCCAGGGCCCATGGTCGGTGACATGACGACACTCTTCAGGAAGGTTCCCTTCAGAGCCGCCGGTCTGGCCTTAACGATCGCTTCAATAAGCGTCTGGAAGTTGTCGCTAAGCTGTTCCTCGGTGAAGGAAGCCTTGCCGATCGGAACATGAATAATGTTGGACTTGTCAAGTCTGTACTCGATCTTACCTGCTTTGATATCGTTGATAGCCTTGGTAACGTCCATGGTGACGGTTCCGGCCTTCGGGTTCGGCATAAGGCCCTTCGGACCAAGCACACGGCCCAGACGGCCGACAACACCCATCATATCCGGGGTAGCAACAACAACATCAAAATCAAGCCATCCCTCATTCTGGATCTTCGGAATGAGTTCTTCAGCGCCTACATAGTCAGCGCCTGCTGCCTGAGCCTCATCAGCCTTGGCGTTCTTGGCAAATACGAGTACGCGGACGGTCTTGCCGGTTCCGTGCGGAAGGACTACAGCGCCGCGGATCTGCTGATCTGCATGACGTCCGTCGCATCCGGTACGGATATGGACTTCGATGGTCTCATCAAACTTCGCAAAAGCTGTCTTCTTCACAAGAGCGACAGCGTCTGATACCTCATAGAGCTGGGAGCGGTCAATCTGCTTCGCAGCGTCCTGATATTTCTTACCTCTCTTCATGATATACCTCCTGGTGGTAATGGCGGGATGTATCCCTCCCACTTAATTAGCATGCACTAAACTCAATCCTCAACAACAATGCCCATGGAGCGCGCGGTTCCGGCGATCATGCTCATTGCTGCCTCGATAGAACCTGCATTCAGGTCCGGCATCTTCATCTCAGCGATCTCACGGATCTTGTCCTGGGAGATCGTAGCGACCTTTTCCTTGTTCGGTACGCCGGATGCCTTTGCCAGATTGCATGCTTTCTTCAGAAGTACCGCTGCAGGCGGAGTCTTCGTGATAAAGCTGAAGGAACGGTCTGCATAAACGGTAATAACTACCGGGATGATCAGGTCGCCCTTATCAGCAGTTCTTGCATTGAACTCCTTTGTGAACTGCACGATGTTGACACCGTGCTGGCCAAGTGCCGGTCCTACCGGGGGAGCCGGGGTGGCCTTGCCTGCAGGAATCTGCAACTTAATATAGCCTGTAACTTTCTTTGCCATGATTATGCCTCCTTGTGGTTCTGGCGGGAATTCCCTCCCACTTCTCTAACTCAGTTCAATTTCTGGACATCTGCAAAGTCCATGCTGACCGGTGCTCCGTTCATGAATTCAGGGATGCTTATCTTGACCTGTCTTCTCGATTCGTCGATCTCACGGACCTCACCAATCGTATTGACCCAGACGCCATTCGTAACGCGGACCGAATCGCCGACCTCAAAGTCGACTTCTGTTACCGGCGCACGTACACCAAGATTCAGCATCTCTTCCTCTGTGAGCGGAACCGGCTTGGTCGGCTCAGAACCGACGAATCCGGTGACACCTCTGGTATTGCGAACGATATACCAGTTGTCCTCATTCATGATCATGTGAACAAACACATAACCCGGGAAAAGCTTCTTGTTGACAAGCTTTGCCTGTGCCGGCTTCTTCGGCTTCGGAGGAATGCGCTCGCCCTCTTCGGTATACTGAACCTGTTCGGACTGCTCATCTTCATTCTTCCGGGTCTCAAGTACTTCCTGTGTCGGTACTCTGACCTCGAGGATCTGGTCCTCCAGATGCCTGTTCTTGATGGTCTTGTCCAGATTTGCCTTTACCTTATTCTCATATCCGGAATAGGTATGGCAGACGTACCAATATGCCTGTGCCATGTACAATCTTTCTCCCTGTGTTCACTGAAAGGAATCTGCCCTCAGGCAAGTCCGATCAGGAAATCAATGCCATGCTGGATCAGGAAATCCAGGATAGCGATGATGACTCCGAGGATGACCGAAACAACAACGACAGCGGTGGTCTTCTTTGTAAGATCAGCCTGCGTCGGCCAGATGATCTTGCGCCATTCAGCCTTGACGCCTTCCCACCAGGTCTTTGTCTTAGAAACCTGCTGTTTTTCTGCCATAATTCTACCCTCTCAAGCCACCGATTACTTTGTTTCCTTGTGCATCGTATGCTTCTTGCAGAACGGGCAATACTTCCTGACTTCCATTCTCTCCGGATGATTCTTCTTTTCCTTGGTCAGGTTGTAGTTCCTGTGCTTGCATTCCGTGCACGCCAACGTGATTCGTGTACGCACAACTTCTACCTCGCCTTTCTTATTTTGTCACAGAAGACAGCCGCTTATTACCATCTTCCGGGGAACCTCAGGGCACACTCCCAGAGGGACCCGTTTTCCATACGCCGGACAATTATAGCATCGGGCCGGAAGAAACGTCAAGCGGAAATATCCATATATTAGAAAGGAAAGCTGATCCCGTTTCCAAGATCAGCCTTCTTGTCAAACTATGTTATGCTTCCTCTCTTCGTCTTCCCTTCAACACAAATCCAACGCCTGCAAGGGCGATGAGAATGACGCCTAAAAGATAGATCAAGTTAGTGCCAGGCCCGCCGGTGGCGGGGAGGGCGACACCTGCAACATTTCGAACCGATACAGTGTAGATCGTAATGCCAGTCTTATCATCCGTGGATGAGGTGACTGATCCTGCGCTTTGGTCCGGGTCTCCTGTGACCCAGGTCGGTATAATAGTTGGTTCACTTACTGAAGAAATGACTTCCAGTTCAAACCGTCCCATGGGCATATGATAACCGGCAGGGGCCGCAGTCTCTTCCAGATAATATTTCCCCGGGAGCAGCCCTCCGCTGAAGAAAATACCGGTGTCATCGGAGGTCATTTCTCTCAGTTCCGCGCCGTCTGCGTCTTTTGCGACCGAGCCTCCTGTTAGTGCCGTGTAGATCGTAAATGTCGCTCCTGACAGTTCTGTCTCCGTCGCGGTCTCACTCATGTTATTGACGCCGACCTTCTTGAGGACGATCTGTGCTGCAGCAAGCTTGTTGGTATAGGCCAGTGTTCCGTCTGCCTCAATTTTCACAGGTGTGACGCCAAATACATTTCCATCAACAGGATTCTGATCGTTCCAGACATAGCTTGCTCTGTACCTGACGTTTTCTGTCTCTTCCACTGTCAGCCGACAGCCGTTCGGAATCTTGAGCGCTACTTCCTCATTATGGGACAATGTCACCGTGGCCTCGCCGATGCTGTTCGTAATAACATTATTCCCATGCTGTTCGGCAATCACCGTGTGCGCCAGTCTGGTGGAGCCATCGCTGCCAAACGCCGTAATCTTGAAGCTAAAAGTCCCCTCAGTACTGGCTGCATCGACGGTCTTACTCAACGTAACTGTCCTGATCGGATTGTCATACAGCGTCAGAATCCGATTAGAACCGGAATCGAGTTCCGCAATCTGCGTATCTACCGCGTTTCCAGCGGAATCGAACAGGCTGAACGCCCCCTCCTTTGACACCGTCAGATACAATTCACTGCTGATCGGCGCATATCCCGCCGGAGGGGTCGATTCAGTGATCTTATAAGTGCCCTCCTGCAGATAGAATGTCTCCGTTTCACTGTTGATCGTCACGTTCTTTCCATCGCCGGCATTCTCCCAGCGCCCGGTCGCGGTATTATACTCGACCGGAGTCATCACGAACGCGGCATCGGTCAAAACAGTTTCATGCGCTGAAGCATCCCGTTTCCGCATCTTTACTTCTGCCTTGGGCGAATACGTGTACGTGATCACCACATCACCCAGGATCGGATAATTGCCTGATGCCGTAGGATTCAGGATCTCCGTAGTGCCGTCATCGCGCGTGACAACCGCGTTAACGCGGACGTCATAGGAATCGTCCGTTGGTACAGGCGTCACAATGTGGATCACATGCCCGGAGATATCATAGTACTCAAAGTCTTCCAGTACGAATGAGCTATTGCCCGTTAACGCCTGCTGTTCATCGGTCGCGTTGTCCAGGTTATTCTCCGCGCCTTTCTTATAAACATAGGTAAACGTCGAATCCGGCACGCCGCTCTCTATCGTCTGCTTTACAGTGACCGAATAGGTTTTGGGGACCCACATGGCATAGAGGATATTCCCCTCATCATTGGCTTCATTCTTCACCAGATTGTCTGCCGCCACCTGCGTTCCCGGCGCAAAGTGAGTGACTGTATTATCCGGGTGCTGTGTATTAAATGCGTCTTCCAAGGCGAGCTGCTCGTCATATGCCCCCTCGAAGAAGGACCATCCAGCCAGTTTATAACCGTTCAGATAGAAGTCATCCTCATCGGGCAGCGTGATCGTCTGGTTCACCTCTTTATCAAGTGCCACCGTCACGCGTTCGGTACCATCGTTCGTTTTTCCTTGAACCTCTCTGCTTCCGCTCGGATACAGATCCTGCGTAAATGTATCGCCGTCATAGGTAATGTGTGTAATGCGGTCGCCTGCTTCTGTCGTATATACGGCGCGGAGCGTGATGATCTTCCGGATCGCTTCTCCCGTTACCTCGTCTGTGATCGTCTCGGAGGCCTGCAACTCAGACAGAGGAATCGGATCGCCTGGATAAAGCTGGATCGTGGTCCCGTCTTCCTTAATCGCTTCCCAATAGGCAAATGAATACAGCTCATTGTAATTAGATGGCGCCTCCCTGGTGGACGGCGTTGACTCCTCGCCAAAAGCATACATATGAGTGTCAATCGGCACCGTTGTCAAAAGATTGCCGAGGTCATCCCTCAGCGCCGCATCCCCGGCGTCATACACAATGTTATAACCGCTCGTGTCGGGATCCAGGATCCACTTTGCGTACAGATGCAGAATATTACGGACATTCTCATACGCTTCGCCATCATCGCCATAGGCTTCACGAGCAGCCGACCAGTGATCCGCTGACCCGTAAGTCGTATCCACGCCGACTGTCTGAGAATTCACCGGATTGGAGAACAGGAAACGATTTGTAAACTCCGGATCCGTGTACCAGCCGTCCAGAATATAACCCGCTCGCGTCGCTGATTCCATCAGGCCGCCGTCGATCCGCTCATCGTAATCCAAACGGAAGGTCTTCGCCTGGCTGCCCATATAGACGTTCTCGGCGCCGGGATCGATCACGATCCTGGTGCGGATCATCTTCCACTTGCCATAGACCGCTACGTTCGTATGAGGCATTGTCTGGCTGAAGTCAAACGGCTCTGTGCAGCTCGGATCTGCATACCAGCCTAGGAAGTAGTAGCCGTTCTTCTGGCCTTCACTGTGTGAAGTGTATTCTGTAAGCAGTTTCTCATAGGGCACGCCTTCGATGACATCCACCTGATTGCTGCTGTTGTTAGAGTAAAACGACAGCGAGAACTTATCGCGGGCGTAGTAGATGTACAGTGGAGTTGTACGGGAATAATAAGAGGTCGAAATAGAGGTCGCCGCGCCATTCAGTTCATTTCTTGAGCCTTTCACCCCATAGGTCCAGTAGGCAGTATGGTAGCCATAGAACTTCTCACTGTTCACGGTCAGGCTTGAATCTCTGCCGCGGGCTGTTTCTGCCAGCAGAATTGTATAATTACCGTTGAGGTCTTCTCCGTAATAGTAGATGGTCTGACCGCTGGATTTATTAGTTCCGGACAGATTCCAGGTCCTGTTGTTGATCTGCGAATCGGATGCTGCCGGAGAGATCCTATAGGAATTCCAGGGGGCGTTCAGTGTTGTATTGCTGTCGGAGTTATTCGCAAAAAGCCACCATCCCTCCGTATTTCCATTCTGGTATGTAGGCCATTCGCCCGGATACATGGAACGGCCGTACAGTCCTTTCAGAGTCAGCCTATTCCCAGTAACGCGCTTATAAACTGTTCCTGTATAAGGTGTGCTAATCGTTTCCGTTATGGTCTCGGTCGTGGTATAGTTCCCTGAAGAATCCAACTGAACCATACTTCCGCCCACAAAACCATAGGCGCCGTTATTATTCACTACATAGCGGGTTCCAGTATATCTCTGATCATTGTTTTGACGATGATCTGACCTTCTCGACCAGTGGTCATATCCAAGCAACCCGCTCTCATAATGGCGGTAAACCCGGACTACCTGATTATTGTAAACTCCCCACTGCTCTCCGTCATTTCCCGTCGTTGTGTTATACCTTGTCCCATCATAATGATGCGTGACAGACTCTGTCCTTGTCACGGTCTCTCTGGTCTCATATCCCCCATTTCCGTCGGGATACACCCGGACATACTCGCCATCGATGAAGGCATAGAGTTCTCCCGATGTATCGTCGGTCACCTCGTAGTGGTACAAAGATCCCGTAAAGTTGATCGTGATGACCTGACGGTCATAGTACACGTTGATAACGGAGCTTCCGTCCGCTTTTACGACGATCGACTGATCCGTCTTATTGGCGTTATAAGTAAAATACTGCTGGTCCTCCTCTCCTGAAGTCCCGTTCTTTCCATAGACTCGCGTATCGCTCTCCTGCAGATCGACGATCTGCCCGGTCACGACGCCGCTGTCCACCAGCCGGCTTCCGGCATAGTCATAAGTCTTTTCCGCGTCAGCGGCATCATAATCATCCGTCGGCCGCTGCTTCCAATAAATCACGCGATACTGGGAATTGGAAGGGATCCACTTGGCATATACAGTCGTATTGGCTGTCAGTTCAGTTCCAAATGAGAACTCTCCTCCGTCATTGCACTCCGGTGTTGTATACCAACCGCCAAACGTATAACCTGTCCAGGTAGGCGGAACTGGTTCCTCCGTCACCTCATCCAGATAAAATGCGGGAGGCGTAAAACTCGCGCCGCCGCTGACATACTGCCCCTTGTTCGCATCCCAGACCGGATCGTTATCATTAAAGATCAGCCAATGACCGCCCGCCACGGACGGATACAAGGTCATGTCTCCGGTAATAACGACGCCTGACTGCCCGGGTTCATATACAGTGTTCAGATCATCTATTTCATACCACCCATTCAGATCGGCATCTGAATCGATCGTCGGGAGCAATTCCTCTTTGGTCTTGATCGTAAAGGTCGTATCGCCCGTATCCTCTTTCGGCACGATCTCCGTTGCCAGGACGTTGTTGGGGTTCACGTCCACATAGGTGACATAGTAGACATTTGTCAGATTGGCATACAGATCAATGACCGTTTCATCATACGCGGAACTGCTCAGCGCGTTGAGCTCTGTATTCAGCTCATTCAGGGTATAGAGAGGCTCTGTAAGTGCGGAGCTCTTACTCCAGCCATTGAAGATACGGTTCCAGGTCGCGGCCTCCATGCCAGGAATGCTGGGCTGATGGAGTTCCATCGCGTCACCTGAATCCGGATGAACATCTTTGTAACGAAAATACTGGGTGGATAGAATTACATATTGCGTACCATCGTTATACCAGAAGCGATAACCGATACGGGCATCTTCCCCATCATCCACAATGGCATAAATACTAAAGCCAGAAGCTTCAAATTGTACTGTCTGACCATCCACTTCACTATCAACAAGATCTCCTGCCAGGCTTCCATCCGAAAAATGCACTACACTGAGTTCTTTGCAGTCGCTGTCAGCAAGTTCAATGCGGACATCAACATTGGTACCTGCTTTCGGTTGATACTTAATACTGTAATCATTCTTATCAACAATGCTGATATCAAACAGCCGGATATAACCCGCACTGCCTTCTTCCATCCCCAGTGTGTTTTCTGTATATGCAACATACTCCTCATAGCTTATTCCATAAGCCGATGTTCCGCTGGAGCCGTCCTGTCCTTCCGGAAGAATCTCACTTACTTCCAGTTCTGCATCTTCCGGAATGCCTGTTTCCGGTCCGTAGGTTGCGGTTATCACATACTTCTGACCCGATGCGCTGATCACTGTTTTCTGAATCTGTGCATCTGTGATCTGTACTACAAACTGTTCCCCATTCTTCATGGTGACGGTCAGGGTCTCTTCACTTGTAAATGGGCGTACACTCATCAATGCCCAGTCCCCGGCTTTCACCGTCTGTGCATCCATCTCCGCGATCTGTTCTTCTGTCAGCTCTGCGCTGTACTCACACTCCAGTCCGTTGGTTTTCTTCAGGCTGCCAACTGTGCTGTCCCTGCCGGCCTTTCCGACCCACACCAGTTCCGGCGAAGATGATTCCACACTCTCCACATCCTCAACAAACTCATTTGTATCATCCGTGATCCCCAGCAGTTCTACCAGGTCTGAAAAGCTCACAACCCCGCCTCCGGGAATGCTGAATTCAAACACTTTGCCATTCACCGAGTAAGAGAAATCCACTGTATACACCAGTGCATATACAGAGAAGGAATCCGCCTCAAATGCAACGGTCTCAGCACCGGTTGATGCGATCGGAACGTCATTATCTGGAATCGCACTGTCTGCTGCTTCCTGGATGGTCTCGGCATTTCCGTCATTGTCCACATGTACGATGACCGGACTGTCCTCTCGCTCTTCAGGAAGTTCTGAAGGCGTCATGAATACACGGATCGGAAGCGCCGGCTCAATCTCATTTCCATCAACATCCAGGAACGTGATATCCACTGCATGCACACGGCTGACCTTCCTGCTTCCACTTTCCTTGTCTTGTGCGACATCTTCCATAGCCGCTTCCTCGATGGAAGTCAAGGTCTTCTCATCCGCGACATCCTTCACCACCATTGTGGTGCCTGCCGGGAATGCACCACGGTCAGCCGTCACCTGGATGTGTACAGATTCTGTGGCGTCAGAGAATTCCTGTGCAGGAAATGCTTCTTCTGCCGTCTCGGTTTCGTCTGTCTCGGCCTCGATCTCTTCAGATGTCTCGGTTTCTGTTGCCTCGGTCTCGATTTCTCCTATTGTCCCTGTTCCCGTTTCTTCTTTGGGCTCAGTTTCTTCTTCCACAGCCTCCGTCTCTTCTACGATCTTCGCTGCCGTTCCGGTTTCTTCCGTCTCTTCTGCCGCCGTTCTGCCCTCGGCAATTCCGATTACACCAAGAGAATCCGTTTCAAATGTAATCTGCCGGATGTTGCCGTCTTCTGCATAGATGCAGGATTCCTCTCCAACAACAGTAATTCCATTCGAGCCCTGCCCCTGATCAGGATCATCAAAGCAGAGCACCTTCCATTTTTCACTGGTGATCGTCGGATTAAAAATAAGATCAACGCTTACCTTGTCTGCAGGGATAACGGCTTCGCCCTCGCAATACAGATTATACGCATAGAGTCTGACAGAAAAGTCTGCCCAGCTGCTGTCATATCTTCTGATGGCTTCTTCCGCTGATCTTACATAGGAATCGTATTCTGACTCGTTTTCACTCTTTAGAGTGGTGACTTTCAACTCCGTTCCTTCCGGTATCTGCGCAGATGAATCATAAGAAAGCTTCACTTCTATGGTGCCTGTTGCAGAAGAGTTCTCTACTGTCTGTGACAATTCATGGGAGTCATAAGAAAGAATGCCTTCCGGCGCATTATGCGCATCCTCGGCATGCTCGTCTTCAATCAGTCCATCCGCCTCTAATTCCTGACCTGAGTCCTCCGAGATCTCGATGTCACTGAAGTCATCACCTGAATCCGGTACGATCTCATATGATTCAATATCCGACTCCATGAAGATGCCCGGCATATCCTCTGCCACTTCTGATTCCATCGTAATAGCAGGAAGAATAAGACTGTATGTCGTAACAAACACAACTACACCGGCAAGCGTTGTCACCAACGCTCTCCGGGAGTACCTGTGTTTCTTATCATTCAGTATTCTTTTATATAAATAACTGAAGATATTCATACCAGCCTACCTGCCTGTTGCAATGAAGTATCAGAAGCAGTCAACGCTTTCCTAACAGTATCAAATTATTCTGTGTTCCAGAGGTTCTGTACCCTTTCTATCTGCTATAGAATCTCGGGAGCACAGGATTTCTTCTCGATAACCAATAATGGTTTTGTTGAGGCAGGTTTTCACTGTCCCTGCCTCAACAGATTATGTAATCTAAGCTAATTACTTTGCGTTCATTCTGCGGCGGACAACCAGCAGGATGCCGGCGCCGAGGACAAGAATCGCACCGATGATGTAGAAGATCGTGGTACCAATACCGCCGGTGCTGGGAAGAATTGCACCCTTTTTGTTGGTAACAGTCTGTTTGTGAAGAGCCGTTGATGCCGGAGTAGTATCTGTATTCTCTTCAACCTTGGTCAGAGTAGAGCCAGCAATGGCGATGTCTTCAGCCTGATTATAGCCGTCCGGAACTTTGGTCTCTTTCAGAATATAGGACCATCCCTTATCAAGACCTTTGATAACGATTGTGGTGTTCATTGTCATATCAAGAGTCGTGACAGTTCCTTCTTCAGAATAGGTATATGTGCCATCACCATTATCAATGAATTTCAGAGCTGCAGCAGTTGCGCCTTCAACATCCTTTGTTGACCACAGTTCAAACTGTGCACCAGGAAGCGGATTATTGTCTCCATCAGTCTTTGCAACCTGGAATGCATAAGTGTAAAGGACGTCTTTTTCATTACCGATTTCATTCATTGCAGGAGTTCCAGCAGCTGCAACGGTAACGGTTGCATTATAGGTCATCTCAATCGGAATATATGGACTCTCGTCTTCTTTTGCCTGATACATGGCCACACCATTATTGTCAGTAAGAGGAATCGAAACGGTAATCTTATTACCGCTGATCGTAGCAGTGTAATTATTTATTGCCTCGCCATTAACTTTTACAATGTAACTGCTCTCATCTACTGTCAAATTGGTGAAAGTATCTTCAAAAGTATAGACAGTATTCTTCGTAGAAGTTACATCATTTCTTTCACCAGAAGTTGTCCAGTTAGTTGCATTACCAGTAATTTTAAATCCAACAACGCTTCCAACATGTGTATCAGCATCATACGAATCCTTTGCGACGCCATCTACCGACGCAATTTTCTTGATCGGCGGTGTAGGTGCAGATGCATTCTTATCTTTAACAGTCACAGTCGGATTTGTTGTATTAACAGCAACAGCACTACCGAGGGTAGATGTGATGTAGTAGTAACCGAAAGGAACATTCGCAAAAGTAACCGTGTAGTTGTCGGTATTAAATGTTCCAGGCGTTCCTGTGCTGTCAAAATTACTATAATTATTTTTTATCCAATCAAAAATCTGATCTTCAGTTGCAGAATCCTTTGCAGAAACAGCATAATTACCATTCTTGTCAGCAGCAGTGCTCACATCAAACAGATCAGTATTAACATATTCTTTCTTATCAGCAGTTACCGTATAGCTTACCTTCGAATGGTCAGATGCTGAATAGGAAGCATCAAATATCTTATAGGCTGTATATGCTTTTCCATAGGTCGCGTTTTCAACGGTGATTGTGCCACTTGTCGGCTCGTCTGCGAATGCTGTAACGCCTATTGTAAGTACCATTACCATAGCAATCAGCAGAGCGAGTATTTTTTTCATTCCCTTCATCCTCTCAACCCTTTCTGTTTTGCAATTATCATTTCGTTCCATACTATTGTAAGTATCCTTTTCTATTACTTTTCAGGAAGGTACTGGATCATACCTCCTTTCCCGAACTGTCGGAAGCCTGCCCATATTCTTCTCTGGGCCATCCTCACTTCGTGGATAGCCGCGGGGAGATGTCTTCGGGCTCAGATCCGGCAGCCGGCATCGGATCAGCCGCCAGTGTTTCAGCACGCTGTTAACGACCGGGGTCCCCCGTATACAGGGGAATTTGCTTTCTCTCAACCGAACACACCTCCTTCCGTATGTAGGATCTGTATCTCACTGGACTTTTCCGAATCTGGAAAGCGGCCAGATGCAGAAAACGATCTTCCCGACGACCTGCTCCTGTGCGACGCAGCCGACGGATGTATTTCTGGAGTCTACCGAAACGTCCCGGTTGTCTCCCATTACGAAGATCCTTGACTCGGGAACCTGATAAGGAAGCTCGATATTGCAGTCCCCGAAGGATTTTACATCCAGGTATGGTTCTTCGATCGCCTGATGGTTTACATAGACATTGCCATCCGGATCGATATCCACCCAGTCTCCCGGGTTGGCGATGACCCGCTTCACCAGGATCTTGTTATTGTAATAGAAAGCGACTATGTCGCCTGTCTCGAATTCACTTCCTTTGATGGACACGACGATATCTTCTTCCTGAAGTGTCGGGTTCATGCTGGAACCGTAGATGCGAAGGACTGGAAGCAGCAGGACTGCCACCAGAACGGCGATTGCAGCAACTGTGATCAGTGTATAGATCGTGCTTCGAAGCACGGTCCGATAATTCTTCGCGTATATGACCCTGTTCAGTTCCGCCTCCAGTTGCCCGGTGGAAGGAAGATCTGCGGATGAGAACTTCTCTTTGTTCCTGCTCACCTGTTTCCCATCTCCTATCTGACTGGTTTCATACTTTCACGGCTCTAACCGCACCTGCAGTTATCCTTCCTGCCCGTCTTTCCGGTAATTCCCGCTGCGGACATTTTCCAGATACAGGTCCGCCGCTTTCTGGGCATCTTCCAGCACATGGAAGATTGCCAGTGACGCATCTGCAAGAGAGCCGCTCTTCTCAAGCAGGATACGGCGGTCTTCCAGCTGTTTCCTGGCATCGGCCAATTCCGCTTTCAGCCGGTCTATCTCCTTACTCTGCGCGAGCATCAGGGACAGAAGGTCGGCTCTGCTGAGTTTTCTGAGATCCTTATCTGTCATACATGTTCTCCATCATTCCTTATTCTGCCCGTATGCAGCGCACTGCACATCTGGTCTGGCCGCCTGTGTTGCAGGTAAATAAAGTCAGATCCCAGTCTTCAAACTGTTCGAATCCGGAATCTCCATTGTTCCAGTTCCGGATCATCTGGTCCACTGCCGTTGGCTTTACGGTCTCGCGGTTGCAGACGGTGTAATGGTAGATCACTTTTTCAGCTGTAATAAAATACACGTCCGCGTCGATGGCGATCCCTTTGATCGGAGAAAAGTGTCTCTGGTAATTATGCCCGCAGATGACCATGTCATCCGTGTAATAACTCCCGCTGTACAGGCACGGACTGATCTTCAGCAGTTCATAGTTCCAGCGATCCAGCACGGGCAGGCGGATTCCGAGGCTGGGAATCTCCAGCGTTCCGATGTACTGATTCCCATCGATCAGCATGGTCGGCATCTTCTGTCCGGAAAGCCAGGATTCATCATCCTGTTTATTTCTTCCCGACAGAGGAACCGGCGCGTTTTCAACCGGCATCTGTTCCAATTCAGAGTCGATCTCATCCTGAATTGCATCCGCTGCTCTTCCTGCCCGGTCATTGTCCCACAAGTTATACAGAACCAGGCCCATCCCGCCTGCCGCCAGCAGCAATCCTGCCAGTATCAGCAGTGTACCGAACCTGCGAAGTCCTGCTCTCTCTGTCTTCTTCATCACTCTCCTGCTTTTCTTCTGCAGATACATCCAAGCAGGATCAGAAGCAATCCTGCTGTCAGAAGAACCGGCACAGGCCACCATAACTGACCCGTCTGCGGAAGCCGACTCCCGGAGGAAGCAGCGCTTCCTGACGGTTTCTGTGACCCTGTTTTCTTCACGACACTCGGCTTCGGGCTGGCAGTGATCTCATAGTTTCCCTGAGGATCGGGAAGGGAAAATAAAAATGGAGCAAACTTCGCATTCTCAGGGGAGGTCTTGGACATCACCATCAGGTACAGCCCGGGAGTCAGTCCTCCGACTGTGACAGATCCTTTGCTGATCTTGGCTGAAGTACCTTTTTCCCCCGACAGATCCGCCGCGAGGATCTTTGCCAGTGCCGCATTCTGCTTCGTCAGTTCCGTGCTGTCGATCGTCCGGATCGCAGCGATCTTCTTCCCGTCTGCCGTCGTCTTGTTCGCCAGAGTCTGGAACTGGCCGGTTGTCTTCGGATCAAAAAACTGATTGCCGTCATCCTCTATCGCGTCGGATACTTTGTATACAGTCACCTCTCCGCCGGTCAGCTTCACATTCTTATTGGTCTTGCTGTCGGTATATCCAAGCTGAAGATGAATGGAACAGTTGTCCGGCGTCCCGATTGTCTGCCAGGCACACACCATGGTACTGAATCCCATGCTTACCACTGCAACCAGCAGCAGACTGGTCAGAAACAGTCTGTAAAACCATATTCTGTTCCTGTTAAGTTCAGATGGTCGTTGTCTCATCATCTTCCGCCCTCAACTGCGAGTAGATCTGCAGACGGTCTCTCTTCTTCCTGGATTGAATGCCTGTCATGATGAACATCCCGATAACGAGCAGGATCAGAATCGGTACAGCCACAAACGGTGCTATGTATACCGGCTCGATCTGGAGTGCATCTGCTATAACCGCTGCGTCACCGTCCGCATTCTTCGTCCGGTGGCCTCTCACCAGCAGACGGTGCGTATTAATGCCATACGGAGTGCATGTAACCAGTGTCAGATAATCTTTTCCATTCTCAATCTGCAGATCTGACAGATCGGTCGGTTCAACCGTCCGGATCTGATCCACTTCGTACGTCAGTGTCTGGTTAAGAACCGTAATCGTGAACAGATCTCCCACTACCAGCTTATCGATATCCGTAAACAGTCTCGCTGACGGAAGTCCGCGATGTCCGGATATCACGCAGTGGCTGCTGGTGCCGCCTACCGGCAGAGAGGATCCGGGAATATGCCCGATCGCCACCTGAAGAACCGCCTCATCGATCCCGTGATAGATCGGCAGCATTACATCGATCTTTGGGATGCTGATATATCCCATGATCCCAGAGGATCCTATGTTCAGCTGTTCTTCGTACTCCTTCTCCTGCTCTTCATTCAGAGTCCAGAGGATGCCGGAATCTGCAAGTTTCTTATTATAGGCTTCCGCTATGCGGATGATCTTCTCGTACTCCTCCGCGTTCATGTTGGAAACTTCCTCCGCATAGGAAGCCACCGCTCTGGACTGATGGAAAGAGTTCCACCAGTCGGCAAACGTCGGATATGCAATCAGGCCCGCGCCTGCCAGGAGTATAAAAAGCAGGATCAGTGTCAATCCGTTTTTTTTCAACCAGTTCATACCAGAATGCTGTCCTTATTCGAACTTGTATCGAATGGGGTATGCTGAGAGTCTAATCAGAAACTCCCCAACTTATTATACTACGAAATTCACTCATCGTTCGACCTTTTTTTTCATCTCATCAGTCCGCCGCCAGGCTTATCATATGCCAATGTTTACCTTGTAACAGCATTGTTTTATATTGCGTTCAGCGGCAGAATTGTCACCCGTATGCTTCTTTTTTCGTACTGATCGGCTTTTCAAGAAGTCGTAAAGACAGACAAAAAACGGAGCAGGCCTTTGCGGATTCTACACAGAAAGCCTGTTCCGTTTTTTCGATCTCAAGAATGGATCAGATCATTCAGATGTACTGTTCTCAGGCCTTCTTCACCTTGTCCTTCAGAATGCTGACCAGAACATCGATCGTTCCTTCCGGTGTCAGTTTCTCGACATTCAGCGAGAGATCATAGTCATTGTAATCTCCCATGGTATGTCCGGTGTAGGCGTGATAATAGGTGCTTCTCCAATGATCGCAGCGGTCGAGGTACTTCTCCGCATCCATCTTCCCGTGCTCCCCCAGTTCCTGCGCCCTTCTGATGCGGAATGCCTTCGGCGCATGCAGGAAGACGTCAAAGGTCTCCACTCCCGCTTCTCTCAGGATGATGTTGGAGCAGCGTCCGACGATGATGCAGTCCTTCTTCGCAAACTCAAGCAGAACATCTCTCTGTGCCTGGAAGATCGCATCATAGGAACTGTTGTATGCGGAGGTTCCCAGGAACTGGTTGATGAACTGGCGGCTGTTGCTGATGTACTCTCCCTCCCGGGTCACATCCTCTTCCGAGTAGCCGCTGATCTTGGCGGTCCTTCGGATCACGTCCACATCATAATACTCGATGCCGAGGGCTTCTGAGAGTCCCTTTGCCACGGATCTTCCATATGCTGCATATTCTCTGCTGATCGTGATTACCATAACCTGTCTCCTCTCTCAGCCCCGTTCATGCAGGCTGCGCATTTTTCTTCATCTGGATCTCGATGATAAATACAACAACCGTGATCGCTGTTCCGACGATATCTGTCACTGTGCCCGGATAGATCAGCATCAGGCCGGCAGCCAGCAGGATGATCCTCATGACCGGGTTGAGATGTGTGAGCATGTATCCCTCCAGCGCTGCCGAGATAGCATACATACCAATGACGCTCGTGACGATGATCACCACGAATTCCACAGCCGTGGTATCGATCAGGAGCATGGCGGGATTCAGGCAGAACATGTACGGGATCAGGAACGCAGCGATCGCAAGCTTGGAAGCGTTGAGCGCCGTCCGCATCGGGTCAGATTTCGCAATCGCAGAGCCGGCGTAGGCCGCAAGGGCGACCGGCGGCGTGATGTCCGCAACGATTCCGAAGTAGAATACGAACATGCTCGCGCACAGAGTATTGAGTCCCATTCCGGTAGTCAGGATCGGTGCGCAGGTGGTTGCCATGATGATGTAGGTCGCGGTGGTCGGGACGCCCATGCCCAGTACGATGCAGCAGAGCATCGTGAAGATCAGGGCGATCATCAGATGACCGTGGGAGATTCCGACGATGGCAGAGATGAATACCTGCCCGAGGCCTGTCATGGTAACGACACCGGCGATAATGCCGGCGATGCCGCAGGCGACTGCGATGCTCAGTGTATTGCGGGCACCCGTCTCCAGCGCGTCCAGGAACTTCTTCGGGGACATGCGGTGCTCTTTGTCAAAGAAGCTGACAACGATGCACAGCAGTGTCGCGATAATGGCCGCGCGGCTCATGGTATAGCCTGCAGTGATCAGATAGATCAGAGCCACCAGCGGGACCAGCAGATAGATCCTCGGAAGAAGCTTCTTCACTTCCGGAAGCTCGGACTTCGGAATTCCCTTGAGCCCGAGTCTCTTCGCCCTCAGATGCACCATCAGGAAGATTCCCGTAAAGTACAGAACCGCGGGAAGGATCGCCCGTATGACGATGTCAGAATACGGTACGCCGACCATCTCTGCCATCAGGAACGCCGCGGCGCCCATGATCGGCGGCATGATCTGGCCTCCGGTGGACGCGGCTGCCTCGACAGCCCCCGCGAATTCTCCGGGATAACCTGTCTTCTTCATCATCGGGATCGTAACGGAACCGGTGGTTACCGTGTTGCCGACGGAGGAGCCGGACACCATTCCGCACAGAGCGGAGGAAATGACCGCTACCTTGGCCGGACCGCCCGAGGCGGAACCTGCGATGCAGTTCGCGCAGGAGATGAAGAAGTCCGCGATGCCGGTCGCCTCCAGGAAGGCGCCGAAGATAATGAACAGCACGATGTAGGTACTGCAGACACCGATCGGCGTGCCGATGATTCCGTTCGTTGTGTAGAACAGATTGTAGATCACCGAGCGCAGGACCTTGTACAGGGCCTTTCCATTTGCCAGATTCGTGGCAAAGGCATAGATGACGAAGCATCCTGCCACGACCAGGATCGGGATACCAGTCACTCTGCGGCAGCATTCTGCCAGGACCAGGATACCGATCACGCCAAGGATGATCTCTGTATCGTTGATCCTCGTCGCGCGGTCGATGATCGCCTTGTTGTTCGCAACGAAATAAAAGAAGCTGCCCGCGCCAAGCGCCGCGATGATGACGTCATAGATTGGGATCCGGTTCACCTTCTGCGGGCGTCCGCCGGACTTTCTTGCCGGAAACAGGATAAAGACGAATACGATCACTGTCCCCAGGAACAGAGGGCGGCGTATGCGCTCATCCCAGACAGCGAACAGGTTCATATAGATCATGAAAACGGAGAAGGCCGCAAGCAGGATCTTGATCACCAGGGCGGGGACGCCTTCCCAGGGCCTGATGTTTGATTCGCGGTCATATTTCTTCATGATCTCTTCAACATCTGCCGCGCTTCCGGTCTCTGAATCCGTAACCGGCGGAATATTCTGCAATTCTTTCTCTTTGAGATCGCTCATGTTAAACCTCTTGATATGAAAACAGTCGATAAGCTACTTCTCATAGCGAAAACGGACCTTTGCGTTTCTCCCACACAGATCACGCAGGCTGATCTGCTCTCTATCGTTCAGCGTCAGAGTGTGGTCTGACACGGTTCCGACAAAATAGATCAGATCATCCATCCTCCTGTCAAAGCCGGTGATGATCATGCTGCCGTCCTCGCCGTACTCCAGTTTCTGTCCCTCCTCCAGTTCCGTCTGCACCCCCGCTCCGAAGCCGTAATATACGGTCTTCACAACGTAGATGCCGTCCCTGCGGATCTCATAATAATCCGTGACAGGGCTTTTATTGACGGAATGGATAAATCCTATACTGAATGTATCTCCCTCAGATACCCGATATCTCGCGATCTCCCGGCCGCTCTCCTCATCGGTCAGGACCAGCGAACCCGGGCGGTTCAGATACAGTAAAGCGGCAGCCACAACCGCTATAAGCAAGGTCAGGGCTGCCGCCAACTTTCTGCTATTCGAAGATCCGGAAACCGGAATTCCCGAATTATTCAACCTCGATGCCCTGCTCCGCGTAATACTTCACAGCACCCGGATGGAACGGAACGCTGATGCCTGCAACTGCATCCTCGAGATTCAGGAACTCGAACTTCGCGTGGCCTGCTACCAGGTCATCCTTGTTATCAAACATTGCCTTGAGCAGTTCGTATACCTCATCCTCCGGTACTTCGGTGGAAGCGATCAGAGTTGCTCTGACGGATACGGTGGTCGCATCCTCATCCACGCCCGTGTAGGTTCCCGCCGGGATCGTGGTCTTGGTGTAGAAATCATAGTCAGCCTGCAGCTTCTCGATATGCTCATCATCAAGCTGTACCAGGTGGACATCCTTGGTGGTTGCCAGATCCACAACTGCGGTGGTCGGAGCGCCTGCAACGACGAATGCCGCGTCGATCTTGCCGTCCTTCAGGCTGTCTGCAGAATCGCCGAATCCTGCATTGACGACCTTGATATCATCAAAGGACAGGTCATAAGCTGCAAGAATCTGCTTCGCATTGAACTCAACACCCGATCCGGCATCGCCGACGGATACGGTCTTGCCCTTCAGGTCAGCTACGCTCTCGATCGAAGCATCGCAGGTTACGATCTGGATCGTCTCATCATACAGGCCTGCCACGCTTGCGAAGGTCTCATACGCACCTTCTGCCTCAAACAGATCTGTGCCGGTGTATGCATAGTACATAACGTCGTTCTGTACGATTGCAAGATCCGCGTCTTCTTCATCGATCAGCTGGATGTTCGCCTTGGAAGCGCCGGTAGAAGTAACCGTAAGGTCAACATTCTCCATCAGCGGATTCAGAACCGTAGCCATGACACCGCCTACTGCATAGTAGGTACCAGTGGTTCCGCCGGTTCCCAGCGTCAGATTGTCAGCAGCCATAGCAATTGTGGTAGTTCCCATCACCATAGTCGCAGCAAGCAGGATTCCCAGAGCCCTTTTTTTCATGCTAACACCTCCATAAATAAATACTGTTTCCCCGATGCGGGCCTTCAGTACTTCAGCCCACATATACTGTTTCATTTTAATGCATCACTGTGGAAAAGTCAATGATTCCAGAACAGTACCATCAGGGCGATGACGCCTCCCAGAGCACCGATATAGACAAGGCTGACAAGAAGCGCCGCCTTGATCGCCCCGAGGGTCCACAGCCGCCTCTCCCCGGGAGAGATCTCCCCATCGGGGATCTTCCTCCCGGCGGCATCCTCAGAAGGGTCTGACCCGTGTCCGGAGGTCCGGTCCCTGCCGAGGCCAAAACCTCTCAGCAGACCGCTCAGCACGGATTCAGATCCCACTTCGCTCATATCCGCGATGGTGCGTCCGTCATCCTCAAAGTCTTCTTCTCTTCTCATAGGCTCTCTCAGTTATCGTAGAGGTGGCAGACCACATAGTGTCCCGGAGCGATCTCCTTCTGCACCGGCGCCTCCTCCATGCATCTCTTCATGCAGTTCTTGCACCTGGTGTGGAACTTGCATCCTGAGGGCGGGTTTGCCGGTGACGGAATGGAGCCTTCCAGCACGATCCTCTTCATCTTCGAGGAGGGATCCGGGACCGGGATCGCCGAGAACAGTGCCTTCGTATAGGGGTGCGCAGGATGGTCGAAGATGTCTTCCTTCCTGCCGTATTCCACCAGGTTGCCCAGGTACATGACTCCGACCATGTCGGAGATATGCTCGACCACGGACAGATCGTGGGAAATGAACAGGTAGGTCAGTCCTCTCTTCTCCTGCAGCTCCTTCAGCAGGTTAATGATCTGCGCCTGGATCGAGACGTCCAGTGCCGATACCGGCTCGTCGCAGACCACGAACTTCGGATTCAGGGCCAGGGCTCTCGCGATGCAGATCCTCTGCCGCTGTCCGCCGGAGAATTCATGGGGATAGCGCTCCTTCTGGAAGGACTGCAGGCCGCAGTCATCCATGACCTTGTCCACATAGTCGTCATATTCCGCCTTCGTCACCAGGCCGTGTTCACGCACCGCCTCGCCGATGATCTCCCCGACCGGAAGTCTGGGAGACAGGCTTGAGAAGGGATCCTGGAAAATGATCTGCATCTGGGTGCGCATATCGCGCATCTGCTTCGCGTTCAGATCATAGACCTCTTTGCCCTCGAACAGGACATCTCCTCCGGTCTTCTCCTTATAGAGCCGGAGGATCACGCGTCCGGTGGTGGTCTTGCCGCAGCCGGACTCCCCGACCAGGCCCATGGTCTGCCCTCTCTTCAGGTTAAATGTAACTCCGTCCACAGCCTTGACCTGTCCCACGACACGAGACAGCATGCCGCCTTTGATCGGGAAGTATTTTTTCAGATCTTTTACCTGCAGGATATAATCATCTGCCATCTTCTTACACCTCCCTCTCTGCATCACTGCCTGCTGCATGAGCGGCATTGTCCGCGTGCAGCTTCTTCATAGCATCCATCATCTCTCTGACCGCTTCCGGCATCCTGTCCGGATCTTCCGCCTCTGCCCTGTGCTCATCCAGGAACCGGTAGCAGCTGACCTTGTGGGTGTCGGACAGTGAGATCATGCCCGGGTAAGCACCTTCGCACTCCTTCACGCACATCTCGCAGCGGTCGCGGAAATAGCAGTAATCCGGCATGTTGACCGGGTTCGGGACCTTGCCCGGGATCGAGTAGAGCTGCTCCACATGCTTGCCGACGACCGGCTTGGAAGCCATCAGGCCCATGGTATAAGGATGTGCCGGATGATAGAAGATATCCTCCGCTGTTCCCTGCTCAACGACCCTGCCCGCATACATGACGACCACGTAATCCGCCATCTCCGCGATCACGCCCAGGTCATGGGTGATCAGCATGATGGAGGAATTGATGCGGTCCTTCAGATTCCTGAGCAGATCCAGAATCTGGGCCTGGATCGTAACGTCGAGCGCCGTCGTAGGTTCGTCCGCGATGATGACCCGCGGACTGCAGGCAAGGGACATGGCGATCATGACTCTCTGCCGCATGCCGCCCGACAGCTCGTGGGGGAACATGCGGTATACGCCTTCACTGTTCGCGATCCCGACCATCTCCAGGGCCTCGATCGTACGCTTCTTGATCTCTTCCTTCGTCTTGCCTTCCCCATCATGCAGGGCGATGACCTCATCCACCTGGTCACCGATCCTGAAGACCGGATTCAGGGACGTCATCGGCTCCTGGAAGATCATGGAGACCACATTGCCGCGGATGCTCTGCATCTTCTCCTGCGGGACCTTCGAGATCTCATAGGCCTTGTCGCCCAGGTTCAGCCGGATCTGGCCGGATACGATCTGTCCCTGCGGCCTCTGGACCAGCTGCATCAGCGACAGGCTCGTCACCGATTTGCCGCAGCCCGACTCGCCGACCACGCCGACCGTCTTGCCGATCGGCACACTGAAGGTAACACCGTCCACGCTGTGGACCGTACCGCTGTCCGTGAAGAAGAAGGTATGCAGATCGTCAAACTCCACTGCATTGTTCGGATCGTGCATGGTGGTCAGATATTCTGACTCCGGCACATTCTTCCGTTTTCTCTTCTTCTCGAACTCATTGATGATTCGTCTGTTTTCTTTCTGGATCCTGCGGGCCTCGCGCCCGGACAGGTATCCGTCTTCTCTCTTCTTAGCCATGCTCACTCCCCCTTACCGTTTCATCTTCGGATCAAATGCATCCCGCAGTCCGTCTCCGACAAGATTGAAGGCCAGGACGGTCAGCAGCAGGGCGATGCCTGCCGGGATCCAGATGAACCAGTAGTTGGTCAGAACATAGGTATCGTTGACGTCATTGATGATATTGCCCCAGGAGGCAAAGGGGAACTTGACGCCCAGTCCCAGGAAGGACAGCGTTGCCTCGGTGATGATCGTGGAGCCCAGACTCATGGTCATCGTGACGATGAGCTGCGGGATCACGTTGGGGATCAGATGACGGAAGATCCGGCGGTGTACGCTCAGACCCGTTGCCTCTGCAGCGGTCATGAATTCCTGCTCTCTGAGCGAGAGGATCTGTCCTCTGACCAGTCTGGCGATGCCGGGCCATCCGAGGAAGCCGAGGATCAGCATCAGGTAGACCATACGGATCTGCGGGTCTACCCTGCTCGCATCCATTGCGGCGCCGAGGATGATGATGATCGGCATCGAAGGGATGCAGTAGAAGATATCCACGATACGCATGATCAGGTTATCCACCCAGCCTCCGAAATAGCCGGAGATGCCGCCCAGCACCACGCCGATCAGCGTCTCGATGATCACGACGATGAAACCGATGTACAGAGATACGCGTCCGCCGTACATCAGACGGGTCAGCATATCCATGCCGTTGCGGTCTGTGCCCAGCCAGTGGGCCATGCTCGGAGAACCGTATGTATCAAATACATAGCTGTCCACCGTCTTCAGGATTGACCAGGAATTGGTCGCCGGATCAAACTTGATGGTATACTCCGCTGTCTCGCCATTCTCATCCGTGAAGCTGAAGGTCTCCTTCTGCGCCTCGATGTCGGCGATCAGCTCTTCCTTGAACTGACGCGTCAGGAAGGTGTCGGCATTCTGCGGATTGACCGTATATCTGCTGGCGTAGGCGACCGGCTCCCCGTCCAGGGACACTCCGCCGCCCTCGGTCACTTCGTAGGTCTGTCCGTCATATTCGAAGCTGTCCTCCTGATCGGTAATCGACTTCAGGATCAGGTACTGCATCTCGAAGGGGAAGGTCTCTCCCTGCTTCTCCGGACTGACCACATAGCTGGACACGAACGCGATGGGGTTCTCCTCCCCTTCCGGGAAGATGATGGTGAGATCCTCTCCGTCCTCCTCCATGGTATAGGAGGTCGTCTTGACCTTGAAGGATCCCTTTGCCGTCTTGGCCATCGCCTCGAACATGGTGCCGTCTACCTTAGAGAAGCCGGCGTCCTCGGAGATCACGAGCTTCTGCTCTTTATTCTCCTTCACCGCGGCGAAGATCCCCTGCTTCTGCTCGGTCCGGTAGAACTTCTGATCCTCCTTGTAGGGCGTGATCAGACCGCCGATAAATGAAAATACGAACATGAAGACCAGGATCACCAGGCCTGTGACTGCGACGCGGTTGCGGAAGAATCTCCGGGCGACCAGGCGGCCCGGGGACAGAGTTCTGACTCTGCGGTCATCATTTAAGGAATAAGAGGTAGTCCCGGAGGACGAATTGCTGTTCTGATTGTTATCACTCATGACCCGTCCTCCTTTCTCATGCGATCCTGACGCGCGGATCGACCACAGCGTACAGGATATCGGATATCAGATTGCCAAGCAGTGTCAGAATTGCCAGGAAGGTCAGATAGAACATGGAGAAGGGAATATCTCCCGCCACCATGGACTGATAGGAGACATATCCGATCCCGGGGATCGAATACAGTGTCTCTGTGATCAGCGCTCCCGAAAACAGACCCGGAAGGGATCCGCCGATAATCGTGACCAGCGGGATCAGGGTGTTGCGGAATGCGTGATGATAGATGACCTTGCTCTCACTCAGGCCCTTGGCCCTTGCCGTACGGATATAATCGGCATTCAGGACCTCAAGCATATTGGTACGGGTATAGCGCATCAGGGAACCGATGCTGATCACCACCAGGGTGACAACAGGGAGGACCAGATGCCACGCGCGGTCGCCGAATTTGCCCCATGCGGAGAGCTGCGCGTAATTGCGGCCCACCAGACCGTTCAGCTCAAACCAGCCAAGCTTCACGGAAAACAGAAGCTTCAGCAGGGATGCGAAGAAGAACGTCGGAAGCGAGATGCCCGCCAGCGCGATGACCGTGATCGCATAGTCAGTCTTGCTGTACTGCTTCGTTGCCGCGATCACGCCCAGCGGGATCGCGATGGCGATCTCAAGTACGAAGGAGATCGCTCCCATGATGAAGGAGATCCAGACAGAATCCTGGAACTTCTCCATAACCGGTACTGTCCATTTCCAGCTGTCTCCGAAGTCTCCGCGCAGCGCTCTCCCCGCCCAGGTGACAAAGCCGGGGATGATCCCCTTATCCATCCCGTAGGTGGCAGACAGCTGCTGCATCCATTCTTCAAAACTCTTTGACCCGGGCTGCATGGACTTCTGTCTTGCCACCGTCTCCAGATAGGAGGTGGGCAGACAGCGCATCAGCACATAGATGATAAACGACACCATGATCAGGATGCCGACTGATATAAGCAGACGCTTGAGAATGAATTTTCTCACTGATGAACCCTCTTTCTTCCGTTTTTCCTATAAGCAAAGCAGTCCGGCCGGAGTGATACCTCCGGCCGGGCAGCAATCTGCTGTTCGCAGAATCTTTCTCGATTACTGTGCAGCCATTTCTAAGTTCTGGATCTCTGCGTACCAATTATAGAACGTGGTGATATCCGGCGTCACAGTGTCGATGTTGATACGCTGTGTGCTGAAGATGATCGCGTTCTGACGCTGATAGGTCGGAACTTCGCAGGCCCAGCTGATGATGGTATCCAGGCACTGCTTGTAGATGGTCTTGCGGTAGGTCTGGTCAAGGCTCATTCTTGCTGCCATGATCAGCTCATCCAGGTCCGGATCCTCGATCTGGTACATGTAGTTGGATCCGCCCGGCTCCTTGCCGCCGTTTGCAATATCCGAATAGTAAACCTGGTACATATCCGGATCGATCGTAGCGCCCCATGCCGCGCACCAGATCTCGCCGTCTCCGGCTTCCAGTGCGGTCCACAGGTCTGCGCTGTTGGAAAGGTCTGTGATAATCAGATTGAAGCCGATGGACTCCAGTGCGTCATGAGCAAGATCCAGCACCATGAATGCCGGGTGATCGCCCGAGCCGTCTGCCGGGATCATTGCCTCATACTCAAGGGCCGCGCCTTCCGGTGCTGCCGTCAGCTTGCCGTCCTCTACGGTGTAGCCGGCCTTCTCGAACCAGGTCAGGGCTGCCGCAAGCGCTGCCGCATACTTGTCTTCCGCGCTCATCTCGGAGGTGTAGATCGGATTGCCGTCCGCATCCACGGAGAACGCGACTTCATAACCTTCATCTGCCGGCTGCGGAGCTGCCCAGGAGGTGCTGGAGATCGGATAGTTGATGACTTCAGCAGCATCTCCGTAGTAGGAATCGATAGCAACATCACGATAGACAGCCAGAACGGTTGCGATCGCATGGCGGAGCGCCTTGGATTCGTCGGAACCCGGATCATCGCCGACCTTCACGTTGTGGGTATTGATTCCGATATAACCGTAGCCAAGATTGTCAACCGTGCTGGTGGTGATGACATCGCCTGTCACCTCGCCGTTGCTGTTCGCGTCCGCGATTGCCTGCGCGGTATCCTTGCTGAAGGACGGATCCGTGATATCCAGAGTACCGGTGACAACACCGTTCATCTTATCGGTATCAAGAGACTCTCTGAAGTTCATGTACTTGATCTTCGGAGCGCCAAGATAGTAGGAATCGTTGGCCTCATAGTTGATCGTGCCGTCCTTGTACTGCAGGAACTTGTACGGGCCGGCGCCCATCGGCTGAGTGGTCTTCGCGCGGATCATGCTCAGATCGCCCTTCGGGAACCCGAACTTGTTCGCGTCATAGTCATACATGGAAGCGTCGCCGTAATAGTGCATCGGAGCGATCGAGATTGCAAGCTGATAGATCAGGGTTGCATCGACCTGGGTCGCAACAACGCGCAGGGAGTTGTCGCCGGTCTTCTGGATACCGCTGATGTTTGCGGCTGCATCTCCGGTCTCAACACCGACGGAGTATGCGTCATAATCGCTCATCAGAGCCGCGAGGCTGTGATCGTCATCCGCCTTCTCTGTGGAGGACAGCGTAACGATGTCGCCGCCATATGCCTCGACCATGGCACTCCAGAAATCCTCGACGGTCGCGTCTTCCTCAAGCTCATAACCCCAGTTCGCCGCGCAGGCAGCAACGGAGTCATCCTCGGCATTGTAGCCGGCCGCCTTGCACAGATCCACGATCGCCTGGGCGAACGCGACGGATGCCTGGTTGTAATCCTCCCAGAACGCTGTCTGGGTCGCCTCATCCCACAGGCTGAAGTCCGTGTTCTCCGGACCTGCCGCGATCAGCAGGTTGAACAGGGTGTCCATGCCGCTGCGGTATTCCTCAAGGCCTTCGATCGGCATCGAGAACAGTGTGGAGGATCCGTCATAGGTCGGATCGCAGAGTACATACAGATTGAAAATAACATCATCGATGGTCAGCGGCTCGCCGTCAGAGAACACGATGTCATCGCGAAGGGTGAAATCATAGAAGACCGTTCCGTCTTCATTCTCCGTCACCTCGATATCCGCCGGTCCATGATACGTATAGTCCGTACCGTTGTAGTTATTGGTCTCTCCCTCGATTCCCTTGTAGATAACCTGGCCTACACGGTCTGTGGTGATCAGTCCGATCTGAGTCATCGCCTGTGCGTCCTGATCATATGCTGTCTCCGCAAAGAACGGTGAGAACTTGCTGGAGAAGTTGCTGTATCCGACGACCAGCACATCATCTCCTCCCTCTCTCACTGCCTCGGCTGCGTCTGCCTCGGTCTCAGCCGCGAACGCCGCTGACGAACATGCCAGTACGGCAGCCATGGCTGCAGCCAGGATTCTCCATCTTCTGTTTACCATACCTCTCTCCTTTCATATTGCAAACTTCAGAGTTACATATAATATTGTGCTTATTGTACTATAGCTGTTAACAAAGCGTCAATTTAATTGTATCCGATTTTCACACAGGATTACTCTCCGCTCTTCGCAGCCACTCTCCACACCAGCTTCTTCTGCAGGCTCCGGGCCGCAAGAAATGCCGCGCAGGAGATGATCTGAAGGACCAGAAACCAGATGCTTCCCCCTGTGGATCCTGTCGCTGCCGCGCCTGCAAAACCACCCGAGAACACAGCCAGTGCAAGTCTGCCGATCACGCACAGGAGGCTGGAAATGAATCCCCAGATCAGACAGGGTTCAAGTCCCAGCATATGCTTCGTATGACGATGCTTCCACATCCGTCCTCTTCCCGCGGTCACTGCATACAGGTGCCGGGCGCAGAAACAGACGGCAAATACCGAACTGGCATAGGGGATCAGGACATACCAGCATCCTTCCATTCCCGTCCCGCGGATGCATCCGCAGACAAGGCAGCTCGCAGCTGCAGCTGCAAGAAGCCCCCACACCAGGGCCAGCACACGCCTTCGCTCTCCCGCATCCAGCGTACATTCCATCCATTCACCTTCATAGGCCCATCTTCCGGAGGTGTCCTGCCGGATATCCTGCAGATGCTCTGTCTTTTTTCTGGCCCTGACCTGCGCCTGGTTCTTCTGGAACTGAATATAACTTCTCATACACAGTCTCCCTCTGTTTCATAATGAATGATATGGAAGAGGCTGCCGCATCTGCATGCGGCAGCCTTTCTCAATGAGCCGTCAGATCCACTGACTGCTCCGTACTATTCTGCTGATCAGCGTCCGAACTGAGCGTCGTTGTTTCCGGAATCGGTCAGCCACATCTCAAGCATGTTGATCGGATCGTTGTAGTCTGCAAGCCATCCCTCACGGGCGAAGTCGAACTGGCCGTTCTTACGGTCATTCAGGAATACGTTCCACTCCTCAGACTTGATGTCCATGGTGATGCCGACTGCTGCAAGGTCCTGCTGGATCGACTGTGCGATCGCTACATGACCGGTGCCGTCGTTGGTCAGATACTCAACAGTGATCGGGGTATCTGCGGAGAGCATGTTGTTCTCATCGAACTCATATCCTGCTTCCTTCAGAAGCTCGACTGCCTGCTCGATGTTGCCTGCGCCGGTAGCGGTCGGATCATAGTATCCAACTGCCTCTTCGCCGTTGAAGTCCCAGGTTACCGGATAGGTGTAAGCATCATCATTGACTGCGAAGACGCCGCCCTGGCCGTCTGCCATGCCTGCCGGGATGAAGGTGCCTGCCGGCTGCTGGCCGGTCTGACCAACGGTATCAACGATGTACTGACGGTCGATCAGGATCGAGAATGCTTCTCTCATAGCAGCTGCCTGCTCCGGAGTCTTGCCGTCGAACAGCGGGCTGTTAACGTTGAATGCTACATAGTAGGTTCCAAGGTTCGGGATGATGAAGAAGTCATCGTTATCGATCACGTTCTTGATCTCATCGTTCGGAATAGTGTCGATAAACTGAAGGGAACCATCGTTGTATGCGTTGTAGATTGCGGTGTCATCCGCGCTCAGCATAAAGTTGATGGAATCAAGAGTAACGTTCTCAGCATTCCAGTAGTTCGGGTTCTTCTCATAAGTCATGGACTCGTTGTGCTTCCATGCTGTGCAGGTCATCGGACCGGAGGTAACGAATCCGGACTCAAGCGCCCATGCGCCGGGGTTCTCGCCGTTCGGGTCAGCTGCGGTGACAGCCTGCTCCGGAACCGGGAAGAATGCCGGGAATGCGCACAGATCAAGGAAGTATGCGCAGGGCTTGCTCAGATGAGCTGTAAAGGTAAGTCCGTCCTCGGAAGCCTCGATCGCAAGAGTTCCGTCTTCATTTCTCTCAAGATTCATGGAATCGCACAGATAGCTGTAGTCAGCAGCGGTATCCGGATTCGCAAGACGGTTCCAGCTGTATACGATGTCCTGAGCATCCAGAACTTCGCCGTCAGACCAGGTCATGCCTTCTCTGATCTTGAAGGTATAGGTCAGGCCGTCCTCGGAGACCTCAGCCTCTTCAGCTGCCAGTTCCGGAACGAGCGCGCCGTTCTCATCGTACGCATACAGTCCGGAGAATGCCAGGATCGCCAGGCATGCGCCGTCGACCGAGCTGTTCAGAGCGGGATCCAGATGATCCGGTTCGGAAGCAAGGTTTGCGTTCAGGGTGTTGTCCGGAGTGCTCATATAAGCGAAATACTTATATCCGAACAGGTTAGCGTACATGCCGGAGCAGTCGGTGTTCATCATGTAGATGTCATTGTAGTAGTAGATCGGGATGACAGCGTTGGTAGCCATCAGCTCGTCCTCTGCCTCATGCATCAGAGCTTCACGCTTTGCAAGATCTGTCTCCTGATAGATCTCGTTGATCTTAGCGTCATAGTCTTCCCAGTCCGGAGCTGCTGCGCTGGACTTGCCGGAAGCTTCTGCCTCAGTCTCACCTGCCACGGTGCTCATACCGAAAGCGGAGATGACCATAGCGCCTGCAAGAAGTACAGACAATACCTTTTTCATCATATAATTCCTCCTCCTTAGTGATAAATAATGAAAAATCAACACAATTATACAACACACTTTAGCAAATTAAAAGAGTCACTTGTTCCAACATGCAACCATATGACCGTTGCCGCGGTCCGTCAGCTGCGGCATCTCTTTCGCGCACTGCTCCGTGGCAAACCGGCAGCGGGTACGGAACGGGCAGCCGCTCGGCATCTTCAGCGGACTGGGGACATCCCCTTCCAGGATGATGCGCTTGCTGGACTTGGCGGTCCTGGGATCCGGGAGCGGCACCGCGGAGAGCAGTGACTGTGTATAAGGATGCACCGGATTGGCATTCAGCTCATCCGAATCCGCAGTCTCCACCAGCTTCCCCAGGTACATGACTGCGATCCTGTGGGAGATGTGGTGTACGACCAGAAGGTCATGGGCGATGAACAGGTACGCGACGCCCAGCTGCCTCTGCAGATCCTCGAACATGTTGATGACCTGAGCCTGGATCGACACGTCCAGCGCCGAGACCGCCTCGTCGCAGACGATGAACTTCGGCTTTGTCGCGAGGGCGCGGGCGATACCAATCCTCTGGCGCTGTCCGCCGGAGAACTCATGGGCGTAACGGGTCGCGTGCTCTGCGTTCAGTCCTACCATCTCCATCAGACTGAGGATCTGGTCTCTTCTGTCCGCGCGGCTGGTATACATCTTATGAACATCCAGCGGCTCACCGATGATGTCCTCGACTGTCATGCGGGGATTCAGAGAGGAGTAGGGATCCTGGAAGACCATCTGCATATCCTTGCGCAGTCCTCCGATGGACTTGTCATCCACTCTCTTTCCTTCAAAAAATATATCTCCGTCTGTAGGCTTGTACAGCCGGATCAGGGCTCTGCCCACCGTTGTCTTTCCGCAGCCGGACTCTCCCACGAGGCCCAGCGTCTCACCGGGACGGATGGCAAATGAGACGCCGTCCGCCGCCTTCAGTGGCGTTGTCCCGAAGAAGCCTGTCTTGACAGGGAAATACATCTTCAGGTTGTTCACCTCAACCAGATATTCCGGATTGGGTTTATAATTCATATCCATTCGCTTCTTCCTCCCGTCAGGCCTTCTGCTCAGCGCGGATCATACCCGCGTCTATCTCAGCGCGTATCGCCTGCCAGCAGGCAGCCAGATGTCCGTCGACGGTCCGTGTCTCGGGCGGCTGCTCTTCCAGGCAGATCTTCATCGCCGCGTCGCAGCGCGGACAGAAGGCGCAGCCCTTCGGCATATTCAGAAGATTGATCGGCGTACCTGAGATCGGTTCCAGGCGCTGTCCCATGGTATCCACGCTCGGGATCGAACGCAGAAGTCCCTTGGTGTATTCGTGAGCCGGACGGTAGAAGATATCTTCCGCGGTCCCGCGTTCACATACTCTTCCGCCGTACATGACGATAATCTCGTCTGCCATCTGGGCGATGACTCCCAGGTCATGGGTAACCATGATGATCGCCATCCCGAGCTTGGCCTGCAGATCCTTCATCAGCTCCAGGATCTGTGCCTGGATCGTCACGTCCAGCGCGGTGGTCGGTTCATCCGCGATCAGAATGTCCGGCTCGCAGGCCAGCGCCATCGCGATCATGACTCTCTGTCTCATACCGCCTGAGAACTCGAAGGGATACTGCTTGATACGCTTCTGGGGTTCATTTACCCCGACCAGCTCCAACATCTCGATCGCACGGTCGCGCGCTTCCTTGCCGCGTCTGTCGGTATGCAGCTTAATAGCCTCCTCCAGCTGGTATCCGATCGTGAAGACCGGGTTCAGGCTGGTCATGGGGTCCTGGAATATGATGGAACACCGCTTGCCGCGGAAGTCACGCATCTTGCTCTCCGGCCATTTTGTGATGTCCTCACCCTTATACAGGATCTGACCGGACTTGATGGAGCCGTTCTTCTCCAGGATCTGCATGATGGAATATGCAGAGACCGACTTGCCGGATCCGGACTCGCCTACGATGCCCAGGATCTTGCCCGCGGTCAGATTGAAGGAGACTCCGTTGACCGCTTTCACTTCACCTTTATCCGTTGTAAACGACGTATGGAGGTCGATTACGGACAGAATCGTTTCTTCAGCCATTCTCATTACCTCCTCAGCTTCGGATCAAATGCGTCCCTCAGGCCGTCGCCGAGCAGGTTGAATGCCAGCGTGATCAGACCGATCATCAGGGCCGGGAATATCAGTTTATAGGTATATGTAGTGATGCCGCTGCGCGCCGCGCTTGCCAGGGAGCCCAGCGAAGGCATGGGAGCCTTGACGCCCAGCGAAATAAAGCTCAGGAAGGATTCCGTGAAGATCGCGGACGGAATCTGCAGGGCAGCCGATATAATGATGACACTGATGCAGTTCGGCAGGATGTGCCTGCGGATGATACGGCTGCTCTTCGCCCCGGAGACCTGCGCCGCCAGAACGTACTCATTCTGCTTGATGGTCAGGATCTGGCCGCGGACAAGCCTTGCCATTCCGACCCAGTACAGAAGTCCGAATACAATGAACAGTGAGATCATGTTGGTGCCGAGCCTTGCCAGGATGCCCTGACCGTCGAACTTCAGAACCTCGTTCAGAACGACGGACAGCAGGATGATCATCAGAAGGTCCGGCAGCGAGTATATGACGTCGACGATTCTCATCATGATCAGGTCGACCTTGCCTCCGAAATACCCCGCGATCGATCCGTACAGCACTCCTATGATCAGGACGATCACGCTGGCAAATACGCCAACCAGCAGAGAGATGCGGGTCCCGTAGGCAACGCGGACGAAATAGTCTCTTCCCAGTTCATCCGTGCCCATGATATGCGGAAACACCTTGCCGCCCTCGTCGATGTACTGCTGCTCCAGCTTTGAATACTGGAACGGAGCCATGTTGGTCGCGCTCTTGTCACGCTTCCCGTTGATGGTGATAATGTCCGAATAGCTGTAGGGAACGACAACCGGAACGATCGTGATCATCAGGATGATCAGGACCAGGACCACGATGCTGAACATCGCCAGCGGGTTCTTCCTCAGCTTCCTCATACCGTCCTTGAAGAAGGAGGTGGACTCACTCATAACATCCGCCTGCTTCTTCTCTTCATCTGTCGCTTTCTCGAATTTGCTAAGATCGATCTGCATGGAGAGCGGATTCTTCTTAGGCATCTGATCTATATCATAGGTCTTATCCATCTTCGTGCCCTCCTCAGTCAAGCGTGATCCGCGGATCGATCAGCTTATAAACGATATCAGTCAGCAGGTTCATGGTTACCATAAATACCGCGAGGAATATGGTAACCCCCATGATCATGGGATAGTCTCTGTTCGTAATGCTCTGGACGAATTCAGCGCCAAGCCCGCCGATCGTAAAGATCTGTTCCACGACCAGAGAACCGGTCAGGACCGAAGCGATCATCGGGCCGAGATAGGTGACGACCGGGATCAGCGCATTGCGCAGAGTGTGTATAAACAGCACCTTCCAGGAGGCAACGCCCTTGGCTCTCGCGGTTCTGACATAATCCTGTCCCAGGACATCAAGCATGGATGTCTTCGTCAGTCTGGTGATATAGGAGGCCGGATACGCAGCCAGCGCCAGGACCGGAAGCACCAGGTTCTGCTCGGTCGGGCTCCAGGCCTTGACCCATCCCAGCTTCACCGAGAAGATGACCAGCAGGAATGAGCCAAGAACAAAGCTTGGCAGCGACGTAAACAGGGTTGACATGAATATGATCACTCTGTCGGGGACCCGGTTCCTCATCAGCGCCGCGATACTGCCCAGCACAACGCCGATCACGACGGCGGTCAGTACCGCGAAGATGCCCAGCTTCGCTGAGACGGAGAACTTGGACCCGATGGTCTGGGAGATCTCACGTCCCGTCTTGGCGGAGATACCGAAATCTCCCTGAAGCATATTGCCCATGTAGATTACAAACTGCTGTCCTACCGGTTTGTCCAGGTTGAAGCGCTTCTCCAGCGCCGCCTGTACCTCCGGAGACTTGGCCTTCTCGCCCGCGAACGGTCCGCCGGGGATCGCGTTCATCGTGAAAAAGGTGATCATGCAAACTATGAAGATGGTCACGATCGCGAGAAGAACTCTTTTGAATATGTACTTTGCCATACCCTGTTCTGCTCCTTACTGTTAGTTTTATTTGCATACAGAAACCTGCCGTTGGCATATATGCATATACCTGCGGGCAGATTCCACAAGCGCTATTATACCTTGCGGGCGGTGATGCGTCAATCTGCTAAAGCAGTATTGCGCCGGTGCAAAAAAGCTTCCCGGCATTGCCGGGAAGCATGAAATACAGTCGTATAGTTGTATGTCCGAGATCAGCGGTCTGAGTCAAGCACATCTCCTGCCGCAAAGAAGTCTGTGAAGTAGGACGGGGCGTTGACCAGCGTATAGCCATCCACAAAACGGCGTGTCATGCGCATATACCCTTCACCAAGCTCTCTGAAGTCCGTATCCCCCCAAAGTCCGCACAGGTACTTAAACCCGTGGGTGAGCAGATAATCCAGCTTCTGTCCGGGATACTCCACTTCCGCTCCGTAGGGATAGAACAGGATGTCCGCATCTCCGGTGAGTGATCCCACCTGGTCCAGCCAGTCGTCCATCTGGGACATGAACTGGTCATAGGTCTGGTCGTTCATGTAGCTGTGACTCCATCCGGCGCAGGCGATGCTCCATCCCTCCTGGGTCAGTGCCTTGCTGATCTTCGCGATCTGCTGCTGATCTTCCGTAAGGCCTGCCATCGACGAGTTTTCTGCGGAAGCGGTATTTGCCACGCCGGCCAGGGTTCCGGAGCCTTCCGAAGCCTGAGCATCTGTCTGGGGCGTATTCTGCGCAGCGCCGGCACTCTCTTCTGAGGGAAGGTCGTAGCCAAACACGCCCTCTGATCCGGAAACGGATACAATGCCTCTCGCACCGCGGAAGGAGAAATCCGGATGCTCCTCGATAAATGAATCCAGGATCGGGATGAAATCGTAATCGCCGACCATGTCATGTCCGCCGCTGTCCGTGTACTGCGCCTTGACCTTGCCTTCCTCGTCCAGCACCAGCTTCGTCGCGATCCCGTCTCCGTTGGTCACGCCGGAATAGTTCAGGTTATCCTGAGACAGGACAATCGGTTTCTTCCCGGCGGGGAGCTTGAGCTGGAGTGCCTCCATGGAGGTCGTTCCGCGTTCATCGGTGGTATTACCCGCGATGGTATGGATATCGATCAGGATATAATTGTTGTCATACA
The DNA here is from genome assembly GCA_902765725.1 of uncultured Lachnospiraceae bacterium. Classification (GTDB taxonomy): domain Bacteria; phylum Bacillota; class Clostridia; order Lachnospirales; family Lachnospiraceae; genus Porcincola. The sequence goes on along the minus strand of CACXAT010000004.1, from coordinate 53,909 downwards.
GACTCTGCAGGATCGAACTGAACTCCTTGCAGGTCACCATGGTGGTCGCATAGCCGGAGGCCTTCCCGTCTCCGTCAAAGGCCATGGTGGTGTCGTAGATCAGCGTCGGGAAGCACAGATGGGGGATGTCTCCGTCCACCCAGTTCACCAGGTCGGTATCTCCCTTTTCATACCGCTCCCTCGCCTCGCTGACACGCTCGTCTCTGGACTGCATGCCGGTGATCGTGTTCAGGACCGAGATCGCTTCCTCGAAATTATAACCGGCAGCAAGCGCCTCCGCCCTGGCCAGCACCGTCATGAGGGCTTCTTCCTCGGACTCCGACTCTTCCTGCATCTGACGCCGTATGACCATCTGCGGAGTCTCCACAGGTTCATTGTTCTCATACATTCCTAATGTACCGATCGCCTCGGCGATCTGGTAGTTCATCTGGCTGCGGCTGCAGCCGGACGCAAGCAGTGCGGCCGCACAGACACCTGCCAGCACCGCGCTCAATCCTGCTCTCTTCATGGGACCGTATCCTCTGTCTGTATTCCCGGCGGCCGGACGTCCTTCGTCCGGTCCTGCCGAATCAGTGTTCCTGAAGTATATATAATGCTTTATTATAGATGAATTATCTGATAATATCCACCGTTTCCTTACAGATCGATAACGCCGTCAAACACACGCACGGCAGGACCCGTCATATAGATCGTATCCTTCTGTCTGTCCCACTCGATCTGAAGGTCTCCGCCCAGCAGATGGACCGTGACAGAAGGCTCTGTCCATCCATTCAGGATGCAGGCTGCCGCCACTGCGCAGGCTCCTGTCCCGCAGGCCCAGGTCTCTCCGCTGCCTCTCTCCCACACGCGCATCCGGACATTCTTCCTGTCCTCCACATGGATGAATTCCGTGTTGACGCGCTCCGGGAAGATGGGATGGTTCTCAAACAGCTTTCCGATCCCCTCCACGTCAAAGGATGCCACGTCCTCCACCGGGACCACGCAGTGAGGATTGCCCATGGAAACGCAGGTTCCCCTCATGGTCAGGCTCTCTGTGACCGGGATCTCAGTGTTCAGAAGGATCTCTCCGAAGGGCTCCACATGCACGCACTCAGGCGCTCCGCCTGCCGAAGACAGATCCACCGGGATCTGAGAGGGCTCCAGTATGGGCGCTCCCATGTCCACGCGGACCGTATCCACCAGTCCGTCCTTCACATTCAGCCGGAGGGTCTTGATCCCCGCAAGGGTATCGACCGTGATCACCTCCCGGTCCACGATCCTGTTGTCATAGACAAACTTTCCGACGCAGCGGATCCCGTTGCCGCACATCTTCCCCCGCGAGCCGTCCGCATTGTACATCTCCATCTCACAGTCTGCCCTGTCGGAGGGGCGGATGATGATCAGTCCGTCCGAGCCGATCCCGAAATGACGGTCCGATACCAGCACTGCCGCCTTAACGGGATCCTCCACCGTCTCTGTAAAACCGTTGACATATACATAGTCATTGCCGATGCCGTGCATCTTCGTAAAAGCAAAACGCATATGATCCCTGCCGCTTATCCTTTCTGTTTCCCATGCTCTCTGGCGCAGATCAGCACGCGGCAGGTGTCAGAGGATACCGCTCTGCCTGTGTACGCTTCCTGCGCTCCGATAAACTCCATGCCGGCCTCTTCCAGCAGTGCCCTGACCTCCTCCATCTCCCACGCCTTCTCCCTGTGCGTCTCGAAAAAGCGCTCGTAGAGGCCGTTCTCTCTTCTGAGAAACAGAGTCAGGTCATACTCATTGATCCCGGTATCCGGGTCAAATTCATTTTCCCAGATAAAGCTGCAGTCATCTCTGGACTCCGCAAATGTGTTGTCCGCGCACAGTTCCCTGTAATGGGTGACCGTATTCATGTCAAACAGAAACAGTCCGCCCGGATCCAGATAATTGTTCACCAGCCGAAAGACAGTGAGAAGATCCTCCCTGTCCGTGATATAGTTCAGCGTGTCGCAGGTGGAAATGACAGCCCGGACCGTTCCGTACAGTTCAAAGGCACGGATATCCTGAAGCAGATACAGGATGTCATGCCGCTGCGGCGCATCCTGCGAAGGCTCATTGCCGGAAGATTCATTTCCGGAAGGCCCCGGCCGGGAACTTTCTCTCTCCCGGGCGATCTGAAGCATGTCCACGGAGCTGTCCACTCCGATCATGTCATAGCCCGCATCCGCCAGGCGACTTGTCATCTGGCCGGTCCCGCATCCGAGATCCAGCACCAGGCCATCCTCAGCCCCGTCTTCCTTAAGCCTTCTGACAAGAAAGTCCGCCCACTCGTCATAGGGCACATTGTCCATGAATGTATCATAGACCTGCGCAAAGCTCTCATACATATCAGGTCACCTCACCGGAATCATCCGACCACATTCGCCAGGAACGCATAAGAGAACACGGTCATGATGACGGTTGCCATCAGTACGCCCAGAAGGATCGGTATGATCGCCTTCTTCCAGTCCATATCCAGGATCGCAGCGACCAGCGAGCCGGTCCAGGCGCCGGTTCCCGGAAGCGGGACTCCGACAAAGAGCAGCAGTCCCAGAAACTCTCCGTGCTTCATGGCGGAGCTCTTCCTCTGTCCCCTCTCCTCGATCTTCTCCGCAAGTCTGTGCAGCGGTGTCTTCTTCATCCACTGGAGCACCTTCTTCAGAAGGATCAGGATGAACGGGACCGGGAGCACATTGCCGATCACGCAGATCGGAACGGCCACCTCCATCCGCACGCCCAGCAGGGCTGCGACGATCAGGCCGCCCCTGCACTCCAGGATCGGAAGCAGCGATACGATAAAGATTACAAGCTCGGCGGGCATGACATGCCCGAGGTTATTCGCAAACCAGGTTGCCAGTGCATTTGTCATGAATGATCACTCCTCTTATTGTCCCAGATAGTCCTTCAGAAACGCGATCAGTTTCTCCATCTCCTCGTCGGTTCCGATGGTGATCCGCAGATAATTATCGATGCGGGGCTTGTCGAAATACCGGACGATGATCTTCGCCTCTCTCAGGGCCGCGAACAGTTCTCTTGCCGGAACCCTCTCATGGGTCACGAACAGGAAGTTGGACTGGGAATCCTGGAAAGAGAATCCAAGCTCTCTCAGCGCATCTTCCGTCCATCTTCTCGTCGCCTTGATCCTGCCCAGGCACCGGGCAAAGTAGGCCTGGTCCTCCACGGCAGCCACACCCGCGGCAATGGCGGTCTGGTTCATGGTGTATGAGTTAAATGAATACTTGGCGTCATTCAGATAGCGGATCAGCTTCTTCGAGCCGATGGCATATCCGATGCGCATCCCGGCAAGGGACCTGGACTTGGAGAAGGTCTGCACCACCAGCAGATTTTCATACCGGTCGATCAGATTCAGCGCGCTGTCCGCGGGGATGGCGCCGTCCTCCCCATCCTCAAAATCGATATATGCCTCATCGACGATCACAACGACGTCCCGGTTGCGGCTGACGATCTCCTCCACCTCGCCAAGGGGCTTCAGCACACCCGTGGGCGCATTGGGATTGGGGAATATGATCCCTCCGTTCTCGGCGAAATAATCTCTGCTGGTGATCCGGAAATTCTCGTCAAGCGCCCTGGTCTCGTAGGGGATCCGGAACAGATCCGCCCATACGTCGTAAAATGAGTACGTGATGTCCGGGAACAGGATCGGTCTTCCGGAAGCAAAAAAGGTCAGGAAGCTCATGGCCAGGACATCGTCCGAGCCGACTCCGACGAATACCCGGTCAGAGGATACCCCGTACTGCTTAGCGATGGCGTCCACCAGCAGCGATGCCGCCGGATCCGGATACTTGCGAAGAAGCTCACTGTCGGTCTGAGCGAGCGCAGCCTGTACCGCCGGCGAGGGCGGATACGGATTCTCGTTGGTGTTGAGCTTTATGATGTCCCTGATCCTGGGCTGCTCGCCCGGTGTATAGGGAACGACCTTTCTCACATTATTTTCCCAGCTTGGCATAACTTTCCTCCTTCGCCGAAAGGCTGTTACTCTCCTGATTTTGCCAGTTTTGCCGCCTGGTCAGCCGCACTGAGACTGTCTATGATCTCATCCAGGTCTCCGTCCATGATCTGATCGATCCGGTACAGCGTCAGCTTGATCCGGTGATCCGTGACTCTTCCCTGGGGGAAGTTGTAGGTGCGGATCTTCTCGCTCCGGTCTCCGGAGCCGATCTGGCTGCGCCGCTCCTGCGCCTCGGCGTCATGGCGTTCCATGACCTCCTTCTGATAGAGGATCGAACGCAGGATCCTGATCGCTTTGTCTTTATTTTTCAGCTGGCTCTTCTCATCCTGGCAGGAAACCACGATCCCCGTGGGCTCATGGACCAGGCGGACGGCAGAGTCTGTCGTATTGACGCACTGTCCTCCGTTGCCGGATGCCCTGAATACATCGAAATGACATTCGTTCAGGTCCAGCTGGAAGTCGATCTCTTCCGCCTGCGGCATGATCGCCACCGTGCAGGCGGAGGTATGGATGCGTCCGCCGCTCTCCGTCTCCGGGACTCTCTGAACCCGGTGTACGCCGGATTCATATTTCAGTCTGGAATAGGCACCCTGCCCATTGACCAGGAATACGCACTCCTTGAAGCCGCCCAGCCCGTTCTCACTGACGGAGGTAAGCTCCACCTTCCAGCCGTGGCGGTCCGCATACCTGCTGTACATCCGAAATACCTGGGCCGCGAACAGGGCCGCCTCGTCGCCGCCGACGCCGGCACGGATCTCCACGACAACATTCTTCTCATCGTTTGGATCCTTCGGAAGGAGCATGATCCGCAGCTTCTCCCGAAGCTCTGTCTCCTCTTCCCGCGCGGCCGCCAGCTCTTCCTTCAGCATCGAGCGCATCTCTTCATCGCGCTCCGCCTCCAGCATCTCCTCACAGTCCAGGATCGTCTGCTGCGCGCTGCGGTATGCGCTGTATGCCTCCGCGACCGGAGTCAGCGAGGCCCTCTCCTTCATCAGGCTCTGAAGCCTTGCAGGATCTCTGACCGTCTCGGAATCTGACAGCTGCAGGGTAATCTCCTCCAGCCTGCCGGCCACTTCACTTAACTGCTCAAACAATCGCTTTCCTCCCCAGGACCACGCGGTCGTTGCCGCCAAAGTCCCTGATTACAGTAACGTCTTCATACTGCTGACTGACAAACATGGACCGGACAGCCTCTGCCTGGTTGTATCCGATCTCAAGGATCAGCCATCCGCCCGGATTCAGATGCTGCAGGCTCTGCGGCACGATCCTCCGGTAGAATTCAAGTCCGTCCCTGCCGCCGTCCAGTGCCATCAGCGGCTCATGGTCCCGGACCTCCTCCATCAGGCTGCCGATGACCGATGACTCGATATAGGGCGGATTGGAGACCACCATGTCATAGGTCCCGTGAATCTGTGAAAACAGGTCGCTTCTGACAAATGAAGCCTTCACGCCATTCAACTTAGCGTTCATGGCAGCGACCTCAAGTGCCTTCTCTGACAGGTCGCTTCCGGTCCCCCCGAGGTCATTTCCAAGCTTCAGAAGGCTGATCAGGATGCAGCCCGATCCGGTGCACAGATCCAGGACCCGGCCCGAGGGCGGGACCCTCTTCAAGGCCTCCTGGACCAGGATCTCCGTATCCTGTCTGGGGATCAGCACGTCCTCTGACACATGGAAGGGCAGTCCCATAAACTCCTGCTCCTTCGTCAGATGCTGCAGCGGGATCCTGTCCGAGCGCTTCTCTATCAGCTCCCGGTACCGTTTCAGCTGCTCCGGAGGGATCTCCTCCTCCCGGATGGCATAGTACCTTGCCCGGTTAAAGCCGCATACAAACTGAAGCAGCAACAAGGCGTCGACACCTGGATCCGGAACCTGATGCTGTTCCAGACTGGTCTGCGCTTTATGTACTGCTTCAGAATAATTCATATGATTATCACTTTATGGTGTAGAGCTCGTCACAGCCGCGCGGCTCATCCGCCTGCGTCAGCCCATAATTGGCATTGAAGTTCTCATTCAGATACTTTTTCCAGTTGAACACCGCCTCCACAGACGCGATGCCAACCTCGATCTGGTCATCATCCGGCTCATTGGTCGTCAGTCTCTGGAGCAGGAGGCCGGGCTTACTGAGGATATTGACGCATTTATTGTCATACCTGCCCGCCAGCCTGATGAACTCAAAGGAGACGCCTGCGATCACCGGGATCAGCAGGATCCTGATCACGATTCTCCATACCGGGTTGGGGGTACGGATAAACAGGAAGAAGATCACACTGACTACCATTACGATCAGAAGAAAGCTGGTCCCGCATCTCTTATGCTGACGGGAGCTCTTTCTGACATTTTCCACGTTCAGTTCAAGGCCGTGCTCGATGCAGTTGATGCACTTGTGCTCTGCCCCGTGGTACATGAAGGTCCTCTGGATATCCTTCATCCTTGAAATGATCAGCAGATATCCGAAGAATATGGCCATGCGAAGAAGGGCTTCGCAGACGGAGATCAGCGACTCATTGGTCGTCACCGTTCTCAGGGCTCTGGACAGGAAATAGGGCAGCATCATGAACAGGGCGATGGAGAACGCAAGGGAGAAGATCAGGGTCACTGTCAGCAGGATGGAATTATCCGCATCCTTCGACTTCCCGTTGCCCTCCTGCTCTCTCTCCTTCAGCTTTCTGCGCTCTTCCTCCGCGTTTCTGACAGTCTTCTCCAGAAGAGCGTCGGCCTCACTGGTCCTGCCGGACGCTCTGAGCTTTGAAGCTTTCTTCTCGGCCTTCTTCTTCTCGTCCTGCAGTCTCTCCTCCAGTTCCTTCTCCGATTCTTCCGCAAAGAGATCGGCTGAGAACATGAGAGACTTCATGCCCAGGTACATGGAGTCCACAAAGCTGCAGACTCCGCGGATGATCGGAAGCTTCTGCAGGGTCTTATTCCTGATCACTCCATGGTAAACTCCGGTCTTGACTGTGATCTGATGATCCGCTGTTCTGACCGCAACTGCCCATTTCTCGCCGTTGCGCATCATCACGCCTTCCATTACAGCCTGACCGCCGATATTGGAATACTTCATAATACTTTCTCTCTGTGTAAAAAGAAGGTTGAGGCCTGCAGCCCCAACCTTCCATGTCATCTCCAGATTACTGCTGGCTCAGACCGTACTTTCTGTTGAACTTATCGATACGTCCGCGAGCCTGAGCTGCCTTCTGCTGGCCAGTGTAGAATGAATGGCACTTGGAGCAGACTTCAACGTGGATCTCCGGCTTGGTAGAACCGGTAACGAAAGTGTTTCCACAGTTGCATGTAACAGTTGCCTGGTAGTATTTCGGATGGATTCCTTCTCTCATGGTATATCACCTCTCTGCTTTGATGTGTGTGAACTGCTTACGTTCTCCGACACTGCGCCGGAGTGTCTGTTCCCGGACTGCCCGGGCGATCCCCGCAAGTCCATACGGTTTGCCGTATCCCGATCCCGCCAGCTTAAGCGGAACTGCACATCTGCTTCGGGCATAGCATGTGCATTATAGCACGGCACTGATAGCAGTGCAAGATATAAATTCTGCAGTTTCCGACTGCCTTGCCCCTTCTGATGGATGCGTCTCACCGCAGACTAAGCCCATCAACGGGGCTAAACCTCGAGGAACAGAGACTCTAGAAGCTCGTATAATCAGATTATATGTGAGTGCTTAATCCGCTGTACCAGTTCTTCATTACTGCGGGTGCGTGCGAACATATCCAGGATGCGCTCCACTGCGTCCTCTCCCTTCATTCCGTTCATCGCGCGGCGCATGACGTAGGAGGCTTCGCCCTCATCCGTGGTCAGCAGCAGGTCTTCTCTTCTGGTTCCGGACTTCATGATGTCGATCGCAGGGAACACACGGCGCTCGGAGAGCTTGCGGTCCAGGATCAGTTCCATGTTGCCGGTTCCCTTGAATTCCTCATAGACCACGTCGTCCATCTTGGAGCCGGTGTCGACCAGTGCGGTCGCCAGGATCGTCAGGCTTCCGCCCTCTCTCATGTTCCTGGCGGCACCGAAGAATCTCTTCGGCGGATGGAGGGCTGCCGGATCGAGACCACCGGACAGTGTCCTTCCGGACGGCGGCACGATCAGGTTGTAGGCCCGGGCAAGTCTGGTGATGGAATCAAGCAGGATCACTACGTCTCTCTTGTGCTCGACCAGTCTTCTCGCTCTCTCGATGCCCATCTCGGCGACTCTTTTGTGATGCTCCGGTGTCTCGTCGAAGGTGGAATCCAGCACCTCCACATTCTCTCCTACGATCGCCTCGCGGATGTCTGTGACTTCCTCAGGTCTCTCGTCGATGAGCATGATGATGATGTGCATCTCCGGGTTATTTCTCTGGATCGATCTGGCGATATCCTTCAGAAGCGTTGTTTTTCCAGCTTTTGGCGGAGATACGATCAGGCCTCGCTGTCCCTTTCCGATGGGAGACAGGATGTCTACGATGCGCATCGCGACCTCGCGTCCGGTCCGCTCCATCCTGAGTCTCTCATTCGGGAATACCGGAGTCATCTCATCAAAGTTATAGCGCTTCGCAGCCTCGCTGGGCAGATAGCCATTGATCGTCTTCACAAACAGCAATGCCGAAAACTTCTCCTGCTGCGCATGCACCCTGGTATTGCCGCAGATAATGTCGCCTGTCTTCAGGTTGAAGCGCCTGATCTGGGACGGGGATACATAGATATCGTCCTCTCCGGGGAGATAGTTGTTGGAGCGGATGAACCCGTACCCGTCAGCCATTACTTCAAGTACGCCGCTGACCGTATTGCCGGAGTCAAGCTGCTTGAGCTCCATCGGGGGACGGTCTCCTTCCGTGCGATCCTGCAGGCTCTCCCCTCTCTCACCTCTGGGCTGCGGGTTGGACTGGCGAAGCTCCCCGCGGGTCATGGGGCCGGCCGCTCTGGAGACGTTTTCCGTCCTGACCATGCTCTCCGGTCTGCTCATTCCTTCCGGTCTGGCCATGTCTTCCTGTCGGCTCATTCCTTCCGGCCGGGACATACCCTCCGGTCTGCTCATTCCCTCAGGCCTGGTCATGCCTTCCGATCTGTTCATTCCCTCAGGCCTGGTCATGCCTTCCGGCCTGTTCATGCCCTCCGGTCTGCTCATTCCCTCAGACCGCGTCATGCCCTGAGGCTGCATTCTATGTTCCGCAGGGTTTCTCCTGCGCTGCTGCATCTGCCCGGTGGAATCCTGCTGCGCCTGCCCGCGCGCGGAATCCCGCGGCGCTGCCTTCGTTCTGTCTGTATTCTTGGCACCGCTGCGCAGAGTTCTCCTGGGATTCCCCGCGGTGGGGCGCCTCATCTCCTGCGCCCTGGAAGCATTCGCTTCCTGCGCCTTCGGAGTCTTCTCTTCCTGCGCCTTCGGAGCATTCTCTTCCTGTGCCTTCTGAGCCCGCTCTTTCTTCTCCTTCGGAGCCTTCTCCTCCTGCGTCTTCGGGGCTTTCACTGCCGGTGCCTTCGGAGCTTTCGCTTCCCCGGCAGACGAAGCAGAATCATACCCCGCTAGTGCATTGATCACATCTGCCTTTCGCATCGCGGAAACGCCCTTGATTCCTCTCTTCTTGGCCAGTTCCTTGAGCGCGGCGGCAGACATGCCTTCATATTCTTCTCGTGTCATATAGTATACCCGTATAAATATTGTTGATTGTCTATGGTTCTTCGTTCTTCAATTGATAATAAAGAGGGTTTCTGCTGCAGATTCTGCCAGAGATATCCGTTATATCCATAACGAACAGCTGTGAATAATCAGACCCGGAAGCGATTTTTACTGCTTCCGGTGTCAGTATATCACAAATATTGCAAAAGATGCAAAAATACTGTATCTTTGATGAAAATTCCGATGGCATCATCTTTGAAAGGAGTGAGGTGTTACGTGTCTTCAGGCACAGTAATTCAGATAATCTGTCTGGTGGTCCTTCTTCTGCTGTCTGCCTTCTTCTCTTCGGCAGAGACAGCGCTGACCACCGTAAACCGCATACGGATCCGCAACCTGGCGGAGGACGGGAGCAAACAGGCCCGGATGGTCCTCTCGATCCTGGATGAGCAGGACAAGATGCTCAGCTGCATCCTGATCGGCAACAATATCGTCAATATCTCGGCGTCCTCGCTGGCTACGACCCTTGCGATCCGGCTGTTCGGATCGACGGCCGTCGGATATACCACCGGCCTTCTGACCCTCCTGGTCCTGATCTTCGGAGAGATCGCCCCCAAGAACGCGGCCAATGTACAGTCCGAGAAGCTGTCCCTGCGCTATGCGGGGATCATCCATCTTCTGATGGTGCTCATGACGCCGCTGATCTTCCTGGTCAACCTGCTGGCCAATGCGGTCATGAAGCTTCTTCACATCGACAAAAACGGAGGCGACTCCACGATCACGGAGGATGAGATCCGCACCATGGTCGATGTCAGCCACGAAGACGGGGAGACGACCGGTGTAGAGCGGGAGATGATCAACAACGTCTATGATTTCGGAGACCAGAGGGCGAAGGATATCTGTGTTCCCCGGGCAGACATCATATCCATCAGTGTCGATGAGAGCTATGATACCGTTGCTCAGATCTACCGCAATGAGCATTTCACCAGGCTCCCTGTCTATGAAAATGACCGCGACCACATTGTGGGCATCCTGAATATCAAGGATTTCTGCTTCGTGGAAGACCGGGAACATTTCTCTCCCAGGGATCTGATGTATCCCCCATATTACACCTTCGAGACCAAGAAGATCTCCGAACTGATGGTGGAGATGCGTGACCACGCTTCCACCGTGACCATCGTTCTCGATGAGTACGGGTCCGCCGCCGGCATGCTGACCTTCGAGGACCTTATAGAGGAGCTGGTGGGCGAGATACGCGACGAGTATGACGAGGACGAGAAAGACCTGATCCGCAAGCTTTCCGACCGTCAGTACCTGGTTGCCGGAAGTGTCAAGCTGGATGATCTCAATGACGCCACCGGCCTTGAGCTGGATTCAGAGGACTACGATTCGATCGGAGGCTATCTGATCGAACATCTGGAGCATCTGGCCAAGAAAGGGGAGCGCATCACCGATGAAAACGGTCTGATCCTGATCGCAGACAAGGTCAATCAGAACCGGATCGAGAAGGTGCGGATCGTACTTCCCGAGAAAAAACCATCTGAAGAGATCTCCGATCACGACACTGACTGAAATATACCGTAAAACAGACCGGGCGTTTGTTCTGCCTCTGCAGAGCAAACGCCCGGTTTGTATTTCCAATTGATTCTGTTATCAGACAGATCAGATATCTCCGATCGTAAGCTTCTCTCCGCCGACCCTGAGCATATCGCGGATCTCCTGTGTCGTGAGATCCAGATAGGCCGACAGTTCTTCAATGGAGGGCTTATGCTCCAGCTGCTCCTCCAGATCGTGGACCGACTGCGCGAGGCGGTTCATGCGGCTGACCACCTTGGATTCTCCCCGGTACTCCTCTTCCATCTCCCTGACACGATCCTCAAGATAGGTCGTGACACGGTTCAGAAGCTTCACCCGGTATGCCGCCAGAGACTCTTCCTTCTCCAGCTCACTCATGGCCGTCAGCAGTCCGACATTTGCCTCCTGGATCAGATCCTCTGCCTCTGCCCTGCCAGCTTTTCCTTCAAACTCGCCCGCAAGGTCACACGCCGCCGCGAGATATCTGGCGATCAGTGTATCCCTGGCTTCTTTGTCTCCCTCCGCGGCCATATGGAACATCTTCAGTTCCAGGTCTGCCGGCAGTCCTGCGATCGCGTCCAGCTCCTCCAAGTATGCCTCCAGAGCCGGTCTGTGACTGCCGTCATGGCTCACATCCTCCACCAGAGGATCATAGACCTGGATGCCTGTCTGGTCCAGATAGGCATAGACCATCTGGAGCTTCTCCTCGTTCAGAGACAGTCCTTTGAAGGCATCCCGGATCTTTCCCACCGATACCCTGTCGCCGTTTTCCGCGGCGTACTGTGTCAGTTCCTGCAGTTTTTCCCTGAATACTTTAGTCTCGTCTGTCACCATCCGTCTCCCGAATGTCAGTAATCCTGGCTCTCCATGTAATTCATGTACTTCACGACCATAAGAGCGATCTTCAGCGTGATCGCGTCCTCAAACACCCGAAGGTCCAGACCGGTCTGCTTCTGCAGCTTGTCAAGCCGGTATACCAGCGTATTCCTGTGGATATACAGCTGGCGGCTGGTCTCCGACACATTCAGACTGTTCTCGAAGAACTTGTTGATCGTCGTAAGCGTCTCCTCGTCGAAGTCATCCGGGCTCTTTCCTTCGAAGACCTCGCGGATGAACATCTTGCACAGCGGAATCGGCAGCTGATAGATCAGTCTTCCGATTCCCAGTGAGCTGTATGCGATCACCTGGCTGCCGGCGAAGAAGATCTTGCCGACGTTGAGGGCCATGCGCGCCTCCTTATAGGAGCGGGATACTTCCTTCAGCTCCGCGACAACGGTCCCGTAGGCCACGATCGCCTCTCCCCTGCGGTCAAGAGGCAGGGCATTGAGGATCGAGGAGGCGGTCTCTTCCATCTCCTGGCTGCCTTCGCCCGGGAGCAGCTCCCGTACGATGATAACACTCTTTTCGTCAATGGCAGTGATGAAGTCTCCCGACCTTGAGGTGATCAGTCCGCGGACCAGCTCCAGCGAGCTGTTCTCTCTCTCCCCGGCAAGCTCCAGTATAAAGACAACCCTTCTCGCTTCCGACTCAATGTGCAGCTTCTTCGCCCGGTTATAGATGTCAACCAGAAGAAGGTTGTCAAGAAGCAGATTCTTGATGAAGTTGTCCTTGTCAAACCGTTCTTTGTAGGCGGTGATCAAAGTCTGCACCTGGAACGCAGCCATCTTGCCGACCATGTATACATCGTCGGAACTGCCGCTCGCGATCAGAATATACTCCAGCTGGGAATCATCCAGTATCTTGAAAAACTGATATCCGGAGATCACCTGGCTCTCTGCCGGCGAGCTGCTGAAGCTTATGATAGAATCACGAAAGTTCTCCGTGTGTTCGAAGGTGGTCGCCAGTACGATCCCTTCCGTGTCCATAACACACATATCTACCCTGCTGATAGTTTTGAGACCTTCCAGTGTAGACTGCAGTACCTGATTTGAAATCATAGGAGTACTCCTTTCCGGCCAAAAAAGATCAGACGTTCTTGTTTAATCGTCTTCATGCATGATGAACAAGTTAAAAACAAGCGCAAACATGTAGATTTTTACCATATCTGAACTTAAGTGTAATCTTTTTTTACGAAAAAGGCAACCGGTTTTTGTGTAATATGCACGAACAAATAGTAAAAACCCTGCTTCCATTCTCTGGCAGCAGGGTTTCTTCCTGTCATTATACCTCAAACAGCAGATCACCGTAGGACGGCATCGGCCACATATCCTTGTCCACGATCATCTCCAGACGGTCTACCGGGGCTCTCAGAGCCTGCATGGCAGGCATCACCTTTTCGTGATAGAACTCCGCTCTCTCCCTGCCCTCCGGCGTCTCTTCCGCGGCGGCAGTGATCTCGATCAGCTCCTTCAGAGCCTCCCGGGTCTTCTCAAGCAGGCCGGAGGACTCCTCCAGCAGCTCTCTCTGGACTTTGGCGCCCACCTGGATGTGTTCCAGCGAACCGATGGTCGCGGCAAGGCTGCCGGTCCATTTGATGATCGCCGGGATGATGGACTTGGACGCCATATCGATCATCGTCAATGCCTCGATATGGATCGTCTTGGCATAGTTCTCATACTTGATCTCAACACGGCTCCTGAGCTCGGACTCTGAGAATACGCCGAACTTTTTGAACATCTCCACGGAGGATTCTGTCAGCAGCGCCGGGATCGCGTCCACCATGGAGACCAGGTTCGGAAGGCCTCTTCTGGCTGCCTCGGCCACCCACTCTTCCGAATAGCCGTTGCCGTTGAATATGATCTTCTGATGATCCGTCAGATATTTCTTGATCAGCTCACGGACCTCTTTGTCGAAGTCTTCGGCCTTCTCGAGGACATCGCACGCGTCAGAGAATGCCTCCGCGACGATCGTGTCCAGAATGATATTCGGTCCGGCGATGGAGTCTCTCGAACCGACCATGCGGAACTCGAATTTGTTGCCGGTAAAGGCGAAGGGGCTGGTACGGTTCCGGTCTGTGGCATCCTTGGAGAAGTCCGGCAGCATGCTGACGCCGGTGGACATCCTCCCGCCGCGGATCGAAGAGGTTGCGGTACCGGTCTCGATCAGCTGAGCAACCACATCCTCCAGCTGGTCGCCGAGGAAGACGGAGATGATCGCCGGCGGCGCCTCATCCGCCCCGAGACGATGGTCATTGCCCGGATCGGCAGCCGATTCACGCAGCAGATCCGCATGCTTGTCCACGGCCCTCAGGATACAGGACAGCACCAGCAGGAACTGAATGTTCTGGTGAGGCGTCTTGCCCGGATCCAGCAGATTGATGCCGTCATCAGTCTGCAGGGACCAGTTATTATGCTTGCCGGACCCATTTACGCCCGCAAAGGGCTTCTCATGGAGAATGCAGCGCATGTTGTGCCAGGACGCGACCCTCTTGAGGGTCTGCATCACGATATGGTTGTTGTCAACGGCAAGAGAGGCATTCTCATAGATCACCGCAAGCTCATGCTGCGCTGGAGCGACCTCATTGTGCTGTGTCTTTGCCGGAACGCCCAGCTTCCAGAGCTCTTTGTTGACATCCTTCATGAAGGAACCGACTCTGGTACGCAGGGAACCGTAGTAATGATCATCCAGCTCCTGGCCCTTGGGCGGCATGGCGCCGAACAGCGTCCGGCCGGTATACACCAGGTCCTTCCTCTTGCTGAAGGTCTGCTTGTCCACCAGGAAATACTCCTGCTCAGGGCCGACGCAGGGCGTCACCCTCTTCGAGGTCGTATTGCCGAACAGACGAAGGAGCCTCAGGGACTGCTCATTGACCGCGTCCACGGAACGAAGGAGCGGCGTCTTGAAGTCCAGCGCCTCTCCATTGTAGGAACAGAATGCCGTCGGGATGCAGAGGATGGCTCCCGCCGCGTCTCTGCGTACAAAGGCCGGGGAAGACATATCCCAGGCCGTGTAGCCTCTTGCCTCGAAGGTCGCCCTGAGGCCTCCTGAGGGAAATGAAGACGCGTCTGACTCTCCCTTGACCAGGTTCCTGCCGGAGAGCTCCATCAGGACACTGCCGTCTTCTCTTGGAGCTGAGATGAAGGAATCATGCTTCTCTGCCGTGTTGCCCGTCAGCGGCTGGAACCAGTGCGTGTAATGGGTCGCGCCCTTTTCCAGAGCCCACTGCTTCATGGCTTCCGCGATCTCATCGGCGACCAGGGGGTTGAGCTCACTCCCCTCGTCCATCGTCCGGTGCAGTTCTTTGTATACGTTCTTCGGAAGGCGTGCCCTCATGACTCTGTCAGAGAATACATCCTCCCCGAAGATGTCCGCGATCATAAACTTCTCATCCATCTCATTCATCCTTGACTCCTCCTGGCTCTGTTTCATCTGCCGGGGCTTCGCCCCTGCCGGGATATGGACTTTTATCACAGTAAAATCGCGGCTACTTTACACCAAGACCGTCCTGATTGCAAGCTGTTTTTCCGTCTGCCTGTCTTACAGATAGTATTAGTCCACATTCAGATAGACGTCCTCCCGCTGGTGGAAGCCGCCCTCTATGATCACCTCGTCCATGTTGTCCCGGGTGACTGCCTCCGGCTCCAGCGGATAGTACGGGATCTCATACTGACCGTCGCTGATGGTCTCCTCTGTGTGCAGATCGGTCTCAGGATCTGTGATATCCTCTCCATTTGCCAGAGCCACCGCAAACCTGGCTGCCATCTGGGCTTCCCGGTCAACCGACTTGTAGACGGTCATGGTCTGGGTGCCTTCCATGATCCGCTGGCACGCGGACAGCTCCGCGTCCTGGGCCACCACCGGGATCTCTCCCGCAAGCTTATGCTCTGTCAGCGCGCGGATCGCCTGGCCTGCCAGGTCATCATTGCCGCACATGACGCCGTCTATGCTCCCGCCGTTTGATTCCAGGCCCTCATTGACCGCGTCAAAGGCAAGCTCCGCCAGCCAGTTGTCACAGAAGGTTGAATAGACGATCTCGATCCCGGTGCCGCTGAGCGCAGACTCGAAGCCTTCCCGTACCATGCTGACATTGTTGTCACTGGAGGATCCCTGGATCTCGAAGATCCTTCCGCCCTGAGGCAGTGCCTTCACCAGGGCCTCTCCCATCAGTTCGCCGACCCTTGTATTGTCAAAGGAGATATACAGGTCGGTGCCCGCGCCGCGGATCAGACGGTCATAACAGATCACGCGGATTCCTCTGTCCTTTGCCTTTTTCACAACGCTGCACAGGGCATCTCCATCGATGGCGATAATCGCGATCACATCCATCCCCTTATCGATCAGATACTCAATCTGCTCGATCTGCTCCTTCACTTCTCCGTTGGCGTTCTGGACATTGACCTGCGCGCCGAGATTCTGAGCGGTGGCAGTAAACACGTCACGGTCCCTGAGCCATCTCTCAATGACAAAGGAATCAAAAGAGATGCCGATCCTGACTCCGTTCTCCTCTGCCTCACTCTCCGCGGCAGTTTTACTGACGGTTCTGCGTGTATCTTCTCCGCAGCCCCACAGCAGGACTGAAGCCAGCAAGGCAGTCATCACAACTGCCAGTATTCTCTTCCAACTGTTCATACGCCCTCCACGCAGCCTTTCCGGGCTGTTCCTGCAGACCTGTGTCATGTGTTCTGCTCCCTGTATTCTCTGGGGGTCATGCCTGTCTGCTTCTTGAAGATCCTGCTGAAATAATTCGGATCAGAATAGCCGGACTGAAGGCCTGCCTCCCGGATGGTCAGCGCGGCTCTTCTGAGCAGCTCCTTGGAGCACTCGATCCGGAGTCTGGTAAGATACTCGATAAAGTTCTCTCCGACCTCTTCCTTAAATAGCTTGCTGAAATAATAAGGGCTGACATTGACCTCTTTGGAGACATCGTCCAGGGAGATGTCCTTCCGGAAATTCTCCTGAATGTACTTGCAGGCCCTGGAGACAGTGCTCTCCGACTGCTCCTCATTCTGGTCGCGGATCATGCTGCAGATCGCCGTCATGCGGTCCAGGAACCATGTCTGTATCTGATCCTGGGCTGTCAGCGCATTCACCTGTTCCAGATAGTTCTTCCTGTAATCATAGGCATAATTGAGAGATCCGGAATGGAAGGCATCGTACTCCGCCCGCAGGACCAGCTCCAGCACCTTCAGCTTCATGCTGTTCAGGTCATCCGGATCCTTTGCCACCATCCAGGCAAAAAGCTCCGCGAAGCGGTCTCTTGTCACCGCTACGTCTCCTCTGGTCAGCGCAGCGAATCCATCCCTCTCCACTTCCACCGGATAGTCATCTTCAAATACACCGTGGGAGGTAATATCCTCTGTGTGCACGACTCTTGCTGCAGAGTTCCTGAGCGCTCCTGCTGCCTCCTGATAGCTCATGCGCAGGTCCGCAAAACGGTAGATCTTGCCGATCCCGGCGCGGAACTTCATCTTCAGCTTGCCGGACAGACGGTCCAGGATCGAACGCATCCGGTCGATGGTATCGATTCTCTCCTCGTAGCTGACCGTCTCCTTCTCATGGGGAACGACCACAACGATACGGTCACTCATGACAGGCCCGATGATACACCTCTGGAAGGATTTGATGATGGCCCGGATCTGCTCATATCCCTCCTGCGCCCGCACCCTGGTATCCACAGAGCTTGCCAGGCTCCCGTTCTCCTGCTCGAAGCCAAACCGGATCATCTCGCAGTAGGCGTAGGTCTCCTGCACGTCCAGAAGCTGGCGGTAATAATCCAGGTCATGCACGTCGTCAGACAGCAGCATGCCGGTGACAAAGCCATTCTCGACCACCGGAACGATGGTCTCCAGCTTCTCCTGGATCTTCAGCTGATCCGACCTTCTCCCGCGGATCTCGTCTACCTTGCGCATGGCTTCGCTGACCGTCTCCAGGATCACCTTCCTCGAGACCGGCTTCATGAGATATTTCTCCACGCCAAGGGCGATGGCATCCTGGGCATAGTCGAACTTGTCGTAGGCCGAGATTACATAAAACAGACAGGATGCATTGAAGGAACGGATCTCGCGTATCGCCGCGATCCCGTTGATCCCGGGCATCTGGATATCCATAAATGCGATATCCGGATGGAAGTTTTCCGCCTTCTCGATCGCGGTCCTGCCGGTCTTGGCGGTCTCGATCTCCACATTCTCTCCGTATTCTCTCAGAATGACATTCTTCAGGGAATCCAGCATGATCCCCTCATCATCCGCAAGAAGTATCCGATACATATTTTCCTCCTACAGATCCTCCCGGCTCTCGTCATACAGTACTGTTTCTCTTGTGCCATCCCGGACAGGCCCCTCCAGGGGAAGCAGGACGCTTACCTCCGTCCCGCACATCGGTCCGTCGCTCCAGATGCTGAACAGGTTCTCTCTTCCGTAGTACAGCTCCAGTCTGGAGATGACATTGGCGATGGCAACTCCGGTCGAATTGCTGTCCTTTGATCCGTTCTCTCCGCCTTCCTCCTGTTCCTGAGGAGCGGATGTCTTATCTTCTTCCTGTCTTCGCAGGACGGCCCTGATCTGGTCGCCCGTCATGCCTGTCCCATTGTCGGATACCGTGACCCTGACGCAGGGGATCCCCGCGTCATTCTCATCCGGTCCGACCAGCTCCGCGGACATCGTGATCCTGCCGTTCTCATGATCATCATGGATCCCATGCTGGATCGCGTTCTCCACGATCGGCTGAAGGATCATGCTGGGCATCCGGATGCTGCCGATGTCTATCTCCTCATCCACAAGCTTCTCATAATGGATATCTCCCGAGAAACGGACATTGAGGATGTAGATATAGTTATCGACCGAATCCAGCTCCTCCTGCAGAGAAGCGTCGCCTCCGGTTTTCTTGACATTGTAGCGGAAGAAGTCCGCCATTCTGGACAGAAACACCTCCGTCCGGTCCGCGCCCTCCATCATCGCCAGCTGGGAGCCGGCATTGAGGCTGTTGAACAGAAAGTGCGGATTGATCTGCGCCTGCAGATACTTCAGCTGAGCCTCCTTCAGATGCGCTTCCATGGCGAGTTCATTTTCCTTCATCTGAGCCTCTTTTTCCATGGAGGAGCGCTGGCTGCTGATGTAGGCGCGGATGCTGTCCAGCATCCTGCGGAAGGCGTTGGTGACGACTCCGACCTCGTCCTCTCTGTCAGACGGCGCCACTTCCACGCTGAAGTCTCCGTCCGCCACCCGCCAGGCGGCTCCGGCCAGAGCGCCGAGGGGGCTGATCATGGCCCGCACCAGAAGCGAGGCAAAGAACAGGGCCAGCGCGGAGACTGCGAAGATCAGGATCATGCAGGTCTGCTCCAGTGTCTCCACGACCTCCAGAAGCTCCTGGTAATTCTCTGAATTCTGGCGGAACCGGCTGCTGTTCAGCGCATAGATATAGCTGTTGATATATCCGAACATGGCACTGGACTGGGCATAGTCTTTCTTATATTCTTCGACATCCCTTCCTCTTCTGGCCTGGATGGCCCGCTCCGAGATCCTCAGGTAGCTCTCTGTCATCACCCGGATATTCTTCTCCAGCATCAGGATGTCATTGTCCACTGTCCGGTCATTCAGTGTTTCGGTCCTTGCCCCCAGCTCCTGCTCATAGCGGTAGAAATCTTCCAGAGACGCAGAGCTCTTGGTGTTCAGATAGCCGCGCAGACTCTCCTGCGCCATCGCAAGGGTATCCGACAGCTGTATGATGGTGGCGTTGGACGCGAAGACATCATTGATCCTCTGCACCATGGCCCTGCTCTCACGGAATATGAACACATTCACGATCAGGACCATCAGCAGTACGACGGTCAGCACGGCGGTGATGCGGGACTGCACGCTCTTCATGATTCCGGGACGTCTGCCTCTGCTCATGCTGCCTCCTCCCCGGTGTCCTCCGGCCGGTCCGTTTCGATAAAGCGGTCCATCGTGACCGGCGTGATGCTGTCCAGCGTAATGTTGTAGTAGCTGCTGGTCCTCTCCGAATCCAGGTATTCGTCCAGCGCCTGGGCGCAGTCCTCTCCCAGCGCCTTCCGGTCGATCATGACCGTGACCGGGATCAGGTCCTGCCTGAGCGCGGACAGGATCGTATCCGTCACATAATACCCGATCACCTGCACCTCACCGACCAGATTGTAATCGATCAGGGACTGGATCGCGCATTCCGTCTGGGCACTGTTCCGGCAGATCAGGATATCCGGCCGCTCCTGTCCCAGGAGAATATCCCGGATGACCTCCTCCGCGTCAAAATCCACCATACTGTCCACGGTCCTTGTGACCAGATCCATCTTCTCATCGCTGGAGGAGCCGTTGTGGACCGCCTGCACCGTCTGTGTGAACAGAAGCTGTATCTCATTTTCATAGTCACCGGAATCCTGAAGCAGGCATACCCGGTTCGTTCCATCCTTCATCAGGCTCAGAAGCCATCCTCCATAGAGTTCTCCCATCTGATAATTGGACACGCCCACATAGCTGATCCTTGCGGAATCGGACAGGTCCCGGAGGATGGTGACCACCGGAGTGCCTTCATCACGTGCTTTCCCGATGGACGCCTCCAGACCGCTGCTGCCGTCCGGATAGAGGATGATCCCGTCCGCCCCCATCGCGATGGCGATGTCGATGCATTCGGCCGCTGTATACCTCTGCGAAGTCCCTGCGCCGCACCATTCCAGATAAGCGCCGGTCCTGCTGCAGGCCTCATAGATGTCATCATAGATATCCTGCATCATCAGGGAGGTGTCAGAGGAAATGAATACATAATGCCGTCCGTACTCCATGGCGGCAGTATTATCAAACCCAAGTTCCTGGGCTCTGTTCTGATAATAGATGTATATGCCCGCCAGGAACATGCCGGCGGCGGACAGCACTGCTGCCATCAGATATAATAACCGTCTCACAGGATGCCATGCCCCCTGTCATGTGTATGATATGGAAAAGGAGATCCGCCTTGAGCAGATCTCCTGTATTGTAACACAACTACCAGGTCTTATTTCGCATTCTTCTTGGAAATGATATCGAATGCGACTGCGCCCAGAAGGACAACGCCCTTGACGACCTTCTGCAGGTTGGCATCGATTCCCATCAGGCTCATGCCCAAGTTGATGACACCGATCAGAAGTGCGCCGACCATCATGCCAGGAACAGTTCCGGCTCCGCCGTATGCGGAAGCGCCGCCGACAAAGCAGGCGGAGATGGCATCCATCTCATAGTTGGTTCCGGCTGTGGAGTTCGCCGCCTGGAATCTCGCCAGGACCACGAAGGTCGTGATCGCTGTGATGACTGCCATGTTCAGGTATGCCACGAACATGATGCGTCTGGTGTCGATACCGGACAGGCGGGCCGCCTCTTTGTTGCCGCCGACCACATAGAAGTGACGGCCGATCGTGGTCTTGCCTGTGACAAAGAAGTACAGAAGAACGATCGCTGCAACCCAGATCAGGACGGTGGGGATACCGCCGGCCATGGCCAGCTTGTATGCGAACAGCATGATCACAGCGCCCAGCAGGACGGTCTTGCCTGCGACGGCTGCCATGGAATCCGCCTCATACCCCTTCTTCACGCGGTTCGCGCGGTCACGGAAGTTGAGGAATGCGACCAGCAGAACGGCGACAACACCCACAACCAGGCAGGGAACGTTCAGGACGTTCAGCTTGGTGGAGAAGATCTTGCCGGCGAACAGCTTCAGGAAGTTCTCCGGGATCGGAGCGATGGAACCGGTGGAGCTGTTGGAGCTCAGGATCTGGGTTCCGAGGCCTCTGAATGCCAGATATCCTGCCAGGGTTGCGATCCACGGCGGGATCTCCACGTAGGCGATCAGGAATCCGAGCACGCATCCATAGAGGATACCCACCAGAAGCATCAGGACGATCGAGATGCCCGTGCCCATGCTGCGGGTGACCATGAAGTAGGCTCCGAGCGCGCCCAGCAGGCAGACAAAGGATCCGCAGCTCAGATCGATGTTGCCTCCGGTCAGGATGCACATCAGCATGCCGCATGCCAGGATGAATACATATGCGTTCTGAGTGATCAGCGCGTTGAAGTTCATCGGCATGAAGATCGCTCCCTTGGTCGTGACCATGAAGAATACATAGACGAGGACCAGAACGATGATCATCGTATTGTCTTTTAATACGGTTTTAGCATCTTTTTTCATCTTTCTTCCTCCTCTCTTACTCTTTCTTCTTGGATACGACGTCGAACATGACTGCTACCAGAAGGACCAGGCCCTTGACAACACTCTGGTAGTTTGAGGACATGCCCATGATACTCATACCCTGGTTGATAACGCCCAGAAGGATCGCGCCGACTACCATGCCGGGAACAGAACCGATGCCGCCGTACGCGGAAGCGCCGCCGATGAAGCAGGCCGCGATGGCGTCCATCTCATAGGCCTGTCCGAAGGTCGGGTTGCCCTGCGCCATTCTTGCCAGCGTAAGGACACCTGCAAGTCCTGCCATGAGGCCCATATTGGAGTATGCCAGGAAGAATACATTCTTCGTGTTGACACCGGACAGCTCCGTTGCCTTGCGGTTGCCGCCCACTGCATACAGATAACGGCCGATGGCAGTTCTCTGGGTGATGTAGTGGTAGATCAGAAGGACCACGCAGATCCAGATCAGGACAGTCGGGATGCCCTTGTAGTTCGCAAGCTTCCAGGCGATCCAGAGAATCAGCGCAGCGAAGATTGCCAGCTTCGCGACCTCCACGGTCATGGATTCATTGGAATATCCCTTCACCTTGCGGGCGATCCAGGTCTTGATGTTCAGGACGACCATGACAGCCGCGATCACGATACCTGCGATCATGCAGGTCATATTGATCTTGCCGCCGCCCAGGAAGTTCGGGATATAGCAGTCAGCGCCGCCGCCGAAGACCTTCAGGAACATCTCATCACGCACGCCGATGGAATATCCGTTCAGGACGACATTGGACAGTCCGCGGAAAGCGTACATGCCTGCCAGGGTGACGATGAAGGGAGGAACCGACACATAAGCGATCCAGAAGCCCTGGAACATGCCGATGGCAAGTCCGACCAGGAGCATCACTGCAAAGGCGATGAAACCGTTGATCCCTCTGTCCATCATGACAGCGCCGATACCGCCGGTAAAGCAGACTACAGAACCGACCGACAGGTCGATGTTGCCTCCGGTCAGGATCGTGAGCAGCATGCCGGTAGCGAGGATGAATACATACGCGTTCTGGGAGAACAGGTTATTGATATTCTGCGCGTACAGGATCTTGCCGTCTGTAGTCACGGAGAAAAAGATGATCACAGCGATGAGGGCGATGATCATGGTGTTCTTTTTCAGGAATGCCTTAAATGATCTTGAATTCATGATCAGTCCCCCCTTCCTGATGCAAGGATCATACTCATGATGTTCTCCTGCGTCGCTTCCGATGCCGGCATCTCGCCGACGATCCTGGACGCGTTCATGATATAGATCCTGTCACTCATGCCGATGACCTCCGGAAGCTCGGAAGAGATCATGATGACAGACTTGCCGGCCGCGGCAAGGTCGTTGATGATGCAGTAGATCTCATACTTCGCGCCGACGTCGATACCTCTGGTCGGTTCGTCGAGGATGAGGATATCAGGCTCTGCGAACATCCATTTCGCAAGCAGGACCTTCTGCTGGTTGCCGCCGGACAGGTTGCCGACCAGCTGCTCGACAGACGGAGTCTTCGTCTTGAGCTTCTGCCTGTAATCCTCCGCAGCAGCATACTCTGCATCCTTGTCGAGAACCGTGTTCTTAGACACCGCTGCCAGATTGGCCAGCGTCGTGTTGACCTTGATCGACTGAGACAGTACCAGGCCGTTGCCCTTTCTGTCTTCTGTCACATAGGCGATTTTATGCTTAATCGCATCCGAGGGGCTCTTCTTCAGCTTCACTTCCTGGCCGTTGATCTTCAGCGTACCGCTGAGCAGCGTTCCGTAGGACTGGCCGAAGATACTCATGGCAAGCTCGGTACGTCCGGCTCCCATCAGGCCGTAGATTCCGACGACCTCGCCCTTGCGCACATTCATGGAGACATTATTGACAACATTTCTCTCTGTGTACTTGGGATGCTGCACCGTCCAGTTGGAAACTTCCATCATGACGTCGCCGATCGGAACATTCTCCCTCTTCGGGAAACGGTTCGTCATCTCACGGCCGACCATGCCCTTGATGATGCGGTCCTCAGAGATCTTCTCCGGGCCGTGGCAGTCCAGCGTCTCGATGGTGGAACCATCACGAATGACCGTGATCTTGTCAGAGACATATGCAACTTCGTTGAGCTTGTGGGTGATGATGATCATCGTCATCCCCTGCTTCTTAAAGCTCAGCATCAGGTCCAGAAGGGCCTTGGAATCTTCTTCGTTCAGAGAAGAGGTCGGCTCATCGAGGATCAGCAGTCTTGCATGCTTGGAGAGCGCCTTCGCGATCTCGACCAGCTGCTGCTTACCGGTACCGATCTCCTTGACCTTGATCTTGGAGGACTCGGTAAGACCTGCCATCTTCAGGTATTTGTCTGCTTCAGAATAGGTCTTGTCCCAGTCGATGGCACTCTTGCGTCCCACCTCATTGCCAAGGTACATATTCTCGCCGATCGTCATCTCGGGAACCAGTGCCAGCTCCTGATGAATGATAACGATCCCCTTACTCTCAGAATCTTTGATCTTATTAAACTTACAGACCTCTCCGTCGTAGACGATGTCGCCTTCGTAGGTCCCGTACGGATAGATGCCGCTCAGTACATTCATCAGTGTAGATTTGCCTGCGCCGTTCTCTCCGACAAGGGCGTGGATCTCGCCCTCTTCAACCTTTAAATTGACATTGTCTAAGGCTTTGACACCTGGGAAGGTCTTCGTAATATTCTTCATTTCCAGTAATATCTTAGCCAATGTATCCCCCTCCAGCTTTCCGGTCAGAATGAAAACTTTCTCTTTTCAGATATATAGGCGGGCCTGCACCCGCCTATATACCTGATTGTTCTTCAATTAGAAGTGCTCAGGAATCGTGCCCTGTTCGATCAGGCAAGATCCTCCTCGGTGTAGTAACCGGAATCGATCAGCAGTTCCTTGTAGTTGTTCGCATCTGCGAAGACCGGCTCGCACAGATAGGACGGAACGGTGATAACGTTGTTGTTGTAGGTCTCGGTATCGTTGACATCAACTTCCTGACCGTTCAGCAGCTGGCCGATCATCTTGACGACCTGCTTAGCCAGAGTACGGGTATCCTTGAATACGGACATGCTCTGCTTGCCGGCGATCATGTTCTTGGTGTTCTCTTTGTCGCAGTCCTGACCGGTGACGATCGGGTACTTGCCGTTGTAGTTTGCTGCCAGAGCGTTCTCTACGCCAAGAGCGGTGGAGTCGTTGGAGCACAGCCATACATCAACATCCTTATCGGTGTAGTTGGAGGACAGGATGTTCTCTGCTCTGGACTGAGCGGTCTCGGTCTTCCACTGAGCGGTAGCAACTTCTTCGAAAGAGGTCTGGCCGGACTGAACTACGAGCTTGCCCTCGTCGATGTACGGCTGCAGCAGATCCATAGCGCCTGCATAGAAGTATCCGGCGTTGTTGTCACCCGGGTCACCTGCGGTGATTTCCATGTTGAACGGGCCATCTGCATTCTCAAGATCCAGGGTGTCGATGATGTACTGTCCCTGAACGGTACCGACCATGTAGTTGTCGAAGGTCGCATAGTAGGAAACAGCGTCAGAGTCCATCAGAAGACGGTCATAAGCGAAGACCGGGATGTCATTCTCTTTTGCCATCGTCAGAGCTTCGCCAAGGGAAGATCCTTCGATTGCAGCGATGACCAGAACTTCTGCTCCGGAGGAGATCATGTTCTGAACCTGAGACAGCTGGGTCTGAACATCGTTGGACGCATACTGAAGGTCGACTTCATAGCCGGCATCTTCCAGCATCTTCTTCATGTTGTCGCCGTCCTGATTCCATCTCTGAAGATCCTTGGTCGGCATGGAGACACCGATCTTCTGGCCGTTGCCCGGAAGGATCTCAGCCTCGGTCTCTGCTGCGAATGCTACTGTGCTCATGCTGCCAAGAGTAAGAGCAGCTGCGAGTGTGATGCTAAGTAACTTCTTCATTCTTCATTCCTCCTTAGGAAATATAATGATCTTGCGGTTCCCCGCTACGATACATATTGTAGCACAGTCAAATTGACGAAGAAATAGACAGAATTAAGACATTTTAGTCTATTTTTGACGGTGGCGTACACCGTCTGGGCATAAAGATAGCACATATTTGACAAAAACCAGTATCTTGCCAAATATGTGCTATTGACATCATGCTATACGCGGCAGGCTGCCGCTCCATCCTCCGCAGGGGCTGCGAAGCCGCTGAGAGCGGATGGATTTATCTCACGGTAAAGCGGTATGTGGTCACAGACTCCACCACTTCTCCGGCCCGCAGAATCGGCTTCGAGAAGCCCTCCTGGTTGATGGAGTTCGGATAGAACTGGGTCTCCAGGCAGAAGCCGTCTCTGGGCTTGTAGGACGCGCCGCCCTTGCCGGGCACTTCGGGAATGAAATTGCCTGCGTAGAACTGCACGCCCGGAAGATCCGTATAGCATTCCATGCAGATACCGGTCCTGGGCTGGTATGCCTCCGCGAAACGCACCATCATGCCCTTGTCCTTCTGGATCACGAAGTTGTGGTCATAGCCGCCGACAAACTTCAGCTGTTCGTCATCGGCAGCGATGTCACGGCCGATCTGCTTCTCCGTCGTGAAATCAAACGCCGTTCCCTTAACCGGACGGTATTCTCCGGTCGGGATCGCCTGTCCGTCGACTACCGGCGTGTACTCCTCGCAGCTCAGCCACAGGATGGTGTCCTCCATGGAACCGCAGTCATGACCTCCAAGATTGAAATAGGAGTGGTTCGTCATGTTGCAGACCGTATCGGCATCACACTCTCCCGTATATCTGATACGCAGCGCGTTGTCATTCGTCAGCGTGTAGCCGCAGGTGCCGATAAAGTTTCCGGGATAGCCCTGCCGGAGGTCATAGTCCTTCATCGAGAAGATGATGGTATCCTCGCCGACGATCGTGGTTCTTGCCTTGCGGCTGCTGAAGATATCCGGGCCGCTGTGAAGGTTGTTGTCGTTGTCGTTGACCGGAAGCTGGTAGGTCTTGCCGTTCAGTTCAAACTTTGCAAGGCCGATCCGGTTTCCGGACCTTCCGACCCACGCTCCGAGAAATCCGCCGTTCTTCAGATATTCTTCCGGAGTATCGTAGCCAAGCACGATATCCCTCTTCACTTCGTTCTTATCCTCGAACAGGAGAGAGACGATCGTACCTCCCAGATCTGTCACCTTCAACTGTGTTCCCTTAGAGTTTGTAATCGTGTATAACGTATACTCACTTCCGAAAGGTTCCTTTGTGATTGCCATGTCTGTCCTCCTCCTGTTTCACTTTGATCCGGCCTGTCTGTTCAGGCCGCCGTATCCTGTACCAAAACGCCTGTCCGTGATACTCACGGGCAGGCGCCTGTTGTACGGCTTATGTTATATTACCACAGAACCGGCCGTCAGAACAGTGTGAATCATGCAAACGGATTCTCACTCTTGTAGGGCAGGGATGCCGGCTGGTTCCAGCCGATCTCGTCCTGTGCGACACCGATGTACTTGAAGACTTCGAACAGGGACTTGCCGTAGTGTCCGAAGGCCACTGCTCCGTGATGCGGATAGCCCTTCTCGATCAGTACGTGACGATAGAAGCGGCCCATCTCCTTGATCGCGAAGATGCCGATGCCTCCGAAGGATCTGGTAGCGACCGGAAGGATCTCACCCTGTGCGACATATGCGCGGAGGATGTTGTCCGAGGTGCTCTGCAGACGGTAGAAGGTGATGTTTCCGGGCTGGAGATCGCCTTCGAGGGTTCCGTTGGTAACTTCCACCGGAAGGTTCCTGGCCATGATCTTCTGATACTTCATCTCTGCGTTGCACAGTCTGCTGGAGCAGGTATTGCCGCAGTGGAAGCCCATGAAGGTGTCGGTATGCTTGTAATCGAACTTGCCCTTGATGGACTCTTCGTACATATCTGCCGGTACGGAGTTGTTGATGTCAAGCAGGGTGACCTCTTCGCCGGTGATGCAGGTGCCGATGAACTCGGACAGAGCACCGTATACGTCAACCTCGCAGGATACCGGGATTCCGCGTCCCGTCAGGCGGCTGTTGACATAGCAGGGAACAAACTTGAACTGTGTCTGGAATGCCGGCCAGCACTTTCCTGCGATGCAGACATAATCTCTGTATCCCTTGTGCTTCTCGACCCAGTCAAGAAGGGTCAGCTCATACTGCGCAAGTTTCCCCAGGACTTCCGGCTTCTTGTTGCCTGCGCCAAGTTCCTTCTCCATATCCGCGACCACTTCCGGAATCCTCGGATCGCCGGCATGGTTGTTGAAGGATTCGAACAGATCGAGCTCGGAATTCTCTTCCACCTCTACTCCAAGGTTGTAGAGCTGCTGGATCGGAGCGTTGCATGCAAGGAAATTGTTCGGTCTCGGTCCGAAGGTGATCAGCTTCAGCCTGGACAGGCCATAGACAGCGCGGGCGATCGGAAGGAACTCATGGATCATGTCTGCGCACTCAGCAGCGGTGCCTACCGGATACTCCGGAATATAAGCTTTTACGCTGCGAAGTCTCAGGTTGTAGCTTGCGTTCAGCATACCGCAGTAAGCGTCGCCGCGGCCATCCTGCAGATCTTCCTGGGATTCCTCAGCAGCCGCGCAGAACATCTTCGGTCCGTCGAAGTGCTTTGCGAGCAGAGTCTCGGAGATCTCCGGTCCGAAGTTACCAAGATATACGACCAGCGCGTTGCAGCCAGCCTTCTTCACATCCTCCAGAGCCTCGACCATGTGGATCTCACTCTCGATGATACATACCGGACACTCATAGATGTCATCCTTGTCATACTTCGCGGTATACGCCTCTACGAGGGCTTTTCTTCTGTTGATCGCGAGTGATGCCGGGAAGCAGTCACGGCTTACGGCAACGATACCAACCTTTGCTTTCGGGATGTTGTTAAACATGTTTCATACCTCCTGTACTACTTGTCTCTTCGTTTCTCTATGTATACGCCGGGCAGATCCTTCTCCATAACGGTCCGCCCCGGCGTCACATTCCCATTGATTTACTCAAGTGTGATATTCTCTCCGATCAGACCCATCGGGCTGCCCTCGGGAAGGCCTCCCTCCGGATGGCCGAGCAGCCATTTGTTCTTGGCGGTCAGATGCGCGTCCTCGCCGCCTGCGTGCTTCTCGTCCAGATCGAAGTTGGTTCCTCTCGGAAGGACTACGATCACCCGGAAGCCCTTGCCGCCGATGTTGCACGGCGCGTAGTGAAGGGAAGTCGCGAACACTTCGACGCATACGCCCTTCGGCACATAGAAGACCTTGCAGGTCGATGTATCCAGCGTGTACTCATCCGTCACATCCGCCTGGCGGCCCAGGATCAGATAGAAGTCCGTCGAACCGACATTGACCTCAGAGCTTCTGTGATACTCCAGGGCATTGAGCTTGTTGTTGTGTCCGTTGCAGTAGCCGATCTGGACCGGAAGCTCGCCGTAGACCACTCTCTGGAGGTCGGCATAGACCGGAAGCTTCTCAAGCTCCGGGTCGCTGGCGACATAGATGACATCGTCCGGGCAGGGCGTCTTTTCGAGCCCTTCCAGAAGCTCACTGAAATCGATCCCCTTCACGATTCTTCCGTACTCTCTGAATTCGGGATCTGTTACCTGATAGATCTGCATAACTGTTCCTCCATTCTTCTGCACAACAGGTCCGTCTGTTTCACTGGATCTGCGGGAAGACTTCCTTCAGCGCCGGATAGATCTTCCTGAACTGCTGGTATCTCTTCTCATACTTGGCCGCAAGGACCGGATCCGGATCCTCATAGCCTGTCACCTTGACGATCTTCTCGCAGGCAGTCTTGACATCCGGATACTCTCCGCACGCTACAGCCGCGAGCATGGCGCCGCCCATGGACGGGCCTTCTTCACTCTTGGGGAACTCCAGACGGATCCCGAGGATATTGCAGACCATCTTTCTCCAGAGCGGGCTCTTCGCGCCGCCGCCGACGATGGTGCTCTTTTTGACATCGATGCCGAGAGACTTCGCAACCTCCAGAGAATCCCTCAGACCAAAGGCAACGCCTTCCAGAACCGCCTGGGTCAGATCCGTCCTCGTGGAATCCATGGTCATGCCGACGAAGGTACCCCTTGCCAGCGGATCATTCAGCGGGCTTCTCTCTCCCATCAGATAGGGGAGGTAGAATACATGATTCTCGCCCAGCTTATCCTCTGTGATGCCTTCCTGCTCCGCGGCGTAATCCTTCGTGTGAAGGATCTCCTCGTTCCACCACTTGTTGCAGCTGGCAGCAGAGAGCATGCAGCCCATCAGGTGGAAGTGTCCGTCAGAATGGGCAAAGCTGTGAAGGGCGGTCTGTCCCTTCGTGCTGACGAAGTGATCCGCGGAAATGAACAGCGTTCCGGAGGTTCCCAGAGAGATATTGCACTTGCCCTCTCCCACGGTTCCGGTTCCTACCGCGGACGCGGCATTGTCCCCGCCACCGGCGGCGATGACGACATTGTCCGACAGGCCCAGCTCTGCTGCGATCTCGCTCTTCAGAGTTCCTACCTTCTCGTAGCTCTCATAGAGCTTCGGGAGCATGTCCTCACTGATGCCGCAGATCTCGCACATTTCCTTCGACCAGCACTTCTTCTCAACGTCCAGAAGGAGCATGCCGGAAGCATCGGAGTAATCGGTGCAGTTCGTTCCGCTCAGTCTGTACGCCAGATAATCCTTGGGAAGCATGATCTTTGCGATCTTCGCGAAGTTCTCCGGCTCATTCTTCTTCACCCAGAGAATCTTCGGGGCAGTGAATCCCGCATAGGCGATGTTCGCCGTGTACTTCTCAAGAACATCCTTTCCGATCACCTGGTTCAGATAATCGGTCTCCTCCGTAGTCCTTCCGTCGTTCCACAGGATCGCCGGGCGGATCACGTTATCATCCTTGTCCAGGATGACCAGTCCGTGCATCTGGCCTCCGAATGAGATTCCGGCGACCTGGCTCTTGTCCTGTCCGTCCAGAAGCTCCTTCAGTCCTGCGATGGACTGCTCATACCAGTCAAGCGGTTCCTGCTCTGACCAGCCCGGGTGCGGGAAGGACAGACCATACTCCTTGGAGACGATCTTAACGATCTCGCCCTCTGAATCCATCAGCAGCAGCTTGACCGCCGAAGTACCGAGGTCAATTCCGATGTAAAGCATTGTATGCTCCTTTCTGTACTGTATTTGTTTAAACAGTAATAATCAGAATAATTTTAAATCAAATAAACTGTCATTTCAATGCATTCGAATTAACTAAGCAATAATTTGATAGTCCACAGCAAAAAATGAAAGGATATCTCCTCTCCGGGAAGATATCCTTTCATATCCGTTCTGTATTGAAAGAGCTTCTCAGATACTCAGGTTCCTGAGTGAATCATTCAGCTCCGTCTCCCTCTCCTGGGCACTGATCTCTTCATCCTGCCCCGCCTGAGGGATAATGATCGGGAGCGCCTTGGCAAGGTTCTCTATCACCAGGTGCCTGTGGTCGCCGCCGTATTCGCCGTCCCTTGTCCAGGCGACCTCCTCGTCAAACCAGATCTCAAGTCTGGAGGTCTTGAAGGTGATGAGGTTTTTATTCTCACTTCCTCCCATCAGCGCAGGCAGCAGCGCCGGCAGCTCCATCGCCGGGATCTGCGGCATCCGGATCAGCGTAACCTCGAATACACCGTCATTGAGGGTGACGTCATGTCCCGTGATCCCCTTGAATCCGCCTACCGAATTGGAGTTCGTGATCATCCCCAGCATGAATTCGCCGGTGCCCGAGCTCTCCTTGCTCTCGTAGTGCATGTGATAAGATTTGATCCCCGCCAGGCTCTGCATGCCGCGGACGATGTACGCCATGTGGCCGAGCATGTTCTTCATGTCCTGGGGCGTATCGTAGGATACATTCACAAATGCGCCGAAGGCAGCCACATACACGAAATAGCTGTCATTCATCCTGCCTATATCGCAGGAGAAGATCGTCCCGTTCATCACTGCCCGCGCCGCCCGCTGCATCTGCATGGGGATGCCCAGGCTGTTGGCATAATCGTTCGTCGAGCCTGCCGGAATATACCCCAGCGGCACGCTGAGGCGTCCGGTCTGCATGCCTGTCACGACTTCGTCCAGGGTACCATCCCCGCCCGAGCAGACAATCATATCAAAGGAGTCTCCGCATTCCTGCACCACCCGGGTGGCATCCTTGGATCCCACCGTGGGGTGAACGACTACCTCATACCCATTTCCGGAAAACTCCTCCAGAATATAGGACAGAGAACTCCGGATCATGCCCTTTCCGGCCATCGGATTATAGATAAACAGAAGTCTTTTCATCAGCCAGTCCTCTTCGATCGATCTGACAAAGATCCCTCAGCGCGCGTTATCTGGAAACAGATTCCGCCTCACGCTGCTCCTTCGGTTTCCAGCCCTTGTAGTTCTCGTAGCGGTGCTCCTTGTGCTCTGTCGCGTTCCACAGCTTGTCCGCGACCGGCTTCCAGGCCTTCGCGTAGGGGACGCACTTCTCGCACAGATGCTCTGCGCTCTCCGGAGACTGCAGGTCCGTGGAATGCGCTCCGGACTTCTTGACCATGTCCACCAGGATGCCGGGATTCTCCAGCATCGGGCAGGGACGGAGCATGTTCTTGTTGAACGGCTGACGGTTGCGGTATTCCTGGAACAGCGGCTGCTGCAGGCACTCCAGGACCGTATTGTTGTGGATGTTGGCGCCTGAGTAATGAATGAATACGCAGGGCTCCGCGTCTCCGTTCGGATTGATGTGGAAATAATTCCGGCCGCCGGCGATGCATCCGCCGACAAACTCGCCGTCGTTCTGGAAATCCATCACATAGATCTGCTTGCCGCCGGTCCTGCCACGGACCTCACGGATCCTGTGGTAGATGTACTCACGCTGCTCGGGGTTCGGCATCAGCTCCGGATGGGCATCCATGCCGACCGGCATCAGATGGAAGTACCAGCTGAAGCGGACACCCTTCTCGATCTCCATGTCATAGAACTCGTCGCTGGTGACCGTCTCAAGGTTGGCTGCCGTGTAGGCGATCGAGGTGCCGAACAGGCATCCGTGGGCCTTCAGGATATCCATGGCATGCATGACGCGTCCGAATACGCCCTCGCCGCGGCGCAGGTCATTGACCTCCGAGAAGCCTTCCAGCGAGATGGAGAAGCTGAGGTTTCCAACCTTGCGGACCTCCTCCGCGAAGTCGTCATCGATCAGCGTTCCGTTGGTATAGGCATGGAACGCGCAGTCATGATGCTTCTTGCACAGCTTCAGGATATCGTTCCTGCGCACAAGCGGCTCTCCGCCTGTGAACATGTAGAAATAAACACCCAGCTCCTTGCCTTCCGTGACAACCTTGTCCATATCCTCAAAGCTCAGGTTCAGACGGTTGCCGTACTCCGCGGCCCAGCAGCCCACACAGTGAAGGTTGCAGGCACTGGTCGGATCCATCAGGATCAGCCACGGGATATTGCAGTCATATTTTATACGGTTCGCGCGGATCGTCTTGGTTCCGTGGAACATCGCCTCAAAGCCCAGATTGAGAAGCGTCATCTTCAGGACATTCGGATCGAGCTCGTCAATCAGGCGGTTCAGATACTGATTCCATTTCTCATTGGGATCCGTCATCATGGCGCGGACTCTTGCATAAGACTCTTCCGAGAACATGTCTCCGACATATTTCTCGACGATATCAACCAGCTGGAGCATCCCCTTCTGCCTGTCTTTGTAGATCCTTCCCAGCATCACATCGATTGCCTTCGAAAAAGCAAGTCTCGCCATCTTATGTGTAAAATCAGCCATTGTGTTACCTCCTCTTCTCTTATATCCGGTGCCCGGGACACCGCATAAAACAACCCTGTATCAGAACTTCCGGCAGTCTCACTGCCTCTCACAGATATCGGACCAGAATATCCGCTCCGACGAATGCCAGCATACCGCCCCCGATCCCGAAGATCGCATAGCGGAGCCTGCATCCCTGACTGTATCCGTAATAGATGCCGCAGACCGCGGCGATCATGGTCGCACAGCCGACCACACCGGTCGCCATGTAGATATTGTGTCCGATAAAGCCCCAGCCGATGCCCGCCATGAAGGTGAACAGCGCGACCAGGATCACTTCCCCGGCAATCCTTCTGTAGGCGATCTCCCGCAGACGCTCCTGGATCGGTGTCCTGCGGATAGCCTTGTAGACCATGTAAGCCGCGATCGACAGGAACATCACCGCAGCCACAAAATAGCAGAACTGCCGCAGATCCCTGGACTGGCTCTCGGAGAAGAAGGAGATCCTTGTCAGCAGATATCCGATCCACATGGAGATGGTCTCGAACACTCCAACGATCAGACACACCACCGCGATGGTCTTCCACTGCAGCCGCCGCACCATGGACCCTTCATACTGACCGATCAGAAATATGTTTATAAACAATGCCGCTACGATCAGCGTGCTCTCCAGTATACTCAACAATCGTCACCTCAATCCCGCGCTGCATCCCGGACAACGACCGGAATTACCCAAATATGCATAAAAGTTTACAGGAATGTCTGTTTTTATTCAAAATACAACCCAAAGCCCGTGACAAAAAAAGGACGACACTTTGTTCCAAGTGTCGCCCCGGTATCCAATGTCAGCGCATCTTACGAGAGGATCTTCAGCATCTGCCGAAGCTGCGAGGCCGGAATCTGTCCCGGCGCGGAACCCTTGCCTGCCATGCCGAAGGTGATGCAGCTTCCCGTAAATGAACCCGCCGCCCTGGTGATCTTGCCCAGCGTTCCCATGGACATGGTGATGAAAGGACGGTCCGCATACGTATCAAGCATCTCCAGGGAGGCAAAGATCAGCTCCGCCACATCCGCCCTGTCCCTGGCCATGACGGCGATCTTCGGGATGTCGCAGCCTTCCTCCTGCATCTGGGTCATCTTCCGGATCAGGTCGCCCGCATCCGGCGTCTTCGTATAATCATGCCAGGAGCAGATCACCTTCACGCCCCTCTCATGCAGCTTCGGGATGATCCGGCTGTCCAGGACCGTCCCATTCTCCAGCTTCATATGAAGCCGCTCCAGCTGGATATCGGCCATATCGATATAAGGCGATGCGGCCAGGATCCTCGCCTCGTAATCCTCCTCGGAGATCTCGATCTCTCCGCCCTCTTCTATGGTCCGGATCGTATAGATCAGGGGACGGTCTCCCATTCTCTCCCGGATCTTTTTCAGCGCGGGGATATCATCCTCAAAATAAAAATCCGCCCTGAACTCCACCAGTTCGCAGTCCTCCGGATTCACGGCGCCAAGCGCCTCCTCCAGCTCAGATGCCGTGTGCGCGACAATCGGCACACAGATCTTCGGCACACCGTCTCCCAGAACCACATCTCTGACAACAACAGGCTCCATCTTTGTCCTCCATCCCTTCCGCCAGGCGGAAACAGGTTCTGTCAATTCGAAAAGTATCTCTTCCTGATAAGTTCCACCGGCATCTCCTGCCCTGTCCAGAGCCGGAATGCCGCAGCTCCCTGGTACAGGAGCATGTACATGCCGTTAAATGTCCCGCAGCCGCGCTCCTTCGCCTCATTCAGAAGCCGTGTGGTCCGGGGATTGTAGATCACATCCGAGACCGTTAGGCCCTCATGGAACACAGAGGGGTCCTTCACAGGAGTCGAGCCGGTGTCGGGGGCCATCCCCACACTGGTCGCATTGGTCAGCAGACTGCTGGACGCAATGTGCTCAGACAGTACCCTGGTATCCTCCAGATCGGTCAGATCCGCCTCGCACCCGGTCTGGCTGTTGAGCACGTCCACCAGGTCGCGGGCTGCCTGCCAGGAACGGGTCCTGCGGTTGGCGATATGGATCTTCCGGGCCCCCTCCAGCGCCATCTGAACGGCAGCTGCCATACCGGCGCCGCCCGCGCCGAGGACCGTGATCTCACTTCCCCCGATCTGTACGCCGTATTCCCGGGCGGATTCCACGTACCCCACGCCGTCGGTATTGTGGCCGATCAGCTTCCCGCCGCGGTTCACGACCGTATTGACGGCCCCGATCAGGCGGGCTGCCTCGGAGAGCTCGTCCAGAGAGTCGATGACGGCCTTCTTGCAGGGCATGGTCAGGTTAAAGCCATAGGTATCCAGCTGCCTGAACACACGCACCGTCTCCGGCAGGCGCTCGATTGTCACGTCAAAGGCCAGATAGACGCAGTCGATCCCCAGCTCGCGGAAGGATGTGTTGTGCATCGCAGGCGACAGGCTGTGGGCGACGGGGCTTCCGAGAAGGCCTCCGAACCTCGTGGTTCCGCTGATCGTATACTCCATGGGGGGGTACCTCCGGCTGATAAAAACAGCCTCCGGCAAGATTCCTGCCGGGGGCTGTCTGCTCTTACTGCTTACTCTGTTCTCAGTTCCTCTTCAGGAAATCCGGGATCTGGATATCTCTCTCCGTGACCTTGCTCTGGGGCATCCGCACCTCAACGCTCCTTGGCTGGAGGGTCGGGGTCTTCAGCTCAACCTGGCCCGCGGAGCTGCTGTTGGAAAATGAGAATCCGCCCGCCGGTCTGGAATCGGTCTTCGGGTAGCGGTAATCCGAACCGCCCTTGCGTCCCGAGAAGATGGACTGCGGCTGATCCAAATTGGGATCCTCGAGTCCGGTCGCGATAACCGTGATGTTTGCCTCGTCCGCATAGGTATCGTCGTACATCGCGCCAAAGATGATGTTCGCGCTGTCGCCCGCAAGCTCCTGTACATAGCCCGCAGCGTCGCTTGCATCCATAAGGCTGATGTCACCGCTGATATTGATGATGATATTGGACGCGCCTTCGATCGTCGTCTCAAGCAGCGGGCTCGCAACAGCCTGCTTGACTGCTTCCAGAGCCTTGTCGTCGCCCTTCGCCTGGCCGATACCGATATGAGCGATACCCTTGTCCGCCATAACGGTCTTGACATCCGCGAAGTCAAGATTGATCAGTGCCGGCAGGTTGATCAAGTCTGTGATGCCGGACACTGCCTGCTGCAGGACCTCATCTGCCTTCTTGAAAGCTTCCGGCATGGTCGTTCTGCGGTCTACCACCTCAAGGAGCTTATCGTTGGGGATCACGATCAGAGTGTCCACGTTCTCCTTCAGCTTGCTGATGCCGGCGAGGGCATTGTTCATGCGGACCTTGCCTTCGAAACGGAAGGGCTTGGTGACAACGCCGACCGTAAGGATGCCAAGCTCCCTGGCGACGCCCGCGATGACGGGAGCAGCACCGGTGCCGGTTCCGCCGCCCATACCGCAGGTCACGAACACCATGTCCGCGCCCTGGATGGAGTTCTTGATCTCCTCCGTGCTCTCTTCCGCAGCCTGCTGGCCAACCTCCGGCCTTGCCCCAGCGCCAAGACCCTTGGTGATCTTCTCACCGATCTGGATGACTGTGGGAGCCTTGGACATAGCCAGTGCCTGTTTATCTGTATTGACGCCGATGAACTCAACGCCTGCAATCGTATCTTCCACCATGCGGTTCACAGCATTATTGCCTGCGCCGCCAACGCCGACTACGATAATCCGTGCGCCGGACTCGGCTTCATTCGACATAATCTCTAACACGTGAGTGACCTCCTTGCTCTCTCTTAACCTTACTAAGTCAGGTTTTGCCCATATATCATTAAATATACGTTTATTTGCCCATTAAATCAAGACTTTCTTATGCTGCCCGCCATTTTACATGCACGGCGCGTCACTGGGCAAGCTGTCCGGTATTCGGATCGATGACATTCCAGTAGGCATCCACCACATTGCCGTTCTCATCCACTCTGCAGCCGTCGATCAGGTTACCGTAGCCGTCCACTACCTGTCCGTCCACAACGTGGGCGTCATACCGCAGCGTTCCGCTGGAATCAAATACCATGAACGGAGTGCCGGAGGACGTCTCCTGGGTGTTCTCCTGGGTGTTCTCCTGGGTGTTCTCCTGCGCAGCCTCCTGGGCCTCTGCTTCCTGTCCGCCTGCCTCCTGGAAACCGGATCCTTCTCCGGCCAGTGAATCCGGACTCTGCGCCTCGCTTGAAGGCTCCGCATCCGTCTCAGGCTCCCTGGCCTTAAATGTGATCGCCTCGTTCTTGCCGGTGAAGCCTTCCATGTTCAGGGTACCGTCCTGACCGGCGATCTGCGGGTAGATCGTCACCAGGTTCGCGATCTTCTCTTCCAGATATTCGTCCTGTCCGAGTCTCACCGTTACGGAGCCCAGACGCATCTTCATGTTTCCGCTCTCGTCGAATTTCACGCTGTCAGGGATCAGATCGCTCTGGATCAGAAGCTGCGTGATATTCAGCATGGTCCGAAGGGTAGAGGTGTTGGACATGGTCAGCTTTTGGTACAGCTGGGGCTCTTCGATATCGATGCCCGTGACCAGCGGGATCCCCTCATA
The DNA here is from genome assembly GCA_902765725.1 of uncultured Lachnospiraceae bacterium. Lineage (GTDB taxonomy): Bacteria > Bacillota > Clostridia > Lachnospirales > Lachnospiraceae > Porcincola. Next base: position 15,386 of record CACXAT010000004.1, on the reverse strand, counting down.
GACGGAATCGGTGATTTCCTGCACCACGCCGGTGTTGTCATAATAGATGTTCTGATCCTGGTACTGCACCCGTCCGACCAGCTGGTTCTCTGTCACATCGAGACGGATCGATGTCGGACTGAGCATGGTCGCCTGTACAGAAGACAGGTAAGGGGCATCGTCCGCAGGGGCCTTTGAACGGTATTTCCAGGAAAAATAAAGCGTATTGCGCGTCTTGAAGTCATAGATCAGATCATCCCTGATCTGCTCCGCCGAATAACGTTCATTCCCCTTTATATCGATGGACTGGATTCGGAATACCCCCAGCAGCACCGCTGCCGCGATTCCTATGACTGCCGCAAAGATCGCGGCCGCTCTTATACCCCTGCTCATAAAAACTCCCCTGTCAGTCTTTACAGCGCGTGCACCATTTCCTTAAAGATCCTGCCTCTCTCCTCATAATCCTTGAACATTCCCCAGCTTGCACAGGCCGGAGACAGCAGGACCGCATCTCCCTCATCCGCCAGCTCCACACATTTCGCGAAGCACTCCTCAAATGTGTCGCACAGCCAGACCGGGCCGAACCCGTGTGCCTTCGCACACGCAGCTATCTTCTCTTTTGTGGCGCCCACCAGTACCAGCGCCTTCACTCTCCCGTGGAAGCTCTCGATCCACTCATCATAAGAAGAGTCCTTGTCGTAGCCGCCTCCGATCAGGATCGTAGGTCTTCTCATCGCCTCGACCGCCTTGATCGCCGCATCCGGATTGGTGCCCTTGGAATCGTTGTAGTAGGCGACCTTATTCACCTCTCCGACATATTCGATCCGGTGCTCCACTCCAGGGAACGCCCTCAGCACTTCCCGGATCTGCTCTATGGGCATGCCCACAGCCAGAGCGCTCAGCGCGGCCGCGCTGACATTTTCATAATTGTGTTTTCCGAGGATCCGAAGCTCATCGATATGAATCACATCGACAGTCGTAGATCCGTCCGCGTACTTCAGGACATCGCCGTCCAGGTACATGCCCTTTTCAAGATGTCTGGCACTCGAGAACCACCACACCTGCGGCCCGGAAGCGGGGATGCTCTCCCCGAACTGCCTGAGGACCTCGTCCTCATAATTGAGGATCACGATATCCTCCGGTGTCTGATTCTCACAGATCCGCTCCTTGACCCGAATGTATTCCTCCATGGTATGGTGGCGGTTCAGGTGATCGGGCGTGATGTTGGTGATCACGGATACGTGGGGATGGAACGCGTCGATGGTCTCCAGCTGGAAGGAGCTGATCTCCGCGACGCAGACTGAATTCCTGTCCGTCCGGGAGGCTGCCTTCGTGTATGGATAGCCGATGTTTCCGACCACGTGAGTATTCTCCTCACCCCTGAAGCGCTTCATCAGGTCGCCCAGCAGCGTTACGGTGGTCGTCTTGCCGTTGGTCCCGGTCACCGCGAGGGTCTCCCCTTCGGAGCACTCCCAGGCAAGCTCGACCTCACTCCAGATCTTAACGCCGGCATTGCGGATCCGGTTTACCGGGGCGATGTCCGTCGGGACTCCGGGACTGATCACGCACAGGTCGCAGCTGTCGATCAGCTCCTGGGTAAGCTCCCCGATGACTACGCGAATTCCCCTTCCATTGTCCGGAAGGCTGTCCCGCACCATCTCCTCGGTCAGCTTCTCATTTCCATCATACAGAACCGGCTCGCTGCCTGCCTCAAGAAGCAGCGCTGCCGCTCCCTGCCCGCTTCTGCCTGCGCCAAATACCAATACACGTTTCCGGGATAATTCCATCTTGCTTATATCTCCCCTCATCAGTTAATCCGGATAAAGGCTGCCATGCACAGCAGTATCGTTACGATCGTAAACACCGCGACCACGCGGGTCTCGGACCATCCGCCCAGTTCAAAATGATGGTGGATGGGGGCCATGCGGAAGATTCTCTTTCCGCCGGTTTTCTTAAAATAGGTAACCTGGATCATGACGGAGAGAACCTCCACCAGATAGATCAGGCCAACGATCACGATAAAGACCGGCATCTGCAGCGCATAGGCCGCGCCGGCCACAAACCCGCCAAGAGCCAGGGATCCGGTATCTCCCATGAATACCTTCGCGGGATGCACATTGAACAGAAGAAATCCCAGGAGAGCTCCGAACACTGCGGCGCAGATCGGTTCGATCTGTCCGGCCAGCGCCATGGAGGCAAGGCAGAAGAACACTGCCACCGCCGACGTGACGGAGGAGGCCAGGCCGTCCAGGCCGTCCGTGAAGTTCACGCCGTTGACGGTCCCGATGATCACGACAAAAGCCGCAGCCGTCGCAAAGATCCTGAATCCAAGTCCGCCGATCACCATGCCGCCCGTGAACGGGATCCTCCAGTCAAGGCAGGCCGGATCCCTGAGCCATACATAGACCAGGAAGATGGCCGTCACAACGATCTGTCCCGCCATCTTCTGCTTCGGCATCAGGCCGTCTGACCTGCGCAGGACCACCTTCAGATAATCGTCCACAAAGCCGATGATCCCGAATCCCAGAGTCAGGAACAGGATCGGCAGGATCCTCGGATAGCGCGGCGCGAAGATCAGTGCCGTCACCAGCACCGAGATCAGGATCGCGATACCGCCCATCGTCGGCGTGCCCGCCTTCTTGAGATGGGACTGGACGCCCTCCTTCCTCTCCGTCTGGCCCACCTTCAGGCGGATCAGGAACGGGATCAGGATCGGACATATAACTGCAGTGAGCGCGAATGCGATCAGCACCGCAAGGATCGTATCAAGTGAAATAAACATGGAAGCCTCCATACTGGTTGCCGGACGGTCTGTTACTCTTCGTCCTCTTCATTTTCAACAGCTGCGCCATCCCAGACGGTATCGTCCTCATCTCCCTCCACTTCGCGGGGAGGCGATGCGATGTCCGGGTTCTCGGCCACCTGTGTGGTCGTGTCAAAGAATACCGACGTGTCGACCTCGATCTGGTTGCCGTACCCGTCTGTGACGATCCCCTTCTCCAGATCCGCCGTGCAGCCCGGGATCGGGTTGCCCGAGGAATCCATAACGGTTCCGTCCTTCTGGATATAGGCATCGTTGTACAGATTGCCCGAGGAATCGAAGCACTGGAAATAAGCGCTCTTGACGCTGTTCTCAACGGTCTCGTCCCTGGAGATTCCCAGGAACTGCAGAAGCTCGTCCGTGACCGGCTCGGTCGGATACAGTCCCAGATAGGGGAACAGCTCCGTCGCGATCTGCCTGAACAGCACCTGCGGATAGCTGGAGTCAGCCTGCTGGGCGACATTCGGCTCATCGATGACGACATACATGACGACCTGCGGGTCGTCGATCGGAGCGGCGCCGATGAAGGATACTACATAGTGTCCCTTCCAGCGGGTTCCGTCCGAAGGATCGATCTTCTCAGCGGTTCCCGTCTTGCCGCCGGTCTCGTAGCCGGGGACCTGTGATTTCCGGCCGGTACCTTCCTTTACCGCGGTCTTCAGGTACCTTCTGAGGAGCTTTGAAACGGAGCTGGAGACCGGCTGTCTGAGCAGCAGCGGTTCAATCGTCTCCACGGACGTTCCGTCCGCGCTCAGGATCTGGCCGACCACGTGGGGCTGGTAGTAATAGCCGCCGTTTACGACAGCGGAGAATGCCGACGCTTCCTGGATCATGTTGATGGTGAAGCCCTGTCCGAAGGTACAGGTGGCAAGCTCGACCTCATGCATGGTGTCACGGTTGTATACAACGCCCGCGTTCTCATTGGGCAGGTCGATGCCGGTCGGACTTCCGAAGCCGAAGGCCTGCTGGTAATTGACGAAGTTAGTGATCCCCATCTCCATGCCGACCGTCATCAGAACGACGTTGCAGGAATTGACGATACCGTACTCCAGTGTCTCTCCGCCGTGTCCGTAGATATTGTCGCACTTGATGGTCGTATCGGTGATGAACAGGGAGCCGTTGCAGACGAAGTTGTCCCCGTCATGCACAGATCCTGTCTCCAGTGCCGAGGCGACGGTGATGGGTTTGAACACGGAGCCGGGCTCATAGCCTTCCGACACGCAGAAGTTCTCCCATTTCGTATTCAGCTCGTCGACGTAGGTCTTATCGTCCATCGACTTGATCTGCGCTCCGGAGAAGCCCTCCGTGGTCAGATCCGTCGGATCATTGAGATCGTATTCCCGGTTCGTGGCCATGCCCAGGATCTCTCCCGTGTTGGGGTTCATGACCACGACGCCTACATTTTTGGCGCCCTTGCCATTGTGCTGCTCATCGCCGTAGGTCTTGTCGAATTCATCGATCTTCGCCTGCAGGATCTCCTGGACGTTCATATCCAGGGTCAGCCGGAGCGTCTTGCCATGCTCCGGAGCGATGGTCGTGCGTTCGAACTCGGAATTCTCATTGAGATATCCAAACGTCCTTCCGTTCGTTCCGTTCAGCAGGGTATTGTAGTAATTCTCGACGCCCGTAGTCCCGACATCCACCGCATTGGAGAAGCCCACTACCTTGCTGGCGAGATTGTTGTAGGGGTAGGATCTGAGATAACGCTCCTCAAACCACACGCCCTGCACATCCGCTCTCTCAGACATGAGCTTGTAGTAGGTTTCATTTCCCAGCTCGTCCTTGTCCAGATCCGTGCCGCTCCTGAAGTCCTCAAACTTCTCCTTCAGATCAGAGGTAATATTCTTCTTGATAACCTGATAGCGGGAGGATGAGGTCCTGTCATCCACGATGACGTCCCGGACCGTGGACGGCTCGATCCCGAAGATATCGGCGACCGCACTGACCGTGGGCTCTATATAATCCGGCTTCTCATTGATCGCGTAGCAGTCAAGGACCACATTGTAAAAACGGTCACTCTTTGCGAGCACGATGCCGTTCTTATCCTGGATCTCGCCCCGGCGCGCGGGGATGGAACGCGAATCATAGGACTGCTGCGACAGAACCTTCTGGGCATATCGGTTGCCCTTGGTCGCAGAGATCGTAGCGATGCGGATCAGAAGAATGGAAAGCAATAACAAAACAAATGCAAAAAAAACCAGAAGCTTTTTTTGCATCGTCTTGGTAAATCTTCTTTCTTTTTTTTCTTTATTCTTTCTGCTGATATGGGCCAAGATACTTTACCCTCTTATTCAGGGATTTCCTCGTACTGCTTGACATAGTCGCTGGATACAGCGCTGTATGTGACAATCTGGCTCTGCGCCGGATAGGACATGCCCAGTTCTTCAGTCGCCACCTTCCGCACGTGCTCAAGGTCCACCCCCGATATGATCTCATTGTATACAATATCGTTCTCGATCTGGAGGTTCTTAAGCTGTGTCTGAAGATTGACTGTTCTTTTCTGAAGCTTCGTAGAGGTTGCCTGAAGTCTTAAATAAAAAATACAGATTGCAACGACAGCAACAGCAGCAATGGTCATAAACAGGACGTAGCGCAGGTTCATGGAAAGAGCCCGCTGCCGGTTCTGCTCAACCTGTGTGCGGCGAAGTTCCCTCTCCAGGACCTGAGGCGATGCTGTCTCAACCCGGACGGTGTTGCCGTCAACCACTTCCGTAGTATAGCGCACCTGGCGCTTACTTTCAATCTGTACCATCTTTGTCTGTGCCATTATGCTCTGTGTCCCTCTTTTCAAATACACGCAGCTTCGCGCTTTTTGAACGTGGATTCTGCTCCATTTCTTCCTCGGAAGGGAGGATGGGTTTCTTCGTGATTACCCTGCCCTTCGGTTTCCTTCCGCACACACATACCGGAAATTCCGGCGGACATATGCACGGATTCTCTGCCCTTCGAAACGCATCCTTGACGATGCGGTCTTCAAGGGAATGAAATGTGATGATGCAGATCCTTCCGCCCGGATTCAGGAGATCTATCATGTCGTCAAGGGATTCCCTGAGTACACGCAGTTCCCCGTTCACCTCGATACGGATTGCCTGGAATGTCCTTCTGGCCGGATGTCTGCCCGTCGCCCTTGCCCTTGCGGGGATGGCGTCCTTCACGATCTGCGTCAGCTGACCGGTCGTTTCAATCGGGCCCTTCTTCCGCTCTTCTTCGATGCGGCGGGCGATCTTTCCCGCGAACTTCTCCTCCCCGTATTCCCTTATAATACGGGTCAGTTCCTCGACACTGCAGGTATTAACGACCTCCCTCGCCGTGTAATCCTGCCTCTGGTCCATACGCATGTCCAGAGGTGCGTCCTCTTCACGGTACGTGAATCCTCTCTCCGCATCATCCAGCTGATAGGAAGAAACTCCCAGATCCAGCAGGATTCCGTCTACTGATGTGATACCTGTTTCCATAAGCCGGGTCTTCATATCCGCGTAATTGGAACGGATGATCATGACCCTGTCACCAAACTCCCCGAGACGTTTTCCGGCTGCCTCGATCGCCGCGGCGTCCTGGTCGATCCCGATCAGCCTTCCTCCCTCAGAAAGCTTCCCTGCGATCACACTGGAATGTCCGCCACCGCCAAGTGTCCCGTCGACGTAGATCCCGTCCGGCCGGACATGCAGTGCATCAACGGTCTCTCTGAGGAGGACTGATGTGTGTCTGAATTCCACACGCTCCTCCTTTCTTCCCGCGCATGTCTCCACTCCCCTGGAAACACGGGGAATCTCTGTCCATATGCCCGGAACCGCTCCCTACAGTTCCCGGCATCTCCTGCCTTCCGGCCGCTCCCTACGGCTTTTGGGCAATTCTGCCATCAGGCTGCTCCCTACAGCCTGTCGGCGCCTGCCTTCCTTCCTGCTGCTCCCTACAGCATTCCGGCTCCGCTGCTCTCCGCTCCCTACGGTTCGCAGCGCCTCTTCGGGCTACGGCCTCCTTACAGGTCGATATCCAGCCCGTCGAGAGCTTCTATGGACTCGTCGATGTCATCTGCCGACGTCGCCTCGATGTACTTCTCCTTGCTCCAGAGCTCCACTCTCTTCATGGAACCCTCGACAACGACCTCTTTCTGCATCCCGGCAAACTCCCTTAAATTCTCCGGGATGAGGACTCTTCCCTGTTTGTCCATCTCGCAGAGCGTCGCGCCTGAAGCGAAGAATCGAACGACCGTCCTGGCTTTCTTATTCGTAAGCGGCAGTTTTGACAGCTTTTCCTCGAAGTCAGCCCATTCATCCATCGGATACGCGAACAGACAGCCATCCAGTCCCCTTGTGATCATGAATTCCGCTCCCAGCTGTTCGCGGAACTGCTTCGGGACGATCAGTCTGCCCTTGGCATCCAATATGTTTTTATACGAACCGTAAAACATTCTGCCCGGACTTCCCTCTCTGAAGTTGCTTCGTCAGGAAATGAGATTTACCACATTTCCTCCCTTATGACCCACAACTCACCACTTTTTGCCACTTATGAGCCTATCTTAACGAATTTCATGGGAATCTGCAAGGCAGAACGTCCGTTTGGATTTCATTCTTTGTGCAAACTGTACAACGCTTTATATAGAGTGTCCGGTCTGCGTCAGGCACAAGATGTTGTAATCTGCGCAATAAAAAATACATCCGGAACGCCTGACAGCGTCCGGATGTACTCTGAGATTCGAACTTTTAAAAATTTGTATCAATTTGTTACATTTTTATTGCATCAATCAGGAATGCCGGTCATCACATCCAGCTGATAGCCCTTCCACATGTTCGCGTTCACATTCCAGTCGCGAAGATCTGTCACGATCTTGTGATAGAAGGCCTGGCCGCCGTATACGATGTCGTAGGTCCTCGCGTCGCCTCTTGCCTCCAGGTGCCTGCCGAATGCGCAGTTTTCCACGTCATCCGCACCGTAATCATCCTGGGTGCCGTCCGGCCAGTATACATAGAATCTCGGAACCTGCGGCTCACTGGAGAACCGTACGTCCCCGGCCAGCTTCAGGATCTGCCGGCCCACGTCCTCATAGCAGCACAGCACATGGGCATAGCGCCACACGGTCCTGGTGAAATCCGAGACGCGGAACTGCATCAGCCAGTCCTCATCCATCATGCCGTTCCCATCATCCTTGGAAATGATAAGGACCAGCGGGAACTGGCGTTCCGGATCCATGATCGCCTGGGCGACCTTCTCCGCGTCCTCTTCCCTCAGGATCCTGCGCCTTCCGCTGCAGGGCAGAGAGCTGACCACTCCGATCATATCCACTATATTCTTATAGAAGCCCGGATAGGAGAAGTTCGTGGACTTTTCCTCCACCGTGGCCGAATCCTCCTGGTCAGGCTGGGCGTATCCGTTCACGATACGGATCCAGATCCCCGGGGTCTGCTCCTGCCGGGTCCCCTCTCCCTCTTTCACTTCGTGAAGGCACGCCTCCGAATACCAGATCCGTCCGATTGCCTCCGGGTCGGTATGGCGGACATGCATCTTCATCACATGATCCTCGGGACGGTACTTTACCTCGATATGGTAGGCCAGAAGGAAGGCCTGGTAGCTCGTCACCTCCTCCGGCATATTGTGGAAGAGAACTCCGTACTTCATCCGAAGCCAGCGCCAGATCAGCTTCGCGCTCTCCTCGAACAGAAGATCCTCCGTGATCTCCTCATCGGTCTTCATACGGTTTCCGTCGATGCGCGTCACCATCTGGAAGACGGTATGCCGGCGGAAGGGTCTCAGCTCGTAGTGTCTGGACTCCGCCTCCGAGTCATCTCTTCCGTCATTGAAGACGTCCATCTTCCTGAACACCGCAGTAAGCCGGTCATCATGGAAGATGCTCTCATTGAGAAGGGCGATGATGGTATTGACGTTGATCGGCACATGGCGGGTCCTGGAGAGCAGCTGGCCGATCAGGATCGGTCTGGGCGTGCGGAAGATCCGTTTCGCCAGATTGTCCGATCTGCTCATGTCCTCATTCAGGATCTGTTCCACCTCGGGATAAAGCTGCGCCTCTCCCAGCTTCAGGCGGAAATGACTCTTGATCATGTCGCTCCATCTGCCGGACTTATACAGCGCGTGTCCCAGATCCTCAAACAGCGTGACCATGGACTTGTCGCACAGCTCCAGCGTGGCAAGGATCGAGTTGAAATACCGGGAGAATCCGGGATAATGGCTCCACAGCTCCTCTCCCTTGTATCTCATGTCATGCTCGACTTCATGCCAGCCCTCGAAGAACATGGTCTTGATCTGGATCTCAAAGGTATCGTCGATGCACATGTTCCAGGTCTGGGGAGAGATCTCTTCCTTCAGATAGGTGGGCAGGCGGAACACTCCGTTCAGCTTCGCCGGTTTGAATTCATCCTCGCTCCGCTTGGAGGTGGACCACTCTATGACGTCGAAGGTCTGCGCCATGATGTCCCTGCAGATATCCACATCATCGTCAAAATACAGATTGATGCGGACGCCGATCAGGTCCTGCAGCTTGTGCTCTTCGCTCAGGTCCTTCATGTCAAACTTGCGGGCCATGGACTGGGCCGTCTTGATCCTGGAAAAGCACCTGTAGTACAGGCCGCACTGCTCCAGCCGGTCGCTGATGATGCGGCGAAGATCCTGTTCCACCACAGGGGGGACCTTCACTGCGTCAGCGAGCTCTTCCTTCGTGAAGGTCACTATATTCTCATTCATGTAATCGTTCATATCTGTCATTCCGTCTGTAACCGGAACCTGTATTGACTCATTTACTGATATACCGGATTGCCGTACATATCGTATCCCTGACCGGTGGTCGGGTCTGTCCAGGCGATCTGCGCAGAGCCGGAGGAAGATCCGCCGGAGGGCGATCCTACCGGGTTGCCGTACATGTCATATCCCTGGCCTGTGTAGGGATCGGTCCAGGCGATATAGGTCGAGCTGCTGCCCGTTCCGCCTCCCGACGTACCCTGGGTAGTGCCCGCTTCCTCCATGGAAGCCGCGCCCTGGGAGCCTGAGGTGTCCACCTGGGCGACTCCTCCGGTGCCGCCGTTCATGTAGGGCGCCACGATGGAAGCCGATTCAGGATACTTGTTGGAGAAGGTGGTAAAGACCTCATTGGCCTTATCCGGATCTCCGGCATTGAGATACGCAAAGCCCAGATAATACAGGGCGTCGTAGTACTGGCTGTTCTGCGCGGTCTCATCCGAGTCTACCGCAAGCTGCAGCTGGGTCGCCGCCTCCTGATAATTGCCCTGCACATAGGCGGTGGTTCCCGCCGAGTAATACTGGCTGAACAGCGCGTCGCCTACCATGGCGGTCAGATCATCAAAAAGCTGTTTCCCGTTTCCGTCAAAGTCATCCGCGTTCAGATGTCCGAGGGCCTCGACGGTCTTCGTCTGGTCTCCCTTGACAAAGAGGTCCGCGACATTGAGCAGTTCATTGTAGGAATCCACCCTGTCATTGGCGCTCTTGGCCTCTGCCTGGGCGGTGGCAGTATTCGCGTTGGCGGAATCCACCTCATCCTGCAGATCCTGCACCGTTGCCGTGACGGTCGCAAGAGATGTATTGGCATCCGCAACCTGCTTGTTGGCCTTGTCATTGGCGCTCTGCCGGATCGCCGGAACCGTGAGGAACCATACGATGGCGGCGCCCAGAAGGATGCCGAGCATGATGTTGATAAAGGTCGCGACCGTGGAGCTGTCGCGGAAGGTGGTCGGCGCGATGATCACGTCATTGCCGCTGACATACCGAAGCGCCGCCTCTCTCGGGGTCTCCTCCTTCGTATCTGTCTCCAGGGGGCCGCTCCTCTCCACCTTCGGCCTGGTCTTTCTCCCGAACAGAGACATCTTTCCCGTCGCCTCTTCCACCTCGGTGAGATAGCGCAGGGTGGTCGTATTCGTATTGTCGATCCTGGAGCACTTCTTCAGAAGCCCTCTCGCCTTCTCCCACTGCTCCTTCTGCATGTACAGAAGCGCCAGGAGCTGGTAGGCACGAACGAACTTGGGATTCTGGCTCACGACCTTCCGAAGCTGCATCAGAGCCATGTCCTCGCTGCCCTGTCTGCAGTAGGCGAGGCTCTGGTTGTACTTGCGGATCGCCGTATTGTACTGGTCCAGCCGGTTCTTGGAGCTCTGAAGTCTCCTGATATATTCAGCCGCGAGATTCTTCCTGCTGTTCAGGTTGTTGCTGATGACCCATTCCACAAGGGCGTTCACGACCTCGCCGGTCTCGAAATAGCACAGTCCCAGCAGATTCCTCGCGTCGGTATTCTCCTTATTAAACTTGAGCGACCGCTGCAGCAGAGAGATCGCGCCTGACAGGTCTCTGACCTGCGCTTTCTCCAGCGCCTTGTTATACAGCAGATTCGAGATACGGACGATCCGCCTTGGCAGCGTCAGATCAGCACCGCAGTTCCTGCAGTACTCCTCCGGTCCGATTGTCGCTCCGCAATAGATACATTTCATGTGTCAGTCCCCTTCATACTCTCCGGCGGTCACTTCTTCGCCTTGCGCTCCTTCTCGTCGCGCATCATCTCCTTGAGAATATCCGTCACATCTGTCAGGTCGCGGCTGTAGATCGCATCCTCAGCCTCATTTACATCCATGCTCGGATGGAACTTCTTCAGTTCTTCCTCATAATTCAGCATTCTCTATCTCCTCCTTCACAGCCCCCGCAAGATACAGGGAGCCGCAGCACAGCAGTACACTGTCCCCCTGCACGCTCCTTGCGTGCCGGAAGGCAGATCCCGCGTCCTCCAGGGCATATACAGGGCAGGAAGCATGCAGCCTGAACTCCCCGGCCAGCTCCTGCACCCCGATCTGCCGGCTTCCCCCGACAGAGGTTACGGTGACTGACTGAAAATGAACTCCCGCGCAGATCCTGCCGATCATCTCTCTCCAGTTCTTGTCCGAGACTGCAGAGAACAGAAGCGATACCCTGCGGCTGGCGGCGATCCTCTCAGCCGTCTTTAAAAACTGGAAGATGCCATCTTCATTGTGGGCCCCGTCCAGGATCACGTCCTTCAGGACCTCTTCCATGCGGCCGCTCCAGTGTGTCTTCTCGATCCCTTCAAGAATGCAGGGAAGGGTCAGCGGGCGCGCCTTCAGCAGAGGATCCTCCAGATGCCCCGCGGCATCTGCCGCAAGCATGGCCAGCGACGCGTTCGCCACCTGATACTCGGCCGCGAAGGGAACACACACCTGCACTTCGTCATAGCCTCCGGCCTTCAGGCTGAAGGACACGCTGCTGCCGGTGTACCCTGTGACGGTGCTCATCTCCGGATGCCAGGCAATGGCCTCGCTTCCCAGGAGCTTCGCCCTGTCGCGGATCACCCGGGCTGCTTCCGGATTCGACGCGTCGTAAACCACCGGAACCCCCGGTTTGATGATCCCTGCCTTCTCAGAGGCGATCTTCGGGATCGTATCGCCGAGGTACTCCATATGATCGAAGCTGATCGATGTGATCACGGACAGGAGCGGCTTCTCTATGGTATTGGTCGCGTCCAGGCGCCCGCCAAGTCCGGTCTCGCACAGAAGAATCTCGATCTTCTGCTCCCGGAAATACCACATGCCCGCAGCGAACAGGAATTCGAAATAAGTGGGATGGGCATATCCGTCTGCCACCATCTCTTCCACTGCCTTCATCACATGGTTGAAGGCATCCAGGAACTCCTCGTCGGTGCACATCCCGGCGCAGGTCTGAAATCTCTCATTGATCTTCACAAGATGGGGCGATGTGAACAGCCCCGTCCTGTATCCGGCCCTTCTGAATATGGATTCCAGGAACGCGCAGACGCTCCCTTTTCCATTGGTCCCGGCAACGTGGATCACCCTGAAGGACCGCTCCGGGTGAGAGAGCCTTCGCAGAAGCTCTATGGTGTTGCCGGCTTCATTTTTCCTGGTGAACCGCGGGATATCTGAGATATAGGCCACCGCCTGTTCATAACTGAAGGTATTCACGTGAGGAAGTCCTTCAGGCGCTTGGAGCGGCTGGGATGTCTCAGCTTCCTCAGAGCCTTCGCCTCGATCTGGCGGATACGCTCTCTGGTAACGTTGAACTCCTTGCCGACCTCCTCCAGGGTCCTGGCCCTGCCGTCCTCCAGGCCGAACCTGAGCTTGACGACCTGGCGCTCTCTCTCCGTGAGGGATTCCAGCGCGTTGGACAGCTCTTCCTTCAGCATGGAGAATGTTGCGCTGTCCGCCGGAGACAGTGCGGTATCGTCCTCGATGAAGTCCCCGAGGTGGGAATCATCCTCCTCACCGATGGGGGTATCCAGGGATACCGGATCTCTGGAGATCTTCAGGACCTCGCGCACTCTGGACGCCGGCACTCCCAGCTTCTCCGCCACCTCCTCCGGGGTGGGCTCACGCCCGAGTTCCTGGAGCAGCTGCCTGGTCATGCGCAGTGTCTTATTGATGGTCTCCACCATATGGACCGGGACACGGATGGTTCTTCCGGTATCCGCGATGCCGCGGGTGATGGCCTGGCGGATCCACCAGGTCGCGTAGGTCGAGAACTTATATCCTTTGGTATAGTCGAACTTGTCGACGGCCTTCATCAGGCCCATGTTGCCCTCCTGGATCAGATCCAGGAACGGCATGCCGCGTCCGACATATTTCTTGGCGATGGATACGACAAGACGAAGGTTCGCCTCTGTCAGCGCCTTCTTGGCCTCCGGATCGCCCTCCTCCACACGTCTGGCAAGATCTACCTCCTGCTCAGAGGTCAGCAGCGGGACGTTGCCGATCTCCTTCAGATACATGCGGACCGGGTCTTCGGTGGATACACCCTCCAGGACCTCCGAGGTCTCCTCGATGCGGACCTCTTCCACATCATCGAGATTCTCCAGGTCTTCATCATCATCCAGAAGGTCGTCATCATCCGTATCGACATCGATCAGGATATCGTCGGTCTCCTCCGGGACATCTTCACCGTCAAAGCCCTCATCGGGCCCCTTGCCCTGGGTGACGATGATGTTCTGACTGCGGATATGCTCATAGATCTCCTCCATCTGCTCGACCGGAAGGTCCATTCCTTCAAATGCTCTGGAGATCTCATCCATCCCAATGGTGTCTTTGTTGCGCCTTGCCTTGTTAACAATATCATGCAGAGCCTGCACAAACTGCGCCTGTGCGTTTTCACTCATATACAGCTACCGCTCCCTCCCGGGCCTTGCCGCCCAGATCTGTATCTACTGTGTTATTCTTCCGACCGGCCGTGATCTGCCAGCAGAGGAGTCTGCGCGCCCCTCAGGGTGATCACCGGTCCGCCTGTTTTTTCTATGTACGCCCTGGTTATCAGAACCTGGCCGATGTTATCGTCCTTGGGGATCTCATACATGATGTCCAGCATGAACTCCTCGATGACGGACCGAAGCGCCCTGGCTCCGGTATCTCTCTCCAGTGCCTGCTCCGCGATCGCTTCCAGCGCACTGTCATCAAAATCAAGCTTCACCTCATCCAGCTCCAGCAGCTTCTGGTACTGTTTGAGGATCGCGTTCTTCGGCTCCTTCAGGATCCGGACCAGCATATCCCGGTCCAGCTTCCTCAGCGCAAAGATCATGGGAAGTCTGCCCACAAATTCGGGGATCATCCCATACTTTCGAAGATCCTCCGTCTTGACCCTTGTCAGGATGTCCGGATCATCGTCATACTCATCCTTCAGGGAAGATCCGAACCCCATCAGGGACGACCTGGTAAGCCGCTCTTTGATGATCTCTTCCAGTCCCGGAAATGCTCCGCCGCAGATGAACAGTATATTCTTCGTATTCAGTGTGGTCATCGGCACCATCGCGTTCTTGCTGGTAGCACCGACCGGAACCTCGATCTCGGATCCTTCCAGAAGCTTCAGCAGCCCCTCGTTGCCGATTTTTATACCGAAGTAACGCGCGTCGTCAATTCCGAGCGGATACATACTCAGGTCGCTGTACTTTCGGTTTTTCAGGATTTCATACGCGCGAAGTCCGTTAAGCGTAGTCAAATCCGCCTCTCCGCGAAGAACCGCCTTGACAAAATACCGCTGCATGCTGTTGTTTTCGTTAACGGCAAATACAGCGTCGCTGTTTTCGTTAAGAGTTCCCTTGTAGACAAGCTCTGTGGGAGACGAGGCTACGGTGTTTGTCTGGTAAATTCCGCTCGCCTCGGAATAGTACAAATCGCCGCCCACCGGAAACGCTATATCGACATCTCCGTTATTGACGGCTAAAACCATATCATCGTAGTTTTCATAGCCCTTATAGCTTATTTCAACCCCGGTTATCCCGAGGCTTTCAAACATCTTCGGCAGTATATCTTTGACGATACCCGTCACCTGTCCGTCTTTTGTACGGTCGCAGTAGGGCAGGTAGTCGAGCAGGTATCCCACCTCAACCTTGTTGTGGGTTTCAAGCCAATTCTTTTCCGCAGCAGAAAAAGCCCTGCTCATCACACTTACGGAGTAGTATTTGGAATTCAACGCACTGAGGTAATTCGGCTCCTCCGCGGCAAGCATTGTTTGGGCTGTATTGAGCTCCTTTAAAAGCTGCGGCTGTTTTGCGCTGACGCAAAGATAATAATCGGACGAACCGATTGTGCATAGCACCTCTGTTTTATCTCTGCCGAGCGTT